>NZ_MVOC01000022.1:0-143865 GCF_002043095.1 Mycobacterium sp. AT1 | reverse complement strand
GGACTTCGCCTGCCGACCAAGCGATTCCACCACCAAGCCGTTGATCGGCCAGCAGATCGGTGTGCCAGGGCAGCTGCAGAGACTTGTAGAAGTCGCCGGCGAGCACGGCCTTGGTGCCCATCAGCACGACGCCGAAGAAGGCGTGCAGGGGAAGCGACGCGAACACCACCGCCAACTTGGCGATGGGCGGAATCGGCCTCGGCGTCGGGTCGACACCGATCACCACCCAGTAGAACAGATAGCCGGTCAGCAGGAAGTGCAGGTTCATGGCGACGTGGGCCGCGTGGCTGGTGACCGCCACGTCGAAGATGCCGCCGAAGTAGAGACCGTAGAACCCCGAGACGAAGATGATGGTGGCGACGATGGGGTTGGTCAGGAACCGCGACACCCGACTGTGCAACGCCGCCAACAGCCACTCACGGGGGCCGGGCGGGTCATCGCCGCGTGCTGCGGGCAGTGCCCGCAGCGCCAGGGTGACGGGTGCGCCCAACACCAGCAACACCGGCACCAGCATCGACAGCAGCATGTGCGCGGCCATGTGCATGCTGAACATCGCGGGCATGTAGCGGCCGATCCCGGACGACGTGGCGAACAGCAGCACCGCGCAGCCACACAGCCAGGCGACGATCCGCCCGGTCGGCCAGGCGTCGCCGCGCTTGCGCAGCCGCCACACCCCGGCCAGGTACAGGCCGGCGAACACGATGGCCGCCGTCCCGAGGATCAGGTCGAAGCGCCAGTCGAACAGGATCCGCGCGACGGTGGGCGGGCCCGCGAGGTCGTAGCCGATCTCCACCGCCGTCACCGACGGGTTGAAGATCGCCGGCGGAGGCGGCGGGGTACGGCCCAGTGCGACGGCGATGCCGAACGTCACGCCGAAGACCCCGGCCTCGATCAACGCCAGCCGGATCAGGGCACCACGCGCGTTCGAATCGGCGCGTAACGCTGCGACGCCGCGACGCCGTTGCTGCCACCCGAGCACGCCGAGCACGACCAGTGCCGTGCCCTTGCCGACCAGCAACCAGCCGTAATTGGTGTGAAAGAGGTCGTCGAAGCGGACGCGCACCAGCGCGTTGACCACCCCGGAGACCGCCATCGCGATGAAGCACCACAGCGCAACGACGGAGAACCGCCGGGCAGCGAGGTTGGCGTGTTCACCTCCTCGAAGGGCATGCGCGAGCAGCGCGAGCAGACCGCCCGCCCACAACGCACCCGCAATCAGGTGAACGAAGAGACTGTTGGTGCCCAGGTCGTGAGACCCACCCGCCGAGGAGTGTCCCGTCAGCACCAGCGGCAGAAGGGTGACCAGCGAGCCAGCCAACAACAGCGGGGTCCACGACCAGCGCAGCACCGGAATGCTGAGGACCGTCACGACCGCGGCGAACAGCGCGGTCCACCGCCACGCCCCCGCAACGTCGACCAGGCTCGCCACCGACCAGATCGCCGAGAGGTCCATGCGGCTGGTCAGCGGTTGGCCGGTGACGTCGGAGACGGTCAACGGGACCAGCATGGCCGCGCACACGGTCCAGACACCCGAGGCGACGGTTCCCGTCCGCAGCGCGCGATACCCCGCCGCGTCGAGTACGCCGTTGCGCTGTGGCGGGACCAGGAAGGCGGCGAGCAGGAACGACCCCACCGCGACGACGGCGGCGATCTCCCCCGCCGCTCTGACGAACGGCAGTCCGTAGTTGGTCACGGGGCCGGGATCGGGCAGGCCGGTCGCGGTCAACGCATCGGCCAGCGACAGCGCGGCGATGCATGCGGCGGTCGCGCCGGCCAGCAGACCGACACCCAAGAGGATCGGCCACACTGCGCTGGTGCGGGTCTGCGCCCGCGCCGTCGTGGTGGTCATGCCTCCAGGGTATGGCGCATTGCCGACTTCGCTAAAACGCTGCCGTCAGCCGTTCTCCTTGCGCATGACCAACTCGCGAAGGAAGAACTGGTCTCGGGAGAACTTCTCGACCTTGCTCATGTCGCCGAGGATGTCACGCAGTTCCGCCAGGAACGCCGCGCGACGCTCCTCGAGGTCGGCGGCCGGCTTCAGCAGGTTCTGGTCGGCGATCACCTGTCGCGCAGTGGCGAACAGGAGCGCCGACACCGACTCGTTGCTGTGGACCCGGTTCTGCGCGATGTACTGACCGCCGACGCCGAGGGCGAGGGCGGTGAGATCCTTCTCGCCGATCTCCGGTGGCGTGCCCCGAAGGACGTCGGCGACGATCTCGTACGCCTCGATGAACGGCCGCAGCATGGCGCCTGCTACCAGTGGCCGTTTGGCCTTCAGGATCGCGTCGATCTCGTCACCGCCCGCGGCGACGTGTCGTTCCCAATCGTCGTGCCATGACATCTCCTCGGCGACGTGCTCGCGGAACGCCGCGGAGTCGGCGAAGTAGAACTCGAACTTCAACAGGTCGCGCAGCCGCATCGCCTGCGCCCAGAAGGCCTCGACCCTGTCCCCCTGCGCGCGGGCGGCGTGCACCAGCGACAGCTCGACGATCGAGGTCTCGAGGAACGCGTGGATCAGGGTGTTGCGGTAGAACGCGGCCTGATGTTCGTCCTCGGGGGCAATGCGCCACACCGGTTCCCGACCTCCGTCAATCCGGGTGACCGGATGCCCGCCAGAGAGCGCGTCCACGGCTGCCCGCACGCCGTCGGTGGTGCGAAGTCGCAGCGCGCTGTTGGTCATCGGAGTCTTGGTGCGCTCGAGGTAGTCCAGGGAGTCTTGCATCGTGTGATGCAGCTGGTCCAGCGTCAGGGCCACCCCACTGGTGGTGAGCAACAGCGCGGAAACCAATCCCGTTGCGTTGACCGGTGTTACGCGCAGGATGCGCCATGCCACCTCGAAGGCCATCTTCTGCATGGCCAGACGTTTGGCGGCCTCGTCGGTGGTCATCGGCCCGTGCGGTTCGCCGAGGTACTTCGCCATCGAGACCGCTTCTGGGAAGCGGACGTAGATCTTGCCGTAGTTGCGGTCGCCCTGAGCCTTGATGAAGTTGTACAGCCAGGACACCCCCTCGGGGGTCTTCTCGCCGCCACGGGCGTAGTCGGCGTATTCCGCCGTCTCGTGCAACTGGTCGAAGCTGATCGAGACGGGCTGCAGGAGGATGTCGTCGCTGCGGCCCGCCAGGTAGGCGTCGGCGACGTACGCGAGCAGACCGAGCTTGGGCGGCAACATCTTTCCGGTGCGCGAGCGCGTTCCTTCGATGGCCCAGCTCAGGTTGAACCGCTTTTCGACGATGTAACCGACGAACTCCTTGAGCACGTACTTGTAGGTGGGGTCGTCGAGTTTGCGACGGATGAAGATGGCGCCCGAACGGCGCATCAGCGGACCCATGAAGCCGAACGACAGGTTGATGCCTGCGAAGGTGTGCACGGGCGGCAGCCGGTTCTCCTGCATCGCGACCGGCACGATCACACCGTCGAGATAGGACCGATGCGAGAACAGCAGCACGGCCGGATGCCGTTCCAGCGCTCCGCGCATCGACTCGATCTCGGCGCTGTCGTAGTCGATGTTCGGGTCGAAGCCCCTGCTGAAGACGGCCCGACCCAGTGACGGGATCAGGTCGACGGAGAACCGACTCCACCCGGTCGACAGCTCGTCGAGCATGTCGCCTGCGGACTCCAACGTCGCCCCGGGGATCTTCTGCAGTCCCTCACGGAAACGGTTGGAGGACAGTATCTCCGGCTTGATCAGGCGTGGCGACTTGTATTCTGGCCCCAGCAGCCGCAATTCGACGCGACCGATCGCCAGCTCCGCACGCCGGACGACGAAGTGCGCGAAGTCGCGGGGGTTCTCCGCAACGGTGGTGTCACTCCAGTGCTGGCGCAGCTCGGAGACCTTGGCGGGCTCGCCGGCCACCACGCGGGCCCGGGCCGGGTTCTTGTGAAGAATGTTGCTCTGCAACAGTTTCGGCGGACGGTAAGTGTCCCGTCCGCTGATGAACGCCACCACCTTCGACCGGGTGGGCAGACCGCCGGGAACCCAGAACACCCGGACGGGAACCACCGAGCGGTCCTCGTCGACGTCGAGCAACTCGACGAGTCGGGCGAGGGTGGCGGGTGGCGGGTCGCCGTCGGTCGGAAGTTGCAGAACCTCGATGTTGGAGCCCGGGTGCTCCTTGCGCTGGTCGGCCAGCCAATCGTCGAGCATCTCGACCTCGGCTGGCGAGTCAACCGCCGCGAGGACCAGTGCGTCACCGGTGGGAGTGAAGCTGTGCAGGGCGTCGGCGGTTACCTTCACGGCCGCCCCTTCTTCGGAGTTGCCTTGGCAGCAGCCTTCTTTGCGGGAGCCTTCTTGGCCGGAGCCTTCTTTGCGGGAGCCTTCTTCGCCGGCGCCTTCTTGACGGGCTTGGCGGTGCGTTCGTAGAGCGGCGCGCTCGGGAGGACGTCCGCCGGCCAGTCCTTGAGCGTGTCGAGGTAGAGCTGCCTCACCTCGGCGATGCGCTCGGACAGGTTCTCGGTGGTCCAGTCGTCGACTGAGATCGGCGGGAACACCGCCACGTCGACCTTGCCGGCGTTGAACGTGCTCGAATTCCGCTCGGCGATGACCTCGGCGTTGCGGATGACGATCGGCACCAGCGGCACGCCAGCCGCCATGGCGATTCGGAACGGCCCCTTCTTGAAGTCCCCCACCTCGGTCGTGTCCAAGCGGGTGCCCTCGGGAGCGATCAGCACCGAAATGCCCTTGCGCGCAAGCTCTTCGATCTTCGCCAGGCTCTCGACGGCGGCCTTCGGGTCGTCGCGGTCGATGAAGGCGGCGTCGAGCACCCGGCCGACGGTGCCCATGAGCGGATCCTTCTCGAGCTCCTTCTTGCCGACGGAGGTGAAGTTGTCGCTGATCAGCCGACCCGCGATGAACGGGTCGGCCTGGTTGCGGTGGTTGAACAGGAACACCGCGGGCCGCTTGGCCGTCAGGTTCTCCTCGCCAAGCACGTTGAGGTCGATTCCGATCGAGGTCATCAGCAGCCGGGTCCACGCCGCGGTGAAGAAGTTGACCCCGGTGCGGCGGTTGCGCGTGAGGATTCCCAGGCTCAGGCCGCCGGCCGCTGCGGGCAGCAACGAGGCGATGCCCGCCACGGTGCGCAGTTGCGCCACCGGGCTGCTGCCGCTGCGACTGGTGAACTTGAGGATCGGCCAGCCCCGCTTGACGGCAACGGCGCGCAGCTTGCCAGCGGGATTCGTCGGTCGCGGGTTGCCGACGAGGTACATCAACGCGACGTCCTCGTCGCCGTCGGCGTAGAAGTAGCTCTTGGTCAGGTCGACGCCGTTCTTGGCCGAGAACGCTTGCACCGCACGGGCCTTGCCGGACCCCCAGATGATGGGGGTGCGCACTTCACCGGTGATCAAGCCGTCGTCGTCGGTTTCGAACTGGTTGCTCAGCACGTTGTCGATGCCGAGGAACTTGGCCACCGGCTCGACCTGGACGGTCAGCGCCGACGAACTGAGGACGACGGTGTGGCCGCGGGCCATGTGGGCGCGAACCAGCGCGCGCATCTCGGGATAGATGCGCGCCTGGACGTGCTGGACGAACAGTCGCTCGCCGAGCTCGTCGAGGTCGCTGATGGAGTTGCCGTGCAACATCCTGGCGCCCTTGCCGATCAGATCCTCGAACTCCGAACGCCCCAGTTGATGGTTGAGCCCGGCCTGCACCATGCCGATGAACTCGCCGACGCTCATCTGGCCGCGCCGCAGCCTGTCCTGGGTCATCATGACCCCGGTGAAGCCGGCCACCAGGGTGCCGTCGAGGTCGAAGAAGGCACCGACCTCGGGGCCCTCCGGACTGGCCTCGATCTCGGCGACCGAGCCGGGCAGGCGAAGGATCACGTTGTCGCCCTGGCGCTCGGGCTGTCCGTTCTGCGAAGTCATTGCGCGGCACTCCCATTGGCCGAGGTGGACGGTGACGTCTGCGGCGCCTCAGAAGACGGCGGCGCGGGCGGATCGGCGACGAACGATGCGGGCGTCGACCGGCCCTCGCCTCCCAGGGCGAGCACCTCGTCGAAGCCGTCCCGTAGACACCTCGCCCACAACGCCTCGTCGGCGACGGCCGCCCGGTCGTAGCGGGTGGTAATCGTGCAGTAGCCCGCCCGCGACACCAGCACCACCATCATGGCCACGCCGGGCAGCGGACCAATCCCGTAGTGTCGCAGGATCTTTGCACCCGCGATGAAGGTGTCCCCCGGGTAGATCGGCACGTTGCTGGCCTGTACGTCGGAGTTGACCACCGAGCCGGCCACGGATTCGAGGATGGAGTCGGGCAGCAGGCTGATCAGTGGCGCCATGGCGCCGACCATGTCGATTGCGCGTTCCTCGCGCTTGCGCATCATCTGGGCGCGTACCTTCGCGATGCGCCTCGTCGGGTCGGCGATACCGACGGGAGCCGCGAGATTGACTCCGGCGAAACGGTTTCCGCCCGCGGGATCGTCGTCGGACCGCAGGTTGACCGGCACCGCCATCGGCAGCGTGGCGACGGGAATGCCCTTGGCTTCGTGGTAGAGCCGAAGCGCGCCGCACAGCCCGGCCAGATACGCGTCGTTGATCGAGCCGCCCGCGGCCTTCGACGCCTTGTGCAGGTCGCTGAACTTGATGTCGATCGCCTCGGTGCGCGAGGACATGCTGCGCCTGCGCAGCAGGGGCGACGGATCCGCCACCGGCCCCATGACACGGGCGCTCGACCTGGCGTAGTTGACGACACCGCCGACCGAGGACACCGGATCGCGGACAACCCTTCCCAACAATGACGCCGCCCCGCCGATGGCGCCGACGATGCCACCGGCGATCGAGCCGGGAAGCTTGGTGAACCCTTCGCGCATGAGGTCGTTGGGCGAAAGATCCTCAGGGATCGGCAGCTGCGCAACCTTGGCCGGTGGTGGGTCGCGTTCGACGTCGTAGATGTTGGCGAACATCTCGATCGCGCCGACGCCGTCGGTGACCGCGTGGCTCAGGTGCAGCATCGTCGCGGCCGTGCCGTCGGCGAGACCCTCGACCAGCGTGGCCGTCCACAGCGGCCGCGAGATGTCCATCGGCGACTGCAGCGCCACCTCGGCGAGGTCCATCACCTCGCGCAGCGTGCCGGGTGCGGGGACGCGAACCCGTCGCACGTGATAGTCCAAGTTGAAGTCGGGGTCGACGACCCACCGCGCCGCCGCCGTCGGCAGGGTCGGCATCACGACCTTCTGGCGCAGCCGCAACACCTTGCGGGACGCGTTCTCGAAGCGCGCCCGGAACCGTTCCCAGTCGGGTGTCGCGTCGAGCAGCTCGACGCCCATGAGCCCCGACCGCGTGCGCGGGTTCGCCTCGCCGCGGTGCAACAGCTGGTCGACCGCACTCAATTCCTCGGGGAGTCCGGCCGCGGCGTTGTCCGGCACGTCGCTCATCTTCTGTCGATCTCCTGCCGTCGTCACCCCGGATGCGGGGTCCACGCTAGTCCGCCACCCGATACCGCGGGTCGCAATACCGGTGTTGTGAGGCGGTTGCCAGCTCCGTTCTCAGCCGTCGCCCATCGGCTGGCTCGGAAGGTCGCGAAACGAATCGGCAAACAGCACCCCGGCCTGCTGACCATTCCGGCTTGGGGCGATCCGAAGGGTTACCGACGTGCCACGAGCACCGGGACGGACGTAGTAGCACCGGTCAGTTTCCGGGCAGTAGACAGACACGAAGTCGACGACGTCCTTGTCCATCGGCGTCGTATGGGTGCCGTGTCGATCCGCCCAGGTGGAGCGAAAGTGGACCTTGACGGCGCCGGCCCGGGCAGACCGGTACTTCACCTGGAGCCGATGAAACTCACCGCGGGCGTGGGCGACCAGATCGAACGGCGCGTGTTCGGTCACCGGAAAGAGAACCGTGAAGCCCTTTCCGGCCAAATCGGCGTGCACCTTCGCGACGCCGAGGTCGCCCTTGTCCTTGGTGAAGTGCACCCCCATGCCTTCGAGCGTAGGGAGTCATGCGTCAGGCGATTCGCGGCAATTCGGCTAAAGTGTGTGCGCTGCCTCCGTAGCTCAGTGGATAGAGCAACCGCCTTCTAAGCGGTTGGTCGCAGGTTCGATCCCTGCCGGGGGCGCCACGTCAGACCGAGGTTCGCTAGCCGACCACGCCGTCGGCAAGGTCGGCGAGCAGCCCGCGCAGCTCGTCGGCGTACGCGAGGTGCTTGCGCAGCTTGACGGCGCTTTCCTCCGCGGCGGCGCGGCATTCCCGCAACTTCTCGGCCGCCCCACGCCGCCGCTCATCCGACGCGCCGCCGTCGGCGAGGACGTCGACCGCGTCGAGCAGGTCCCTCATCTCGGCGAGACTGAAGCCCAGCGGCTTCATCCGCCGGATCACCAGGAGGCGTTCTACGTCGGCCTCGGTGTAGAGCCGGAACCCGCCCGCCGAGCGCGCCGACGGCGTGACCAGCCCGACCTCGTCGTAGTGCCGCACGGTGGCGATCGACAATTCCGTCTTGGTGGCCACCTGGCCGATCTGCATCTGCACGTCGTCGCCTAGTGTCCGGAGCCCAGGTTCCCGGAGAGCCGGTCGTGCCGGTCGGCGGAGTCGTCGTTCAGTCCGACGATCTCGACGTTCTTGCCCTTGGCCCGGTACTTCGTGGTGACCGCGTCGAGCGCGGCGACGGTGGAGGCGTCCCAGATGTGCGACTCGGACATGTCGACGACGACGTTGACGGGATCGTCGGCGTAGTTGAACTGGTAGACGAGGTCGTTGCTCGAGGCGAAGAACAACTCTCCGGTGACGCGGTAGACGACGGTGTCGCCGAGTTCGTCTGTGCCGGTGACTCTTTCGACGGTGACGAGGTGTGCGACCCGCCGCGCGAAGAGCACCATCGCGGTCACCGCGCCGACGATGACGCCGTACGCGAGGTTGCTCGTCGCCACCGTGACGGCCACGGTGGCCACCATGACCAGGGTCTCGCTGCGGGGCATGCGACGCAGCGTCGACGGCGTGATGCTGTGCCAGTCCATCGTGCCGACCGAGACCATGATCATCACGGCGACCAAGGCCGCCATGGGAATCAAACCGACGACGTCGCCAAGTCCGACGACGAGAACCAGCAGGAACAGTCCCGCGAGAAACGTCGAGATCCTGGTGCGCGCCCCGGACACCTTGACGTTGATCATCGTCTGGCCGATCATCGCGCAGCCGCCCATGCCGCCGAAGAGACCGGTGACGACGTTGGCGACGCCCTGGCCCCAGCTCTCCCTTGTCTTGTTGCTGTGGGTGTCGGTGATGTCGTCGACCAGCTTGGCCGTGAGCAGCGACTCCAACAGCCCGACCAGGGCCACCGCCAGCGCGTAGGGCGCGACGATCGCCAGCGTGTGCCACGTCCACGGCACGTGCGGGACGACGAGCGACGGCAGGCTCGTCGGCAGTTCGCCCTCGTCACCCACGTTGGGGATGTGCACCGAGAAGACCAGCACGGCCGCGGTGAGCACCACGATCGCGATCAGCGGGGCGGGGATCGCGGTGATCCACCTCGGCAGCAGCACCATGATCAGCAGCCCGACGCCGACGAACGGATAGACCAGCGCAGGCACCCCGATGAGATAGGGCAGCTGCGACAGGAAGATCAGAATCGCCAGCGCGTTGACGAAGCCGACCATGACGCTGCGTGGGACGAATCGCATGAGCCGAGCCACGCCGAGCGCGGCGAGTACCACCTGAAGGACGCCGCCGAGGAGAACCGCGACGATGAGGTAGTCGAGGCCGTGCTCGTGTACCAGCGGCGCGATGACGAGGGCGATCGAGCCGGTCGCGGCGGAGATCATGGCAGGTCGACCGCCCGTGACGGCGATGGTGACGGCCATCGTGAACGACGCGAAGAGCCCTACCCGGGGGTCGACGCCGGCGATGATCGAGAACGAGATGGCCTCGGGGATCAGCGCGAGTGCCACGACCAATCCGGCGAGCACCTCGGTCTTGAGTCGACGTGGCGAACGCAAGGCCGCCATCACCGAGGTGCTGGGATCGCCCGCCTGCCGAACGTTGGGCGCAGGCGGAGTCGGAGTCGGAGTCGGTGGAGAGGTCAAGGGCAGAAGTCCGTTCACGAGACGCGACGACCGGGCGGCCGTCAGCGCACCAGACTCTACTCTCACCTCACATGAGGGTTTACCTCGCGCCTACCGCGGGTGGTCGGGCGACCCCTCGTTGGGCGGGGACGGCGCCGTGCCGCCATCCTCGGGCTGCAGCTCGGCCGAGCCGTCATCCTCCGACGCGTCGAGGTGCTCCTCTTGCCGACCCCGATCGGGCTCCGTCATCGTCGTCCCCTTCGTGCAATGCATCCCTTGTCACGGACGCAGATACCCGGACGCAGCACCCCGAAACCGTAAGCGTCTGACGTGTTTCAAGCCCCCGAGGACCGAGCACTTGACGAAAAGCACTGTCCCAATTGGAGGAAACACCACATGTCATCACGCAACACCGTCGTCCGATCACTTCACGATCTCGGAGCAGCCGCCTGGTTCGGCGGATCGCTCATGGGCGCGGTCGGCGTCAACGGAGCCGCAGCAGCCGTCCAGGACCCGAAGGAGCGCGCGAAGATCGCCGCCGTCGGGTGGGGAAAGTGGGCGCCCGTGAGCTTCGCGGCCATGGGGGCGCACCTGATCGGAGGCGCGGGCATCCTCAAGGCGAACCGAGGCCGCGCCAAGCATCAGGAGGGCGTCACGGCGAACACCGTCACCAAGCTCGTCCTCACCGGCGCCGCGGTGGGTGCCACGTTCTACAGCGGGGCGCTTGGCGCGAAGACCGCTCAGGGCGACGGACATTCGGTGGCCGGAGCCACCGAACCGACGGCCGCCACCCCGGACGACGTCGCCGCGGCCCAACGCCAGCTCAAGTACCTACAGTGGGCGCTGCCGATCCTCACCGGCGCGATCATCGTCCTCGGTTCCCAGCAGGGTGAGCAGCAGCGGTCGACGCAGGTGCTCGCCGGTCTGGGCTCCAAGCTGCTGAGCCGCGCCGGCGACTAGTCCGGTCGGCTCACCAGGCCAACGACGTGTCCGGCGCGCCGTCCCGCAGCCCCAGTTCGGCGGGCGTGAACCGCCTCGTCTCGTAGAGACCGCGGACCGCGTCGGGCTCGGCTGCGGGACGGGGCCCGGCGGTCCAACGCCGGGCCCGGTTCAGCGCCCACGACGACCGGCAGACCACCGCGACGCCGTCACCCTCGACGCCGACCTCCCCGACACCCGGTCGCCCGCATGCCTCGACGACACGGTCCACCGCGGCCTGAGACAGCACCGGACGGCCGCGGGTCGAGAGGACGAACCGGCACCGCGAAAGCACCTCGGGCGGTGGGGCGCCGACGCGGATGCGGGGGTCGTCGTCCCGCAGTTCGGCGCGGAGGCGGTCGGCGTCCGGGCCGTGAAGCCAGATTCCGACGTCCAGGTGGAGGAAGCAGGCAAGCGTCGCGACCAGCGAGCCCGCGGTGTGGCCGGCCGCGTCGACGACGACGGCCACCTCGGGAATCGCGTACCGCAACCCGTGGGTGCGGGCATCGGGGTCCGGGACGAGCCGAGCCACGGCGAGCGCCTCCTGGTTCTTGGCCGCGGTCCGCTCGGCGACGTCGCGGCCCGCCCAGTCGGGCCCGGAATGCCATGCCACGGCGAGCGGCTCGTGGCGCAACACGGCGCCACTGCTCATCGCGCGGTGGGCCAGCTCCCAGTCCTCCCCGCCGTAGCGAGTGAAGGACTCGTCGAAACCGCCGACGTCCTCGAACAGCTCCCGGCTGCAACACATCACCGAACTGATGACGTAGCGGTAGGAGCGGTGGTCGACGTCGAGCAACTGCCGCGACCTGCCGTATTCGTCGCGTAGCCACTGCGGTTCCTCGAGCACGTCTGGACTTGAGCCGCCCGCCTGCCACGACCGCCACCGGTCCGGCGTCCACCCGTCGAGCGCCGCGTGCCTGCGGCGGCCGACCACCAGGGCGTCGGGCAGCACCGACGGCAGCCGAACGATCCTGCGCACGTAGTCGGGGTCGGGATGGGTGTCGGCGTCGAGGAAGCACAGGATCGGGGCGGTGCCCGTCCGCGCGCCGAGGTTGCGCGCCGCCGCGGCCCGGAAACCGTTGCGGCCCTGGCTGACCACCGACACGTCCAGCGTCGAGCGCGGCCGGGGCACCTGTGCCGAGCCGTCGTCTGCGACGATCACCTCGAGGAGGTCGTGCGGGTAGGTCTGGAGCTCGAGCGCGGCCAACGTCAGGGCGAGCTGCTCGTGCTGTTCGTAGAACGGGATGACCACCGCGACGCGCACCGCCAGCCCGGGGTGGTCGTCGAGCAGGTCCCAGCGGTTTCCTGGTACGGCAAATCGACCACCGGACAACGGGATCGGCGCCGGGCGGGGGTCAGTCATGCCATCGGGCCAATGCTCGGGCGTACCGCCGCGCGGTGACATGGGTCGGCGATCCGCTGACGGTCCCCGCCGCGATCCACGTCGAGTCCGGATGGGCCATGGCGTAATCGAGCGCGGCCCGCAGTCCACGAGTGGTGTCGGGGTACGGCGTCACGGTGCCGGGATGCCGTTCGGCGTGTTCGACGGTGTACCGGTTGACGGGAACCAACGGCCGTCGGCGCGCGGCGATCCAGGTGTTGATCGACCCCGAGGCCGACACGTGCCGGTGGTGCGCCACCGGCACCGTGACGTCGTGCAGCACGGCGGCCAGCGCGGCGTCGGGCACGTAACCCGTGACGGAGAACCGACGGCCCTCGCGCTCAGCGGTTTTCGCCAGGCTCTCGATCAGATCGTCGTGCCCGGCCGACGGTTCACCGACGGCCATGAACCCCACCGACGGGGGCAGGTCCACCATCGCCGCGAGGACCTCGTCGTGCCCCTTCCCGGGATACACGAAGCCGAACACTCCGACGCTGCGGTCACCGACCACCGGTAGCCGCGGTGGAACGTCGGCCACGTCCAGCGGGAGCGGAATCACGACGACGTCCGCGGGGTCGGCGATCCGGGACTCCTCGAGCAACGACCGTTCGTGGTCACTGTTGACGACGAGGCCGTGCACTGCCTCGCACACCGCCCGATAGGCGTCGACCCGCTGCGCGTAATTGCCACCGTCGGACGGCTGCGGCACGTCGTGCAGCGTCACCGTCACCCGCGAACCCGTGGCCTCGACGTCACGGACGAGGGCGACCACCCGGTGTGCGGCGTCGGCCGGCGTGGCGCCGAACAACCTGTCGGTGAAGTTCAGATGGACCCCGTGACACCGTCGGACGGTGCCGTCGAGATCACGCCAATGGTCAAGGCGGACAACGTTCGTCGGACCGTCGACACCCCGCATGGAGGCGGCAAGGTCGAGCGCGAAGGACACGACGCCGTGGCGCGCAGGCCCGACTACGAGGTGCGTCGCCGTCACCGTGCCGACGCCGTTCCCAGACCAAGCAGGTCCAGCGTGTGGGCGTGGCGTCCGACGGCCAGGCCGACGAAGTCGGGATTGTCGTAGTACCACTGCAATTGGGTCCGGTGCACGTCGCCCGGCCGGAGCTCCGCGCCGTCGAACCACCAGTCGACCCGACCGGGAGCGACGATGTTCCGCGCCTTGAGCACCCGCGGCTCCAGCGGCGCGATGGCCGAGCCGAGCAGCGTCGCCGCGGGAACGGGGACCGGCCGCGGGACGCCCATCGCGGAGAGGACCCTTCGCCCCAACTCCGTCAACACGCCGTTACCGGGATGGTTGACGGTGTGCGCGGCGTGAGCACCGATGGGCCCCAACACATCCGACACTCCGACGTCGCACTGCAAGGCCTCCCGGCGGGCCAGCTCGGCCTGACTCGCCTCGGCGACCGCGACGAACGCCGAGTCGTCGACCTCGACGTCCCAGTCGTCGTCGACCGTCTTGCCGTCCCGCGCGGCGACCACGGTGCGCAGGTCATGGTACGGAACCACCGGCGGCACCACGCTCCGGTCGGCGGGGTGTCGCACGATCGCCTGGAACGGATGCAGACCGGCGTAGCGGATCACCGGCCACCGGACGACCTGCGCGGTCGACGACAATTCGGCGGCGAGCTCCACCGTGCCAAGCGGCAAGTCGCGGTAGCCGTCCCTGATCGGTTGGCACAGCAACACCGCAGCCCTGCCGAGCAACGCCCGCAGGGGTTCGAGGTCGGAGCGCTCCAACTCGTGCACCGGCGGCATCCGCACGGTCGTGTACGGCCGGTCGTCCACCCCGTCGAGCACCAGCCGAAGCGCCTCTGCCTGGCAGTTTCCGACCACCAGCCACAGCGGCCTGGACTCGTCGACACGCGGTGGGTCGACGCGGTAGAAGTCACCGTAGTGCCGCGTCCTCGGTGACGGTTGGTGCACGACGTCACGTTATCCGTCGGTGTGAGTCCGCGCAGACGGGGTAAGACATGGTTCGTGCTGACCGTGGCTTCGATTCCCGCCGGCCACCCCTACGTCCAGTCGGTGGTGGACACGTCGCGAGTGACCCTGCTGCCCGACCCGGTACCGCCGGGAGCGACGCTGCCCGGTCAGTGGTGGCCGCCTCGGCTGTTGGACCCCGAGTACCTCCGCCACCACGTCGGCACGTTCGACGTGCTGCACGTGCACTTCGGCTTCGAGGCCGTCTCCGTCGACGCCCTCCGCGAGGTCGTCGACGTCCTGGACCAGAACGGGGTGCCGCTGGTGCTGACGGTGCACGACCTGCACAACCCGCACTTCGCCGATCGCACGCAGCACCTGGCTCGGTTGAACGTCCTCGTTCCCGCGGCGGCCGTGGTCGTCACCCTGACCGACGGGGCGGCCGCGGAGATCCGCCGACGATGGGGTCGGGACGCCGTCGTGCTCCCCCATCCTCACGTCCTGCCGATCGACGCCGTCGGCCCGGCGCGGCCGTCGCGCCACGATCCCGTCGTCGCGGTGCACGGAAAGGCATTGCGCGCCAACATCCGGCCGTGGCCGATCCTGGACGCGCTGCTCGGCGGCGACCTTCCCAACCACCGCGTGCGACTGGATCTCGACGACGAGGCCATGGCGGTCGCCGGGACGGCTGATCGCGTGGAACGCTGCCGACGCGCCGGGGTGGACGTCCGGGTCCATCGGCGCTTCAGCGACACCGAGCTGATCGGATACCTGACCGAGGTCGACCTCGCCGTGCTGCCGTACGTGTTCGGCACGCACTCGGGGTGGGTCGAGGCCTTCCACGACGCGGGCACGACCGTCCTGACCCCGGACTGCGGCTTCTTCACCGAACAGCACGGCACCCTCGAATACGGCTACGGCCCCGACGGCCTCGACGAGGCCGGCCTGTTGCGCGCCGTGACCACCGCCCTTCGAGCCCTCGACGGTCCGCGCGGCGAGGATCTCGAGCGTCGGGATCGGCGTCGCAGGCAGCGTGACGACGTCAGGACCGCGATGGTGGACCTATATGCCACGGCGGTGGGCGTGGCGTCGGCCGCCTGACGCGCTCGTGTTTGCCACGTCCGGCGCCTCGCTAACCCGCCGCGGTTGCGAGGTTGCTGACCACCTGAGGCGTCGACGGGAGACCGCTGAGAACCTCCCCGAGGCGTTTGCGTCTCATCCCCGTCGATGGCATGGTCATTCGCAACCCGCAGACGGGTGACCTCCGCGACGGCCCTTGCCTGTCGAAATGCATGCTGATAGGTGGGAGCACCGGCGAGTGACGGAGTACGTCTACGACATGTCGGATCCCGAACGCGACGCGCTGACCGAGCACTTCCTGAGCACCAAGAGACTGGGCTGCAACCGCTTCGCATGCTTCGCGCTGGAGGGCACGGACCCGTTCGCCAACATTGCCCGGCAACTGGAGCGCGAGGTCTTCGAGGCCTCCTGGGGCAACGACTCCGCGACCATGAAACAGGAGTACGGCCCGTACGACGAGAGCAGCCTGTTCTTCATCGTCGTCGACGTCCACGACAAGGTGCCCGCGGCCGCACTGCGGATGATCCGCAACTCCCCGGCGGGACTCAAGACGATCGTCGACCTCGACGACTGCCGGAA
Source organism: Mycobacterium sp. AT1 (assembly GCF_002043095.1). Lineage (GTDB taxonomy): Bacteria > Actinomycetota > Actinomycetes > Mycobacteriales > Mycobacteriaceae > Mycobacterium. Next base: position 127,923 of record NZ_MVOC01000022.1, on the reverse strand, counting down.
GTCGCCCATCGCACCGACGGCGATCCCCGTCGACGAGGTCATGCGCCACCACGGGATCGACGACCTCGACCGCTGTTGGGACGGCGCCACCGCGGCCATCCCCCGCCGGTACCGGCGCAAACTCGCCGCAACGCACGTCCACCTGATGCGCATCATGGCGCTGGCCGCCATGCGGGAGGACATTCAGCACTTCGTCGCCGTCTTGGACGCACCCGTCGTCAGGGTGGCGCGCGACATCCTCGGGCTACCGCTGATCCCGCTCGCCGGAACGCCCCCGTTCACGCACATGGACGCGCCAAACAACCAGGCGGTCTACGCCCACGTGCCATCGTTGCTCGGATTGGCCGGGCGACGCAATCGCAAAGTGGGACAACGGATCAGGGCCAGCTTCGCCGAGAAGACCCTGCCCAGCCCCGAACAGTTCGCCACCAGGTGACGTGACGTGGGGCTGACAGTCGACCTGACCAATGTGGTACGCGAGTACCGCATCGGTGGACACACCGTCCGTGCCCTCAACCGGGTCACGTTGCGGATCAACGGTGGCGAATTCACCTCGATCGTCGGCCCATCCGGCGCGGGCAAGAGCACACTGCTGCAGCTCCTCGGAGCGTTGGACTCCCCCGACTCCGGCTCCATTCAGTTCAACGGCACCGAGATCGCCACCATGACCGACGAACAACAGTCCACGTTTCGACGCCACCAGGTCGGGTTCGTCTTTCAGTTCTTCAATCTCCTGCCGACGCTGACGGCGTGGGAGAACGTGGCGCTGCCGATGCTGCTCGACGGACGGCGGCTGCGCCAGGTGCGCGCCGATGCCGTCGCGCTGCTCGACCGCGTGGGGCTTGGCGACCGGATCGACCATCGCCCCGCCGAACTGTCCGGTGGGCAGATGCAACGGGTGGCCGTGGCGCGGGCCCTGATGATGGACCCTCCGCTGATCCTGGCCGACGAACCCACCGGCAACCTCGATTCGTCGACCGGCGCCGCGATCATGGAACTGCTGCGCGACGTCTCGCGCACCGACGGCGCCGGAAGAGCGGTCGTCATGGTCACCCACGATCTCGGGGCCGCGTCGCAGACCGATCGGGTCATCACGGTGCAGGACGGTGCGGTGAAGTCCGACCTCGCGGGGCGAACCAGGGCGGCGCCCGCACCACGGAACGGACGGCACTCGGCGGGCGGTCGCGACCAGCGGACCGACGTCTTCCCGATCGTGACCACCGAACCACCACGGCGACGCGGCAAGCACTCCGCGCACCGGGTGTAGCGCAGTGCTTCTCGCGGTCTTCAGCAGACTGAAGGTACTCAACGTCCGTGAACTGCGCACCCACTGGGGGCGCGCGGTGGCCTCGATCGTGGTGGTCGCGGTGTCGGCGACATTGCTCGTCGCCGTCCTCGGCGTCTCCGGGTCGATCACCGGATCGATCGACCGCCTCGCCACCAGCATTGGCGGCGACGCCGACCTCGAGGTCTCCGGCATCACCGGCGAGGGTGTCGACGAGACCATGCTGACCACGGTCGCCAGTACCGAGAACGTCCGCGCCGCAGTTCCATTGGTTCGCACGCGGATCACCGCCGACGGGCAACCCGCCCTGCTCATCGGCCTCGGCCAGAACGCCTCCGAACTGCACTCCGACCTCCAAACCGCCATCCAAGACCAGCTCGAGCAGGGATCACCCGTGACGTCGGCTCCCGACGGGGTGGTCGTCGGCGCCGGACTCGGAGTGGCCAAGGGCGAACGGTTCCAGGTCGCGGGCCACACCGAGCTCACCGCGGTGGCGGTGGTCGACGGGCCCGCCGCGCGCCGGCTGAACGACGCCCACTTCGTGATCGCGCCGCTGGCTCTCGCCCAACGGCTATCGGGACGGCAGGGACGGCTCGACTCGATCCTGGTGTTCACCACCCCCGGCGCGGACCAGGCAGCGGTGCGAGCCGGGGTGACGACGGCGCTTCAGGGCCGGGCGGTGGTCGCGACGCCGAGTTTCCGCGCCGCGCAGGCGAGTAGCTCGTTCGCCATCCTGCAGGCGATGACGCTGCTGGCCGCCTCGGTGTCCCTGGTGGTGGCCGCATTCCTGAGCTACAACGCCATGAGCATCGCGATCGCCCAGCGACGGCCCGTCATCTCCACGATGCGCGCACTCGGCGGTCGCCGACGAACCATCATGTCCGACATGCTGGCCGAAGCCGCGCTGGTCGGTTTCCTTGGCGGTCTCATCGGGTCGGCGTTCGGAATCCTGATCGGCTACTTCGCCATTGGGGAGCTGCCGTCGACGCTGGTGCAGACGCTCGACGCCCGGCTGGAGTACGTGCTTCCGCTGTGGGTGGTGCCGCTGACCGTCGCCGCGTGTGTCCTCGCCAGCGTCAGCGCCTCGGCATTGGCCGCCCGGCAGATCCACACCGTCGCACCGATCGAGGCGTTGGCACCGAACGGTGCAACGGCCGCCGACCCCGGCTCGCGACGGCTCAGGATCGCCGCGGGAATCGGGGGGACGGCGCTGTTGGCCGTCACCGTCGGCGTCGTCACCGCCGATCTCGGGCAGATCGCCATCGCGTCGATAGCGTTGTCGTTCATCGGGTTCAGCGCGCTGTGCTTCGCCTTCTCTGGGCTCATCATCAAGGTGGCCGCCGCGGTGGCCCGGCTGTTCGGACCGGCCGGCGTGCTCGGTGCGGCGACCATCGAGCGCGCCCCGCGCCGCATGTGGGTCGCGATGATGACGGTGCTGACCGCCGTGGTCACCACGGTCGCGGTCACCGGGGCGACCGGCAACGCCGTCGACTCCACGGTCGCGTCCTTCGCCTCCATCGCCGACGCGGACGTGTGGGTCAGCTCGGCTGCTGCCACCGACTACTCGTCGACGCTGCTGCCACCGACCACGGCGGCCGACGTCGCCGCCGTCCCCGGCGTCGAACGCGTCGTCCCGGATCAGATGGCCTTCGCCACCGTCGGCGACGCCCGCGTGATGCTGCTCGGCATCGCCGCGGATTCCCACCGCGACATCTACACGTCCCTGGCGCCCGCCGACCGCAAGAAACTGCTTGCCGGCGACGGCGTGGCGCTGTCGCGTGACCTCGGAAAGTCCATGAACGTAGTTGCGGGCGACCAGATCACGTTGCAGACCCCCACCGGTTCACGCACCGTTCGGGTGCTCGCGCTGGTCCCGTACTTCTCTGGGATGACGGGCACCGTCGCGATGAGCCTGGACGCCATGCAGGGCTGGTTCGACCGCGCCGGGGCGAGCGACCTGGAGGTCACGCTCGCCCCCGGCGCCGACCCGGCCGCGGTGACGGCGGCGATTCGCAAGATCGTCTCCCCGGAGACCTTCGTCTACTCGGGTGACGAGGCCCTAGACGGCGTGGCCAGCGCACTCGATCAGGTGATCGCCGTCATCACCGTCATCGCGTGGATCGTCGTCCTGGTCTCCGCCGTGACGCTGCTGAACACCTTGATGCTGTCGGTCCTGGACCGGCGCCGCGAGATCGGCGTGCTCCGGGCGATCGGCGCGACGAGGGCGTTCACCCTCAAGGCCATTCTGGCCGAGGCCGCGGGCATCGGCATCGTCGGTGCCGTGCTCGGCCTAATCCTCGGCGCCGCAATCCAATACCTGACGTCCGTCGCGTTGACGAACGTCCTCAGCATCGACGTCGCGTGGGAGCCGAAGCCGTCGATGATCGCCATTGGACTTGGGGCGCTGGCGATCTGCCTCCTCGGCTCCATACCGCCCGCCGTGCGGGCAGCGCGGCTCGACATCGTCGAGGCCATCAGCGCCGACTGACCGTCAGCGGGTGAACCAGGCGAACCAGTCGCGCGAGGACGGTCTGAGGTAGTGCTGCGGCGAGACCTTCTCGTCGGGGAAGAGCGCGAAACCCTGCGGCGGACCGCCGGGTCGCGGATGGAAGTACGCCCCGCTCACCCAGTCCGGGTTGATGTCGAGTTCCATGCCTCGGACGACGCCGGCGTCCTGCAGGATGCGCCCCAGCGTGCAGACCGACAGAGCCGGGCCTGCCACGTAGACCTCGACTCCGCTTGCGGTGACGCCGAATCCGGACCGATGGATGAAGGCGGTCTGACCGATGGTCGTGCCCCACTCCTTGGTACCGCCGGTGGCGCAGGTCTGGTTCAGCGCGCCGCCGTCGACGAGGGGCACCAGGTTCTGCCTGACGCTGACCACGTCGGGCGCCATCCGAACCTCCTGATTCCACCGTCCGACGTCGGCGGTGCCGTCGGCCCTCAGCAAAAGGCTGGCTTCGCCGTCGACCAACCGGGTCACGGTGCGCCCGTGGCTGAAATAGCCGGGACGGCTGGGATCGGTGAGCCGAAAGCCGCCGTTGAACGCGACCGCGACGTCGGTCCTGTCGGCGGGGGTCAGCGAGGGCGACGCCGACCACGTGCCACCGGGATCGGTGGTGCCGGGCCGCAGTTCACCGCGCACCAGGGCGGGGTCCATCCGCAGCACGCCGACCACGAACGAGGTGTGTTGACCGTCGGGGCGCAGGGCCGCCACCTGGACCGCGGGCTTGCCGTGCGCGGTCACCACCGTGTGCCAGGTGCCCTCGCCGGGCAGCGGAGAGTCATCGCTCAGCGGCGCCAGGGGTGTGGATGGCAGGGTCGCCGAGCCGGAAGCCTGGGGTACGGCTCCGGCCGCGGGCCGAATGCCGCCGGGCGGTTCACCGCCTAGGGCGGGCTGATTGCGGAGGTACACCTGCTTCTCCAGCCAGGTGACTTCGTCGTTGAAGCCGTGGCTACGGCCCCATTCGGCGAGCTTGGCCATGGCGCTGTCGGTACCCGAGACCCGAAGCGCGGCGACCCCGCACCCACCGGCGACAAGCGCGGCCACGGTCAGCATCGTGACGACGAGGCGGGACACGGTGGTCACCCTCACCTCCTGACAGCTCGCCGCGCGTCGACGAATTACCAATGAGGTTGCCAGGGCGCGCTGTTTGATCGCTGTCTAGCAGCTGAGGGCGACGAAGTCCGCCACGATCCGGCCGAGTTCCTCGCCGCGTTGTTCCTGAACGAAGTGGCCCGCGCCTGTGATCGTCACGTGGTTCTGCCCGCTCGCACCGGGCACTCGCCGCTGAAACACCCGATCCCAGCCCCTGGTCGCGGGGTCGCCGTCGGAGTAGGCGGTGAGGAACGGCTTGTGCCACCGTTCGAGCACCGCCATGGTGTCACGGCCGATGGCGGCCCCAGGGTCGTTGCGCGTCAACGGAATCAGGGCGATCAGTTGGCGGAGGCCGGCCGTGTAGGACCGGTCCGGAAACGGCGCGTCGTAAGCGGCCAGCACGTTCGCTGGCAGCGGTCCGGCCACCGCGTCGAGGAAGAAGCTGGGCACGATCTTCGGCGCCCGCTGGTAGAACGCCACGTAGTCGAGCAGCGTCTCCTGCAACATCATTCGGCCGTCTCCCACCCCGTGATGGGCCCACTCGAGCTCGCCCTCCAACGCGGGATCGCACGTGTGCAGGATGGTGTTGGCGGCCACGACGCGCGCGAAGCGGCCTTCGTCGCGCGCCAACACGCTCAGGCCGAGTGGCCCGCCCCAGTCCTGTGCGACGAGGGTGACGTCGCCCAAGTCCAGCGTCGTGACGAGGCCGTGCAGCCAGTCGACGTGGCGGGCGAACGTGTAATCGGTTGCGTCGGTGAGCTTGTCGGACCGGCCGTACCCGATGTTGTCGGGTGCCACGACTCGCAGACCGGCGTCGACCAGGACCGGGATCACCTTGCGGTACAGGTAGGACCACGTGGGTTGGCCGTGCATCAGCAGCACCACCGGCCCGTCCCTGGGCCCGGCGTCCACGTAGTGCATCCGGACCGGGTCGAGCTTGCGGGTCTGCACCTGCACGTAGTTGGGTGGGTATGGGAACCCGGGCAGGTCGGCGAATCGGTCGTCGGGGGTTCGCAGGATCCCCATCAGATGGTGATCATTTGGCCAGCTGCGGATAGAGGGCTTCCACGCCGCCCGCGAACCCGGCGCGAACCGCACGACTGGTGTCGTCGGCGAGCAGCTCGTAGTCCCCGGCCGCGACCGCGTCGACCGCAAGAGCCGCGACGACGGCGGGATCGGATTTGGGCGCGTCGAAGATCGCCCCCATGTCGGTGTCCATCAGGCCGACGTGCAGTGCGGTCACCACGATTCCGCGCTCAGCCAGCTGGAGCCGCACCGCGTTGGTCATCGACCACGCCGCCGACTTCGAGGCGCAGTACCCACTGTGGTCGGGGGTGCTCACCCAGGACAGCACCGACAACACGTTGAGGATTCCGCCGCCGCCGTTGGCCTCGATCACCGGGGCGAACGCCCGAACCATCGACAGCGTGCCGAAGTAGTTGGTCTCCATCTCACGGCGTGCGCCGTCGAGCTCGCCGGTCAGCAGGTTTACGTCCGCCGCGATCCCGGCATTGTTGACCAGCAGAGTCACGTCACCGGCGCGCTCGGCTGCTGCGGCCACCGACGCCGGATCGGTGACGTCGACGGCAAGGGGAATGGCACCGTCGACGTCGACCGAGTCCGGATTGCGCGCCGCGGCATACACCTTGGCCCCGCGCGCGAGCAGCTCGAGGGCGAAGTGTCGACCGAGACCACGGTTGGCACCGGTGACGAGGGCAGTGCAGGTTGAGACGTCCATCGGACCATGGTGCACCCCGCAGGCCCCGCGCGTGGACGATCTCGGGACTAGTTCGACTCCAGCCGGGTGACCAATCCCCGGTCGCCGTCCACCCGGACACGGTCGCCGGTCTTGAGCACCTGCGTGGCCACCAACGTGTTGACGACGCAGGGCAATCCGTACTCCCGCGCGACGACGGCGCCGTGCGACACCGAGCTGCCGATGTCGGTGACCAGCGCGGCGATCACGGTGAAGTACGGCGTCCACCCCACGTCGGTGACGGGCGCGACCAGGATCTCCCCGCGCTGGACGTCACGCGCGTCCTGAATCGACTTTGCCACCCGGACAACGCCTTCCGCGATCCCACGACTTGCGGGTCGCCCCAGGATCTCGTCGTCGGTGATGGTGCCCGGCGCTCGAGACAGGATGGGGGCGGGCCGTCCGACGGAGACGTCGTCGAACTCCAACGCCTGCTGGAAGGCAAGCGCTTCCCGGCGCTGCCGCGCCCGGTGGACGAGCTCGGCGACGTCGGCGTCGCCCACCACCCGGCGCAGCTCCGCGCGGTCGAAGAAGAAGACCAGGTCGGCGTCGGGCAGGCGCCCCGAGGCAGCCAGCACCTCACCCAGGTGGTGGTACCCGAGTTTGAGGCGGTGCGCCATCGACGCCATCTTCGACTTGGTCTCCTCGCGTCCGCGCGCGCCGCCCTGCGCCAGGCGGGCGAGCAGCCGGACGGTCCGGGAGGCGGGGACGTCGACGCGTCGCCGAGGGGGCTGCTCCCCTGTTGAGTCGCGGGCCGACTGCACCATGGCCTGCATCATCGACCCGAGTCCCTCGGCGTCCTGCGCCCACGCGGGGTCTCGCATGCACAGTTCGCGGTAGCCACGGTGCCCGTGTCGAATGAGGAACTCGCGCAACGCAACTCCGCCCGGACCGGGTTCGCTCCTCAGCCGCGTCAAAACCTGCGCAGGCGCCTCGGCCAGGAACCACCCGGTGGCGGTGTCGTCGGCCGCGACCTTCCGCACCACCTGGTGCAGCTCCTCGACCATCAGCGCGCTCTCCACGTCGGAAGCGCCGGCCATCAGCCGCGCGGCTTCGGCCTGGCCCTCGCTCTCGTCGCGACCGTCCTTCACCGCCTGGCGCACCAGGTAGCTCTCGAGGACGTTCGCGCCGACCGCCGCGCGCGACGAGGACCGGACGTGGACCAGGGTGACGTGACAGTACAGCTCGACGCCCGACTCCAGTTGTCGCAGAATCTCTTCGGCGTCGCGGCCGGTGGGGATCGGATAGGCGGCGATCTGCTGGCCGAGCCGCCGGATCGCCGGTCCGGCGGACAGCGCGTGCGAGGTCAGCCGGACCGTGTTGACCAGCTTGTCGGCGAACGGCTTTGGCGGTTTGGGCTCGAGTTCGTCGACCACCCGGCCGCAGATCGACATGGAGAACTGCTCGAGGGAGTTGCCGAGGATGCCCGAGCTCAGGCCCGTACCCTCGGTCATGTTCAGGAACATGTGCCCGTAGAAGTACCCGACCTGGCGCCACGGCGTCTCGTAGCGGGGCTGCGCGCGGGCCACCACCTGCGTCATCTGCATCGCGTAGTCGATGGCGTGCCCCGAGACCGACGCGGTGAGCGGGCAGAAGGCGCCCGGCATCATCTCGCCGATGTTGCACCGGGTGTAGACGTCGGTGGCGCCGGTGACCGGGGTGTCCATCTCGTTGAGGTCACCGGGCAGGGTGGTGACGGGTCTGGCCTGCAGCCACCAGAGCCGGCCAGCCTGGTCGACCGCCCATTCCAGATCCATCGGTCGACCCCAGTGCGCCGCGGCCTGCAGAGCGCCAGCACGGATTTGGGCCACCTCGTCGTCGCTCAGCACGGGGATCTCCCCGACGTCGCGCACCGCCTGGGTGCCATCCGAGGTCAGCACGAGGTGGTCGGAGACGGCCGACCCGTCGACGAGCGCCTCCCCCAAACCGGCGATGGCGTCGATCACCAGGAGATCGCGGCGACCGGTCGTCGGGTCCGCGGTGAACACCACCCCTGCCGCGCGGGCGTCGACCATCCGTTGGACGACCACGTGCATTTCGACGGGGTCGGCACCGCCGTAGGCGGTGGCCCGGTCGGATCCGGCAGAGACGGCACACCGACCGACGGCGGCGGCGAAGTCCTCGGGCGTTACGACGCCGAGGACGGTGTCGTACTGCCCGGCGAACGAGTGCTCGGCACCGTCCTCTCCGGTGGCGGACGACCGGACGGCCACCGGTCCCTGCATTCGGGCGAAGCGCTCGGTCACCTCGTCGGGAAGGGACGACTGCGAGACGCCGGTGACGACGAAACCCGTTGGGACGGAGTGCCCTAGCCTCGTCAGCTCGGCCAGTCCCCACGCCTTTCCGCCGAAGCGGTCGTCGACGACGTCGTCGAATTCGATCGTGGTGGTGCGCATCCGTCAGCCCAACGCGTCGATGATCTCGGCCAACGCGTCGACGGCGATGGGTCCTGGCTGATACAGGCAAATGCGGTCGGAGACGCCGTCGACGCGGTCCCTGATGTGCGCGGCCACCTCCGCCGGGGTGCCGCAGGCGGCGATGGTGTGGAGCACCTCGTCGTCGATCAACGTGGACATCTCCTGCCACCGGCCCTGCTTGGACATGGCGTTGAGTTCGGGTTGCAGGTCACCCCAGCCGTGCGCGTCGAGCACCGGCCGATAGGCGGGCGTGGAACCGTAGAACGCCAACAGCATTCGCGTCGACGAATGGTCCTCCCCGACCGACACGATGATCTCGGGTACCACCGCGAGGTCGTCGGCACCTCGTCCCGCGGCCGCCAATCCTTCCCGGACGGCGGGCATGGTCCTCTCGTGGAGGTACTTCTTGGAGCCGAACGGCATCACCAGCAGACCGTCGGCCACTTCCGCCGTCGCACGGGTCATCCGCGGACCCAGTGCGCCGAGGTAGATCGGTGGCGGCCCGAACGGGTTGGGGCCAGGGTTGAAAGTCGGCGTCATCAAGGTGTGCCGGAAGTACTCACCACGGAAGTCGAGTCGCTCGCCGTCGTTCCAGGTGGCGAAGATCGCCCGCAACGCGCCCACCATCTCCTTGATCCGGGCCACCGGGTGGTCGAACTCGGCGCCGTAGCGCTTCTCGATCTGCGCCCGGATCTGGGTGCCGAGCCCGAGGATGAAACGCCCTTCGGAGATCTCCTGGAGGTCGTTGGCCTGGTGCGCCAGCTGAATCGGATTGCGGGGCAACGCGATCGCCACGTTGGTCATCAGGTCAAGGCCCTTGACGGTCGACGCCAGCACCAGCGGGGTGAAGACCTCGCGCGGACCCTCGAACGTGAACACTCCGGAGGCGCCGGCCTCCCGCAGCAGCGCCGCTCGTTCGACGACGTCGGTCGGACCAAACAGCGCCGTCATCACCTTCACGACGTGACCCCGGCCAGGACGTCGGTCCAGTCGTGAAAGCCCGACGGGTGGTGCGGTCCGATGACGGCGTGCTCGAAGAGCCCGACACCCTCGCGCGTGCTGCCGTCGGGCTCGGTGCAGACCGCTCGGCCGACGTGGTCGATCAGGCTGAACGGGGCTCGCGCCATGACCTCGGGATCGGTCAGGTCGTAGGAGACGCGCTCGGCGGAGGGCCCACCCATCCACGTGCCGTGAGCCCATGACGAGTCCCCGCCGTAGCCGGAGCCAAAGGCGATGGGCGCGAACAGCTTCGACTCGACGTCGAGCTGCAGGCGATCTCCGGACCGCGTCATCATCTCGACGTGCGCTCCCGAGGGAATCCGGGTGCCCGGCGCGTAGTGGACGGTCACACGGACGCCGTCGAGCTGTTCGACCCTGCCGTCGGCCCAGCGTCGGGTGCAGTCGTACAGGCTGCGGTGGCCGTCGGGATCCTCCTGGATGATCAGGAAGATCTGACAGTCGTCGAAGGCGAGCGGCAGGTAGAGCCACCACATTCCGCCGAATGCGGTGTCGGGCCTGCCTGCCGGTTCGGCCTCTCCGACGGGCCGGATGCCCCAGGACCGGTCTCGGTTGCCCACCGAGTTTGCGGAGTCGACGTGCAGACGGTCGCCGTCCACGTCGATCCACCCCTCCCACGTGCCGAGCTGAGCAAACCGACAGGCCTGCAGGGTGACTCGTCGGTCGGTGTGCATGTGATGCGGGTGTTCCAGGGCGGCCGGGAACCTGCCCCGCCACCGCAGGTCGACCGCGACGCCCTCGGTCTCGGCGACGGTCAGGTGCAGTTCCTGCAGGGGTTCGACGACGTCGAGCCGGTAGCCGTTGACGTTTTGGCGCATGCGGTCGTCGTCGATCGCGTCACTGAAGCGCACCGCGGTCTGGGTGTCCCCGCGACGGATCAGTACGTAGGCGTCCTTGACGCCGAGCCGAGGGTAGTAGCCGATGCCGGTCAGCATCATGAAGCGGCCGTCGCGCTCGAGCACGTTGAAGTAGGAGCGATCGTAGAAGTTGCGGTCCGAGGTGGCCGGCGCGCTGATGGGCACCGCCGCCTGGTGGATCGGGTACTCGTCGAGCGGGCTCAGGAACACGTCTCTCCAATAACGATACGATGCGGGTTATATTGGAATCATGAGAACAGATCGGCCCGAAGATGACAAGGACTCGGTCCGGTCGCCCGCGGGTCGGCCGCGCGACGGCAGAATCGACGCCGCGATCATCGAGGCCACCCGCGACCTGCTACTCGAGACGGGCTACTCCGCACTGTCCCTGGCGGCAATCGCGGCCAGGGCAGGCACCACCACCGCGGCGATCTACCGGCGCTGGTCGGGCAAGGCCCAACTGGTCCACGAAGCGATCCTGCCCGCCGAGGTGATGGCCATGCCGAGTGCCTCCGGCGACGCCGAGGGAGACGTCCGGGCACTCGTGGAGGCGACGCGCACCATGTTCGACCGGCCGGAAGTCCGGATCGCACTACCGGCGTTGATCGCCGACACCGTGGCCGATCCGGACGTGCACGGCGCGATGATCTCGCGATTCGCCGGCAGCCTGGCCACCTTCAGGACCAGGATCGACCAGCCCGACCCGTCCGGCGACCTGCCCCTGCTCGCCGAAGTCGTGGTCGGCAGCGCCATCTTCCGCATCCTCGTAAATCACGACGCCCCGCTGGACGCGGCGTGGGTCGACGACCTGACCGCCTTGATCAGCTCCGGCTGGACCTCGACGAAGCACCGTTCCTCGCCCCGGTAACGGCAAACTTCTGCGCCCATCACTTTTTGATCACCGTGCGGCGCGGCGCGGCGCGGCCCGAGCGGGCGGCGTCGACCATGGGCTCGCGACGATGACGTCGCGCGTACCCGTCGACCAGAAATCAGCCGTGATGTGACGACCACCGCAAAACACCCTGACCACCCGTCTTGGGCGTCTGGAGGTGACGGCGACGCATCGATCGGCTTGCGATCGATGCGGCCAGCGCCGACGTCGGGGTTTGGTCTGTACAGTCAGTGCGTCCAACCGACGTGGAGGAGTTCACGCTTTCCCCGTCGTCGTCGCCCGCAATGGTCGATGATGGATTACACCGTGCTGCGCATGCGGCAATGGCGCCTAGTCCCCGCGCTACCTCTTGAAGGTGCTCGACAGAGGGACGACTGCACGACGATCGAAGAAGCATCGCCGCCAACGCGCCAGAGCCAAAGGGACTTTCGTGAGTAGATTCACCGAGACGATGTTCGCCAACGCGCACACGAGTCGCAACGGCATGACGACCGGCGACCCCCACGCACCGGTTCGGCACACCTGGAAAGAGGTGTACGAGCGGGCCCGGCGCATCTCGGGTGGCCTTGCCGCCGCAGGCATCGGACACGGCGACGCCGTGGCAGTGCTGGCAGGCGCTCCGGTCGAAATCGCGCCCGCCGCCCAGGGCATCTGGATGCGCGGCGCCAGCCTCACCATGCTGCACCAGCCCACCCCGCGCACCGACCTGCAGCGATGGGCGCTGGAGACGATGGACGTGATCGGCATGATCGAGGCGAAGGTCGTCATCGTCTCCGATCCGTTCACCCCCGCCGCGCCGGTCCTGACAGAGCGTGGAATCCGCGTGCTGACCGTCTCCGAACTGCTGGCCAGCGAGCCGATCGACCCCGTGGAGACCCACGAGGACGACCTCGCGCTGATGCAGCTGACTTCGGGATCCACCGGCTTCCCCAAGGCGGTCTGCATCTCACACGCCAACGTCGTCGCCAACGCCGAGGCGATGTTCGTCGGGGCCCACTTCGACACCAACACCGACGTGATCGTCAGCTGGCTGCCCTGCTTCCACGACATGGGCATGACCGGCTTTCTGACGGTGCCGATGTACTTCGGCGCCGAACTGGTCAAGGTCACCCCGATGGACTTCCTCGGCGACATCCTGCTGTGGGCCAAGTTGATCGACAAGTACCGGGGCACCATGACCGCGGCGCCCAACTTCGCCTACAACCTCTTTGCCAAGCGGCTGCGCAGGCAGGCAGAAGAGGGTCAGTTCGACCTGTCGTCGCTGCGCTGGGCCCTCTCCGGAGCCGAGCAGGTCGACCCGGTCGACGTCGAGGACCTGGTCGAGGCCGGAGCCCCCTTCGGGCTGCGGCGCGAGGCCATCGTGCCCGCCTACGGCATGGCCGAGACCACGGTTGCGGTGTCGTTCACCGAGTGTGGTGTCGGCATGGTCGTCGACGAGATCGACGCCGACCTGCTCGCAGTGCTGCACCGCGCCGTCCCCGCCACCAAGGGCAACACCCGCCGCCTCGTCGCCCTGGGCAAGCCCATCGACGGGCTCGAGGTGCGCATCGTCGACGAGGACGACAACGTCCTGCCCGAGCGCGCCGTCGGCGTCATCCAGGTGCGTGGCAAGCCGGTCACCAAGGGCTACATCACCATGGCCGGGTTCATCGGCGCCCAAGACAAGGCCGGCTGGTACGACACCGGCGACATGGGATACCTCACCGAGGTCGGCGACATCGTCGTCTGCGGCCGGGTGAAGGACGTCATCATCATGGCGGGCAAGAACATCTACCCCACCGACATCGAACGCGCCGCCACCCGGGTGGCAGGCGTGCGCGCCGGCTGCTCGGTCGCAGTGCGCCTGAACGCGGGCTTGTCACGCGAAACCTTCGCCGTGGCAGTCGAATCCAACGACTACGACAAGCCAGACGAGGTCCGCCGGATTGAGCGGCAGGTGGCCCACGAAGTCTTCGGCGACGTCGACGTCCGGCCCCGCAACGTCGTCGTACTCCAGCCTGGCGTCATCCCGAAGACACCGTCCGGCAAGCTGCGCCGCGCGCACGCACTGTCGCTCGTCGACTAGGTCGCTCGGTCGTCACAGCGACGTCATCGCCTACCTGTCGCGCCATTCATCAGGGAGTGACACCCCGGAATTCTCCCGCTGGCGGAGTTCGACCCGCCTGATCTTCCCTGAGATGGTCTTCGGCAATTCGTAGAACTCGATGCGCCGAATTCGTTGATAGGGAGCAAGATTGGCGACGGAATGGGCGAAGATCGAGCGAGCGGTCTGGTCGTCGGGTTGCCAGCCCTCGGCCAAGGAGACATAGGCCTTCGGGACGCAGAGCCGCATTTCGTCGGGGGCGGGCACCACCGCGGCCTCGGCCACTGCCGGGTGCTCGATGAGAACGCTCTCCAACTCGAACGGTGACACCTTGTAATCCGATGATTTGAAGACGTCGTCGGTCCGGCCCACGTACGTGATGAACCCTTCGTCATCGCGGCTGGCCACGTCACCGGTGTGGTAGTAGCCACCGGCCATCACCTCGTCGTTGCGGGCCGCGTCCTCGACGTATCCGACCATCAGGTTGACCGGCCTGGGATCCAGCCGCAGACAGATCTCACCTTCGTCACTGACGCGGCCGGTCAACGGATCCACGATTTCCACCGGGACGCCCGGCAGCGGACGCCCCATGGAGCCAGGCTTCACGACCGAACCCGGAGTGTTCCCGATGAGCGCCGTCGTCTCGGTCTGGCCGAAGCCATCCCGAATCTCCAGCCCCCAGTTCTGCCGAACCTGCGCGATGACTTCGGGGTTGAGGGGCTCACCGGCACCGACGGCCTCACGCAGACCGGTCGGCTTGTCGCCGAGATTGGCCTGGATGAGCATCCGCCACACCGTCGGCGGGGCGCAGAAGGTGTTGACCCCCGCGGTTCTGATGGTCGCCAAAAGCTTTGCCGCGTCGAACCGCTCGTAGTTGTAGACGAAGATCGTCGCCTCGGCGATCCACGGCGCGAAGAACGAACTCCAGGCGTGCTTGGCCCAACCAGGGGAACTGATGTTGAGGTGTACGTCGCCGGGCTGGACGCCGAGGAAGTACATCGTGGACAGATGCCCGAGGGGGTAGGACTGGTGCGTGTGCAACACCAGTTTCGGCCGACTCGTGGTCCCGGAGGTGAAGTAGAGCAGCATCGGATCGTCAGGCGCCGTACGTGATTCGAAGGTCGTAGCCGGCGCCTGGTAAGCCTCACGGTAGGCCTTCCAACCCGGCGGCGCCGATCCGACACCGAAGCGGCCGTAGTCCCCGTCGATGGTGTCGAACTTCTCCGCCTGATCGGCGTTGGTGATGACGTGCTGTGCACCGCCGCGAACAATCCTGTCCAACAGATCCTTTGGACCGAGCGCCGAAGTAGTGGGCATGATGATGGCGCCGAGCTTCATCACCGCCAGGACCGACTCCCAGAGCTCCACCTGGTTGCCCAGCATGATCAACACGCGATGTCCCGGACGTACCCCCTGTGTCTCGAGCCAGGTGGCGACCTGGTCGGAGCGATGGGCCATCTCCTCGAAGGTGAACGCCGCGTCCGTGCCGTCCTCCTCCACGATCCGCAGTGCGGTGCGCTGGTTCCCCCGGGCGATGGCGTCGAACCAGTCGATCGCCCAGTTGAACGTCGGGCCCAGACTCGGCCAGGTGAACTCCGCGACAGCGCGCTCGTGGGCACCGCCATGGGCGAGTAGCCAGTCCCGAGCTTCGCGGAAGGCGCGGGTGCTGATCGACTGATCCATCCATAGCTCCTTCATCGTGTGTGATCCAGCTCATTCAAACATATTATGCATACACAATAGAACGGGTTGTGGGAATCACCCGGTACCCCCACATCGCCCGATGCGCTCTCCCGGGGACGACTGTTCATCCACCCGGGCGGCTACTATCAGGGCGAACCCGGTGGGCAGCGAGGATCGAGAGGGGTGGCGATGCAACCGCGAAGTACTCCGTTGCGCTCCTCTCGCGCCGAACGCGTCGCCGCCGATCTGGAGGAGGAGATACTCACCTCCGGCCTGCCTGTCGGTTCACATATCGGCCGGCGTTCGGAGCTCATGGATCGCTTCGGCATCAGCCCAACGGTCATGAATGAAACACTCCGGATCCTGCGAGACCGCGATCTGGTGGCGGTCAAACCGGGTCCCGGCGGTGGCATAACCGTGGCCTCGGCTCCGCCCCAGGTTCGACTCGGTGCGTTGGACCTGTGGTTCCAGGCCTCCTATCCGCATCCGCTCGACCTGTTCGAGGCCCGCCTCTACCTTGAATTCGGGCTGACCAAAGCCGCATTCGAGCGCGCCACCAGCAATGACATCTCGGCCATGCGCAGCGCGATGATGACGATGCGGAACGCTTCGGAAGCCCGTGAGTTCTTCGACGCCATCCTCAGTTTTCACTCGGTGATCGCGGGTGCGGCCCACATCCCGGTCCTGGAGGGAATGCACCAGATGCTCATTACGAGCATCAAGGCAATCCTCAGTCGTGCGGTCTTCGCGCCCGACCACGAAGCCGCGCTCACCGACAGCATCGACGTGCACGATGACATCGTCGCGGCGATCGCGACCCACGATCACGTTTCGTTCGTCGATGCGATCAACCGGCACGATGCCAACCTGGTACGACCGAGCGACCCCTTGCGATCGCCGATCACCCCTCAGCATCCCTGAGCGGCGCCAACACCGAACTACCAGTTCGCGACGATCTTCGATCCTCGCGAGCACTGCCGCAGCCTTCCACCCTGGTGACCTACATCTCATTCCATCCCGCCCTGTGTCTCAGATAATTATGGCTGCAGATTATTGAATAATGCTGCCATAATATGTAGCGTGCTCGTCATCACATGCCGATGACCGGACGGAGGGCGGGATGGCCGCTCATTCACGACACCACTGGAAGCACGGAATCGTCGACGTGCACACCCATTTGATCGACCCAGACCTAGCACCTCTGGTCACGGGCCCCGATGGGCCTCCCCACCTCGCCGTCGAACGGATCGACGAAACGACGGCGATGATCACTCTCCGAGGGAAGCCCTACCGCACGATCGACGACCGCTGTTGGTCGCCACAGCGTCGGATCGCCGACATGGATCGTGACGGCATCGCCGTTCACGTGCTGTCCCCGATCCCGGTCACCTTCTGTTACGACACTCCGGTCGGTGCCGCCGCAGATTTCGCACGTGCCCAGAACGAGTTCTCAGCGCGTCTGGTGACCGATGACCCCGATCGATTCGCGGCCCTCGGCACGGTGCCACTGCAGGATCCCGACGTAGCGACCCACGAGCTGCGCAGAATCATGTCGCACCCCGGCTTCCTCGGGATAGAGATCGGCGCCCAGGTAGCCGGAATCGAACTGGCCGATCCATCGCTCGACGAGTTCTTCTGCGTTGCAGCCGAACTGAATGCCCTGGTGTTGGTACATCCGGTCGATCAGGACCTGTACCAGCGAATCACCGGACTGGGGCTGGGATTCGGGTTGGGCATGCCCGTCGAGACCGCAATCGCCGCCGCCGCCCTGTTGACGGGCGACACCATGCGGCGACGACCAGGAGTGCGGTACTGCCTGGCGCACGGCGGCGGGGCGCTGCCAGCAGTGCTCGGCCGTGTGGACAAGGGCGCGCACATCGGCGGAATGCCGATCGACTCCCCCGATCTTCCGAGTCAGCTCGCACGCCAGATGTGCTGCGATTCAATCGCATACGATCACGACACACTCCTGCATGCGGTGCATACGTTCGGCGATGCCCATGTGTTCTACGGGTCGGATTACCCGTTTCCGGCCATGCCGGGGCACCCCGAGTCGACGCTCGGCGGGCTGCCCCTTCCGCTCCGAGACGACATCGCCGGCAACAACATCAGGCGCCTCGTCGACATCGCACGCTCTGCAACAGTCCTCTGACACCAACCGAAGGAGAAGCACATGGCGAGCTTCCTTGGACTCGGCCTCACCCACTATCCGATGCTGGCCGGCACCGACGAACACATGGCCGGCCTGTTGCGTTGGACGCTGCAGGACCCCGACATTCCCGATTCGGCGAAAGACCCGGCCACCTGGCCGGCGCAGATGCGCGCCGAGTGGGGCGAAGACGGTGGCGGAGCCGCCGCAGCGCATCATCGAAAGGCGCTGGTCGAGAACCTCACCCGGTGCCGCGAAGCACTGGACGAGTTCGCACCCGATGTCGTATTGGTCTGGGGCGACGATCAATACGAGAACTTTCGCGAAGAGGTGATACCACCGTTCTGCGTACTCGCCTACGGCGATGTGGAAGTCCATCCGTTCGAGTTGATGGCCGGACGCGGTAGCCCGAACGCCTGGGGACTACCGAACGAGTCGACAATCACCCTGCGTGGTTCCGCCGACAACGCACGAAGACTCGCCGACGATCTTCTCAGCTCCGGATTCGACGTTGCCTACTCATACCGGAAGCGGGCGAACGCCGCCTTCCCACACGCCGTGGTCAACACCCAACTGTTCCTGGACTACGAGCATGCCGGGGCCCAGTTCCCCTACCCGCTGATCCCCATCACCGTGAACTGCTACGGCCAGCACGCCATTGCCCGTCAGGGTGGACTCGCACGATTCGCCGACATCGCCACCGAACAGCTCGATCCCGTCGGACCCTCTCCGACAAGATGTTTCGCGCTCGGCGCCGCGGTGGCTCGCTCACTGGCCGATACCGATCTGCGGGTCGCGCTGGTGGCCTCGTCGAGCTGGTCCCATGCCTTCCTCACGGACAAGACCTGGCACATCACCCCCGACACCGGAGCCGACCGCAAGCTCTACGAGCTCTTCACCGCAGGCGACTACGAGACCTGGCAGACCACCACCAGCCGCAGCATCGTCGAATCCGGCCAGCACGAGATGCTCAACTGGTTCTGCCTGACGGGCGCGATGAAGGAACTCGGCATGCCGTTGCGGTGGTCGGAACTGGTCACCACCGATGTCTTCAACTCCAACAAGTGCTTTGCGATCTTCGACGAAAGGCAGTCAGCGTGACAAAGACGATCGACGCCGGTGGCGTCACCACCAGCTATCTCGAGGCCGGCAGCGGTCCGCCCGTCGTACTGTTGCACGGCTCCGGCCCAGGAGTGTCGGCACAGGCCAACTGGCAGAAGAACATCGACCACCTGGCCACCCGATTCCACGTGTTCGCCCCCGATATCGTCGGGTTCGGTGCCACCGAGCGCCCAGCGGACATCGTGTACTCGTTGCGCACGTGGGTCGACCACATCTGGGCCTTCCTGGACGCGGTGAACGTCGACACCACCGCCATTGTCGGCAACTCCCTCGGCGGGCGGATCGCCCTGGCGATGGCCGCGGAGCGTCCCGAACGCATCACCAAGATGGTGCTGATGGGCTCACCCGGCGTGGGCATGACGATGACCGACGGTTTGGCGGCGCTGCGCGCCTACTCGCCGTCCTATGACGCGATGCGCGACCTGCTGCTGAACTACTTCGCGATCGACAAGACCATCATCACCGACGAGCTGGTGCGTATCCGCTATGAGGCCAGCATCGCTGACGGCGCGTACGAGGCGTACCGCTCGATGTTCTTCGACCCCCGCCACGCCGGATCCGAGCTCGGCATCACCGAGGACGAGGCGCGATCGGTCACCACGCCGTCGCTGCTCGTGCACGGACGGGAGGACAGCGTGGTCCCGCTCAAGGTGGCCACCACCATGCTCGAGTTGCTACCCAACGCCGACCTACACGTCTTCGCCGCTTGCGGTCACTGGACCCAGATCGAGCGGGCCGAAGAGTTCTGCGAGCTCGTCGGCGACTACCTGTCCTACCCTGCCAGAACGAAGGAGCCGGCATGACCGCCCAACTCGGCGATGTTTCGCTTGCCACAACGCCTCTCGTCGTCGACGATCCGGCGAACAACCAGTTTCGGGTCCACCGGTCGGCAATGACCTCAGCCGACGTCCACCGGGAAGAACTGGAGCGAATCTTCGGCCACTCCTGGCTCTATGTCGGCCACGAGTCGGAGATACCGAACCCCGGCGACTTCGTGCGCAGGCCGGTGGCGGGTCGGCCGGTCTTCATGGTCCGCGGTGCGAAGTCAGGCAATGTCAACGTCTTTCACAACACCTGCCCGCATCGGGGTGCGGTGGTGTGCCGGCAGGACTCCGGTACGTCGAAGTTGTTTCAATGCTTCTATCACGCATGGAGTTTCGACTCCGAGGGTGCGCTGAAGGGCATTCCCGACAGGGAGGCATACGGCTCGAACCTGGACTTCTCCCAGTTCGGACTGCAACGGGTGGCCCGTTCGCAGTCGTACCGCGGCTTCGTCTTCGCCAGTTACGACCCGGACATCGTCGATCTGGAGACCTACCTCGCCGGTGCGAAGGACTACATCGACCTCGTCGTGGACAGCAGCGAGAGCCCCTTCACCGTCATCAAGGGCACCAATGACTATCGCATCAACGCCAACTGGAAATTGCTGGTAGAGAACAGCGTTGACGGATACCATGCCCAATCCACCCACATCACCTACTTCCAATACCTATCCGCGATGGGCACCGACCTCGCCGGCGGCGTCGACGGGCATGCCACCGCGTTGGGTAACGGACACGCCGTCATCCAGTACTCCGCACCATGGGGGCGCCCGGTCGCCAAATGGGAGCCGTTGTTCGGCGAGGAGGCAAAGGCCGACATCGAGCGCCAGCGCGCCGATCTGGTCGCCCGTCACGGCGAGGAGAAGGCCCACGTCATGGCTGACGTGAACCGCAACCTGCTGATCTACCCGAACCTGATCATCAACGACATCATGGCCGTCACCGTGCGGACCTTCTATCCGAGTGCGCCCGACCGGGTCGACGTCACGGCGTGGGAACTGGCACCGCGCGACGAGCTCAAGCAGCTGCGGCAACGGCGTCTGGACAGCTTCCTGACCTTCCTGGGACCGGGCGGCTTCGCCACCCCCGATGACTTCGAAGCGCTGGAGTCCTGCCAGCAGGGCTACGTCAGCGGCGGAATCGAATGGAATGACATCTCCCGCGGCATGGCCCGCGGTCCACTGGCGAACGATGAGGAACAGATGCGCGAGTTCTGGCGTCGCTGGCAAGAGCAGATGGGCAGTGCGGCAATGAGGATCGAGAAGTGAGCGCCCCGACGGCGGCCGCAGTTCCGGCCACGACACTCGGCTCGATGACCCGGGCCCGGGTCGAGGAATTCCTCTACCACGAAGCGGATCTGCTGGATTCCTGGCGCCTCGATGAATGGCTCGAACTCTTCGACGCCGACGCCAAGTACGAAGTGCCCTCCAACACCGCACTCGATGGTGACCCGGCCACCGACCTGATGCTCATCGACGACAACTACCAGCGGATGCGCGCACGGGTCGAACGCCTGAACAGCCGTCGCGCGCATCGGGAGTTCCCGCACTCACGGACCAACCATCAGGTTGCCAATGTGCGCTTCCGGGTCGAAGACGACATCGTCACCGTCGACGCCTTGTTCACGGTGTGGCGATTCCGGCACGGGCGCGAGGGCTACTACGTCGGGAAGTACCGCTACCGCCTGCGGCCGGTCGGTGACGAATTCCGCATCCAGCACAAGCGAATCGAGCTGGATATGACCGACCTGTACGCCAACGGTGATGTGGCGATCATCCTATGAGCCGGCTGCGCGGCCGCACCGCCGTCGTCACCGGGGCCGCATCCGGAATTGGCCGCGGGATCGTCGAGCGGCTGGCCGCCGACGGTGCCAAGGTCTTCGTAGCCACCCAGTACGAGGAGGACCTCGCCAGTCTCACCGGCGGTTCTGCTGATCCGTCCGGCGCAATCGTCGGTGGCTTCTGCGGTGGCCTCGACGAGTCCGGTGTTGCCGAGGAGATGATCACCGCGGCAGTCGCAGCGCTCGGACACGTCGACGTCCTGGTCAACAATGCCGGGGGTGGGGTCATCCTTCCCACCCTGGAACACACCGAGGAAACGCTGCGGGCCACCATCGACAACAACCTGTGGACGACCATTCGTTGCATCCGGGCGGTCCTGCCCCACATGATTTCGCGCAACCACGGTCGGTTGGTCAACATCGGCGCGGAGTCAGTGCGCAACGGTCTGGCCGACCACGCCATGTACAACGCCGCAAAGGGTGGCGTGCACGCAATGGTCACCGGACTGGCCCGGGAGTTCGCCGGATTGGGCATCACCGCGAATACCGTTGCACCCTCCTACGTCCTGACCCCCGAGCTTGCCGCCAAATTCGAATCCGGCTCCGCATCAGAACAGTTGATCGGTGTGGTCGATCAGGCCGTCGACCTCATCCCCCTCGGACGACCGGGCTCCCCCGCCGATGTCGCCGAAGCGGTTGCCTATCTGGCCGGTGCGCACACCGGCTTCACTACCGGACAGACGCTCTACGTCAACGGTGGCAGCAGCATGGGCTGAGCAGCCCACCCTGACCACCAAACCCACCGAAGAACGGCAATACCGTGAACAAAGAATCGACGCTGCCGGGAACGCTGCTACGCGATGCGGCCGACCGGCTGATCGGCGCAGCAGCCTCAGGGATCCAGTGTGACCCGATCCGGGACCTCGTCGGCGGCACTGACATCGCGACCGGCTACGCAATCCAGCGCCTGCTCACCGAAACCTCTCTCGCACAGGGTCGCCGAGTCGTCGGGCACAAGATCGGTCTGACCTCACCCGCGGTGCAACGCCAGCTCGGCGTCGACCAACCCGACTCTGGTGTCCTCTACGCGGATATGGACGTTTCCGGCTTCCCTAGCATCCCGACGGCGAAACTGTTGCAGCCGAAGATCGAGGCCGAAGTCGGCTTCATCCTGGCCGAGGATCTCGACGGTGAGCTGACCGCCGACCGGGTCCGCGCGGCAGCCGGCCAGGCTGTCGCGGCACTGGAGATCGTGGATTCCCGGATCAAGGATTGGTCGATCAGCATCGTCGACACCGTCGCGGACAACGGATCTTCGGCGCTGTTCGTCCTTGGCGAGAATCCGGTGCCCGTCGGGGAATTGGACTTCGCATCGCTGCGGATGACACTGACCGAGGACGGCCAGAAGGTGTCGGAGGGTGACGGTGCGGCCTGCTTGGGCGACCCGTTGACGGCGCTGGCCTGGCTTGCCCGCACCGCGCGGGCGAACGGCACCCCACTGCTGGCAGGCCACATCGTCCTCTCCGGCGCTTTGGGTCCAATGGTTCCCGTTGTCCCCGGTCGCACCTATGTTGCCGTCATCGACGAACTTGGCACGGCAACAGCATCTTTCACTCATCGCACATCCCACGATTCCGAAGGAGGTCGGCTGTGACCACCACGAAAGTCGCGGTCATCGGTTCCGGCAACATCGGCACCGATCTCATGATCAAGGTCTTGCGGCTCTCCAACCAGCTGGAGATGGCGGTGATGGTCGGAATCGATCCGGACTCCGACGGCCTGCGGCGGGCCGAACGTCTCGGGGTCGCCACCACCGCAGACGGAGTCGACGGGCTGGTCGCCATGCCCGAGTTCGCCGATATCCAAGTGGTGTTCGACGCGACCTCCGCCGGCGCACACGTCACCAACGCCGCCGTCCTGGCGGCGCACGGTAAGCGGGTGGTCGACCTGACCCCGGCAGCTATCGGTCCCTTCGTCGTACCCGCGGTCAATCTGGACGAGCATCTCGACGCGTCGAACGTGAACATGGTGACCTGCGGCGGGCAGGCCACCATCCCGATCGTGGCGGCCATATCCGAGTGCACACCGGTGCTTTACGCCGAGATCGTCGCGTCGATCGCCTCCCGGTCGGCCGGGCCAGGCACCCGCGCCAATATCGATGAGTTCACCGAGACGACCTCGAAGGCCATCGAGGTCGTCGGTGGCGCCCGACGAGGGAAGGCCATCATCGTGCTCAACCCGGCAGAGCCGCCGTTGATCATGCGCGACACCGTGCTGTGCCTGATCGGCGATACCGACCTCGATGCAGTCCGCGACTCCATTCACCGGATGGTCGATGCCGTGTCGGCTTATGTACCCGGCTATCGCCTCAAACAGCAAGTCCGCTTCACCCGATTGACAACTGATGATTCCGCGCAGGATCTGGTCGGCAGCCAGCAGCAGTGCGCCGCCTGGCAGGTGTCGGTCTACCTCGAAGTCGAAGGCGCAGCCCACTATCTGCCGGCCTACGCCGGAAATCTCGACATCATGACCTCCGCAGCACTGCGGGTTGGTGAACGGCTGGCCGCATCCGCGACCACGACGGCCTCGAAGGCGGTGCTGTGAACACGCTTTACATCCAAGACGTCACGTTGCGCGACGGTATGCACGCCGTCCGGCATCGCCTCGGTGTCGATGACCTGCGCCGCATCGCCGCTGCGCTGGACGCGGCGGGGGTCGATGCCATCGAGGTGTCCCATGGCGACGGGTTGGCAGGTTCGAGCCTCACCTACGGACCGGGCAGTTGCACCGACTGGGAATGGATCGCCGCGGCCGCCGAGGTGGTACGCACGGCCAAGCTCACGACACTGCTGCTACCGGGGATCGGGACCGTCGAGGAGCTGGTTCACGCCCACGACCTCGGGGTGCGTTCGGTGCGGATCGCCACCCACGCCACCGAGGCCGATATCGCTGCGCAACACATCGCCAAGGCTCGTGACCTCGGTATGGACGTGTCCGGCTTCCTGATGATGTCGCATATGGCCGCACCCGTGGAGCTGGCTCGGCAGGCCAAACTGATGGAGTCGGCAGGTGCCCACTGCGTGTACGTCACCGACTCCGGCGGTCGACTGACAATGCGCGACGTACGTGACCGGGTGCGCGCCTACCGCGATGTCTTGCACCCGGAGACCCAGATCGGCATCCACGCCCACGAGAACCTGTCCCTGTCGGTGGCCAATTCCGTGACCGCAGTCGAGGAGGGCGTGTACCGCGTCGACGCGTCCCTGGCCGGTCACGGCGCAGGCGCAGGCAACTGCCCGATCGAGGCCTTCATCGCCGTCGCCGACATCTATGGCTGGCAGCACCGGTGCAATCTGTTCGCGTTGCAGGATGCTGCCGACGATCTGGTGCGTCCGCTACAAGACCGGCCGGTCCGGGTGGACCGCGAAACCCTCACCCTCGGGTATGCCGGGGTGTACTCCAGCTTCTTACGCCATGCCGAGCGCGCTGCCGGCGAGTTCGAGCTCGACACCCGCGACATCCTGTTGGAAGTGGGCAACCGCAAGTTGGTGGGCGGACAAGAAGACATGATCGCCGACATTGCAATGGATCTGTTGACGAGATCCGGCGCCGGCTAACACGGGCCACACGTGCCCTATGCTGTGACGCGTATCACGCCAGCGGAGGAATGTGAAGGTCGTGTGACTCACGGACGTACTCGAACCAGCGGTAGCGGAGGCCCTGACCGCACAGACAGATGCGAGGAGGCGGACATGACCGCACAACTTCACCGATCTCCTGCGGCCGCGCAGGACGTCGACCGCGCCCGCGAAATCGTCAGCCGTGCGCAAGAGGTGCTCGGCGGGTGCGACCTGTGTCCGGACTTCGCGGACGCCGACCTTCTCGGCGCCGATGCCGCGCTGTCCGCGGTCCGCCGCGACCTGACCGAACACCTCGAACAAGGATTGTCAGTGCCGCAGCGCCGGCCAGAGGCCGAAGCGCTGCTACTGCGGTCCGAGCACGCTCAGGTGGCAGTCAAGGACGCAATTCTGGCGCAGCACGATGACAGGGTGTCCGGTGCGCAGGAGGCCGTCGGTCGACTCCGCGGGATCGCCTCGGCTGCAGCATTGGCCGAACGGGCCCCCATCGAGGCGTATCGCATGGGGTTCAGCCGCATCCTGTTCTCCCGGATCCACCAGGGCACCTGGGTGGCGTTCTCCGGGTTCGCCGGGGCGGATGAAGAATTCGCGAAGACGATGGTCGAGGTCGGACTTGCCAACCCGCACCGCCTCGACCGCCGACTACTCGAAGGCGACATGGTGCGGCGCGGTGTTCCAATCCTCGTGCACGACGCCCAATCCAATCCGCGGGTCCACCCCGAGCTGATCGCCATGACGGGAACCAAGACGTACGTCGCGTCTCCAGTTGCCGCTTGGGGCAAGACGGTTGGACTTCTGCATGCCGATCGGCACACCGAAGAGCCCGGTGTGCACGAATTCGACCGTGCCGTCCTCGGTATGTTCGCGCAAGGGCTGGGCATCGCATTCGAGCGCAACCTTCTGATCGAGCGCCTGCACGCCATGCGCAAGGCCGCCGACACACACCTACGCGCAGCAATTTCCCTGGCCGATGACTTCACCCTCGAGGTCATGGAACTGGCTGGAGAGCAGGATAATTCGGCTTTCAATGGGCCCGAGGAACAGTCGCGAACGCGAGCCACCTCGGGAACCGAAGAGCTCGGACCGCTGGGCGATCTGACGGCGCGCGAAGCAGAGGTGATGCGCGGCTTGGCGGCGGGCAAGACCAACGCCCAGATCGCGGTCAGCCTGTTCGTCGGCGAAGGCACCGTCAAGTCGCACGTCAAACACATACTGCGCAAGCTTGGCGCGGCGAACCGTACCGACGCCGTCGCGAAGTATCACCGACTGCGCGCGTGACGTCCTTAGCGGTCCGTCAGAGGTAGATCGACTTCTCGACCAGGTACGCCGACATGCCTTCCGGGCCGAGCTCCCGACCGATTCCACTGGACTTCACCCCGCCGAACGGCGCCGTCGGATCCGGCAGGTAGTGATTGATGCCGAAGCTTCCCGACTGGACACCACGCGCTACCCGCACACCGCGGTCATGGTCGGACGTCCACACCGTGCCGCCGAGACCGAAATCGCTCGCGTTGGCGATACTGACCGCCTCGTCATCGCCGTCATAGGGGATGACACACAGTACCGGTCCGAATATCTCCTCCTGGGCGATGGCGAAGTTGTTGTCCACATCGGCGAAAACCGTTGGTTCCACGAAGAATCCGTCATCGAGTCCAGCAGGGCGTCCGCCGCCGGTGGTCACCCGGGCACCGTCGCCGATGCCCTTGGCGATGTAGGACTCGACCCTGTCACGTTGCCTGGCACTGGCCATCGGGCCGATTTGAGTGGCCGGGTCAAGTGAGCTGCCGACGGTCAGCGACGCAGCCAATCCGGTGAAGGTGTCGACGACCTCGTCGTAGCGCGACCGCGGCGCCAGGATCCGGGTACTGAGGTAGCAGGCCTGCCCGTTGTTGAGCAGGGTCGCCCCGAACAACTGCTGGCCGACGGTGGCCAGATCGAGATCGGCGTCGTCGAGAATGACGGCGGCGGACTTCCCGCCCAGCTCCAATGTCACCGGACGCAGCAATCGTCCGCAGGTCTCGCCGATGGCGCGTCCCGCCGCCGTCGAGCCGGTGAAGGCGATCTTGTCGACATCGGGATGCGACACCAGATATGCGCCCAGTTCGCGACCGCCAGGCACGATGTTGACAACCCCGTCCGGCAGTCCCGCCGCTGCGACCGCCTCGGCGAACACGAAACTGTCGAAAACCGTTTCCGGCGAAGGCTTCATGACGAAGGTGCACCCCGCCGCGAGCCCCGGCGCGTACTTGAATGCGGCAAGCGCCTGCGGGAAGTTCCACGGCACGATCGCCCCGACCACACCGATGGGTGTGCGAGTCACCAGGGTCGAACCACCCAGCAGTCCAGGTCGCCGCGACTCGAAGGACTCGCTGCGCGCAAGACCGGCGTAGTACCGCAGCAGCAGCTGGGGAAAGACCGCTTCGAGCTGCTCGGCCACTGCCACCGGCATGCCGTTCTGCGAGCTGACGGCCTGCACCATCTGGGGAGCCCGTCGGTCGAGTTCGTCGGCCAGCCTCTCCATCGCATCCGCCCGCTGCGCGCCCGACCAGGACCGCCAGCCAGCGGGATGGTCGAACGCAGCCCGGGCCGCGGCGACGGCGACGTCGACGTCGGACCGTGCACCGTCGGGCACCCGGCCCAGCGACTGCCCGTCGTTGGGCGAGATGACCTCGATGACGGCGTCCGAACCGGGTGTGTGCCACCGGCCGTCGATGAAGAGCGTCTCGTGCTGAATGCTCATGTTGGGAGTCCCCTGTCGTCTCAGATGTCGTCTCAGATGGCGTCGTTGTCGATCAGTCGTTGACGAGGACGACCTTGATGGCCTCGCCGCGATGTAATGCCTCGAGTGCCTCGTTGATCTGGGCGAACGGCATCGTCGAGACGAGCTTGTCGAACGGGAATCTGCCTTGGCGGTGCAGGTCGAGCAGGTAGGGAATGAACGTCTGCGGATCTGCGTCCCCTTCGACGATTCCGCGAACCGTCAATCCCGCGACCTGCGCCTGGATCAGGCCAATCGACAACGCGGCCTCCGGATTTGCGGGCACCCCAACCAGTCCGAGCGATCCGCGGACCCCGAGGCTGCGCAGCAGCTGTTCGAGAACCGGGACGGCGGCGGTGGTGTCGATCGCATAGTCCACACCACCGGCGAGGATCGCGCGCACCTGGTCGGCGACCGGCGCGACGGCGGGGTCGATCACGTGCGTGGCGCCAAGACTCAACGCGACGTCGCGGCGACCTTCATGTGGCTCGATCACGATGATCGGATCGGCATCGCGTACGGCGGCAGCCATCACCGCTGCGAGGCCGACCGGACCGGCGCCCGCGATCAACAGTGATGCCCCCGCGGGGACGTCCAGGGAGTTCATCACCGCACCGGCACCGGTTTGGATACCGCAGCCCAACGGGCCGGCCAGGCTCAGCGGCGCGTCGTCGGGAAGTTTGACCACGTTGCGCTCATTGGCCAGGGCATGGGTGGCCAGCGAGGACTGTCCGAAGAAGTTGGCGCCGACCTGCCGGCCGGATTCACTGACACCCGTTGTGCCGTCGGGACGAGAGCCGCCGAAGTTGTAGGCCATGAAGTCGTGGCAATAGGCGGGAGCATCCTTCGCGCACTGTGGGCAACTCCCACAGCTGTTGAAACTCAGCGCCACCTTGTCGCCAACCACCACCCTCTCGACACCGGCGCCCACGGCGATCACCGATCCGCTGCCTTCGTGCCCTAGGACACCCGGTAGGGGGAAGGGCAGGTGCCCCTCCTTGACGGCGATGTCGGTGTGACAGATGCCGACACCGGCGATCTGAACCAGGACCTCGCCCGGGCCAGGCTCGGCGAGGTCGACCGTCCGGATGGTGAACGGGCCGCCGACCTCGTCGACGACGGCTGACTGGACCAACATGACTGACTCCTCCGAGCAGGGTTTCGTGATCTGGATGGGAAAGGGGAATGACGTTGCGCAGCTGCGGTTGTCAGTTGCCCTCGGGAACGCTCAAGCGCATTCCGTCGCAGCCGGCCGTCACGACCAGCTGGCACGACAGCCGCGACTGCGAGCAGTAATCGTCGGTACATTCGAGCAGTTCGGCTTCCTCATCGGACGGAGCGTCGAACAGACCCGACCATTTCTCGTCGAGATGAACATGGCAAGTGGCGCATGAACATCCACCGCCGCACTCGGCGACGATGCCGGGCAGGTTGTTACGCACGGAGCCGTCCATCACGGTCTGGCCGATCGGCACCTCCACCGTGGACTCGGTGCCATCTGGCAGGACATAGGTAATGCTGGGCACGGATGTATCTCCTTGCTGTCAGTGAGCTGTCACGCACGTACGAAGGTCGACCGCGTCGTCGACGAGCAGTGCCGGGTCGACGCGGGCACGTTGACCAATCATCTTCTTCCCCGCCATGAAAAGGGCAGGAGCATTTGATGTTTCGACCGCTTCGACCACGTTGTCCGAGCTGAGATGGAAGAACGCGAACTTTCCCGTGGTTGGATCGCCGCGCAGAATCGCCTCCCGGCATGGTTGCACCAGGCCGGCGATCTTCAGTTTCAGGTCGAACTGATCTGACCAGAACCACGGCACCTCGGGTGTCGGCGCAGCCGTACCGGTGATCGCGGCGGCCACCTGTCTGGCTTGTTCGATTGCGCTCGGGATGCTTTCCAAGCGAATCCGGCCTGATTGGCCGGTCAATGGGCGACGGGTGACGTCACCGATTGCGAAGACGTGCGGATCACTGGTTCGCGCGGTCTCGTCGACCAGAATGCCTCCCTCACAATCGATCCCGGCCGCCTGCGCCAGCTCGTCACGGGGCACGGCGCCGACCCCGACCAGCACGGCGTCACAGGTGATCGCGTCGCCGTTGGCCAGCACGACGGCACCCACGCGACCCGGGGCGCCCTCGGCGAATGCAGCCACGTCAGCAGAGGTGACGATCTCGGTCCCGAGTGCGGCATGCTGTGCCGCCAACGCTGCGGAGAACTCCGGGCTCGCGACTCTGGCCAGAACACGGTCTTCCCGCTCGATCACGGTGACCGCCACACCGTGGCGCCGAGCCTCGGCGGCGACTTCCAGCCCGATGTAGCCGCCGCCGACGATGGCCAGCCGTTTGGTTGCTGCCAAGCTGGCTCGCAGGTGCGCGGCATCGTCCAAGGTTCGCAGGGCCAATATGCCTTCCAGCCCTGATCCTTCGACCACTAGTCGCCGGGGTGCGGCACCAGTGGCCAACACCAACGTCTCGTACTCGACGGCCTCACCACCGATGGTCAGCAGTTTCCGTGCCGCCCTGTCGATGAACGAGACCTCGGTGGACAGTCGCATTTCGACCGACTGCTCGGCGTAGAACTCCAATGGGCGCAGCGGCTGTCGGCACTCGTCGGAGAAGAACTTCTTCGACAGTGGCGGACGGTGATACGGCAGATGCGGTTCGGCACCGAGCATGACGATGTCGCCGTCGTAGCGCTCCTGCCGGAGCAACCCCACCAGGTTGGCGCCTGCATGCCCGGCACCGACGATGACCGTCGCGTGTGTCACGCAAACTCCAGCTTGACCGGCAGATTCTTCAGTCCGCCAACGAAATTGGTCTGGATCACCTTGACATCACCGGCCAGCTCCACCGACTTGACGTGTGGCAGCAGCTCTTCGTAGAGGATCTTCATCTCCAACTTGGCGAGGTGCTGGCCGAGGCACATGTGCGGCCCGTAGCCGAACGCGATCTGCTTGTTGGGCTTGCGCCCGATGTCGAAGGTGTCGGGGTCATCGAAGACGTCGGCGTCCCGGTTGCCCGATTGGTAGAGCAGCATGAGGCGGTCGCCGGCCTTGATCTCGCGGCCGTTCAGCGTGTAGTCGGTCATCGCCTGGCGCATGAAGTGCTTGACCGGAGATGCCCACCGCAGTGCCTCGCTCACCAGACCCGAAATCAGTTCGGGCTCAGCCTGTACCCGTGCCAAGGCCTCGGGATTGCGAGCCAGCTCCAGGAAGCCGCCGGAGATCGAGCTCGACGTGGTGTCGTGGCCGGCGGTGGCGATGGTGATGAAGTAGCCGTAGGCGGTGATCTTGGGGAAGAACTCACCGTCTTCCTGGCGCGCATTGGCGATGAGGGAGGCGAGGTCGTCGCGCGGGTTCGCCCGGCAGTCCTCGACGAGAGTGTCGAAGTAGGCGTAGAAGTCCTGCACTGCCGCTGCCCACTGCTGCGCGGCGGCTTCCGGCGACAGCGGCTCGACGTCTTCACGCGCCAGGTCGGGATCCGGTGCACCGAAGAGGTCCTGCGTCAGCTTCATCATCCGCGGCTCGTCCTCGGCCGGTACGCCGAAGAGGCTCATGATCACGTGCAGCGGGTAGTAGACCGCGAAGTCCTTGACGAAGTCCAACCTGCCATCGGTCTGGGTCAGCCGCTCGACGGATTCCCGGGCGAGCACCCGGATCCGGTCTTCCCATTTCTTGAGGTTGCTCGGGCGGAACCAATCCACCGCAATGTCTTTCACGGTCGTGTGCTCGGGCGGATCCAGGTATGGCATCGCTTCCATGACGCGCAGGCTGCCGCCGGTCAGGGTCTTGGTGAACTCGTCGCCTGCCTGGTTGGTGAGGATCGGGTTGTGCGTCCCGACGGCCTCGCCCCCGCCGTTTGAGAAGATCTGCGGTTGGCGCTCGATCTCCATGATGTCGGCATGCTTGCTGACCAGCCACAGCGGGTCGTAGCCCTCGACATGGGCCTTGCCGAGTGGATTGTTCTCACGCAGCCAGCGGTAGGCCTCGAAGAGCGCATCGTCATCGCCGTGGCCTTCCGGCAGGACGATCTGGCGAGCAACCTCGTCGGGTATGGGCTTGATCCCGATGGCCTCGGTGGTGGTCATGGCACTCCTGTTTCGTGACGATCTGCGCCGGACTGTGATGACACCCGGCAGCAGCCTGTAGCTGTGATCCAAGTCTCGGCACTGCCGTTGCCATGCGCGTCACCTCAACGGGAGATTTCTCCCTCCCAAGATGGACAGTGGGGAGAGTCAGGCCGGAGCGGCGCAGGTCGCGATGCGACCGGCGATCGCCGTAGGGGCTGTCCGGCTCTGGACACCGCCCGTCGTGCCCGGAGGTCGTTTAAAGGTGCGGTTACGCGCTCTTACGTCGCGCGTCTTCCGCGCGCTTTCGCAACGGGAGCCTGCGGAGGAAGCAGACCACCGTCACCCCGTGCCGCGTCGACGATCTCGGTCGCGGTGCGAAACAGCGGGGTGTCCCGATGCGCTTCGGTCAGGGGCAACCCCGCCGCGATTCGCAGCAGCAGTCCGGCCAAGCTGCCCGGAGTCAGGCTGGGGATGACCAGGAGGTTGGCGCTGGCGTCGCGACCGGTGATGGCCATCAGGTGCTGATGCTTGTTCTGCCAGTGCCGTGAATTCAGGTCGGGCAGGTTCTCCGACAGCGACCAGTTGACCGAGATGTCGACCACCTCACCGAGACGCCCACTGAGGACGCCGACCAACTCGGGCAACTCGGTGGCCAACCGATTGGTGTGTGGCCACCACGCGCCGTCGACCCGCTGCCCGAGTTGCTCGCGCAGCATCAGGCGCACGGGACTCGCGGTGCGACGAGCCGTGGTCACGCCACGGCCGTCGACGTGCGAGTGGTTCGGGCCATCGAGTGCCATCCTTCGATTGAAGAAGGACCGTCGGGCGGCGCGAGACGGCTCACCTCGAGCGTACGCATGCCACCAGGCGTACCGCCGATCCACTACTGTCGACCCGTGTCCGATCTCGTACTGACGCAGGTCGAGGACCGCGTTGCGCTCATCACCGTCAACGATCCCGACCGCCGCAACGCGGTCACCGCCGAGATCTCCGCGGCGCTGCGGGCGGCGGTCGACGCCGCCGAGGCCGACCCTGGCGTTCACGCGGTGATCGTGACTGGCGCCGGCAAGGCGTTCTGCGCGGGAGCGAACCTGACGGCGCTGGGCGCCGCCGCCGAGGACGGCCTTCGGGTGATCTACGACGGTTTCCTCGCCGTGGCGAATTGCTCGTTGCCGACCATCGCCGCGGTCAACGGCGCCGCTGTGGGTGCCGGCCTGAACTTGGCGCTGGCCGCCGACGTCCGGATTTCCGGCCCAGCCGCCATGTACGACCCACGTTTCCAGAAACTCGGCATCCATCCGGGTGGTGGCGCGACGTGGATGCTTCAACGCGCCGTCGGGCCGCAGGTGGCGCGGGCGTCCCTGCTGTTCGGCATGCGGTTCGACGCGGAGGCGTCGGTGCAGTACGGGCTCGCCCTGCGGGTCGCCGACGACCCAGTCGCCGCGGCGCGTGAACTGGCGGCGGGGCCCGCGGCCGCCCCTCGCGACGTCGTCATCGCCACCAAGGCGTCGATGCGCGCGACGGCGAACCCGGGGTTCCTCGACTCCGAGCAGCACCGCGTCGCGGTCGACGTCGAGATCGGTCCGCAGGCGACGTCGATCGAATCACCGGAGTTCGCAGCGAGATTGGCCGCCGCGAAGCGCAAGTAGCGCGCTCAGTCTCTCGGCGCGAGCGCCACGATGCGCCGTGCGCGCCGCAGCACCGGCATGTCCACCATCTGACCGTCGAACTGGAAGACGCCGCGCTCCGAACGGGAGACGTCCAAAACTGTTCGCGCCCAGCGCACCTGGTCGTCGGTCGGCGTGTAACCGGCTCTGATCACCGCGACCTGCGTCGGGTGGATCGCCACCTTTGCGTCGAACCCGACGGCGACGGCGTCTTCGGTCTCGGCACGCAACCCGTCGAGGTCACCGATGTCGAGGTAGACCGAATCCAGCGCCATCTTGCCGTACGCCTTGGCGGCCAGAAGGCATTGGGAGCGAACGTGGGTGGCGACGTCGCGGTAGCTCCCGTCGGCGTGGCGGTTCGACGTGCCACCAAGTACGGCGAAGAGGTCCTCGGCGCCCCACATCACGGCGACGGTGTTGTCGACCCGCGCCGTCTCGGATACCGCGAGCGCCCCCAGCGGAGTCTCCACGAGCACGACGACGTCCAGCGGCGCCAGCGACCGCACCTGATCGGCGGTCTCGGTCTTGGCGAGCATCACCGTGGTGTACTCGGTCGACAGCAGCGCGTCGAGGTCGCGCTGGTGGTCGGGGGTCCCGACGGGGTTGACCCGCACGACGGTGCGGGCGGGATCGAGGCGGGTCGCCAGCAGCGCCGCCCGGGCAGCCTCACGGTCGTGTGCGGCGACGCCGTCCTCCAGATCGAGAATCACGACGTCGGCGGCCGCGGCGGCCTTGGCGAAGCGTTCTGGCCGATCGGCCGGGCAGAACAGCCACCCGGGCCCGTTGTCACCGAGGCGCATCAGGACTCCTCCACGTTCTCGTCGGCAGGACGCTTGCGCACCATGGTCTTTCGCGACGCCGTGGCGACTACGTCACCGTGCTGGTTGCGTCCGGTGTGCGCGAAGGTGACGATGCCCTCCCCCGGGCGGCTCTTCGACTCCCGCTTGTCGACGACCTCGCTCTCCGCGTAGAGGGTGTCGCCGTGGAACAGCGGCTTGGGGAACGCCACGTCGCCGAACCCGAGATTGCCGACGATCGTGCCCTGCGTCAGCTGGGCGACCGACAGACCCACCAGGGTGGAGAGCGTGAACATCGAGTTGACCAACCGCTGGTGGAACGGCGGCTGTGCGTCGGCGAACGCGGCGTCGAGGTGCAGCGCCTGGGTGTTCATGGTCAGCGTGGTGAAGAGGACGTTGTCCGCCTCGGTGATGGTGCGCCCGGGCCGGTGCTGATACAACACGCCGGTCTCGAACTCTTCGAACCACAGCCCGCGCTGGACGACGACGCGCTTGTCGCTCACAGGCCCGCCTCGCGGGCGATCAGCATCAGCTGCACCTCCGTCGTGCCCTCGCCGATCTCGAGGATCTTGCTGTCCCGGTAGTGCCGCGCGACGGGGTACTCGTTCATGAAACCGTAGCCGCCGAACACCTGGGTGGCGTCGCGGGCGTTGTCCATCGCGGCCTCGCTGGCGACGAGCTTGGCCACCGCGGCGGCCTTCTTGAAGGGCTTGCCGGACAACATGAGTGCGGCCGCGTCGTAGTAGGCGGTGCGGGCAACGTGGGCGCGCACCTCCATGCGCGCGATCTTGAACCCGATGGCCTGGTAGGTCCCGATCGCGGCGCCGAACGCCTGCCGCTCCTTGGCGTACTTGACGCATTCGTCGACGCAGCCTTGGGCGACACCCACCGACAGCGCGGCGATCGCGATGCGGCCCTCGTCGAGGATGCGCAGGAAGTTCGCGTACCCGCGGCCCTGCTCCCCCAGCAGGTTCTCCTGCGGAACGCGGACGGCGTCGAAGCTCAGCGGGTGCGTGTCGGAGGCGTTCCAGCCCACCTTGTCGTAGGCGGGCTCGGCGGTGAAACCCTCGGTGGGCACCGGTACCAGGATCGACGAGATCTGCTTGCGACCGTCGACGTCGCCGGTGACCGCGGTGACCGTCACCAGCTTGGTGATGTCGGTTCCGGAATTGGTGATGAACTGCTTGGAGCCGTTGATCACCCAGTGACCGTCGTCCAGCTTCGCGGTGGTCTTGGTGGCCCCCGCATCGGTGCCACCGCCCGCCTCAGTCAGGCCGAACGCGCCGAGCGCCTTGCCGGATGCCAACAGCGGCAGCCATTCCTGCCTTTGTGCGTCGTTTCCGAAGCGGTACACCGGCATCGCGCCGAGCGACACCCCGGCCTCGAGCGTGATCGCGACGCTCTGGTCGACCTTTCCGAGTTCCTCCAGTGCCAGACACAGGGCGAAGTAGTCGCCGCCCATGCCGCCGTATTCCTCGGGGAACGGCAGCCCGAACAGGCCCATGTCGGCCATGCCCGCGACGACCTCGTAGGGGAACGAGTGCTCCTTGTCGTGCTTTGCCGACACGGGGGCGACGACGGTGCGCGCGAAGTCGCGGACCGTCTTGGCCAGCTGCTCGTAGTGATCCGGAAGTGTTCCGGTGGACAAGAATTCGCTCATGTCTGGGGCCTTTCGACGGTTGCGGTGATTCGGGCCATCGGTTGGCCCACCTTGACTTGGTCGCCGACGGCGACGAGTAGTTCGACCACGCCGTCGACTGGTGCCGACAGCGCATGTTCCATCTTCATGGCCTCGACGGTGACGACGACGTCGCCCGCGGCGACCGCCGCCCCGTCCTCGACTCCCACCGCGACAACCGATCCCGGCATGGGACTGACGAGTTCGGCGTCGCCCGCGTGTGCGGCGTCGGCCCGCACCGGCGCCTCGCGCACCTCCTCGACCGCAACCGTGCGCCCGCCGCCGGCCAGCCAGATCACGCCGTCCGAGGCCGCGACCACGTACTGCGAGCGCAACCCGTCCAGGGTGACGGTGAGCACGCGACCGTCGAGACTTGCTGCCATCGAACGGGTTTCGCCCTCCTCGATCCGGGCCGTCGCCCGCTGCAGAGTGCCGCAAACGTGCACGTGCTCGGTACGCCCGCCCGCCCGCAGCCGGATCGTCGTCGGCGCACGGACACCGGTGCGCCAACCCGACGGGACCGCCCACAGGTCGCCCGGTGCGGCCGGCCAGCGGGACAGCCAGCGGTACGCCGCGGCGGCGACGAACTCGTCGTCGGTGGCCCCGACGCCGACGTAGTCGGGTGTCCGCCGGTCGAGCAGACCGGTGTCGAGCCGGCCGGCCGCCACGTCCGGATCCGCGAGCAGGAAGCGCAGGAAGTCCACGTTCGTGGTCACACCGAGCACCGCCGTTTCGGCCAGCGCCTTGTCCAACGCGGCGAGTGCGGCGGGACGGTCCTCGGCGTAGGTGATGACCTTCGCGAGCATCGGGTCGTAGTCGCTGCCGACGACAGTGCCGGCCCGGATGCCCGAATCGATCCGCGCGGAGGATGATTCGAGAACGTCGAGCACCGTTCCCCCGGTCGGCAGGAAGTCGCGGGCTGGGTCCTCGGCGTACACGCGGGCCTCGACGGCATGCCCCGTCATGACCACGTCGTCCTGACCGAGCGGCAGCGTGCCGCCCGCGGCGATGCACACCTGCAGCTCGACGAGGTCGACACCCGTGACGAGTTCGGTGACGGGGTGCTCGACCTGCAGCCGGGTGTTCATCTCCATGAAGAAGAACTCGTCGGGCCGGTCGGCGGAGACGATGAACTCGACGGTGCCTGCACCCGAATAGTCGACGCTACGGGCGGTGTCGCACGCCGCCGCACCGATGCGCGCCCTGGTCGCCGCGTCCAACAGCGGTGACGGCGCCTCCTCGATCACCTTCTGGTGGCGCCGTTGCAGGCTGCACTCGCGCTCCCCGAAGTGGACGACGTTGCCGTCACCGTCGGCGACTATCTGCACCTCGATATGCCTGGGATTCAACACGAATCGCTCGAGGAACAGGGTGTCGTCACCGAACGCCGACGCCGCCTCACGCCGCGCGGACACCAGCGCGGCAGGCAATTCGGACGCGTCGTGCACCACCCGCATGCCCTTGCCGCCACCGCCCGCGGACGGCTTGACCAAGACCGGGAATCCGACGTCACCGGCACCGGCGATCAGATCCTCGTCGGTCAGCCCGGGTCGCGAGATGCCGGGGACGACGGGCACGCCAAACTTCGAGACCGCAGCCTTGGCGGCGATCTTGTCGCCCATGGTCTGGATCGCGCCGACCGGCGGCCCGATGAACGCGATGCCCGCCGCCCCGAGTGCGGCGGCGAATTCGGCGTTCTCCGAGAGGAATCCGTATCCGGGGTGGACGGCTTGGGCGCCGGTGCGCTGAGCGGCCCGCACCACCGCCGCGATGTCGAGATAGCTCTGCCGGGCGGGTGCCGGGCCGAGCCGAACCGCGACGTCGGCCTCGGCGACGTGGCGCGCCGCGGCGTCGGCGTCGCTGTAGACGGCCACGGAGCGAATTCCCATGGCCCGCAGGGTGCGAATGACGCGCACGGCGATCTCGCCGCGATTGGCGACCAGGACGGTCGTAAAACTCTCGAGGGTCATTCCGTCACATCCTGAATACGCCGTAGGAGACCGGTTCCAGCGGCGCCTGAGCGACCACCGAGAGCGCCAGCCCGACAACGGTTCTGGTGTCCGCGGGATCAATCACGCCGTCGTCCCACAGCCGCGCGGTGGAGTAGTAGGGGTTGCCCTGATGCTCGTACTGCTCGCGGATCGGCGCCTTGAAGGCCTCCTCCTCGTCGGGCGTCATGTCACCACGCACGGTCGCCAGTACCGACGCGGCCTGTTCACCGCCCATCACCGAGATCCGCGCGTTCGGCCACATCCACAGGAAGCGCGGCGAATACGCCCGCCCACACATCGAGTAGTTCCCTGCGCCGTAGGAACCGCCGATCACGACGGTGAGCTTGGGCACCCGCGCGCAGGCGACGGCCGTCACCATCTTGGCGCCGTGCTTGGCGATGCCGCCCGCCTCGTAGTCGCGGCCCACCATGAAGCCGGCGATGTTCTGCAGGAACAGCAGCGGTACGGACCGCTTGTCGCACAGCTCGATGAAATGTGCTCCCTTGACCGCGGATTCGCCGAACAGCACGCCGTTGTTGGCGACGATGCCGACGGGGTGGCCGTGGATGCGGGCGAAGCCGGTGACCAGCGTCGTGCCGTATTCGGCCTTGAACTCGGCGAAGTCGCCACCGTCGACGAGGCGGGTGACCACCTCGTGGACGTCGTAGGGCGTGCGGGGGTCGGTGGGCACCACGTCGTACAGCTCGGTCTGGTCGGCGACGGCTTCGACGGTCGGGGTGACCTCCCACGGCGTCGGCGTGCGCGGACCCAACGTGTCCACGATGCGGCGCACGATCCGCAGCGCGTCGCGATCGTCGTTCGCCAAATGGTCGGTCACACCGGAAACCTTGGAGTGAAGGTCTCCTCCCCCGAGCTCCTCGGCGGTGACCACCTCGCCGGTGGCGGCCTTCACCAACGGTGGACCACCGAGGAAGATCGTGCCCTGGTTGCGGACGATGACGGCCTCGTCGCTCATGGCGGGGACGTAGGCGCCACCCGCCGTGCACGAGCCGAGCACCGCCGCGATCTGCGGGATGCCCTTGGCGCTCATATTGGCCTGGTTGAAGAAGATTCGGCCGAAGTGCTCGCGGTCTGGGAACACCTCGTCCTGGCGCGGAAGGAAGGCGCCACCGGAGTCGACGAGATAGAGGCATGGCAACCGGTTCTGCGCCGCAATCTCTTGTGCACGAAGGTGTTTCTTGACGGTGATCGGGTAGTAGGTGCCGCCCTTGACCGTCGCGTCGTTGGCTACGATCATGCATTCCCGGCCCGACACTCGGCCGATACCCGCGATCATCCCCGCCCCGGGACATTCGTCGTCGTACATCCCGTCGGCCGCCAGCGGCGCCAGCTCCAGGAACGGGCTTCCGGGGTCGAGCAAGGAGAACACCCGGTCGCGCGGCAACAGCTTGCCCCTGCTCACGTGGCGTTCCCGGGAGCGTTCCGAACCGCCGAGTGCGGCGGTCGCGAGCTTCTCGCGCAGTTCCGCCACCAACGTCAGATGCTGGTCACGATGGGTCGTCTGCGTGGGCAATGGCCGATCCGTCCGTTGGTTAACCGTCACTAACTGATGCTACGTTAGTGATCATTAACTGAGAAGTGCAACCGGCAAGGGAGGAACGGTGGCTACGGCGAAGACGTCGACGACGCAGCGCAGTCAGGCGAAATCCGACCGCCGATCTCAACTGATCGCCGCCGCCGAGCGGCTCATCGCCGAGCACGGCTTCCTCGGCGTCCGCCTCGAGGACATCGGCGCCGCGGCCGGAGTGTCGGGACCCGCGATCTACCGGCACTTCCCCAACAAGGAAGCGCTACTCGTCGAACTCCTCGTCGGCATCAGCACCCGGCTGCTCGCCGGCGCCACCGAGGTCGTGGCCGATGCCGAACACACCGACGCGCTCGACGGATTGGTCGACTTCCACCTCGACTTCGTGTTCACCGAGCCCGATCTGATCCGGATTCAGGATCGCGACTTGGCGCAGCTTCCTGCCGCGGCCATGCGCCAGGTGCGCCGCGCACAGCGGCAGTACGTCGAAATATGGGTCGACGTTCTCCGCGCACTCGACGACGACCTGGACGAAGACGACGCGCGGCTGATGGCGCACGCCGCATTCGGGCTACTCAACTCGACCCCACACAGCGTCCGGCCGGGCACGGTCCGCGACTCGTCACGGGCGATCCTGCGGGCCATGACCCTGGCAGCGCTCACCCGTCGTCGCTAGTACCAGACGCGCCTGCCGCCGACCGCATGGCCCAGCGCGCCGAGCAGCCAGAACACTGCGCCGATGACCAGGGCGACGACGCCGACATAGGTCAACACCGGCATGCCGAAGAACAGGCCGAGGACCACGAGAATGACACCAATAGCGATCATGGCTACTCCTTGGTGGCTGAGCCCTACTGGCTGGGCTGCGGGACGTTGATGTTGCAATCGGCCACCTTCGGGTTGGCGCCCGCGTAGTTCAGCGGCCCCGCGACCACCGTCAAGGCAATCGTTCCTGCTGTGGCACAACTGGTTTCAGAAGCCTTGAAGTAGTCGCGCTGATAGGCGGCGAACACGCCGATCAGCAGCCACACGAGAAGGATCGTGCCGATGATTCCGCTGCCTCGCATGTGAACCTCCATGTCGCTGACCGCCCGTGCGGCGTCGCGACCGGTTTACCCGTCCGACAATTGCGGTAAACCCCGCGCCTTGGCCAGCGAGGCCCCGCCGCCAGCGCAGGTACCCTGCAGACATGAGGTGGAGATGACGGATCCATCGCGCCGCGACGGGCGGGACCAGGAACATCCCGGCACCTACAACTACCCCGCCATTCCCGGCTCGACGTACGGCCAGCAGCCGTACCAAACTTCCGGTGGGACGGCTTACGACAAGCACCGGCCCACCGAGCAGCTGCCCGCGTACTCGCCGTACGGGTACGACGCCTACGCGACCGGGCAATACGGGCCCCCCGGCGGAGTGCCACCCGAGCCACCCAAGCCGGACGGACCCAACCCTCGGCGATGGTTGTGGGCCCTGGCGGGAATCGTGCTGTTCGTCGTACTCGGAATGGTGATCGGCCTCGTCATCGTCGACAGCTCGCACCAGGACACCCTCGTCGCGCCGCCCCAGACACCCATCCAACCGACCGCGACCAGACCGTCGACGACCACGCCGACGCCCGCCACCACCCAAACCCCGACCACCACGCCGACGACGCCAAGCGTCGTCCCGCCGACCACGCCGAACAACTCGAACGACACCCACACCGTCGTCTACTCGGTCGCAGGCCAGGGCCGGGCCATCAGCATCCTGTACCTCGACAGCGGCGGAGTACTGCAGACCGAGTTCAACGTCATGCTGCCGTGGCAGAAGGAAGTTCAGCTGGCCGGAGCGGCCAACAGTTCCGCCAGCGTCAGCATCGTCAACGTCGGCCGGAAACTCACCTGCTCCATCACCATCGACGGCACCGAGACCCAGCAGAACACCGGGACCGGCCTGACGTTGTGTACGGCGCTGGGCTCCCGTTAGGCCGCTCTCGTTAGGCGGAGACCCGCGGCACGCGGACGAAGAGAATCGCCACCAGCCCCATCGCCAAGACGGTGACCAGCCCGCCCATCCCGGCGCGGTCGGTGCCGAACACCGTGATGAACGTGGTGAAGAGGATCGGGGCCAGGAACGTCGCCGCCCGCCCCGTCGTGGTGTACAGCCCGAACGCCGCACCTTCCTTGCCCTCGACCGACATTCGCAGCATCGTCGTCCGCGCCGACGACTGGACGGGCCCGATGAAGAGGCACAGCAGCAGCCCGCACACCCAGAACGCCGAAGGCCCGTGCAGCGTCATCATCACCAGGGCGACGACGATCATCGCGACGAGCGACCCGACGATGATCGGCTTGGACCCGATGCGGTCGTCGAGCAGACCGCCCAACACCGCTCCCGTCGCCGCGACGACCAGCGCGCACATGCCGAAGAGCACCACGTCGGCGCCCGAGACCCCGTACGCCGAGACACCCAGCACTGCACCAAAGGTGAAGATGCCGGTCAAACCGTCGCGGAAGACCGCGCTCGCCGCGAGGTAGTACACGACGTTGCGGTCCCTGTCCCACTGGTCCCTTAGGTCGGCCCACAGCTTCCGGTAGGCCCAGAGCAACCCCGGCGAGGAGGTCGGGGCTTCGAGCACCGGCATCCTGGTGCGGGTGCCGACCAACAACGGCAGCGCGAACAGGGCGAACCAGCCCGCCGCGACCAGCACCACCAACCGCGCAGGCCATCCCTCGTGCGTCGACACCCCGAACAGTCCGCGGGTGTCGCCGTCACCGCCGCCCATGAAACCGAAGTACGCCACCAGCAACAGCAGGACGCTCCCGAAATACCCTGACGCCGCGCCAAATCCGGACACCCGGCCCGACGTGTCCGGCGTCGACAGCTCCCGCAGCATGGCGTTGTAGGGCACCGTCGCCAGATCACTGCACGCCGCCGTCAGCGCCAGCAGCACCAGGCCCAGCCAGAGGTAGTGGTAGTCGGGACGAATCTGACTCATCGACGCCGTCAGCACGATGACGACGCCGGTAAGAACCGCCAGCACGGTCCGCCTGCGATGCGCGGCGTCGACCCAGATCCCCGTGACCGGGGCGAGCGTGGCGACCGCCAGCCCGGCGGCGAACAACGCCCACCCGAGCCACGCCGTCGGCGTCGTGCTGCCCGGCAGGCCTGCTCCGACCTCACCGGTCAGGTACACCGAGAAGACGAACGTGATGACGATCGCGTTGACTCCGGTTGCGCCGCAGTCCCACAACGCCCACGCGACGACGGGGAACCGCCCCGCGGTCCGAGTACCCGCGGGGTTGGTCATGAACGCACTCTATTGGTACCTACGATTGGGCCCATGTCCGTACCTGCTCCCAGTCCCGACGCGCGCGCCGTCGTCACCGGCGCCTCGCAGAACATCGGTGAGGCTCTGGCCACCGAGCTCGCCGCCCGAGGACACCACCTGATCATCACCGCCCGCCGCGGCGACGTGCTCACCGCGCTCGCGACCACCTTGACCGAGCGCTACGGCGTCACCGTCGAGGTCCGGCCCGTCGACCTGGTCGACCCCGCGGCGCGGGCCGAATTCTGCGCCGAACTCGCGCAGCGCAACATCTCCATCCTGTGCGCGAACGCCGGCACGGCGACCTTCGGCCCCGTCGCGAAGCTCGACGTCGACGGCGAGCAGGCCCAGGTCCAACTCAACGTCCTCGGCGTCCACGATCTGGTGCTCGCCGTCCTGCCCGGCATGGTCGAGCGCCGCGCAGGCGGCATCCTCATCTCCGGTTCGGCGGCGGGCAACTCACCGATCCCGAACAACGCGACCTACGCAGCGTCCAAGGCGTTCGTCAACACGTTCAGCGAATCGCTGCGCGGCGAGGTGAAGTCCCTCGGCATTCACGTCACCGTGCTGGCACCGGGACCGGTGCGCACCGAACTGCCGAATCCCGACGAGCAGTCCCTCGTCGAGAAGTTGATCCCCGACTTCCTGTGGATCTCCACCGAGCACACCGCGAAGCTGTCGCTCGACGGGCTGGAACACAACAAGATGCGCGTCGTCCCCGGGGTGACGTCCAAGGCGATGTCGGTGGCCAGCGGCTACGCCCCGCGATCCATCGTCACGCCGATCGTCGGCGCGGTCTACAAGAAGCTCGGCGGCGAGTAACTCGCTCAGCGTCGCCGGCGCCTGCGGGTGCCGGTACCGAACATGCTGCGGGTGATCTCCCGCCCGGCGACCGTGGCCGCGGACCGGATGAAGCTCTTGAACGCGGAGCTGTGGATCACTTCGTCGACGAAGCTCGGGCCCTCCGGCGGGGGTGAGCCGACCGGGCCCGGGTCCCACCCCAGTCCACCGTCGAGGGGCGGTGGAAGCGGTGGCGGTAGCGGCTGAGGCTTTTCGGGTGGGGCCAGCTTGTTGTTGAGCCGCTCGTAGGCAGACTCGCGGTCGACGGTCTGCCCGTATTCGACCTGCAGCGGCGACGCCTTGGCCGCGGCACTGATGGCGTCGGGACCGATGGTGTCCATCAACGAGCGCGGCGCCCGCATCCTGGTCCACGCCACCGGGGTCGGCGCACCATTCTCGGACAGCACGGTCACGAT
The DNA here is from genome assembly GCF_002043095.1 of Mycobacterium sp. AT1. Classification (GTDB taxonomy): domain Bacteria; phylum Actinomycetota; class Actinomycetes; order Mycobacteriales; family Mycobacteriaceae; genus Mycobacterium. The sequence continues at coordinate 83,756 of NZ_MVOC01000022.1, read as the reverse complement.
CGCCTCCCCCGTTCCCAGCGACGTCAACGCCTCCTCGAGGTCGTAGACGTCCGTCTTCGGGTAGGTGCGCACCGTCTTCGACAGCGCCTTCTGATCGTCGGGGGTGAACGCGCGCAGCGCGTGCTGAACGCGGGCGCCGAGCTGAGACAACACGTCGTTGGGCACGTCGGTCGGCAACTGGGTGCAGAAGAACACCCCGACGCCCTTGGAACGGATGAGCTTCACGGTCTGCTCGACTTGGGCGAGGAACGCCTTCGACGCGTCGTCGAACAACAGGTGCGCCTCGTCGAAGAAGAACACCAGCTTCGGCTTCTCGACGTCACCGACCTCCGGCAACGAGGTGAACAGATCGGCGAGCACCCACATCAGGAACGTGGAGAACATCACCGGCCTGGCCGCCTGCGCGCCCAGCTCGAGCAGGGTGATGACGCCGCGCCCTTGGTCGTCGACGCGCATCAGGTCGTCGGGCTCCAGTTCTGGCTCGCCGAAGAAGGTGTCGGCACCCTCGGCCTCGAGGTTGACCAGGGCGCGCAGGATGACCCCGGCGGTGGTCGTCGACACCGCGCCGAGCGCCTTCAGTTCGGGCTTGCCCTCGTCGCTGGTGAGGAACTGGATCACCGAACGCAGGTCCTTGACGTCGAGCAGCGACAAGCCCTTCTGGTCGGCCCAGTGGAAGATCAGGCCGAGCGTCGACTCTTGAGTTGTGTTGAGCCCCAACACCTTCGACAGCAGAATCGGACCGAAGCTGGTGATGGTGGCTCGCACCGGAACCCCGACCCCCGAGGATCCCAACGACAGGAACTCGACAGGAAACGCGGTCGGCGTCCAGCTGTCGCCGGTGTCGGCACCACGCTGGGTGACCTTGTCCCCCGGCGTACCGGGACGGGACAACCCCGAGAGGTCTCCCTTGACGTCGGCCATCACCACCGGCACCCCGGCCGCCGAGAGCTGTTCGGCCATGAGCTGCAGCGACTTCGTCTTGCCGGTGCCCGTCGCCCCCGCGACCAGACCGTGCCGGTTGACGGTCGACAGCGGGATCCGCACCCGCGCGGCCGGGTCGGCGACGCCGTCGACCACCACGGAGCCGAGCTCCAGAGCCGGCCCGTCGACGGCATAACCAGCGGCGATGCGCTGTGCGGGGGTGGAGGTCGCGTCGTCGCTCATGCCGGCGACACTACTGGCCGCGGAGCGATCGGGAGGGCTCTAAACGGGCCTGGGCAGCCGCCGTCGGCCTGTGCGAATACTGTTGACCGCTGTGCGTGACGAACTGGTGTGGATTGACTGTGAGATGACGGGGCTCGACCTCAAGGCCGACCGTCTCATCGAAATCGCTGTGTTGGTGACAGACGGCGAGCTCAACCTCCTCGGCGACGGCCTCGACGTGGTCATCCACGCCGAGGACGAGGCGCTGGACGGCATGGTCGAGGTGGTCGCGACGATGCACCGCAAGTCGGGCCTCACCGAGGAGGTGCGCGCGTCCACGATCGACGTGGCAGAAGCCGAGAAGATGGTCTTGGACTACATCCGAGGGCACGTCAAGCAGCCCAACACCGCGCCGCTGGCGGGTAATTCGATCGGGACCGACCGCGGCTTCATCGCCAGGGACATGCCCGCACTCGACGACTTCCTGCACTACCGCATGATCGACGTCAGCTCGATCAAGGAACTGTGCCGACGCTGGTACCCGCGCATCTACTTCGGACAGCCGGAAAAGGGCCTCGCACACCGCGCGCTCGCCGACATCCACGAGTCGATTCGCGAGTTGAAGTACTACCGCAGCACCGCCTTCGTCCCCGCCCCCGGGCCGTCGACCAGCGACATTGCCGCCGTTGCCGCCGAACTCGGACCCCCCACCGACGACGCGCGGACAACCGATTCGGACACAGCCACCCCGACCGGCTAAGATCGACAACACCGCGGAGCCTTCGGGCAAGGCGGACATGGTGGCTGTAGTTCAGTTGGTAGAGCACCAGGTTGTGATCCTGGCTGTCGCGGGTTCGAGTCCCGTCAGTCACCCAGCAGGTGGGAGGGCGTTTACGCCCTCCCACCTCTTTGGTTTCGGGGTGTGTGGTCCGACTTAGAGCGCGTACAACGCCGGCAGGTTCACGACGATCGCCTCCTGGCTGCTACGCGCAATCACCAGTTCCGCCGGCGTGGTCGGGTCGGGATTCTCCTCGCGGTGCGGCAGATGCGGCGGGACGAAGACGTAGTCGCCGGGATTGGTGCGCACCCGAACCTCGCGTTCCCCGTCCAGAAACACGAATTCGGGATGTCCGCTGCGGATGAAGATCATGGTCTCGGAGTCGCCGTGATGGTGGTTGGCCGAGACCGTGCCCGGCATCGCCAGCGTCTCCCCCATCCACAGCTTCTCGCTGCCGACGGTGGACGCGCTGAGCGCCGCGAAGCGCTGCATGCCGTCTGTCTGTGTCGTGGTCGCGTCGAGTTCGGTTGACTTGATGTGGCGCACCCGGTTTCGCGGCGGGCGCTGCGCGGCGTCGTCCGGGAAGTCGGGATGAAAACCGTCGGGCTCGGCCATGCACTCGACCGTAGCCCTCGTCGAACGCCGGCCAACGCGATAATGCTTCGGTGCCCGCCTCCACCTCCGAAACCCGGCTCGTTCCCGGCGCCTACGACGGCGTGTTCCACGCCATCTGCCATGCCGCCACGTCCAGCGGAATGACCGTGACACTCGCCGACCCCGCTGCCGGGGTGATCCAGATGTCCACGAGCATGGGCTTGGCGACGTGGGGCGAAAACCTCGCCGCGCACCTGCGACCCCTGCCCACGGGAGTGGAGGTCACCCTGTCGTCGGCCCTGAAGTTCGGCCTCGTCGACTGGGGCAAGAACCGCCAGAACATCGAAACGCTGTTCGGCGTCATCGCCCGACCGCCCGCCGGAGCCTGGCATCCCGACCCGTCGGGGCGGCACGAACTGCGGTGGTGGGACGGCATCCGCTGGACCGACGCGGTCAGCGACCGCGGTCAGATCAGCGCGGACGTGCAGTGATGCATTGGTCGCAGATCCATGGCTGGTTTGGCTGGCGTGACCTGCAGGAGGAGGCCGTGGCGACCTTCGCAGACGGCAGCACGTTCGTCGAGGTGGGGTCCTACCTCGGCCGCAGCTTGTGTTCGCTCGCCGAGGTGGTCGGTGAGTCGACACGCGACTTCACCGTGGTCGGCGTCGACTATTGCCAAGGCAGTGGGCGTGAAGGCACCGCGGACAAGGACTCCCATGCCGCCGCCGTCGCCGACGGTGGCGGCACCCTCGCCGGGCAGTTGCACCGCAACGTCATCGCGTGTGGTTTCGCCGACCGGGTGCACCTCTTGGTCAGCCCGTCGCCAGCGGCTGCCGCGCTCTTCGCCGACGGCTCGTTGGCCTGGGTGCACCTCGACGCCCGCCACGAATACGACAGCGTGCTCGCCGACATAGACGGTTGGCTGCCGAAGGTGGCGCCGGGAGGCTGGTTGTCCGGGGACGACTACGACGAGCAATGGTGGCCGGGAGTGGTTGCGGCGGTAGGAGATCGGCTGCCCGACGCCCAGGAGTGCTCTACCCGGCAGTGGCGGTGGGTGAAGCCGCGCTGATCACCCGTCCAACTGGACCCGCACCGACACCGCACCGCGGTCGCTTCGGGTGGCCACCGCGTGGCCGGTGCGATCGCGCCCGTCGAGCCCGACGAGGGTAACCGCGCCGCCCTCGCCGAGGAAGTTGCGCCACCAACTCTTCTTGTCGGGCATCCCGACCCAGATGGTGATCGAATCGCCGGAGCGGCGGTAGTTGACCGGGATCTCGAACGTCTTGCCGGACTTGCGCCCGACGTAGCGGATCTCGACGAGTCCGCGACGTACCAGACCGCCCAGGATGGGCAGCTTCATCGTCGCCACCGCCACCTTGTTGACGGTGCGGACGAACGCGTTGTCCGAGAAGCCTGGTTTACCCTGCTGCGCCATTGCACCGACTCTAGTGATCAGCTCCTGCGCCCGGCGCGTTCGGCAAAGGCGTCGAGCGCGGCGAGCACCTCGGGCGACCGCCACATCCGGTTACGTGGCCCGCTGGTGCTCGCGACGAGGATTCCCGCCTCGGTGAGCGGGTTGAGGTAGCGGTGAGCGTTGGTGGACTCGATGCCCAACTCCCGAGCCAGCAGCGCCGCGTTGACGACCGGACGGCGGGTCAACAAGTCGGCGACCTTCCACATCGCCGAATCCGAACGTGCCGTGATCGCGCCGTTCCAGGAGTTGCGGATCTCTCGAAGGTCGGCGATCAACCGCCGCCCGTTGGCGATGGCATCGAATGTGGCCTGCGTGAGGCTCTCCACGATCGGAGCGGCGCCTCCGTCGCGATAGCTGGTCAACGCGGCGAAGTAGGCACTGGTGTCGGCCAGCAGCCCCGCCGAGACCGGCACCGTCACCTGGCGCGTCAAGCCCTTGTTCCGAAGTAGGGCTTGCACCAAGGCACGGCCCGTGCGGCCGTTCCCGTCGGTGAACGGATGAATGGTCTCGAACTGCGCATGGCCCACCGCGATCTGCGCCAGCGCGGGAACGTCGGTGCGCTGCGAGAAAGCGACGAGGTCACTGATCGCACCGGGAATCAGGTCGTGGCGGGGGCCGACGAACGTCGCACCGATGGGAGTGGAACCACCGCCGATCCACACCGGCTCGGTGCGAAACTCACCCGGTGTGTGCCGCGGCTCGTTGACCATCAACGCACGGTGCATCGCCAAGATGGCGTCGGCGTCCACGCGATCGGACAGGGCAAGGGCAGCCTGCATCGCAGCGGTGTTGGCGACGCGGTCAGGTTCTCGATTTGGGAGCTCGCGGCTGACTCCGACCGCAGCAGCACGGCGCCGAACGGAGCGATCTCACCGCCCAGTTCGGAGTCGAATCGGGCAATCTCGCGACTGGCGGACTCGGCGTGTGCAGCCACCGGCGACGGCAAGTCCGTACCAGGTCGGCGATGCTTGCCGGCACAGCCGGGTGACAGGTGCCGTACCTGGGCAGCACTTCGCCTGCGACAAGTGAAGTCACAGCTCCAGACTGACTTCACTTAGCGGCCGACCGACCACCCGAGCCCCGGCTTAAACGTTGGCGTTGCCGGCCTTCCACTGCTCCCACGGCACGTTCCAGTCGCCGAGGCCGTCGGTGCCAGGAAGCGTGCTCCCGACGGTGTTGGAGACCAGGACCAAATCACCCCGCTTGGTGTTCTCGTAGAACCACTTCGCGTTGCTGGTACTGACGTTGAGACAGCCGTGGCTGACGTTGCTGTAGCCCTGGCTGCCGACCGACCACGGCGCGGCGTGCACGTAGATCCCGCTGTAGGACATCTGCGTGGCGTAGTCGACCTCCGTGCGGTAGCCGTTCGGGGAGTTCGACGGCACGCCATAGGTCGAGGAATCCATCACCATGTGCGAAAGCCGGTCTCCGATGATGTACGTCCCGTTGTCGGTCGGGGTGCTGCTCTTGCCCATCGAGATGGGCATGGTCTTGACGACCTCGCCGTTGCGGCGAACCGTCAGCGTCTTGGTGTTGTCGTCCGCGGTCGCGATCACCTCGTCGCCGATCGTGAAACGGGACGCGACGTTCTCCTGACCGAACAGGCCGTCACCGAGATTCACGCCGTAGGTGTTCACCGCAACGTCGACTGCCGTACCCGGCTTCCAATACGCCTCTGGACGCCACCGCACCTCGCGGTTGCTCAGCCAGTAGAACGCACCCTCCACCGGAGGATTGGTCGTGATCGTGATGGCCTTCTCCGCGGCGAGACGGTTCGGCACGTTCTCGTCGAACCGGATGGCGATGGGTTGACCGACGCCGACGACGTCGCCGTCATTGGGCAACAAGTATGGCCGCGTCAGGTTTTCGGGCGAGTGCGTCTGGAACGTCATCGACCGGCTCGTCACACCGCCGAGCCCCAGCGACTGCGCGCTCAACGTGTACTTCTTGTTGTAGCCGAGCGGCTCGGTGGTGATCCACCGCAGGCCGTCTGGGCTCAGTCGGCCCGAGACGGTGGCGCCGGCGTCGTTGGTCATCGTGACCGAGCCGAGGACACCGTCCTCCGCGCTGACCGTCACGGGCGAGTCGACCGTCACACCAACCGCGCCGTCCTTCACCGAGGCGGTGAGCTTGGGCACCAGGAGATCACCAAACGGCGTTCCCTTGTCGTCGATCGCCTGGGGCTGCGGAGGTGGCGCGGGCGTGCCGTTGCAGGCGCTGACGCCGAATACGACCGCGGGAACCATCACCATGGCCACCAGCCAGCTGCTCATCCGACGCGGGCGAGTCGCCAATTTGGCCTGCGACATGCTCATACACCTTCCAACACGATTCACGAGGTATTCCCACCGATCTGCCAGCAGTCTAGGGGAGGCGGGCGACACGGGGGTGATCGTCGCAACGGGTCGACGCTCGTCGGCCATTCCGATTTCATCCTGCGCCCCGGGACTGTTATCGTCTTCCACGCGCGCCGTTAGCTCAGTTGGTAGAGCAGCTGACTCTTAATCAGCGGGTCCGGGGTTCGAAACCCTGACGGCGCACCACACGAATCGGGTCGGCAACGGCCCGATTCCTTGGTTTTAAGGGCATGTCGCCGGTGCCGCCCTGCATGCCGACGGGCCCCGCACGGCCGTCGTCCGCCGATCACAATTCCCAACAATGGGAATCCCGTGCACGCAATTTCAGCACTCACCGTCGACCGCCGGACAAATGGCGCCCGCGTCGGCCGTGACGCAGTTTCGTCGCCACTCGAGGAATGCGGATGCGGTCACGCGAGTGGCCGGCCGTCACTGAACAGCAGGTCAGCGGACGGGCCGGGGCGCAGGGGAATCGTTGGTTGCACGCATTCCTCGAGCCCCGATAGCGAGGAACGCCATATCGAATTAACTAGGAGCTACCTCGAACAAGCATCTGACGTGTGCTGAATTCACCGGTCATGATCAAATTTCGGGACACGATTGAATCGAAACTCATCGCCCCGACCGCCCCAACCTGCACAAACAGATCGGATACGACCTGTGCCTCGCTGGGCAGACCTGCTACGATCCTGTTAGCTGCATCCGGATGGGCGTGCGATCGCCCCGATTTCCGAGAAAGTTACGAGGTCTTAGCTGATGTCGACCGCAGGTGCGGCCCCACCGATCGCCTCGTCAACCGTCCAGGTGGACGACGGCGACGAGCGGGTCGTCGCGGTCTACACCTGCAGCCGACTGGGTCTTACCGCCAATCCGCCAGGATTTTCGTTCCTTGACCTCTTCCGGATCGGCCGCTTCCGCCGTCGCTGACGCCCCTCAGCGGTTGGTGATCCGCCGGATCGTCAGCACCACGAAGATGGTGCCCAATGCCGCCAGCGTCATCGCGACCGCGGGCTTCTTCGCGAACTGCACCACACCCGTCTTGACGTCGTCGGCGATCCGAGCCGGGTTCGCCCGCTCGGCAAGGGCATCCACGGTGTGGGCGAGTTGTTCGCGTGCCACGTCGATGTCCTGCTTGATCTTGTCGGGATCCCGGTCGGCCACGTCAGCCCCTTCAATCGCGTTGCGGTCTTGGGGAATTACCCTAGAGCAGCCACGCGACCACATCGTGCACCGGCCGACCGAAGGGACATGACACATGCCACCCACCCCACGCCTCGCGGTGGGCGACGAGGCCCCCGCCTTCAGCCTGCCCGACGCCGACGGCAACACCGTCTCGCTCGGTGACTTCGCCGGACGCAAGCTCGTCGTGTACTTCTACCCCGCCGCGTCCACGCCCGGCTGCACAAAGCAGGCCTGCGACTTCCGCGACAGCCTTGCCGAATTGAACGAGGCAGGACTCGACGTCGTCGGCATCTCCCCCGACAAGCCCGAAAAGCTCGCCAAGTTCCGCGACGCCGAGGGGTTGACGTTCCCGCTGCTGTCCGATCCCGACCGCACGGTGCTCACCGCGTGGGGCGCCTTCGGCGAGAAGTCCATGTACGGCAAGACGGTTCAGGGCGTCATCCGGTCGACGTTCGTCGTCGACGAGAAGGGCAAGATCGAGGTGGCCCAGTACAACGTGAAGGCCACCGGTCACGTCGCGAAGCTGCGCCGCGACATAGCGGTCTAGCGGTCGGCCGACCCGAGCGCCTCCAGCAGCAGCGCCTCCGACGTCGCCGCCCGCTCCAGCACCCCGAGATCAAGGCTCTCGTCGATGCTGTGGGCCTGCGTCGCCGGGTCCTCGACGCCGGTGACGAGGATCTTGGCCTCGGGGAAGGCGGCCGCGAACTCGGCGATGAAGGGAATCGACCCGCCGACGCCCATGTCGACTGGATCGGTGCCCCAGGCCTGCCGGAACGCCGCGCGGGCCGCGTCGTAGACCGGGCCCGCCGCGTCGATGGCGTACGGCTGCCCCAGATCGCCAGGGGTGACGGTGACCTTGGCGCCCCACGGCGCCTTCTGCTCGAGGTGGCGGGTCAGCGCCTCGAGATGGCGCCGGGCGTCACCGCCGGGTGCGACGCGCATGCTGACCTTGGCGCGGGCGCTCGGGATCAAGGTGTTCGACGACTTCTCGATGGACGTCGTGTCGAGGCCGATGACCGTGATCGCCGGCTTGGCCCACAACCGGTCGGCGACCGAACCCGTCCCAATCTGGGTGACACCGTCGAGCATGCCGGTCTCCTCGCGCACCTGCTCGTCCGAATACTCCACGTCGGCGGCCGAACCCGCGTGCAAGCCCTCGACCGCGACGTTGCCGTCGTCGTCGTGCAGGCTGGCCAGCAGGCGCACCAGAACGCTCAACGCGTCGGGGACGACGCCGCCCCACATCCCCGAGTGCAGACCATGGTCGAGCGTGGCGACCTCGACGATGCAGTCGGCAAGCCCGCGCAGTGACACCGTGAGCGACGGGATCTCGGTCGTCCAGTTCATCGAGTCGGCAATGACGATGACGTCGGCGGCCAGCAGATCGCGGTGAGCGGCGAGCAAGGCACCCAGGGACGGCGATCCCGACTCCTCCTCCCCCTCCACGAACACCGTGACGCCCACCGGCAGGTCGCCGCCGAAGGCGCGGATCGCGGCGAGGTGCGTGGCGATGCCCGCCTTGTCGTCGGCGGTGCCGCGACCGTAGAGCCGGCCGTCGCGCTCGGTGGGTTCGAACGGCGCCGAGGCCCACTTGGACACGTCGCCCTCGGGTTGCACGTCGTGGTGGGCGTACAGCAGAACCGTCGGCGCTCCCTCGGGTGCCGGCCGGCGCGCGATGACCGCAGGAGCACCGCCCTCGCTGACGGTGCGGACGTCGTCGAAACCGGCCTCCGACAACAACTTCGACACCATCTCGGCCGTGCGGTGCACCTCGTCGCGCCGGCCGTGGTCGGCCCAGACCGACTCGATGCGGACGAGGGCTTCGAGGTCGGCGCGCACCGAGGGCAGCACCGACTGGACGCGGGAGACGATATCGCTCATGAGGTCGAGCGTAGTGCCCCGCCCCTCTCCGCGAGCAGACGCAAATGGCCCTCATTCGCTGGGAATGAGGGCCTTTTGCGTCTGCTCGCGGGAGAGGGTTAAGCGGACTCCAGGATGGCCACCGCAGCGGCGGTGTCGCCGTCGTGGGTCAGCGACACGTGAATGGTGATGTCCTTCAGGTGCTCGGCGATGTCGCCGGACAACCGCACCTTCGGCCGACCCCACATGTCGGTGACCACCTCGATGTCGCGGTGGATGTCCTCGGGCAGCACGGGTCGCTTGGAGAACCGCGACCCCGACCACGCCTTGATCACGGCCTCCTTGGCCGCCCACCGGGCCGCCAGGTGCCGCGCCGCCGACGAACTCTTGTCGGCGGCGTCTCGCCTCTCACCGGGGGTGAACGTCTCGGCGAACACGGTGCCCGGTTGGTCGACCTGCTCGGCGAATTCCGATATGGAGACCAGGTCGATGCCGACCCCGACGATGCTCATGCCAGGAACGCTAGCTGAGCCCGCCGGAGCTTCTTGCAGGGCCTCACTCGCCATACCAACCATCCTTGCCGAGACGCGACGCGGGATCGAGCAACATGTTCGCTTCCTGACGCTTCTCCGGCGAGTCGTGGTTGAAGCGGCGGTCGGCCGGCTTCTCGTACATGGCCGGTCCGCCGGCGATCGCCGACGCCAGCCGCCGCTGACCCTCGAGAACCCGGTTGTTGGCGCGCGCCTTGTAGTCCTCACGCTGCTCGGGGCTCAGCGCAGCCAGGAAGGCCTGCGGGTGAACCAGTGCCACCAGACCCGACACGTGACCGAAGCCCAGGCTGGTGATCAAACCCGCCTTCATCGGGAATTCGTCTCGCATCTCCAAGGTTTCGCGCACCCACACGAAGTGCGAGGCGTGCGCCATTTCCTCGTCGACGCAATCCAGGCTGCGGTTCGGCGGGATGACGCCGTCGCGCAGCATCTGGCACATGCCCATGATCTGGAACGCCGCCGCGCCGCCCTTCGAGTGACCCGTGAGGCTCTTCTGGCTGACGATGAACAGCGGGTTGCCCGGTGAGCGACCCATCGCCCCTGCGAGCCGTTCGTGCAACTCGGTCTCGTTGGGATCGTTTGCCAGAGTGGACGTGTCGTGCTTGGAGATCACCGCGACGTCGTCGGCACTGACCCCGAGCTTCGCCAGCGACTTGACCAGCTCCGACTTCTTGCCGCCGCGGCCTGCGCCGAGAGCGCCAAGTCCCGGTGCCGGGATCGACGTGTGGACGCCGTCGCCGAACGACGACACGTAGCCGACGACCGACAGCACGGGCAGCCCCATCTCCAGGGCGAGATCGCCGCGGGCCAGCAGGATCGTTCCGCCACCCTGGCCCTCGACGAAGCCGAGGCGACGACGGTCGTTGCCGCGCGAGAACTTCGAGTCGCTGATGCCCTTGGCACGCATCGCCTCGGTGTCCGCGGTCGCGGACATGTCGCCGAAGCCGATGATGGCCTCCAGCGTCAGGTCGTCGTAGCCACCCGCGACCACGAACTCCGCCTTGCCGAGCCGGATCTTGTCCACGCCCTCCTCGACGGAGACCGCCGTGGTGGCGCACGCGCCGACGGGGTGGATCATCGCGCCGTAGCTGCCGATGTAGGACTGCACCACGTGGCCTGCCATGACGTTCGGCAGGACCTCCTGCAGGATGTCGTTCGGCTTGTTCTTGCCGAGCAAGTTGCCGTGGTACATCGTCTGCATCGACGTCATGCCGCCCATGCCGGTGCCCTGCGTGCTGGCCACCAGGCTCGGGTGCACCCACCGCATCAACTCGGTCGGGGTGAAGCCGGACGACAGGAACGCGTCGACGGTCGTGACGAGGTTCCACAGCGCCAGCCGGTCGATCGAGTTCACCATGTCCTGGCTGACGCCGTAGACCGTGGGATCGAACCCGGTCGGGATCTGAGCGCCAACGGTCCGCGACAGCTTGACCTTGCGGGGCACCCGAATCTCGGTGCCCGCCTTGCGGGTCACCTGCCAGTCACCGCTGCCGGGGACCGGTGAGATGACGGTGTGCTCCGGGTCGAACCCGACGAACGCGCGGGCATCGGCCTCGGACGACACCGCGAAGGTGAAGTCCTTGTCGAGGAAGACCGAAACCAGCAGCGGCGCAGACAGATCCGCGTCGATGACACCGTCCGGCACGAACTCGCGGATGCCCACCCGCTCGATGACGGCGTCGTGGTAGCGCTCCACCAACTCGCCCTCGTCGATCAGGTCGCCCGAGGCCGTGTCGTACCAGCCCGGCTTCGGATCGTCTTCCCACTTGACCAGACCGGTGGTCCAGGCGAGCTCGAGAACGCCTGCGGCGGAGAGCTCTCCGGACACCTCGGCCTCGAAGCGGGTGCGCGACGAACCGTACGGTCCGAGTTCGGCGCCACCCACGATGACGACCATGTCGGCGGGGTCGACGTCGAGGTCGGCCCACTCCGGCGGCGGCGCTGACGCGTAACCGCGCGGGGGCGACGGAAGAGCCTTGATGGTGCTCGACTCGTCGTCCTCGTCGGAGCGGCTCGCGCTGCTCTCGGCGGCCATGTCCTCACGGGCCTTGGCGGCCAGTTCGCCCATGTCGATGTCGATTTCGCCGAGCCCACCGGTCAGATCCTTGAGGATCGGCTCGCGGGCCGCGGCCACCTTCGACTCGACGTCGCACAGGTCGAGCAGCATGGCGGCCATCTGCTCGGTCGTGTACGTCGTGACGCCTGCCTCTTCGACCGCGCCGACGATGGCGTCGTTGTGACCCATCAGCCCGGTGCCCTTGGTCCACCCAATCAGGGCGTGTGCCAACGACACTCGCTGCGACCAGGAGGTCTCGGCCTTCCAGCGCGTCACCAGTGCGTCCAATGCGGACTTGGCTTCGCCGTAGGCACCGTCGCCACCGAACATGCCGCGGTTCGGCGAACCGGGCAGCACCACGTGCAACCGCGACGCGATGTCGCGCTCGGACCCGATGTGCGAGAGCCCACCGATGAGCCGCTGTACGGCCCACAGCAGAACCTTCATCTCCATCTCCGAACGCGAACCCGCGTCGGAGAGGTCACCGGCGACCCGTGGCGCCGCGAACGGGAACAGCAGCGTCGGGGTCAGGGCGTCCTTGAGGTGGACCGACTTCGGCCCCATGTTCTCCGACTGCTCGCTGCCAATCCAGCTGACGAGCGCGTCGATGTCGGTGTAGGAGGCCATGTTCGCCGGAATCACCCACAGCGTCGCGCCGAAGCGGGCGTTGTCGCGGTAGAGCTCCTTGTAGAAGGACAGCCGATCGTCGTCCAGCTTCGAGGTGGTCGCGATCACCGAGGCGCCGCCGTCGAGCAGCTGCGCCACGATCGACGCCGCGATGGAGCCCTTCGAGGCACCGGTGACGACGGCGATGTCGTCGCTGTAGCGACCGGTTCCCGGGTTTTCCGCACCCGCGGCTGCGCGCCCGTAGAGCGACGCGTGCACGTTGCGGCCCGCGGCCAGCGCCTTGCCCTGCCACCAATTCGCCTGGCTGGCAACGACGTGACCAGCGGCCTCGAAGCGCTCGGAGAGCCGCGACCAGTCCGCGTCGATCTCGTCCTCGCCCTTGAGCCAGAGTCGGGCCAGATCCTCGCGGGCACTCGCCCAGCGATCGTCGAACAGCACCGCCTTGCGGCCGTCGAACGTCGGTGCGACCAAACGTGGCCAGTCCGAACCGAGTTCGGCGGTGACCAGGTCGACGAGCTCTGCGTCGCTGACCGTCTCGTCGGCGTTCACCGGCGCGTCGACGCCCAGCTGACCGAGGATCAGCCTGGCCGCCGAGGCGAGCACGCCGTCCCGGCCGGTGACCTTCTCGGCGAACTCGGTCAGAGCCGCGGAGTCCACGACGCCTCCCCCGGCGCCTCCTGCCGAGGGCAGTGACACCGCGATGCCGCGACGCGCGGCGACGGCCGCGACGGCCGCGTCGACGACCCGGTCCACGGTGGCCGCGTCGGGCAGTGCGCCGTCGTGCAGGTGGCCGAGGTTGCCGCCGCGGACGCTGGTGCCCTCACGGGTGCCGAGGACCAGTTCCATGGTGACGTGCTTGACCCAGCCGTCCCCGAGCTCCCAATCCTTCTTGACGCGTTCGGCGATCGCGGCGGGGCGCTTGCCCGAGGGCCCGAGCACCGTGCGCAGCTGATCGTTGACCGCATCGGAAAGCACTGGGCCAAAGGGCTTGTAGGTACGGGCCAGCTTGGTGACCTGAGCCTTGAGACCGGCGAGGTCGGCTTCGGCCGCCCCGTCGATGGCGCCGAGGTTGAGCTCGGAGCCGAGGTCGACGAGCAGCTGGTTGCGTCGTGAGGACGCACCGTCGGTGATCGACTCGATGGAGTCGAGCGGTTCGATCTGGTCGACGTGCATCTTGGCCGACAGCGCGATCAGCGACAGGGTCGCGTCGTCGGCACCGAACGCGATGTCGTCGGGTCGCGGACCACCGGACGGAGCCGAGGGCGCCGCCGCGGGTGCGGCGGGAGCGGCTGCGGCAGGCGCCGAGTCGGCGGCGGGAGCGGCAGGCGCGGTGTCCTCCTCCAGATCCGGCTCCGGGTCGGTGTCGGTCGCGAACAGGACCGCGGCGTCGCGCTCGGTGTTGAGCACCTCGGTCGTGTTGTGCGAGTACTCCGGCAGCTTCAGCGTGTTGGTGGCCAGGCCGGCAACCGTCGGGGCCGACTTCACGCCGATCTCGACGAAGCGCTCGATGCCGAGACCGCCCGCGGCCTCCTCGATGAACAGGAGGTCCTGGGTCTCGATCCAGCGCACCGGGCTGGCGAATTGCCATGCGAGCAGCTCGATGACGACCTTGCGGCACAGCTCGCGCGGCCGCTCGGTGACCCAGGTGTCGTAGTCGGCGAGGATCTCGTCGAGCGGCTCGGCGGGCACCAGGTCGCGGATCTCCTGGATGAAGTCGCGGTCCATGGTGAAGGGTCGCGGCACCAGGTTCGGGATGTACTTGCCGACGAGCAGCGCGGGGTCCGCGTCGCGCGGCATGACCCGCTCCAGCGAGCGACGGAAGTCGGCGACGCCGACGCGCAACACCTCGGAGTGGAACGGCACGTCGATGCCGGGTACCAGGATGAACGAGCGCTTGCCGCCGGAGATCTCGCGGCGCTTGTCGACCTCTTCCTCGAGGACTTCGAGACCACGGACGGTGCCGGCGATCGCGTACTGCGAACCGCGCAGGTTGAAGTTCACGATCTGCAGGAATTCGCCTGTGCGCTCGGCGATCTCGGCGACCCAGTCGGTGACGTCGTCGTCGTCGAGGTCGATCTGGCTCGGGCGGATCGCGGCCAGCCGGTAGTTCGACCGACCGTTCTCGTCGCGCGGCACGATGTCGTGCATCTTGCTGCCGCGGTGGAAGACCACCTCGAGCAGCGCCTCGAGCGGGTACACGCCGGACACGCAGGCCAGCGCGGTGTACTCACCGACGGAGTGACCGCACGCGATGGCACCCTCGACGAACGCACCCTGCTCACGCATCTCCGCAACCTGCGCCGCGGCGACGGTGGCCATGGCCACCTGGGTGAACTGCGTCAGGTAGAGCACGCCCTCGGGGTGGTGGTAGTGCACACCGCTGGCGATCAGGCTGGTCGGGTTGTCCCGCACCACGTGCAGCACCGAGAAGCCCAGCGTCTCGCGGGTGAACTTGTCGGCGATGTCCCACACCTTGCGGGCGGCCTTGGACCGGGCCCTGACCTCCATGCCCATGCCCTTGGACTGGATGCCCTGGCCGGGGAAGGCGTAGACCGTCTTCGGCGCGGCCAACTGGGCCGTCGCCGACATCACCAGGTCGGTGCCGACCTTCGCGGTGACCTCGATGATCTCGGCGCCGCGGTCGATGCCGACCCGGTCGACCCGGAAGTCGATCTCGTCGCCGGGCATGACCATGCCGAGGAAGCGCGAGGTCCAGCCGACCAGACGGGCGGGCGGGGTCGCCCGGCCGTCGGTGGCGGTGACGACGTGCTGCGCGGCGGCCGAGAGCCACATTCCGTGCACGATGGGTGATTTCAGCCCGGCGAGCAGCGCGGCGGCGCGGTCGGTGTGAATCGGGTTGTGGTCTCCGGAGACCACGGCGAACGCACTCATGTCCGTCGGCGCGGTGACGGTCACGTCACGACGGCGGCGACGCGGGGTGTCGGTCGCGTTGTCGGTGATGGCACCACCGGCCTGGGCCGGATCGGTCAGCGCAACGGCACCGGTGCGGCCGCGGATCGCGAAACGCTCTTCGAGCGTGGCGAGTTCGGTTCCCTCTGCGTCGCGAATCGTCACCGACACCGGGACGACGCGACCGACCTCGGTGTCCACCGCAGCGGAAGCCGTTGCGGTGACGGTCAATTCGCTCTTCGACGTCGGCATGGGCGCCAGCAGGTGCGCCGCGTGGTCGAGGTGCACCAGGCTGAGCAGACCCTCGACGACCGGGAAACCGGTCTCGGTGACCGCAGCGCCGATGACGGAGAACACGGCAGGCCAGCAGCGGCCGACGAGCGCGTCGGGCACCAACGTCAGGCCGGGCGCCAGCGGGGCGCCGAACGTGGCGGTCACACCGGTGTGGTCGGCGACCTCCTCGGGATCCCAGGAGACGGTGACCGTGGTGCTGTCGTCGACGACGACCGGCAGGGTGTCGACGCCGTCGACGCCGGCGGCGATCGCCAGCACGGCGCGCATGGCGGCCGAGGCGTCGTCGGTCGTGACGACGGGCATGCCACCGTCGACCGTGGTGGTCGGCAGGGTGAAGCGGATGGTGATCCAGATGTCGGACAGCGGCACGCTCAACACGACGTGCTCACCGCTGAGCTCGAGGCGCGAGCCGGTCGACGCGTGCGTCGCGGCCCGATTCTCGTTGACCTGCCACTCATTTGGCGCACCGATGCGGTGCACCGGGTTGATCGCGGCGCGACCTGCCCACAGGACGTCGGGCGAGTCGAGGACCACGGCGAGCGGACCGGTCACGTCGGCGCGAGCCTGACGGCGGGACACGACGGACGTCGGCTCCGCACCGGAGGCGAGCACCTCGTCGACCGAGGCCTTCTCGAACCGGTCGAGCAAGTCGCCGACGGGCTCGTCGACGCGGGTGATGCCCAAGACGGCTTCGGTGCCGGGGATGACGCACACCTGGTCGGCGGAGTACCGCGCGTCGTGCGCCTGCCACAGCGAGTCGCTGCGCCACCAGCGCCGGACGTCCTTGTCGATGACCGGCACGAAGTTGACGGGCTTGCCAAGCGTCTTGCAGAGGGTGATGAAGAAAGGCACGTCGGCGGGATGCAGCTTGACGTCTTCGGCGTCGGGGTACCGCGCCAGCAGCGAGGTCAGGGCGCGCTCCGGATCCTCAAGCAGCGCCTCACCTTCCGCGTCGGCAGTGAAGAGGGTCTCGATCGGACCGGAGTCCAGCGGGTGCAGTCGCGCCTCGGCGCGCTTGAGCATCTCTTCGAACCGGTCGCGCCAGCTGCCGTCGAGCCACGGCGAATCCGGGCGCTTGGTGTCCGCGGTGCTGTCACCGTCGCCGATGGCGAGCTCGACGTAACGTCGCAGCCACTGCAGGTAGGTCATGTCCGCCACGTCACCGAAGTACGGCTTGGCGGTCAGCGCCATCGCGGCGATGATCTCGTCGCGGCGCTCGTCGACGGCGTCTACGTCACCGGCGACGTCGTCGAGCAGACGACCGCAGCGCGACGCCGCGTTGTCGATCTCGTGGATGTCGGCACCGAGCTGGCTGCGCCCGGATGCCATGCCGCCCTGCGCCTTTCCGGCGCCGACCCACTGCTCGGTTCCGGTGGTGTCGACCAGCAGCTGCTTGACCGCAGGCGAGGTGGTGGCCTCCAGCGTGGCCATCGTGGCGGTGCCGACGAGGATGCCGTCGACCGGCATGATCGGGAAGCCGTAGGCCGCCGACCACTCACCGGACAGGTACTGCGCGGCCCGCTCGGGCGTGCCGATGCCGCCACCGACGCACAGCGTGATGTTGGACAGCTTGCGGAGGTCTCCGTAAGTGGAGATCAGCAGGTCGTCGAGGTCCTCCCACGAGTGGTGACCACCCGCGCGGCCGCCCTCGACGTGGACGATGACCTCACGGTCGGGGACCTCGGCGGCAATCTTGATGACCGACTTGATCTGCTCGACGGTGCCCGGCTTGAAGCACACGTAGGCGAGGCCGACCTCGTTGAGCTCCTCGATGATGGCGACGGCCTCGTCGAGTTCGGGGATGCCTGCACTGACGACCACGCCGTCGAAGGGGGCGCCGGACTGACGGGCCTTCTGCACCAGGCGCTTGCCGCCCACCTGCAGCTTCCACAGGTACGGGTCGAGGAACAAGGTGTTGAACTGGACGGCGCGACCCGGCTCGAGGAGCTCGGTGAGCTCGGCGACCCGCCTGTCGAAGATGGGTTCGGTGACCTGGCCGCCACCGGCCAGCTCCGCCCAGTGACCGGCGTTGGCCGCCGCGGCGACGATCTTGGCGTCGACCGTGGTCGGTGTCATGCCGGCAAGGAGCATCGGCGAGCGACCCGTGAGCCTGGTGAACTTGGTGGAGAGCTTGACCGAGCCGTCCGGCAGCGAGATGACCGACGGCGCATAGCTCGACCACGCCGGGACGACTTCGGGGGCGGCCCCGACGGTGAACAGGTTGCGCTGGCCGGCCCTGGTGGCCGCGGGCACGATGCCGACGCCGAGGCCGCGGATGACCGGCGCGGTGACGCGGGTGATGGTGTCGCTGGGACCGAGGTCGACGATCCAGCGGGCGCCGGAGTCGTGCAGGCGCTCGACCTCGTCGACCCAGTCGAACGGGTCGGTGAAGATCGCCTTGGCGAAGTGGTGCAGCAGTTCGGAGTCGATGGCGAGCTTCTCGCCCCAGCCGTCGACGACGTCGATTGCGTCGGCCAGCCGCGGGGTGTGGAAGCCGACCTCGACCTGGATGCCGTGGAAGACGGGGCTGAAGACCGCGCCGCCGCGGAGCTTGTTCTTGCGCTCCGCCTCTTCCTTCTCGGTGATCTTGCTGCAGTACAGCTCGAAGCGGGACAGCTGTTCGGGGGTGCCGGTGATGACGACCGAGCGCCTGCCGTTGCGGATGGACAGCACGGGCGGCAGCACGGTGCGAACGTCGGTGGAGAACTCCTCGAGGAGCTCGGCGATGCGGGCGGGGTCGACGTTGGTGACCGACACCATCGGCGACTTGTCGCCACGGCCGACCATGCCGCGCCGGCGTGAGACCAGGGAGCCGGCCGCACCGATCAGCTGGAGCATGGCGAGCAGTTCGGCGTCGCGGGTGCCCTTGGCCTTGAGCGCCTCGCACGCGACGATGCCCTGACTGTGTCCGGCCGTCGCCACGGGCGGCGTGCCGTACAGGTCGAGGCCCTGGCGCATCGAGGCGCGGATGGCGGCCAGCTGGGTCAGCAGGATGCCGGGACCGGAGATCGCGGCGGTGGTCAGCTGCTTGGCCGTCGGCAGCGGCTCGTCGGCGGCCAACGCGCGTACCCACTGCATCGGCTCGAAGCCGATCGGACGGACGACGACGAGTTCACGGGCGACGGGCTGCAGCAGCAGCGCGGCCTCTCCGATGACCTCGCTCAGCTCGGACTCGATGCCGGCGGAGCTGATCAGTTCCTCGAGGTTCTCGAGCCAGTTGCCACCCTGTCCACCGAAGGCGACGGCGTACGGTTCACCCGCGTTGAGGAGGTCGACGAGCGCGTGCGCGCCGGAGGACGTCGTGGCCGAACCACCCGTGCGTCCGGTGGTAACCCTGTCGTGTTCGTTGATCGTCACGTCTTGCCATCTCCTCGGTGCGCTTTCGCGCGTATCGCTTCTTTACGTCTGCACGTCTACGGTGTGCGTCTACTGCGTCCTCGGCGGTGAGGCCCCGCGCCCGGCGGGTTCCGCGGTCCTGTGCCCGGGGATCGATCCGGGCGGGCTCAAGTCACTTCTGGGCGGCCGTGGCGCACAGGCCAGCCGTACTAAGAGTGTCATAAGAGCTAGGCCCATTTTCGGCCCCTAAATGGTTACTGGCGAGTTCTACGCACGGGTAACCACGAGTTGGATATCACGGGGCTGCACGCGCCCAAGCCGCTCACGGGACAAACGTCCTGCATGCAGGTGGTTACGGTCCAGTAGCTACAACAGTGCAGATCAAAGCAGTATTGTTACCGAATCGTTATGTCGAAATTCGGCGCGCATGCGCTGCCGACGACATCGCCGGCAAAGTCGACACCGACACCCTCGTTGTCCACCGGCGAACGATCGATCTCCGAAAGAGTTAGCTGGAAAAACTTACCGATGGGTAACGTTAGTCCCACTGTCCGAAGCGTGGCTTCAGCACGTGGTTGAGATCCACGCCGACGCCACCCACGCTTCGCGCGTCGATCTCCACCCGATGCAAGTGCGCTGCGGGGTGGGTGAACCCTTCGGCGAACCCCGGTGGTGTTGCCAGAAGTAGGCACCCAGACCGTCCTGCAAGGCCCAGTCGACGGTCTTGGAGTTGGCGTAGACCCCACGCGTTGGTGGCCCAGCACCGCCTCCCACCCGCGCAGATAGGGGCCACCAGCTGTTTGTACTGCTCAGGGGTGGGGTCGTCGTCGATCGAGGCATGGATCAGGGCCGCGTGGAACCCGCCCGCCGCGACCTGTAGTTGCCAGCCCCGCTTGGCGTGCTGGACCCCCGAGGCCTGCCCGCCCAGCCAGTCGGCGGTGTCCGCCTTGTCGAACCGATGGCAGGAGAGGCTTTTCAGGCCGCCCTGGTATAAGTCCCTGGCCTCGGGTAGCTGGATGGGCTTGCCAAGCATCCACGCCCCACCGGGACGACGCCATCGCTGAAACGATCGGCTGTGGCGACGAAATGCGTCGGCCAGACGGCCGTCTTCCACGAAGTCCATACGTTGCGCTGCGGCCGAAGAGACCAATCCATACGATTCAGCCCATGCCATCTGGCCCCGGCGAACCTCAGATCGAACTCACCGGCGTTCGCAAGGTGTTCGGCGACTCGATCGTGGCCGTCGCAGGCGCCGACCTGACCGTCGACGACGGCGAACTGTTCGCCATCCTCGGCCCGTCCGGCTCGGGCAAGACCACGGTGCTCCGGATGATCGCCGGCTTCGAACAGCCCACGGCAGGCACCATCAAGCTCGGCGGCGTCGACGTGACGGCCTTGCCCGCCCGGCGGCGCGACGTCAACACCGTCTTCCAGGAGTACGCCCTCTTTCCCCACATGAGCGTGGCACAGAACGTCGAGTACGGGATGCGGGTCCGCGGCGTGCCCAAGGGCGAGCGACGCTCCAGGGCGGCCGACGCGCTCGAGATGGTGCGGCTCGCCGACTACGGACCGCGCAAGCCCGCGCAGCTCTCCGGCGGCCAACGCCAACGCGTCGCATTGGCCCGCGCGCTGGTCGGGCGCCCGAAGGTGCTGCTCCTCGACGAGCCGCTCGGCGCCCTGGACCTCAAGCTCCGTGAGCAGATGCAGGTGGAGCTCAAGGCAATTCAACGCGAGGTCGGCATCACCTTCGTCATCGTGACGCACGACCAAGACGAGGCTCTGACACTGTGCGACCGACTCGCGGTGTTCAACGACGGACGCATCGAGCAGATCGGCAAGGCACGCGACGTCTACGAAAACCCGGTCAACCGGTTCGTCGCCGACTTCGTGGGCACCTCCAACGTGCTCGACGGCGACGCCGCGGAGGCGCTCGTCGGCAGGCGCGGCCTGTTCGCCGTCCGACCCGAGCGCATCGCGGTCCTGCCGACGGGAGCACCTCCGACGCCCGGCAGCCGCACCGTCGACGCCACCGTCGCCGAGGTCATCTACGCCGGACCAACGACCCGGGTGGCGGCCGTGGCCCAGGTCGGCGGCCAGCCCGGCGTCACACTCACCGCGACCGTCCTCAACGCCGCAGCCTCACTGCCCGAGGACCTCGGCCACGGCACCCAGATCACCCTCGCCTGGGCCGACGGCGCCGTCCACGATCTCTCCACCTGAAGCACACCAACGGAAAACTCGAGGAGACACATGAAACTCACCGCGTTGCGGATCGGCTTCACCCTTGCCGCATGCGCCACCCTCGTCGCCGGCTGCTCGAGCTCGCCGTCCGGTGGTGGAGACGCCGGGACCGCACCGCCCAAGATGGAAGCACCTGGCTCCCTTGGCAACGGCGAGGGCCAGCTCAACCTGATCGCCTGGGCCGGCTACGCCGAGAACGGTTCCAACGACAAGACGGTCGACTGGGTGACCCCGTTCGAGCAGGAGTCCGGTTGCAAGGTCAACGTCAAGGTCGGCAACACCTCGGACGAGATGGTGCAGCTGATGCGGACCGGTCAGTACGACGGCGTGTCCGCCTCGGGTGACGCCACGCTGCGCCTGATCTACGCCGGTGACGTCGCACCCGTGAACACCGCGCTGGTGCCGAACTACTCGACCATCTCGGCCTTCCTCAAGGACAAGCCGTGGAACTCGGTCGACGGTCAGATGTACGGCATTCCGCACGGCTGGGGCGCAAACCTGTTGATGTACAACGTCGGTGTCGTCACCGATGCCCCCGACTCGTGGGGGGCGGTGTTCACCGACTCGGACAAGTACAAGGGCAAGGTGACCGCCTACGACTCGCCGATCTACATCGCCGACGCGGCGCTGTACCTGATGAAGACCAAGCCGGAACTCGGCATCAAGGATCCCTACTCGCTGACCACCGAACAGCTCGACGCCGCGGTCGACCTGCTGACCAAACAGCGCGAGAACGTCAGCGAATACTGGTCGGACTACACCAAGGAAGTGCAGGCCTTCGAGTCGGGCACGTCGGTGATCGGCACCACGTGGCAGGTCATCGCCAACACCATCGGGGCCGAGAACAAGGTGCAGGTGAACACCGTGCTGCCCAAGGAGGGCGCCACCGGCTGGTCGGACACCTGGATGGTCGCCTCGAAGGCCGCGCACCCCAACTGCATGTACAAGTGGATGGACTGGATCACCTCACCCAAGGTGAACGCCCAGGTAGCCGAGTACTTCGGTGAGGCGCCTGCGCAGACCAAGGCGTGCGAGTTCACCTCGGAGAAGGACTTCTGCGACATCTACCACGCCACCGACGAGGCCTACGCGTCCCAACTGCACTACTGGACGACGCCGCAGAAGCAGTGCGTCGACGGTAGCGGCGACAACTGCACGGCCTACGACGAGTGGGTCAGCAAGTGGCAGCAGATCAAGGGGTGACGGCTGCGGCAACCGAAACCCCGGCACCTCGGGGGCAGCTCCGGCACAGTAGGTTGAGTTTGGCCTTCCTGCTGGTGCCGCCCATGGCGTGGCTGGTGGTGGCGTACCTCGGTTCGCTTGCGGTGCTCCTGGTTTCGGCCTTCTGGACCACCAACTCGTTCACCGGCGCTGTGGTGCACACCGTCACGGGTGACAACGTCATCCGCGCGGTGACCGACGAGGTCTTCCGCACCGTGACCGTCCGCACCGTCGGGGTGGCGCTGCTGGTGACCGTGCTCTGCGCGGTACTCGCGGTGCCACTGGGTCTGTACATGGCCAAGATCGCCTCGCCGCGAACGAGACTCGCGTTGGTGGTGGCGGTGACGACGCCGCTGTGGGCCAGCTACCTCGTCAAGGCGTACGCCTGGCGCGTGATGCTGTCCCCCGACGGTCCGATGTCATGGGCCACCGGCTACACCCCCGGTTACGGTCTCGTCGCCACCGTCATCACGCTGACCTATCTCTGGTTGCCCTACATGATCATCCCGGTGTTCGCGGCGTTCGAACGCGTCCCGAACCACCTCGTCGACGCGAGCTCGGATCTGGGCGCCTCGGACCTCTCGACCCTCCGAATGGTCGTCGCGCCGTTGGTCTTCCCCGGCATCGCCGCCGGATCGATCTTCACGTTCTCGCTGTCCCTCGGCGACTACATCGCCGTCACCATCGTCGGCGGAAAGACGCAGATGCTCGGCAACATCATCTACGGGCAGCTCGTCACGGCCAACAACCAGCCGTTGGCCGCGGCGCTGTCGATCATCCCGCTCGCCGCGGTGATTTTGTATCTGCTCGCCATGCGACGCACCGGCGCCCTGGAGAACGTCTGATGTTGTCGGGTGGGGCTCGCGCGGCGGTCCGGACGTGGACCGTACTGGTGTTGGTATTCCTCTACGCACCACTGCTTCTCGTCGTCGTCAACGCGTTCAACGCGTCACGCACCTTCGCGTTCCCGCCGAGCGGCTTCACCCTGCGCTGGTGGGCCGACGCCTGGAACAGCGACGGCATGTGGACGTCACTGGCCAATTCCGTCGTCGTCGGACTCGGCGCCACGGCGGTCGCGCTGGTGCTGGGCACCATGATCGCCTTCGCCGTTCAACGGCATCAGTTCTTCGGCCGCAACACGATCAGCTTCCTCGTCGTGCTTCCGATCACGTTGCCCGGCATCGTCACCGGCATTGCGCTCAACGCCACGTTCACCTCCGCGCTCGGGGTGACACTGGGCCTGGCCACGGTCATCGTCGGCCACGCCACCTTCTGCATCGTCATCGTGTTCAACAACACCCAGGCCCGATTGCGCCGGCTCGGAACCGATCTCGAGGACGCCTCGGCCGATCTCGGGGCGTCGTCGTGGCAGACGTTCCGCTTCGTGACGTTCCCGATGATGCGCGGGGCACTCGTCGCGGGCGCGATTCTGGCCTTCGCGCTCAGTTTCGACGAGATCGTGGTGACCACCTTCACGGCAGGGCCCGCCGTCCAGACGCTTCCGATCTGGATCTTCGGGAACCTGTTCCGCCCCAACCAGGCACCGGTGATCAACGTCGTCGCGGCGGCCCTCACCGTGCTGGCCGTCATCCCGGTGTGGCTGGCCCAGCGTTTCGGCGGCGACCCGGCCACCACCAGGGTGTGACGGGGTTCAGCTCGTCTCGGCGCCCGTCAGGTACCGCTGCAGGGCGTTCTCGAGCCGGTCGGTGACGACCCGTCGCCCCAACGTCTGGTAGTCGGTGGCGACGCGGCGCTGCTCGTCGCCACCGCCGCGCGGCCTCACCCGGCCGGCGTCGCCGTCGAGCAGGCTCTGTTCCAGCGACTCCACCACCGACTTCGCCAGCTGGTCGAGCTGATCGGAGACACCGTCGGCCACCCGCAGAATGGCCTGCACGTACCGCAGCTGCTCCTCGGCGCCCACGACGACCTTGGCGATGCTCGGGTCGACCAACGTCAGCCGCCCGTCCACGACCTCGGCCAGCCCGTAGTACACCAGCCGCTGCGCCTCGTCCCCGTCGACGTCGATGTCGACGGCGGCCGTCGGCGTCGGACCGGACGGACCGAAGACCGCCTGCTGCAACCCGAGGATGTCCGCCAGATCGTGCCCCTGCCGCATGCTGGAGAGGAACTCCGCGATGTGCGCCGAGGTGTACCCCTTGCGCAACAGCTCGTTGATGGTCCCCAGCTGAGTCAGATGACGGTCGTCGTAGTACGCCGAGCGGCCCTCCCGACGAGGCGGGTCGAGCAGACCTCGCTCGCGATAGGCCCGAATGTTGCGGACGCTGACTCCCGAGAGTTCGGACAGCTCGCCGAGCCGATACTCAACCACGCGGAACATCCCCCAAGCTGCCGGTCAAAGCCATGATCACCACGTGCACACGACGGAACATGGCACTACTGTAGACCCTCTCAGAAGTTTGCGAGAATTGCACGCCGATGTCATATTTTGATTTCGATTGGCCACCGGGTGCGTCAGTGCGCAACGATTGGCCGAGTGCGTGCATGGATGGTGTGGGCGACCGGCCTGCTGGCCTACGTCGTCGCCGTACTCGACCGCACGACGCTAGGGGTTTCCGGCCTGGCCGCGGCTGATCGGTTCGACGCCAGCCCCAGCCTCCTCTCGACGTTCGTCGTCCTCCAGGTCGTCGTCTATGCCGGCGCCCAGGTGCCTGCCGGGATCCTGCTCGACCGCTACGGCTCGCGGGCGCTGATCGTTGCGGGGGCGGCGCTCATGGCAAGCGGCCAGCTGCTGCTGGCGCTCACCGAGTCACTGCCACTGGCCATCAGCGCCAGGGCCGTCGTCGGACTCGGCGACGCCTTGACCTTCATTTCCGTGTTGCGTCTGGTGCCGCGCTGGTTCGAGCCCCGACGCGTGCCGTTGCTGACCCAACTCACTGGTATCTGCGGCCAGTTGGGCCAGGTGCTCTCGGCACTGCCCTTCCTGGCCCTGCTCACCGGGACCACGTGGGCGACCGCGTATGTCTCGGTGGCGGCGTTCGGAGTGCTCGCAATGGTGCTGGCGCTGGCCCTGGTGAAGGACACGCCGCACGGGCGCGTCGTGGCCGCCGAGAATCTCTCGGTGGGCGCCGTGCTGTCGAGCGTGAAGACCGTCTGGCTACGCCCCGGCACCCGGCTCGGGTTCTTCACGCACATGGGCACTCAGTTCTCCGTGACGGTGTTCTGCCTGATGTGGGGCGTCCCGTACCTGACGGTCGCCCAGGGGCAGTCCGCGCACATGGCCGGGGCGCTGTTGACGATCTCCGTCCTCGCCGCCATCTGTGCCGGCATTCTCATCGGCATCCTCACCGGCCGGTATCCGCACCGGCGGTCGTGGATCGTGCTGGCGATCATCGGCAGCAACGCACTGGTGTGGACGGTCGTCCTGGCGCTCCCCGGCCAAGCTCCCCTGTGGCTGCTGGTCGTCCTCGTCGTCGTGATCTCGGCGGGCGGCCCCGGCTCGATGGTCGGGTTCGACTTCGCAAGAACGTTCAATCCCAGTGCCACCCTCGGCACCGCGCAAGGCATGGTGAACATGGGCGGCTTCATCGCCTCCCTGTTGGTGATGCAGGCGATGGGAATTTTGCTCGGGGCGGCGGGCGGCTACTCGTTCGACTCGTTCCGCCAGGCGTGGACCGTGCAGTACGCGGTGTGGCTGCTCGCCGTGGTCGGCATCCTGATCACCAGGCGGAAGACCCGACGACTGCTGGCGGCCGATCAGGAACGCTCGCTGCTCGAGTCGTTCGAGGTGGACGCCACCGAGCGGTAGCGCCCTGCCTACGCGTCCCTGTCCAGCGCAGCCGACATGTGCCGGTGCCCGATGATTTCGAACCCGACGACGCTGACCACCGGTGCGAGCGTGACGATCAGGAGGCATGACGTCATCGGAACGCCGGCCGACGCCGCCACCACCGCGGCCACGAGCGCGCCGATGGTCAGCACCAGCAGCACGACGTGCAGTACGTCCCACGTCCGGACCATGCGTAGGTAGAGCAGGTAGACCAGCCCGACGTAGACGCCGACGGGAACGGCGACCGACAGCACCGTGCCCGTCGACCCGAGGGTGGACTGCTCCTCCACGTAGTAGGCGGCGGTGTGCAGGCCGGCGCCGGTGGCCACGATCGCCCCGAACACCGCGATGTGGAGGTAGCCGAACCAGAAGGACCGTTCGCGGTGACGGTGCAGCAGGTCGGCGGTGGGCACCGAGAAGTAGATCCACCACATCCCGAACGTCAGCCCGGTGCCCGCGATGGCGAGGATGGCGGCGTCCGGCGTCCACCCGTGTTCGCCGACGACCGCCGTCAGCGACGCGACGGTGCCGACCACGCCCTCACCGAGGGCGATGATGGCCAGCAGTCCGTACCGTTCCGCGATGTGGTGGGCATGCCACGGCGTCCCGCCGCGGCGCGACTCAGCAAGCCACGGGCCGATCATCTCCGCAAATGCCAAGAGCGCGAACACGACTAGCCCGAACGTCACCGACAGCGGCAGGAAGATCGAGGCGATCCACCCGACCTGGACGACGGTGATCACCGTGACGTAGGTGAGGCTGGCCGGCTTGCGCGCGGGATCCTGGCGCGCCGCACGCAGCCACTGGGCCACCATCGCCACGCGCATCACGACATAACCGGCGACGATCAAGGCGTTGTCGAGATGGCCCCCGTGCTCGATCGACGCGTAGAACGGCGGAATGCCGAGCGCCAGGACGAGCACGCCGACCATCTGCACCATGGTCAGAAGCCGGTACACCCAGTCGTCGGTGTCGTAAGCCGAGGCAAACCAGGTGAAGTTGATCCACGCCCAGCACGTGGCGAACGTCGCGAAGATGAACCCCGTGAAGCCGACGCCGACGTGACCGGCGGCGAGTGCGTGCGAAAACCCGGACGCCGCAACGCCGAACGCGATGACGAACGTCAGGTCGAACAGCAGTTCCAGCGGGGTGGCGACGCGATGCCGCTCGTGCGGGTCACGGCCCGCCATCCGTCGGACGCGGTGCGCCCGCACTGCTCCTGGGGACGATGTTGGCTCTGGCTCGTTCACCCGACAAGCTCCTTCCGACGGCGGTTGACCGTACCGAAAGTTGGCTGGTGACGCCACGTTCGGGTGCCAAGCCGGGCGAGCCGCGATCTCAGCGGATCTCGGCGGGCTCCGGCGGCGGGGGAACGCGCATGGCCGCCCGTGACCGCACGATCGTCGGCCACCAGAACCACTTGCCCATGAGCGCCGCGATCGCCGGGGTCATGAAGGTGCGCACGATCAGGGTGTCGAACAGCAGCCCGAGTGCGATCGTGGTGCCGACCTGGCCCATCACCCTCAGCTCGCTGAAGGCGAACGTCGCCATCGTCGCGGCGAAGACCAACCCGGCCGACGTCACCACCGAACCGGTGCCCGCCATCGAGCGGATGATGCCGGTCTTCAACCCGCCGTGCAGCTCTTCCTTCATCCGGGACACCAGCAACAGGTTGTAGTCCGAGCCCACCGCGAGTAGCAGGATCACCGACATCGCCAGAACCATCCAGTGCAGCTCGAGCCCGAGGATGTGCTGCCACAGCAGTACCGACAACCCGAACGACGCCCCGAGCGACAGCAGCACCGTTCCCACGATCACCGCAGCGGCCACCAACGCCCTGGTGATCACCAGCATGATGATGAAGATCAGTGTGACGGCTGATATTCCGGCGATCAGCAGGTCGTAGAAGGACCCGTCGCGCATGTCCTTGTAGGTGGCGGCGGTACCGGCCAAATAGATCGAGGAGCCCTCCAACGGCGTGCCCTTGACGGCTTCCTTGGCGGCCTGCTTGATCGCGTCGATGTGGTTGATGCCCTCCACCGTCGCCGGGTCGCCCTCGTGGCTGATGATGAACCGCACCGAATGCCCGTCGGGTGAGATGAAGTTCTTCATCCCCCGCTTGAAGTCCTTGTTCTGGAAGATCTCCGGAGGAAGGTAGAAGGTGTCGTCGTTGCGCGAGGCGTCGAACGCGTCCCCCATCGCCGTGGCGTTCTCCGACATCGCCGACTGCTGGTTCTGGAAGCCCATCTGGACCTGGTAGGTCGTCAGCAGCATCTGCTTGACCGACCGAAGCTGCTCGAGCTGCGGCCGTAGCGTGGCCGCCAGCTGCGGGGTGAGCGCGGCCAGTTTCTGCGTGTCGGTGACCAAGCCACCGATCTGGTCGGTGAGGGAACTGGTGCCGTCGAGCGCGTCGAAGATCCCCCGACCGGTCACGCACAACGGGATGTCATAGCAGTGCGGCTCCCAGTACACGTAGGCCTTGAGGGGCCGGAACATGTCCTGGAAGTTCTCGATGTTGTCGCGAAGCTCACCGACTGTCGCGGCGAGTTCGGTGATCTTCGTCGACATCTCGTTGATGTTGGCCGAGAGCTGGTCCATCAACGACAGCATGTGAGTCAGCGTGTCGATCATCGTCTGCATGTCGTTCGCCTGCTGAAGCATGTTGGCGAACGAATCCTGCTGGTACTTCTCGTTCAGCTTCGACGCCGTGCCCTGCATGCTGATCTGGAACGGGATCGTGCTGTGCTTGATCGGCTTGCCGTCCGGACGGGTGATCGTCTGGACCCGCGAGATGCCAGGTGTGTGGAAGATCGCCTTGGCGATCTTGTCGATGACGATGAAGTCCGCCGACGTGCGAAGGTCGTGATCGCTCTTGATCATCAACAGTTCGGGGTTCA
The DNA here is from genome assembly GCF_002043095.1 of Mycobacterium sp. AT1. Lineage (GTDB taxonomy): Bacteria > Actinomycetota > Actinomycetes > Mycobacteriales > Mycobacteriaceae > Mycobacterium. The sequence goes on along the minus strand of NZ_MVOC01000022.1, from coordinate 54,448 downwards.
TCCTGGCGGCGTTGAAGTGCTTGTCCGCCACGTCGTACCCGACGTTGGCGGGCATGTCGGTCGGCAGGTACCTGCGGTTGTCGTAGCTCGTCTTGTAACTGGGCAGGGCCAGTAGACCGATCAGCGCAAGCGCGATGGTGGCGGCCAGGATCGGGCCAGGCCACCGCACGATCGCGGTGCCGAGGCGTCGCCAGCCGCGTGACCGGATCGCCCGCTTGGGTTCGAAGATGCTGCGGAACCTGCTGCCGATCGTGACGACGGCCGGCCCGAGGGTCAGCGCGGCGACCACGGCGACCAGCGTGCCGACGGCGCACGGCACGCCGAGGCTCTGAAAGTACGGCAGCCGGGTGAAGCTGAGACAGAGCATGGCGCCCGCGATGGTCAGCCCGGACCCCAGCACGACGTGCGCGGTGCCGTGGAACATCGAGTAGTAGGACGACTCGCGGTCCTCGCCGGTCCCCCGCGCTTCCTGGTAGCGGCCGATGAGGAAGATCGCGTAGTCGGTGCCCGCGGCGATGACCATCAGCGTCAGCAGGCTCGTCGCGAAGGTGGACAGCCCGATGATCTCGTAGTAGCCGAGGACGGCGACGATGCCGCGGGCGGCGCCGAGCTCCATGAACACCATGAAGAGCACCAGCAGCATGGTGACCACGGAGCGGTAGACCAGCACCAGCATCAACGCGATCACCACCAGCGTGATGATCGTGACGATGAGGATGCTGGTGTTGCCGGCTTCGGTCTGATCCGACACCAGCGGGGCTCCGCCGGTGACGTACGTCTTGACCCCCGGCGGGGTGGGTGTCTCGGCGACGATCTTCTGGACGGACTTCACCGAGTCGTTGGCCAGCGTCTCGCCCATGTTGCCGTGCAAATACACCTGGACGTAGGCCGAAAGGCCGTCGTTGCTCTGGGCGCCCGAAGCGGTCAGCGGGTCGCCCCAGAAGTCCTGGATGTGCTCGACGTGGGCGGTGTCGGCTTCGAGTTTCTTGATCAGGCCGTCGTAGTAGCGGTGGGCGTCCGCGCCGAGCGGCTTGTCGCCCTCGAGGATGATCATCGCGTTGCTGTCGGAGCTGAATTCCTTGAAGGTCCTGCCGATTTCCTGCATCGCCATCATCGACGGCGCGTCCTTGGCGTTCATCGACACCGTGTGCGCCTCGCCGACCGTCTCCAACGGCGGGACGACGACGTTCGTGATCACCGTCAGGGCCAGCCACCCGAGGACGATCACGGGGGCGAACACTCGGATGAAGCGCGCGATCGGCGACCGGTGCGGACCCGTATCACTCATTCGAGGTCACCGGTCTCCCATGAAGTCGACTGCACGGACGCCATCGGCCACGATCGGCGTCACTCGCGAGCGGAACGCCGCGCTCAATATATGTAGGCCGTCAAACTGTTTCTGTCAATTTCGGAGCACCGTCCGCTAGGGCCTCTCGCGCCCGTTCCTGCGGGCTTAACGTGGACGGTGTGAACGAACTCTCCGATGACGTGATCGCATTCCTGTCCGAGGGCACGCGGACCGCCATGCTCGGCTACGTGGCGGCCGACGGCCGGCCGTTGGTGGCACCCGTCTGGTTCGTCGTCGAGGACGGCCAGCTGGTTTTCAACACCGGCAAGGACACCGCCAAGGGTCGCGCGTTGAGGAGGGACCCCCGAGTAGTGGTGTGCGTCGACGATCCCCATCCGCCGTACTCGTTCGTCCAGGTCCAGGGCATCGCCGAGCTCAGCGAGGATCCCGAGGACCTCGTCGCCGTCGCCACTCGCGCCGGAGGCCGCTACATGGGCGCCGACAAGGCCGAGGAGTACGGCCGCCGCAACGGGGTCCCCGGAGAGCTCGTGGTGCGGATCCGGCCGACCAAGGTGCTCGCGGCATTCAACCTCGCCGAGTGACCCCGCCACTGGAGACGCCACCCGCCGCCGTCGGGGTGGTCCTGGCCGCGGGCATGGGCACGCGCGTCGGCGCCGACGGCAACAAGGCCTATCTGCCGTTGGCCGGTCGCAGCATGGTGTCGTGGTCGGTCGAGGCGGTGGCCCGGTCGGCCAACGTCACCCGCACGATCCTGGTGTTCCGCCGCGGTGAACGGGACCTGGCCGCCAGGACCCTGGCCGCGGAGCTGCCCCAGCTGCGAGTCGAACTCGTCGAGGGCGGGGACACCCGCCACGGTTCGGAGGAGAACGTCCTGCGCCACCTGGCACCCGGCATCGAATCCGGCGCGGTGGACGTCGTGCTCGTCCACGACGCCGCGCGCCCGCTGGCCAGCCCGGCCATGATGGACACCGCCGTGACGACGGCACGTACCCGCGGCGGCGCCATCCCGGTGCTGCCCGCGGCAGACGTGGTGGAGACCGACGTCGACGGCCGACTGTCACCCCCCGACGGCACGCTCGTCCGGGTCCAGACCCCCCAGGCGTTCCGCGCGCGACCGCTGCTCGCCGCGTATCTGGCCGCCGCGGACGGCAGCTTCGAGGGCACCGACACCGCGTCGTGCGTGCAGAACTACACCGACCTCGAGGTGCAGGTGTTCCCCGGCGCCGCCACCAATCTCAAGGTGACGTTCGCCGACGACGTGCGGCTCGCAGAACGGCTCCTTCAGGACAGGATCAGTCGCAGCGGCACGCGATGACGGCGTCCAGCAGGTGCGCGTCTCGCGGCAACTCCACCTGAAAGGCGTCCGCGTCGCCGTCGACCACGCCGACGTCGAGCCCCGCGCGCAGGGCGTCGTGGAATTCGTCGTCCACGGTGGCCGGCGACTCTGCAACCCCCAGAGGAACGGCGACCAACTGCCACAGCGCCGACGCGGTGAAGCCCCGCGGGAACTGCACGGTCCGCAGCGTGGCGCGGTCGACGGTGCTCAGCACCGACCCCACCTCGTCGACCGTCTTGACCGAGTCGGTGACCGGCAGCACGGGCACCACGACGTCACCGCCGCTGACCAGGGCGGCGAGCACGCGAACGGCCAGCTCACCGGGCGACAGCGGAAACCGGTGGTCGCAGATCAGGATCGCGGCCGCGGTGTGCGGTTCGACGCCGAGGTGCTCGAGGCCCGCGCGGAGCACCTGACGGCGCGATCCCGATCCCCGCGTCACGGCGACCGCGACACCCAATCCCGCTGCCCGCAGGCACTCCTCGACACTTGCCGCGAGGACGGGCACCGTCGCCACCACGACGTCACCGGAGGCCACCGCCTGCAGAACCGACCTGACCACCCGCACCAACGGCGCCTCGCCGCTCACCGGCGAGATGGCCGCGTCGACGCCCGCAGACGACGTCATCGGCACGACTGCGCACTGCTTCATCGTCGAGACAGTAGCGACGATCAGCGGAACCGGCGAAGATATGCCGCCCAATCCCAGCCGGCCAGGAAGTCCTCCGCCGCGCCGTAACCCTTGAGGTACTGCGCCTCCACCTCGTTCTCGGTGATGTCGAAGTCGAGGAATCCGACGTCGGTCGAGTCAACGCGGATCGCCCGCGCGTCGACCCACGGCTGGTTCAGGTACGTCTGGTCGCGACCCACCAGCATCGTGGTGATGACGTCCTCGAGCAGGTGCGGAGCGCCCAACACGCGGAGCGCGGCCAGCGCGGGGATCGCCTTGTCGTTGCCGTCGGGCAAGTTCGGCAGCAGCGTGATGCCGAAACTCGGCCACCGCGGCGCCGTTCCGTCCGTCCGGTCGAGCGAGTCGATCGGGAAGTTCGACAGCAGTCCCCCGTCGACCAGCGTCGACGTGAGGCCCGACGTGCTGGTCAGCTGCACCGGCCGGAAGAAGAACGGGATGGACATCGACGCGCGGACGGCGTCGGCGACCAGTTGCTCGTCGGGGTCGATGCCGTAGACCCTGCGGTAGTCCCACGGCAGCCGGACCAGCTGCCCCGTGGTGACGTCGGCGACGGTGACCACCAGGCGGTAGCGCCGCTCGGGTGGCAGCTCGTCGTCGACGAGCGCCAGATCACCGAAGGTCGCCACGCCGAGATCGGCGAGCTGGCCCCGGATCCAGTCGTGGATGTAGTCACCCCGGTAGATGCCTGATCCGCGCAGCAGGGCCAGGGACGGGCCGACGAGCGGCACCCGTTCCAGTGGGCCGGGGTCCAGGAACTTGCGGTAATCGATTTGCAGCGCAAGCTCTTTGACCTGTGCACCCGTCATCGTGCCGGTGTGGGCCGCGGCCGCCACCACCGCGCCGACGATGGATCCGGCCGACGTACCGGAGATGCGCTGCGGCTGGTACCCGGCGTCCAGAAGTCCGACGACGGCCCCCACCAGGCCGACTCCCTTGACGCCGCCGCCGGAGAGCACGAGGTCGGCACGCTTGGCCTCTGTCATGTAGTCGACGGTACGGGTCGAGCCCGACACGCGAGCGGAGACTACGGCCACCTCGGGCCCTTCCGCGAGACGGCGGCCACCACCACGCTCAGACCCACCGCGACCGCGAACACCCCGAGCACCAGGTGGCGCGGGTACCCACTCGAGGCGTACGCCCACAATTGCAATCCGCCTGCGCACAGCGCGAGGAGACCGAATGCCAGCGCGGCCGCGCGAAGTGCAGTCATCATTCCAGTGTGCAAGCACCACCGGTGGTGCGACCACCACATCCAAGATGGGCAAGGTGACCTCGTGTGGGACTTCCAGACCGACCCGCAGTACCAGAAACTCCTGGACTGGGCGGATGACTTCGTTCGCGACGAAGTCGAGCCGCTCGACCTGATCTGGCCGCACCTGCAGTTCACTCCGCTCGACGAGAGGCGCCGCAGCGTCGTCGACCCACTCAAGGACCGAGTGCGCCAAAAGGGCCTGTGGGCAACACATCTCGGACCCGAGCACGGCGGCCAAGGATACGGTCAGCTCAAGCTCGCGCTGCTCAACGAGATCCTCGGCCGGTCGCAGTGGGCGCCGGTGATCTTCGGGTGCCAGGCACCCGACACCGGCAACGCCGAGATCATCGCGCAGTTCGGCACCCCCGAACAGAAGGAGCGCTATCTGCGGCCGTTGCTCGACGGCGAGCTCTTCTCGAGCTATTCGATGACCGAACCACAGGGCGGCTCCGACCCCACGCAGTTCAGCACCAGCGCGGTGCGCGACGGCGACGACTGGGTGATCAACGGCTGGAAGTACTTCTCCTCCAACGCAAGCACCGCGGCCTTCTTGATCGTGATGGTCGTGACCAACCCCGACGTCAGCCCCTATCAGGGGATGTCGATGTTTCTTCTGCCCACCGACACTCCTGGCGTCCACGTCGTGCGCAATACCGGCCTGCACGGCGAGGCCGAAGGCCAGGGCTCCCACGCGCTGATCCACTACGACGACGTGCGGGTGCCGGACACCGCGCTGCTCGGCGGCGAGGGACAGGCCTTCGCGATCGCCCAGACCCGACTCGGTGGCGGCCGCATCCACCACGCGATGCGCACGATCGGTCTTGCCCAGAAGGCGATGGACATGATGTGCGAGCGCGCACTCAGCCGCGAGACGGCGGGCAGCCTGCTGTCGGACAAGCAAGCCGTGCAGGCCTTCATCGCCGACTCCTACGCCCAGCTCGTGCAGTTTCGGCTGCTGGTCCTCTACACCGCGTGGGAGATCGACGAGTACGACGACTACAAGAGGGTGCGCAAGGACATCGCCACCGTCAAGGTGCTGATGCCGACGGTTCTCCACGACATCGCTTGGCGTGCAATGCAAGTGCACGGGGCGCTTGGCGTCACCAACGAGATGCCGTTCCTCGGCATGGTGACGGCCGCTGGCGTGATGGGGTTGGCCGACGGCCCCACCGAGGTGCACAAGACCACCGTCGCCAAGCAGGTGCTTCGCGGCTACCGGGCCAGCGACGACGTGTGGCCGACGGAGTGGACTCCCCGCAAGCGGGACGCGGCCCGGGCGAGGTTCGCCGAGTACCTCGACCTGGAAGTCGGAAACCAGTGACGCTCAGGCGATGAGCTCGACGATGGTCGCGTTCGCCGTGCCGCCGCCCTCGCACATGGTCTGCAGTCCGTAGCGAATTCCGTTGTCGCGCATGTGATGGATCATCCGCGTCATGAGGACCGCACCCGAGGCCCCCAGTGGATGGCCGAGCGCGATCGCGCCGCCGAGTGGGTTGAGGCGCGCTTCGTCGGCCCCGGTCTCCGCCAGCCACGCCAGCGGAACCGGCGCGAACGCCTCGTTGACCTCGTACACGCCGACCTCGTCGATTCCCACGCCCGCCTTGTGCAGCACCTTCTCGGTCGCCGGGATCGGTCCCGTCAGCATCAGCACCGGATCGGCGCCCGTGACCGCGCCCGCGCGGTAGCGCACCAACGGGGTGAGGCCCAACGTGACGGCGTTCTCCGCGGTGGTCACCAGCAGGGCCGCGGCGCCGTCGGAGATCTGCGACGAGTTGCCCGCGTGGATGACGCCGTCGTCGGCGAAGGCGGGCTGCAACCCCGCCAACTTCTCGACCGTAGTCCCCCGCCGGATGCCCTCGTCGGCGGTCACGACTCCCCCGTCGTCGGTGAACACCGGCATGATCTGGTCGACGAACGCGCCAGCGTCCTGGGCGGCCGCCGCGCGGGCGTGCGACTGCGCGGAGAACTCGTCGAGGCGGGCGCGGGACAGCTCCCACTTCGTCGCGATCATCTCCGCGGAGATGCCCTGGTTGAACGAGAAGTCGTCATAGCGGGCAAGCACTTTCGGGCCGTACGGCATGCCGGTGGCCCGCGCGGAGCCGAGCGGCACCCGGCTCATCACCTCGACACCCCCGGCGACGACGACGTCCTGTTGGCCCGACATCACCGCGTGGACGGCGAAGTCCAGGGCCTGCTGACTGGACCCGCAGGCCCGGTTCACCGTGGTGCCGGGGATGTGCTCCGGCCAGCCAGCGGCGAGCACCGCCCACCGTCCGATGTTGCTCGACTGGTCCCCGACCTGCGAGACGCAACCCCAGATCACGTCGTCGACCACCGCGGGGTCGACACCGGTGCGTTCGGCGAGCTCGCTCAGCACGACCGCGGACAGGTCGGCGGCATGCTGGGCCGACAGCCCGCCGTTGCGCTTGCCCACCGGCGTGCGCACGGCTCCGACGACGACGGTCTCACGCATCGGCCTGCTCCGTTCCACCGGCGCGGACCTGGTCCTTCACCGCGGGCACCACCGGCGGCGCCTGCCGCCAATTGGGGACGCCGTCGGATTCACCTGCGACGGGGAATCCGCCACCGTGCAGCTGAGTCCAGTGGCTGTGGTTGAGCTGGTGCAACGTGAAGCACGCGTTCAAGGAGTTGTAGAAGCCCTGGTTGTCCTGGGTCTGGTTGACCGACTCCTTGACCAGAAGGGCGGCCATCGTCGGCACCTTCGCGATCCGCCTGGCGAACTCCAGCGTTCGCTCGGCCAGGTCGTCGAGGGGAAACACCTTGGACACCATGCCGAGTTGGTACGCCTCGTCGACGGAGAGGGTGTCACCGGTGAGCATCAGCTCCTTGGTCTTCCGTGCTCCGAATTCCCAAGGGTGGGCGAAGTATTCGACACCGCACATGCCGAGCCGGGTGCCGACGACGTCGGCGAACCGGGTGCCCTCCGCCGCGACGATGAGGTCACACGACCACATCAGCATCAGCGCAGCGGCGTACACGTCGCCGTGCACCTGCGCCACGGTGATCTTGCGCAGGTTTCGCCACCGCAGGGTGTTCTGGAAGAAGTGGTGCCACTCCTGCAACATCAGCTTCTCGGCCGCCTGGCGGGTCGCTCCGCCCTCGGTGAAGCTGGGGTGCTGATCCGGGCCGGGAGCGTACTCCGACATCGCCTGCTTGGAACCGAGGTCGTGACCGGAGGAGAACATCGGCCCGTGCCCGCCGAGGATCACGACGCGGACGTCGTCGTCGGCCTCCGCTTGGAGGAACGCCTCGTTGAGCTCGACGAGAAGCCCGCGCTGCTGGGCGTTGCGCTGGTCCGGTCGGTTGAGCATGATCCGGGCGATGGTGCCCTCGTCGAACTTCTCATAGGTGACGAAGCGGTAGTCGGCCATGCCGTGCGACTCTATTCGCCCCGACATTCCCGCCGACCCCGTATCGAGTAGGGCATCCTTGGCGCGTGACCGTCGACGCCCTGCTGCAGACCATTCCGCCGATCGCGGTGTATCTCGTCGTCGGCGTGGTGATCGGCCTGGAGAGCCTCGGCATTCCGCTGCCCGGTGAGATCGCCCTCGTCAGCGCCGCCCTGCTGGCGTCGCGGCACACGCTGGACATCAACCCCGTCGGCGTGGCGACGGCCGCCACCATCGGCGCGATCGTCGGTGACACCATCGGCTACGGCATCGGCCACCGCTACGGCATGGGCTTGTTCGAGCGGCTTGGCAGGCGCTTCCCCAAGCACTTCGGCCCCGGCCACGTCGCACTGGCCAAACAGCTCTTCACCCGCTGGGGCGCGTGGGCGGTGTTCTTCGGGCGGTTCATCGCGCTGCTACGCATCTTCGCAGGCCCGCTCGCCGGTGCGCTGAAGATGCCCTACCGACAGTTCTTGGCGGCCAACGCAACCGGCGCGGTGTTCTGGGCCGGCGGCACGACGGGTGTCGTCTACTACCTTGGCCTGGCCGCCGAGAAGTGGCTGTCCCGGTTCTCCTGGGTCGCACTGCTGCTCGCCGTGGTGGTCGGCGTCGTCTTCACCCTGGTGATGAAGGAGCGCACCGCCAAGGCCATCGCGGCGCTCGAGGACGAGCACGACTGGGACACGCTGCGTCGGATCTGACGAGCGGCTAAAGGTCGAGTACCAGCTCGCCGTCCGGCGTCGAGCAACAGATCAAGACGTTCCCCTCCGCGGGTGGCTCCAACGGTTCCGGTGAGTAGCGCACCGATCCCGACAACACGGCCGTCTCGCAGTTGTGGCAGACCCCGGTCCGACACGACCACCGGGTCGGCACGTCGCACGCCTCGGCGAAGTCCAAGAGGCTCGGGTACGCAGGCCCCCACGGCACCGTCAGACCGCTGCGGGCGAAGCCGACGTCGGGCCCCGGCCCCGGCGCACCGGCGGGTGGATGCGGTGGCCCGGCCGCGGCCGCCGCGATGCCGGGGGTGAGAGCTGCCGTCGCGCCGAAGGTCTCACTGTGGATGCGCTCCGACGCCAGCCCATATGCGACGAGCGCCGCGGTGAGCACCGACATGAAGTCGACCGGACCGCACAGGTACGCGTCGGCCTCCTTGGGCGGTCCGAGTGCGTCCAACGCCTCGGCCGAGATTCGGCCCGCCCCGGTGTAGTCAAGGCCCAGCCGATCAGCCGCCGCGGGCCGACTGTAGAACACGTACGACCGGCCACCGGGCAGCTTGCCGAGCAGTTCGTGGCACTCGGCGGCGAACGCGTCCGCCGTTCCGTCGCGCGCGCCGTGCAACCACCACACCTCCCGCGTCGAGCCGGCCGCGACCAGCGCGTGCAACATCGAGAGCACCGGGGTGATCCCGACGCCCGCGGACACCAGGAGCACGGGCGGGCCGTCGGGGTCCTCGGCGATGGTGAGCGCGAAAGTGCCACGGGGAGCCGCGACGTCGAGCACGTTGCCCGCCGCGATCCCCGCGTGGAGATACCCGCTGCCCCGCCCCTGCGGTTCCTTCTTCACTCCGATTCGGTAGATCCCCGAACCGGGCGGGTTGGACAGCGAGTAGTTGCGGATGACGGCGGGACCGTCGGGGTCGGGTCGCAGAAACAGCGTAATCGACTGTCCCGGTGACCAATTCGGCAACGGCCGCCCATCGGGATCGGCCAGCGTCAGCGACCGGATCAGGGCACTCTCGTCGCGCACGGCGGTGACGACGAGCGGCCGGAATCCCGTCCACGCGGGCGGTGGGACACCCGCCGCGGCGGTCAACCCCGCGTTGCCCGCCGACCCGTCCGCCTGCGCCACCAGGCTTTCCAGCGACGCCTTCCACCCGGGGCTCAACGCGGGCACCTGCAGCGCGCGCTCGAGGCTGTCCCGAGGATGGCCGGGCAGGTACAGCAGCGCGTCGATCTCGGCGACCGTCACCTCACCGGGACCCGAAGCGGTCTTCACGATCTCCTGGCCGGCGCGCACCTCGCCCTCCTGAATCACCCGCAGGTAGAACCCGGGACGACGATGGGACACCAGAAGCGCCGCCATGCTCGGCACCCCCACCCGAAGACCGACGCGGTAGCAAGTGACTCGCGGTTGGGTGACCTCGAACTCGGCGTAGCCGATCCGGTAGCGGTCACCGATGCAGACCTCGTCGTCGGGCAGACCGTCGACGGTGAAGTTCTCCCCGAAGTGGCCGGGCGCCAGGTCGTCGCGTCCGAATTCGGCATTCCAGTACCGGTACGAGTCGACCTGATACACCAGGACGGCCCGGTTTTCGCCGCCGTGCCCACCGAGGTCGCCCTGGCCGTCACCGTCGACGTTGAGGCGGCGCACCATTCGCGGACCGTCGACGGGAGCCTTCCACGCCCCGGTGTGGACGACTCGTCCGTTCCACTCGACGTCGGCGGGAAGGCCCACGTTCAACGAGGTCAACACGGCCATCGCCGTCACCCTTCTGTCGCACTTTCTGCAAGATAGCCCGACGATGCCGGGCGTACTGTCGGTTACGTGGCCTTGCCTGGATTGACGACCGTGCGCGACGGCCTCGGCCAACGACTGTTCGGCATGGTGGCGGGCCCCGAAGGTCCGGCCAACCGGGCGCGCATCCACGACACCCCCGGCCCGCGGTGGTTCGCCGAGGACCGCCCGATCAGACGGGTGCACGGTGACGCGTCGATGTTCGTCGGTGGACTGCGCGCACTGCTGCTGCAATCCCTGCATCCGCTGGCGATGGCGGGTGTCGCCGAACACTCCGATTACCGCGGCGATCCGTGGGGGCGGCTGCAGCGCACCAGCACCTTCCTGGCCGTCACGACGTTCGGTCCGGCCGACGACGCCCAGCGCGCCGTCGACAAGGTGCGCGGCATCCACCGTCGAGTACACGGGATCGCCGCCGACGGGAGGCCCTACGAGGCGTCGGACCCGCACCTCCTCGGATGGGTTCACGTCGCCGAGGTCGACAGCTTTCTGCGGGCGCATCAGCTGTACGGGGCCCGCCCACTCGACCGGCAGGAGCGCGACGACTACGTCGCCGACACCGCCCGGGTCGCCGCGGCACTCGGGGTGGTAGACCCACCGCGCACCGAAGACGAACTGAGACAACGCATTTCGGAATACAGACCCGAGCTGAACGGTACCGCCGCCGCCCGCGAGGCCGCCAAGTTCCTGCTGCTCACTCCCCCGCTGCCGCTGCTGGCCAAGCCTCCGTACGCGGTGCTCGCCGCGACCTCGGTGGCCATGCTTCCGGCGTGGGCCCGGCTGCCGTTGCGTCTGCCTTACCTGCCCCCGCTGGAGGCGACGGCCGTCCGGGTGGCCGGCCGCACCCTGGTCGGCGGCATCCGGTGGGCTCTCGCCCGCGGTTAGACGGGAATGGTTGTGTCCGTTTCCTTCTCGGCGAATGCCACCACCTGGGCTGCCACGTCGTAGTCGCACGCCTCCGCCGAACGGCCGCTCAGCGTCGGCGCGCCCTTGAGCCCCAGCCGGCTGTCGATGCCGACGTAGCTGCCCGGCGGGATGGGTTCACTGATGCAGTACAGCGTCGGGGCCGCGCCAGCATCGGTGTCGTTGGCCAGCACGTTGGCCGCCGTCTTCACCACCGTGTGAAACGCCGACATCACCCGCTTGTCGGACACATTCGACAGATTCGAGGCGACCCACCCGGGATGGGTCAGCTGGCTGGTGACGGGCGACCCGGCCGCACGCAACCGTCGGTCGAGTTCGAGACCCCACAGCATCATCGCCAACTTGGACCGGCCGTAGGCGGGGAACGCCGACCACCTGGTGGTGCGCAAGTGGGGGTCGTCGAGATCGATCTTGGCCGACTTGTGCGCGTCGGAGGCAACGTTGACGATCAGCGAACGCACCCGCGGGAACATCAGATTGGTCAACGCGAACGGCCCGAGGAAGTTGGTGCCCAAGGTCATCTCGAACCCGTCGACGGTCTCGGACCGGTTCTGCGCGACCAAGCCCGCGTTGTTGACCAGCACGTCGACGTCACCGTCGAACAGATTCGGGAACGCGCGCACCGACGATTGGTCGGCGAGGTCCAGTTTGACCACGGTCGTGTCCCCGCCGATCTCGGCGGCCCGCCGGGCGCCCAACTCGACGTTGCGCACCGCGAGGATCACGTGGGCGCCGGCACGTGCGAGCGCGCCCGCCGTCGCAAGACCGACACCGTTGGTGGCCCCCGTGACGACGACGCGCTTGCCGGTCAGATTGCCGAGTCGGGTCGGCGACCACTGAGATGTCACGGTCGTCAGATTAGCCACCTGCGCTGAACCGGTGACCAATTCGGCTCGACGACCGTAATGTCAGCCGCGATGGACAGCGCCCGGCACGTCGAGAACCTGGTCTACACCTACGCGGAGCTATTCGACGCGGGCGATTTGGACGGGGTCGCCGCACTGTTCGCACACGGCCGGATCTGCGGCGTCGACGGCGGCGGGCCGGAGACGGTCTTCACCGGAACCACCGGCGTCCGCAAGATGTACGAGATGGCGGTGCGCTTCTACGACGACGGCACCCCGATGACCAAACATCTGACCACCAACGTGCGGATCGAGGTCGACGACGACGCGGGCACCGCGCGCGCCAGCGCGTACTACTGCGTCACGCAGGCGACCCCCGACCTGCCGCTGCAGGTCATCGTGACGGGCCGCTACCGCGACACCTTCCGTCGCATGGACGGTACGTGGTGGTTCGACACCCGAACCATGTTCGTCGACCAGGTCGGCGACGTCAGCCGGCACCTCAAGTTCTGATGGGGACCATGACCGGCAAGGTCGCGCTCGTCACCGGCGCCGCCCGCGGGATGGGCCGCGCCCACGCCGTCAAACTCGCCAGTGAGGGCGCCGACATCGTCGCGCTCGACGTCTGTGCCGAGTTCGACGCCACCGACTACCCGGGCGCCACGACCGACGACCTGGCCGAGACGGTGCGGTTGGTTCAGGAACACGGCCACCGAATCATGGCCAGCCAGACCGACGTTCGCGATCCCGACGCGGTGACGGCCGCGGTCGCCGACGGCGTCGAGCGGTTCGGCCGCCTCGACGTCGTCATCGCCAACGCCGGAATCATCCGGGTCAGCGACACCGACGAGCGGGCGAAGACCTTCCGAGACGTCGTCGAGGTCAACCTGATCGGCGCGTGGAACACCGTGGACGCGGCCATCCCCGCGATGGTCGCCGGTGGCCGCGGCGGATCGATCGTGCTGGTCAGCTCGACCCAGGGCATCAGGGCCGCAGGCACCGAACGCGCGGGCGTTCAGGGGTACGCGGCCTCCAAGCGCGCACTGGTGGCGCTGATGCAGGTGTGGGCCGACCAGCTCGCCGAGCATTCGATCCGGGTGAACACGATCCACCCCAGCGGCGTCGCGACCGACATGATCCTGAACGCGACCACCATGAAGCTGTCCGCGGCCGGTGATCCGTGGCTGTCCAGTCAGCTCAACGCGCTGCCGATCTCCTTGTTGCAACCCGAGCAGATCGCGACCGCGGTGGCGTGGCTGGTATCCGACGACGCGGCGTTCATCACCGGCACGTCATGGCCGTTGGATGCCGGATTCACCTTGAGGAGTTGAGGGTTCACCATGACGACTGACGCATCGGAGAGCTGGGACGAGACGGTCGACGTGGTGGTCGTCGGCTCGGGCGGCGGCATCACCGGCGCCTACACCGCCGCTCGCGAGGGTCTGTCCGTCGCCCTGGTCGAGGCCTCCGACAAGTTCGGGGGGACGACGGCCTTCTCCGGCGGTGGCGGGATGTGGTTCCCGTGCAATCCGGTGCTGCGCCGCCTCGGCGTCGACGACACGATCGCCGACGCGTTGGCCTACTTCCACGCCGTCGTCGGCGACCGCACGCCGCGGGACCTGCAGGACGCCTACGTCGAAGGCGGGGCACGCCTCGTCGAGTACCTCGAGCAGGACGACTCGTTCGCGTTCAAGGTGCTGCCCTGGCCCGACTACTTCGGCAGCGCTCCGAGCGCGCGCCTGGACGGCATGCGCCACATCGTGTCGCGGGCGCTGAAGGCCGAGGTTCTGGGACCCTACTCGGACCGAATCCGTGGACCACTCGACAACGAGCGGCTCGGCGCCCCTGCACCGGACGTGCTCACCGGTGGCCGCGCCCTCGTCGGCCGCTTCCTGGCCGCGCTGCTTCGCCTTCCGCAGGCGACGGTACATCTCGAGTCTCCGTTGACCGACCTCGTCGTCGACGACGACGGCGCCGTGACGGGGGCCGTCGTCCTACGTGGCGGCGTCCCGGTCCGGATCCGGGCCCGCCGGGGCGTCCTCCTCGCCGCAGGCGGGTTCGAACAGAACGCCGAGATGCGCGAAACCTTTGGTGTGCCAGGCGATCCCACCGATTCCATGGGCGCGCCCGGCAACACGGGTGCCGCGCACCAGGCGGCCATCCGAGTCGGTGCCGCGACCGATCTGATGGATCAGGCCTGGTGGTCGCCGGGGCTGACGCATCCCGACGGCCGGTCGACCTTCTCCCTCGGTGCCACGGGCGGCATCTTCGTCGACTCCGATGGTCGGCGTTTCGTCAACGAATCCGCCCCGTATGACCAGCTGGGTCGCGAGGTCATCGCGCACGTCGACTCCGGCGCACTGCGATTGCCGTTCTGGATGGTCTACGACGACACGGCGGGCGAGACCCCGCCGATGCTGTCGGCCAGCGTGTCGCTGGTCGAGCCCGAGCGGTACCGCGAGGCCGGGCTGTGGCACACCGCGGACACCCTGGAGGCTCTCGCGGAGGCGATCGGCGTCCCGCCCGCCCACCTCGTCGAAACCGTCTCGCGCTTCAACGAATTGGCGGCCGGCGGCACCGATTCCGACTTCGGCCGTGGCGACGAGGCCTACGACCGCGCGTTCACCGGCGGTGCGTCACCCCTGGTGCCCCTCACCAAGCCGCCCTATCACGCCGCCGCGTTCGGCCTGTCCGATCTGGGCACCAAGGGCGGTCTGCGCACCGACCGCGACGCGCGCGTCCTGGACACCACCGGGCGGGCGATTCCGGGCCTGTACGCCGCGGGCAACACGATGGCCGCGGTCAGCGGCACCACGTATCCGGGCGGCGGCAACCCGATCGGCGCCTCCATGTTGTTCAGCCACCTCGCCGCGCTGCACATGGCCTCTTCCGCGACTGCCTGACACCGACGCCTCCGGCAGGCATCATTCGCCCCATGTCTTCCTCATTGCGGCGTTACGCCGACCGTCGGGCCCTGATCACCGGCGCAGGCTCCGGCATCGGGCAGGCCACCGTTCTGCGCATCCTCGACGAGGGCGGCACCGTCGTCGCGGCCGACGTCAGCGAGGCTGGGCTCGCGGACACCGTGGCGAAGGCCGGCTCGCAGGGTGACCGCTTGTCGACGGTGCGCATGGACGTCGGCGACGAGCAGTCGGTCCGCGCCGGCTTCGCCGAGGCCCTCGACGCGACGGACGGTCTCGACACCCTGGTTAACGCCGCGGGCATCCTCCGGTCGGCGCACTTCACCGACACCACCCTGGCCGACTTCGAAAAGGTGGTGCGCGTCAACCTCTTTGGCACGTTCCTCGTCACCCGCGAGGCCATTCCCGCGTTGCGGCGTGGCACCGGGGCCGCCGTCGTCAACTTCAGCTCCACCTCGGCGAACTTCGCCCACCCCTACATGTCGGCCTACGCCGCGTCCAAGGGTGGCGTGCAGGCGATGACGCACGCCCTTGCCCTGGAGTTCAGCAAGGAGCGCATCCGGTTCAACTGCGTGCAGCCGGGGTCGGTGTCCTCCGGCATGACCGACGGCGTCGGCGAGTCGAAGCAAAGCGTGGGACCCGGTCTCCCCGACGACATGGACTTCGCGCTGCTCGGAAAGATCATGTCCGTGCTGCCGCTGGAGGATGGCGCGATGTTCGCCAAACCCGACGCCGTGGCCAGCGTCGTGGCGATGCTCGGCTCCCCCGACGCGTACTGGGTGACGGGCACCGAAGTGCGGGTCGACGGCGGTACGCACATGTAGCTCGGGTCCGACAATCCCGGGAACCGGTCGACGGCTGGGATAGGTTGGCCGCGGGCCGCCGACCACGCGGCACGACGATCGATCGGAAGAAATCCTTCAGTCATGCGAGTTGACGGGCGGGACGTCGCCGTTTCCGGCGACCTGTTGCAGCCGCTCGCGCGACGCACCAACGACATCTTCCGGTTGGCCCTCGCCGCGGTCTTCCTCATCGTGGTCATCACCAGTTCGCTGATCACGCGCCGGGATTGGGTGGCCCTCGAGCGGTCCATCTCGGGAATCGTCGCGCTGCTGACCCCGACGCAGTCGAACCTGGTGTACCTAGCCTATGGCGTCGCCATTCTGGCGCTCCCCTTCGCGATCCTCTTCGGGCTCGTCACCGCCCGGCAGTGGCGCCTGCTCGGCGCCTACGGCGCGGCCGGCCTGATCGCGGTTCTCGCCCTCTCGGTCAACTCCAGCGGTTTCGCGGCGCCCCGCTGGCACTTCGACCTCGACGACCGACTGCGGACGCTGCTGTCGCAGTTCCTCGACGACCCTCGCTGGATCGCCATGCTCGCCGCGATGCTGACGGTGTCCGGCCCGTGGCTGGAGGCTCGGTGGCGCCGGTGGTGGTGGGCGCTGCTGCTGGCCTTCGTGCCCATCCATCTGGTCGTCAGCGCCGTGGTGCCGGCCCGAACCCTGCTGGGTCTCGCGGTGGGGTGGTTCGTGGGGGCGCTCACGGTGCTGATCGTCGGAACCCCGGCGCTGGAGGTGCCGCTCGACGGAGCCGTGCGCTCGCTGCTTCGCCGCGGATTCGCCGTGACCGGGCTGACGGTGGTGCGCCCCGCCGGTCCTGGACCGCTGGTGTTGTGGGCGGCGACGGACGACCCCGAGGACGACGGGGGGTCGCGCGCCATCCTCGAGATGTACGGCCCGAACCAGCGCAGCGGCGGCATCATGAGCCAGGTCTGGCGGCGAGTGAGATTGCGCAACAGCGAGACCGCTCCCCTGCATGCCTCGATGCGGCGCGCCGTCGAGCACCGCGGCCTGATGGCGATCGCCATCGGCGACCTCGGGGTGGCCAACAGCACGACGGTTGCGTTGTCCGCGCTCGACCGCGGCTGGACGCTGTACGCCCACACCCCGACGCGGGGCGTGGCACTCGACGAGACCTCCGCCGACGAATCCCTCGTCGCACCCGTCTGGAAGGCACTCGCGGTTCTGCACGGCCACCAGATCTCCCACGGCGATCTGCGGGGCAAGGAGATCACAGTCGACGTCGGAGACGACGGAGCCACCGCACTCTTCGGCGGCTTCGGCAGCGCCGAATACGGTGCGACCGACGTGCTGTTGCAGGCCGACATCGCCGCCCTTCTGGTGACGACGACGGCGATCTTCGGTGCCGAGGCCGCGGTGCGCGCCGCGATCGCCGAGTTCGACGAGGACACCGTCCTCAGCGCTTCCCGCCGGCTGACGAAAGCCGCTCTGCCCAAGCACATCCGCGCGTCGGTGATCGATCCGGGCACCGTGATGTCGGCCGCCCGTGACGAGGTGATGCATCAGACGGGTGCCGACCAGATCAAGGCCGAGACCATCACCCGCTTCACCAGGATCCAGGTGATCCAGTTGGTGCTGCTGGTGGCGCTGGTCTACGTCGCCTATCCCTTCATCAGCACCGTGCCCGCGTTCTTCTCCGAGTTGCGGACCGCCAATTGGTGGTGGGCGCTGCTCGGGTTGGCGGTGTCTGCGCTGACGTACGTGGGTGCGGCCGCAGCCCTGTGGGCGTGCGCCTCGGGGTTGGTGAGCTTCCGCAACCTGACGATCATGCAGGTGGCCAACACCTTCGCCGCCACCACCACGCCCGCCGGTGTCGGCGGTCTCGCGTTGAGCACCAGGTTCCTTCAGAAGGGCGGACTCGGCGCGCTGCGCGCCACCGCCGCGGTGGCCCTTCAGCAGTCGGTACAGGTGATCACCCACGTGGGTCTGCTGATCTTCTTCAGCGTCATCGCAGGAACGTCGGCGAACCTGTCCCACTTCGTGCCCAAGACCACGGTGCTCTACCTCATCGGCGGCGTGGCGCTCGGCATCGTCGGCGTGTTCACGTTCGTGCCGAAGCTCCGGCGGTGGTTGGGCACCGAACTGCGGCCCCGCATCAAGGAACTGGGCGGCGAGCTCGTCGAGCTGGCGCGCGAGCCGAAGCGCCTCGCGATCATCGTC
The DNA here is from genome assembly GCF_002043095.1 of Mycobacterium sp. AT1. GTDB lineage: Bacteria > Actinomycetota > Actinomycetes > Mycobacteriales > Mycobacteriaceae > Mycobacterium. The sequence goes on along the minus strand of NZ_MVOC01000022.1, from coordinate 36,229 downwards.
GCCGGTTGCGCCGCAACGACTCTCGGGGCCGCACTCGCCCTGTGGGCCAGCGTCGGCGCGTTCGGCGGCGGCACCACCTTCGTCACCGTCACCGTCGTGACGATGATCGGTGGCACGCTGGCATCGGCCGCCCCCACCCCCGGCGGCGTCGGGGCCGTCGAGGCCGCGCTCATCGGCGGACTCGCCGCCTTCGGGGTGCCGGCCGCGGTCGCCGTCCCGTCGGTCCTGCTGTACCGGGTGCTGACCTGTTGGCTGCCCGTCTTCGTCGGCTGGCCGGTCATGAGGTGGCTGACCAGAAAGGACATGATCTAGTCGGCTCGTCGACTAGCTCCCGTGGCGGTCCCCGATGGTGTTTGATGGCGGGGTGGCAGACATCAGCCGCAGCCGCACGATAACCGCCCCGCCGCAGGCTATCTGGGATGTTCTCGCCGACTTCGGATCACTCAGTGCGTGGGCGGACGACGTCGACCACTCGTGCATCCTCAACCACGGCCCCGGCGGTGCGGCGAAGGGCACGACGCGTCGCGTCCAGGTCGGGCGCAACGTGCTGGTGGAGCGCATCACCGAGTTCGATCCGGCCGTCGCACTGGCATACGACGTCGAAGGCCTGCCCCGCCGGCTACGCACCGTCGCCAACCGTTGGACGCTGCGAACGTTCGGCACCACGACGCGGGTCACGTTGACGAGCAGTGTTGAGATCGGCCCAGGTCCAGTGGCCGGTGCGGCCGAATGGGCCGTCTGCCGCACCATGGCCAAGCTGTCCGATTCGATGCTAACCGGCTTGGCCCGACGAACGGAGAACACCCCGTGACCGATCCTCGACGACCCGACGTCGTCATCCTCATGACCGACGAGGAACGCGCCATACCGCCGTACGAGTCGCCCGATCTGCTCGCCTGGCGCCGGCGCGCCCTCGGCGGCAGGCGGTGGTTCGACGAGAACGGCGTGAGCTTCACGCGGCACTACACGGGGTCGCTGGCGTGCGTGCCGAGTCGCCCGACGATCTTCACCGGCCAGTATCCCGACTTGCACGGGGTGACCCAGACCGACGGAATCGGCAAGCGCTACGACGATTCCCGGCTGCGGTGGCTACGCAGTGGCGAGGTGCCGACGCTCGGCAACTGGTTCCGAGCCACCGGTTACGACACCCACTACGACGGCAAGTGGCACATTTCGCACGCCGATCTCGAGGACCCCGCCACCGGCGGACCGTTGGCCACCAACGACGACGACGGGGTCGTCGACGAGGCCGCGGTTCGGCGCTACCTCGACGCCGACCCGCTTGGCCCGTACGGCTTCTCCGGCTGGGTCGGCCCCGAGCCACACGGGGCGGCGTTGTCCAACAGCGGTTTTCGCCGCGATCCACTGTTCGCTGATCGTGTCGTCGCCTGGCTGAAGGACCGCTACGAACGCCGCCGCTCAGGTGACGAGGCCGCGCTGCGCCCTTTCCTTCTGGTCGCCAGCTTCGTCAACCCGCACGACATCGTCCTGTTCCCGGCGTGGCAACGCCGAAGTCCACTGGCCGCGTCGCCGTCGCTGGATCCGCCGCACGTGCCAGCCCCGCCGACGGCAGACGAAGATCTGCGCACCAAGCCGGCTGCGCAGATCGCGTTCCGCGAGTCCTACTACTCGGGGTACGGTCCCGCGCAGGCGATCGGCCGCGCATACAAGCGCAACGCCCAGCAGTATCGCGACCTGTACTACCGCCTGCACGCCGAAGTGGACGGACCGCTCGACCGGGTGCGCCGCGCGGTCACCGAGGGTGGGTCCGAGAATGCCGTCCTGGTGCGCACGTCGGATCACGGGGACCTGCTCGGGGCTCACGGCGGCCTGCACCAGAAGTGGTTCAACCTGTACGACGAGGCGACCAGGGTGCCGTTCGTCGTCGCCCGCATCGGCGATGACGCGACGACGGCCCGGGTCGTCTCGGCTCCGACGTCACACGTCGACCTGGTGCCGACCCTGCTCGCCGCGGCGGGCGTCGACGTCGACGTGGTCGCCGACGTGCTCTCCGAGTCGTTCTCGGAGGTGCACCCGCTACCCGGCCGCGACCTCATGCCGGTGGTGAACGGCGCGGCCGCCGACGACGGTCGGGCCATCTATCTGATGACGCGGGACAACGTGTTGGAGGGCGACACCGGGGCGTCGGCCGCGGCCCGCGGATTGGGCTTGACGGTGAATCCTCCTGCGCCACTGCGCATCAGGATTCCCGCGCACGTGGCGTCCAACTTCGAGGGCCTGGTGGTCCGCGTGGACGACGCCGACGCCTCCGGCGGCGCCGGCCACCTGTGGAAGTTGGTCCGCACCTTCGACGATCCGTCGACGTGGACCGAGCCCGGCGTGCGCCAGTTGGCCACCAACGGCATCGGTGGCGAGGCGTACCGGACCGACCCGCTCGACGACCAATGGGAGCTCTACGACCTGACCGCCGATCCCATCGAGACCGACAACCGGTGGGACGACCCGGCCCTGCACGACGTGCGCGCGCATCTGCGCATGCAGCTCAAGCAGGCGCGGGCGTCCTCGGTGCCCGAACGCAATCGGCCGTGGCCCTACGCCGACCGCCAGCCTCCGACCGGTCATTCCGGCGGTGTGCTCCGCAAGGCGCTGGGCAAGATCGGGTTGTAACCCCTCACTCCGGCCAGGCCGAGTTGGTGATGACGTCGACGAAGTCGGTCCGCCGGAAGCCGGGGACGAAGTGTTCGAGGACGTCGGCGTTGACGGTGCCGAACGTCGTGTCGGGGCGGTCGGAGAAGCCGTCGGTGAACGCCCGGAGGATCTCGGCCTTGAAGTTCGGCCGCGGGTGCGCCGAGGTGACGGCGTCGAGATCGGCGCGCTCGATCGCGTCCAACCGGAGCCCGAGGACGTCGGTCTCCACGCCCGCGGTGGTCGCGGCGATCACCGGATCCATCCCGTACGGCACCTCGGGTGTGGTGTGCAGCGCGATCGCCGTCCAGACGACGTCGGTCTCCGGACGGGAGTGGCCGTGTGAGATCAGGAACGCCCGGGCGGCGTCGGCACTGTCCATCTCGAAGCGCTGGGCGGAGCCCCGATACGGCGGTACCAGCCCGGTGTCGTGGAAGAGCGCTGCGACGTACAGCGATTCGGCATCTGGAGTGATCCCAAACTTGCGTGCCTGAAGGCTTCCGAACAGGAACACCCGGCGCGAGTGGTGAAAGATCAACTCGTTGGTGGTGTCTCGGATCAGCTCGGTCGCGTCCTTGGCCAGTGCGCTGTCGGGAATGGCTACGCCGCCGATGGTCTCGGTCATGTTCTCGTCCCTTCGAATGGTGGTCACGGTCGGCGGGGTCGTCGACCGGATACCTCGACTATCGGCGTGCACGCCTCGGTGACGCCGTGCGCGCGTGGCCATGAAACCCTCAGATATGGACATGGGAGCGCACGACGTCGTGGTGCTGCTGTACGACGGCGTCCAGATGCTCGACGTCGCGGGTCCGATCGACGCGTTCGCCTCGGCCAACGCCCTCGGCGCGGCCTACCGCATCACCCACGCCTCGCTGAACGGTGCCGACGTGGTGGCCAGCTCGGGCGCCCGGCACGGCGCGGACGCACGCGTCGACGACCTTCAGGCAACGTTCGGGTCGCTACTGGTGCCCGGGTCGCCGAACTGGCAGGCCAGCGTCACCGACACCGCGCTCGTCGCGGCGGTGCGCGACCTCTCCCAGCGCAGCCGACGCACGGTCTCCATCTGTGCGGGCGCGTTCCCGCTGGCGGCGACGGGGCTGCTCGACGGTCGTCGCGCCGCCACGCACTGGAAGCTCGCGCGCCAACTCGCCGCACGCTATCCCGAGGTCATCGTCGACGCGGCGTCGTTGTTCGTCACCGACGGCAAGTACGTCACCTCCGCAGGCGTGACCGCGGGCATCGACCTCGTGCTGTCGCTGATCGAGCACGACCACGGCCCGGTGATGGCCAGAGAGGTCGCCAGGGATCTCGTCGTGTTCATGGCGCGCCCGGGTGACCAGTCCCAGTTCAGTGTGCGTCTCGACGCACAGCCCACCGACCACTCCGTGGTGCGGGTGGTGATGGACGCGATCACCGAGAATCCGCGCCGCAACCACACGTTGGCCAGCCTCGCGGCCGAGGCCGGCGTCAGCCCGCGGCACTTGTCGCGCTTGTTCCTCGCCGAAACCGGCCACACCGCAGCGCACTTCGTCGACCGGACCCGGCTGGAGGCGGCGTGCGCGGCGCTGACCGGGAGCCACGCGACGCTGGACCAGGTTGCCGAGCAGACGGGGGTGGGGTCGAGCGAGTCGTTGCGCCGGCTGTTTCACCGCGAGCTGGGAATCACGCCGAGCGCTTACCGAAGTCGGTTCAGGACGTCCCGGTCGACGTGAGAGTGCGGGCGGGGGGACTCGAACCCCCACGCTCTTCCGAGCAATGGCACCTAAAGCCATCATGTCTGCCAATTCCATCACGCCCGCAGTGCGTGAAATCGTACCTGCGTCTCCATCCCGAACTCGTGTCGGTGGTGCTTCCCATCTCGACGGCGGGGAGGGCAGCCACCGCACGCCTAGACGAATTCATCGGACCCAAGTCCGTCGCGGTACCGTGGACGAATGTCCACTACACGGCGTAGGAGACCGGCGCTCGTCGCGCTGGTGTTCGTCGCCGCCGCGGGCTGCCTGGCGCTGGCCTGGTGGCAGTGGACGCGTTATGAGTCCGCGTCCGGCTCGTTCCAGAATCTCGGGTACGCCCTGCAGTGGCCCATGTTCGGCGGCTTCTGCTTCTATGCGTACTACAAGTTCGTCCGCTACGAAGAGGCGCCGCCGCCGCGGCCGGACCACGACAAGCCGACCCAGATTCCCGACGGTCTGCTGCCCGAGCGGCCCAAGGCCGCGGCGCACCACGACGACGACCCCACGCTCTCCGAGTACAACGCGTACCTGGCCGAGCTCGCCAAGGCCGACGGCCGCCGCCCCGACACCGACGACAGGACCACGACATGAGCAGCCCCGAACCCGAAGCTCCGGTTGCCGAAGACCCGACGCGCACTCCGACGGAGTCGATCCGCAAGGCGCTCAAGGCGTATCGAATCTTGGCGTGGGCCACCGGCATCTGGTTGATCGCACTGTGCGCGGAGATGGTGCTGAAGTACATCGTGAAGGTCGACTGGCCGCTGCTGTGGATCGTCGCGCCCATCCACGGCTGGATCTACTTCGCGTACTTGTTGTCCGCCGCCAACCTCGCCACCAAGGTGCGCTGGCCCATCGGCAAGACCATCGGCGTGCTGCTGGCAGGAACCATCCCGCTTCTGGGCATCATCGTGGAGCACTTCCAGACCAAGAAGGTCAAGGCCGACTACGACCTCTGACGCTCGACCTCGACCGACTCCTCGGTGGCCTCGGCCGCCGCGACGGGGATCAACAGCGCCAGGCCCGCCGCGATGGCTGCCACCACGGCGGCCACCACCATCGCCGTACGGAATCCCGCCATCGACGGCACCGCCGCGCCGGCGTAGGACACCGTCATCCCGGCCAGGATGGCACCGATCGCCGCACTGGAGATCGACGTTCCCAGTGATCGGGCGAGGGCGTTGATGCCGTTGGCGGCGGCGGTCTCCGAGATCGGCACGGCCGCGTTGACGAGCGCGGGCATGGACGCGTAGGCGAATCCGACTCCTCCGGCGACGGCCACGTTGAGCACCATGATCTGCCACGGCGCGGCCAGAAACGCGATGCCTGCGGCGTAGGACACCGCGATGACGAGCGCACCGATCACGAAGGTGAACCGCGGCCCGCGCACGGCGGCGATCCGCGCAGCGAGCGGCGAAGTCACCATCATGGCGAGACCACCCGGGGCCAGCCACAGCCCCGTCGCCAGCATCGACTGTCCCAGTCCGTAGCCGGTCTCCCGCGGCATCTCCATGATCTGCGGGGCGACCAGGGAGAACCCGAACATGCCGAACGCCACCGCGACCGATGCCACGTTGGTGGCCAGCACCGGCCGCGTGACCGTGGTTCGCAGATCCATGGTCGGCGAGGACACCCGCAGCTCCCACCAGCCGAACACCAGGAAGATCAGCACCGACGAGCCGAACGAGGCCAGCGTCGGTGCGCTCAGCCAACCCCAGCCCTGGCCCTTCGAGATGCCGAGCAGCAGGGTGACGAGCCCACCCGCCAGGAGCACCGCACCGACCGGATCCAGCCGACCCCGGGTGCGCGGCGGCACGTGCGGGACCAGGAAGAGGAACATCGGCAGGGCGGCCACCCCGAGAGCGGTGGCGAACCAGAACAGCATGTGCCAGTCGTAGTGCTGCGCGATCACCGCCGACAGGGGCAAGCCGAGGGCGCCGCCCACTCCAAGGGAGGCGCTCATGAGACCCATTGCCGCACCGACCCTCTCGGCCGGCACGCACGCCCGCAGCACGCTGATGCCCAGCGGGATGATCGGGAAGCCGAAGCCCTGCAACCCCCGGCCCACCACCAGCGGCATCAGGGAATTCGTCGAGGCGGCGAGCACCGATCCGCAGATCAGCAGCAGCGCGCACGTGATCAACATCGGTTTCGCGCCGTACATGTCGCCGAGCCTGCCGAAGACCGGCGTGGCCACCGCGGCGGTCAACAACGTCGCCGTGATCGCCCACGACGTGTCGGATGCGCTGGCGTTCAGCAGCTTTGGCAGCTCGGGCAGCAACGGAATGATCAGGGTCTGCATCAGCGACACGCCGATGCCTGCCGCCGCCAGGACGGCGATCAACACGCTCGGGTGCGCCGTGGGCAACGGCGCATTCTCCGGCCCTGCAACGCGTCGACCCACGCCGTCGAACGCTACACGTTAGTTACGCTACGTAAAACCAGCGGTCAGGCCAACGCGCGCAATGCGGGCAGCAGCAGCGCGAGGGCTCGCCCACGGTGAGACGCCGCATCCTTCTCGGCCGGGGTCAGTTCACCTGCGGAACGGTCCGAGCCGGTCGGCACGAAGATCGGGTCGTAGCCGAATCCGCCGTCGCCTCGCGGAGCGTGGGCGATGCGCCCGGCCCACTCCCCACGCACGACGCTCTCGCCGGATGCCGACACCAGTGCGCACGCCGACACGAACGCCGCACCGCGCCGGTCGTCGGGCACGTCACGCAGTTGACCAAGCAGCAGTTGGAGATTCGCGACGTCGTCGCCGTGGGCACCTGCCCACCGCGCCGAGAGCACACCGGGCATTCCGTTGAGCGCGTCGACGGCAAGCCCCGAATCATCGGCGACCGAGGGCAGACCGCTGGCCCGATACGCGTCGCGCGCCTTGGCCAGCGCGTTCTCCTCGAACGTGGCACCCGTCTCGGGCGCTTCCTCGAACGGCGCGACGTCGTCGAGTGACAACAGCCGCAGGCCCGTCACGCCTGCGCCGTCGAGGACGCGGCGAAGTTCGGCCAGCTTCTTGGGGTTGCGACTGGCGACCAGCAGGTCGGTCATGTCTCGGTCAGCTTCCGAACGCCTTCTTCGCCGGGGTCTTCGGCTCGGGCAGCTCCCCCGGGTACGGCAGCGCGAGCGCCTCGCGCTGCACGACGAACAACTGGTCGCAGGCGGCCAGCGCGGCGTCGAGCATCTTGTCCAACGTCGTACGCGGGAAGGTCGCGCCCTCCCCGGTGCCCTGGATCTCGACGAGGGTCCCGGTGTCGGTGGCGACGACGTTCATGTCGACCTCGGCGCGGGAGTCCTCCTCGTACGGCAAATCCGTCCGGACCCGCCCGTCGACGACTCCGACCGACACCGCCGCGATGGCACACGACAACGGCCTCGGGTCCGAAAGCCGTCCGGCCGCGGACAGGTAGGTGACGGCGTCGGAGAGGGCCACGTACGCGCCGGTGATGGCCGCGGTCCTGGTGCCGCCGTCGGCCTGGAGGACGTCGCAGTCGATGGCGATCGTGTTCTCGCCAAGTGCGGCGAGGTCGATGCACGCCCGCAGTGATCGGCCGACGAGCCGACTGATCTCCTGGGTGCGGCCGCCGACCTTGCCACGGACCGACTCGCGGTCCGAGCGGGTGTGGGTGGCGGCGGGCAACATCGCGTACTCGGCGGTCAGCCAGCCCAACCCGGAGCCCTTGCGCCAGCGCGGCACGCCCTCGGTGACGCTGGCCGTGCACATCACGCGGGTCTGGCCGAACTCGACGAGCACGGATCCGGCCGGATGCTTGGTGAAGCCGCGGGTGATGGTTACCGGTCGCAACTCGTCGTCGAGTCTTCCGTCTTCTCGTCTGGACACCCGCCAACCCTAACGGGTGCGGACGAGGGACTAGTGCGCCGTAACCTCGAACGTCTCGTTGCACACGACGGCGTGCACCGGACCGTCGAACTCGGCCTTGGCTTCGCTGATGACGTCCTCGCGCGACGTCCACGGCGGGATGTGGGTCAACAGCAGCTCGTGCACGCCCGCCTTGGCGGCCGCGCGGCCCGCCTCGGTCCCCGAGAGGTGCAGATTCGGCGGCCGGTCGGCGGCGTGGGTCCACGACGCCTCGCACAGGAAGACGTCGGCGCCGGTGGCCAACTCGATCAGTTCGTCGCAGTAACCGGTGTCACCGCTGTAGACCAGCGTCGCCCCGGACGGATCGGTGAAGCGCATGCCGTAGGACTCCGTCGGATGACATACCAAGCGGGGCAGCACGTTCAGTGCGCCGATCTGCACCGGTTCGTTGTCTACCCACTGGCGGACGTCGAAGATGTCGGTGAAGTCGTCGATCTCGCGGCCCTCGGGCGAGGACGCCGCCCCCAACCGGGACCAGGTGTCGGCGGGTCCGTACATCAACGCGCGGCCCTTGGGCGGCGTCGGATGGTAGCGGCGCCACACGAACAACCCGGGCAGATCCAGGCAGTGGTCGGCGTGCAGATGCGAGAGAAGGACACTCACGGTCCCGGGGTCGGCGTGCCGCTGCAGCGCTCCCAGCACTCCGCCACCGAAGTCGACGGCGAGCGGCGGGGGGTCCGGCGCAGTGACGAGGTAGCCCGAAGCAGGCGAATCCGGCCCGGTGACGCTACCGGAACACCCCAGTACGGTGACTCGCACGTCCATCAGCTTGCCATGCCCGATCACCGCGTGACGAAAACATGAGCGCAATTGGTTCCGAGTGTCACGAAGTGGCAGGTACGTGACCTCCGAGCTGGCGTGACGCCGACGGAGACGAGGCGGTCGGCGCGCGGCGAGTGTGGCGAACGCCTCATTTCAGCAAAGCTCCGCGGAGTCTCAGACGGCCGAGCGCGGCACGGTTCGAGTGGGGCGCTTCGCCCTCGCCCGGCGTTCCGGCCCCGACAGCACGTAGGCGGCGAACACCCCGGCGACGCCACCGCACAGGTGACCCTGCCACGACACCCCGAACGTGCCGGGAAGGGCGCCCCACAGAATGCCGCCGTAGACGAGGAACACCACGATGCCGACGACGATCTGCCATGCGTGTCGGGTGAAGAACCCGAACACGATGAGGAACGTCAGCCAGCCGAAGATGAGCCCGGAGGCCCCGATGTGGTTGGTCTCCACTCCTGCGGGGGCGCCGATGTTGCCGATCAGCCAGGTGCCGAGTCCTCCGAGGATCCACACGATGACGGTCGCGTAGACGAAGCGGGCCATCCCGGCGAGCGACACCAGGAAGCCGAGAACCAGCGCGGGCACGGTGTTCGCGACGAGGTGCGCCCAGTTGGCATGCAGCAGGGGTGCCCACAGGATTCCCCACAGTCCGTCCACCTCGAGCGGTCGGATGCCGTCCTGCTCGAGCCGGCTGCCGGACACCTGGTCGACGGCCTCGACGACGTAGAGGAGTGCGACGAAGGCGAGCACGGTGGCGCCGCCGATCATCCAGCCGGGTTTCTTCGGGTCCGCCGTGAGACCTGGTCCGCTCGTCGCCATTGCCGTCCCTTCCGCTCCCCACCGAGGTTACCGGCGCCGGATGGTGTCCTAGGTGGTGAACGCTCCCGGCAACAGGTCGCGGTAGCTGGGGACGCCGGCGATCGTCTCTGCAGCCAGCACCGCGGCCATCACCGCGCTGGCCAGGCAGTCGGCGGCGGCCGCCCCGACGCGTGTCGTCAACTTGGTCTCCGGTGACATCGCGGCAGGGGTGTCCGACGCGGGTGACACCTCGACGGCACCGGTCGACAGCGCGAAGACGGTGTCGCCGTCGAGTGGGGTGTGCGACGGCCGCATGGTGCGGGCCAGGCCGTCCTGCGCGGCGACGGCCACACGCTTGCAGGCCGCCTTGCTCAGCGCCGCGTCGGTGGCGACGACGGCGATGGTCGTGTTGAGCGGTGAGAGCTCGGCGTCGCGCTCGGCGAATGCCGCGATCTGGTCTGCGGGTGGCGGGGTCAGGCCCAGCTCGGCGATGAGGTCGGCCATCCACGGCAGTCCGGTGCGGGGGTCGACGACGTTGCCTGCCGAGTTCACCGCGACGACGGCACCGACGGTGACCCCGATGTCGTCGAGGGTGACCGACGCCGTGCCGAGCCCGCCCTTGAGCACGCCTGCGCGGGCGCCGACCCCGGCCCCGACGTTGCCCATCGGTACCTCGACACCGGCGGCGGCGGCCGCGGCCGCACCGAATTCGGCGGTCGGGCGGCACTGCCACCCGCCCACGGGGAGGTCGAAGATCACCGCGGCGGGCACGATCGGGACCACGCCGCCGTCCATCACGACGCCGCGATCGTGCTGCTCGAGCCACTGCATGACGCCGTCCGCGGCGGCGAGTCCGTAGGCGCTGCCGCCCGTGAGCACGACGGCGTCGACGTAGCGCACGCTGTTGGCGGGGTCGAGCAGGTCGGTTTCCCTGGTGCCCGGAGCGCCGCCACGGACGTCGACGGCACCGGTGGTGCCGGGCGGGACCAGGACGACGGTGGTGCCGCACGCCCAGCCTGCGCCCAATGTCGCGTCGGGATCCAGGCGCTGGTGGTTGCCGACCAGGATGCCGGAGACGTCGGTGATCGAGCCCGTCACTAGCGCTTGCCCAACAGCCCGAGCACCAGGTACTCCTGCAGCACCGTCAGCCACTGGTACACGTCCAGGTGCCCGGCCATCGGATGCTCGGGAGGCAGGTGGTCGGGGCCGTCGGCTCCGATCTCGAGCATCGTGCCGAGCGCCAGCCGGATGTCGTTGACGCAGGAGGCCCAGCAATGCGCGTCGTCCTCGGCGATCTCGAACTTGCCGCCGCCAGCGGGCAAGGTGTCCAACACGCGTTGTCCCGCATGACGTTTCGCTTCGATGATCTCGGGTTCGTGCAGGCTGCGCAGGGCGCTGTTGAGGCTCTCCGCGGTGCGCGAGCCCGCCGGATGGTCGTGCTGCGGCCGGAAGAAGTCCGGCAGCAAACGCAACATCGTGTCGTCCTCCGGCGGCTGGGAGTGACCCGTCCGCATGCCGGTGAGCTCTTCGAGTTCGTCGGTGGGCGAAGATGTTTCGCGGTCGACGAGCATCTCCATCAGGGAGTTGACCAGGCTTTCGAGCAGCGCCGCCTCGTGGGCTGCAAGGGCAGACCGAAACCGCGCTCCGTCAGCGGCTTCCACACGCTTCCACTTCCGCACGCTGCCGGACTCAGCGATCCTGCTGCATCGTGGCCCACAGGCCCGCCGCATGCAGTTTGGTCACGTCGATCTCCATGGACTCCCGACTTCCGGCCGACACCACGGCCTTCCCTTCTTCGTGCACCTGCATCATGAGCTTGGTCGCGTGCGGTTCGCTGTAGCCGAAGAGCTTTTGGAACACGTAGGTCACGTACGACATGAGGTTCACAGGATCGTCCCAGACGAGGGTGACCCAGGGACTCTCGGTGGCCACGTCTTCGTCGGTGGACCGATCCACGCGAGTCCCTGGCTCGGTTCGCGCCGGGGTAACCATGCCGCCAAGAATAGACACCCGTATCGGTGACGGTCCGAACGGCTACGGTTGGCCTACGGTTGGCACCGTGACTTCCCACGAAGGCGCTCCCAAGGAGTGCGCGGTGACGGCCTTGCTCACCGACAAGTACGAGCTGACGATGCTCGCCGCGGCACTGCGGGACGGCACTGCTCACCGGCAGACCACGTTCGAGGTCTTCGCCCGCCGACTTCCCGACGGCAGGCGTTACGGCGTCGTCGCCGGAACGGGGCGCTTCCTGGAAGCACTGCCGCGCTTCAGGTTCGACGACGCCGCCCTGGCCTTGGTCGAAGACTTCCTCGACGAGACGACCCTGGCGTACCTGGCCGACTACCGCTTCAGCGGTGACGTCGACGGCTACGCCGAGGGCGAGCTGTACTTCCCCGGCTCCCCCGTGTTGTCGCTACACGGCACGTTCGCCGAGTGCGTCGTGCTGGAGACCCTGGCCCTGTCGATCTTCAACCACGACTGTGCGATCGCGTCGGCGGCGGCCAGGATGGTCAGCGCCGCCGAGGGTCGCCCGCTCATCGAGATGGGCTCCCGGCGCACCCACGAGATGTCTGCCGTCGCCGCGGCCCGCGCCGCCTACGTCGCGGGCTTCACCGGGACGTCGAACCTCGAGGCGCAGCGGCAGTACGGCGTCCCCGCCCTCGGGACCAGCGCACACGCCTTCACACTGCTGCACACCTCCCCCGACGGACCCGACGAGCAAGCGGCGTTCCGCGCCCAGGTCGAAGCCCTCGGTGTCGACACCACGCTGCTCGTCGACACCTACGACATCACCAAGGGCGTGGCCAACGCGATTGCCGTCGCGGGCCCCGAGCTGGGTGCCGTCCGCATCGACTCCGGCGATCTCGGCGTGCTGGCCAGGCAGGTCCGCGCCCAACTGGACCAGTTGGGCGCACCGAACACTCGCATCGTCGTCACCAGCGACCTCGACGAGTTCGCGATCGCCTCCCTGCGCGCCGAACCCGTCGACTCGTACGGGGTCGGCACGTCGCTGGTCACCGGGTCGGGCTCGCCGACTGCGGGCATGGTCTACAAGCTCGTCGAAGTCGACGGTGTCCCCGTCGCGAAGCGCAGCAGCCACAAGGAGTCCCACGGCGGCCGCAAGCAGGCCTACCGGCTGGCGAAGCCCACCGGCACCGTCGTCGAAGAGGTCGTGCAGATGGCCGACAGCCCCGCGGTCGAGGCCGACGGATTGGTGGCCACGGCGCTCGCCCACCCGTTGGTGCGCGCCGGCCGGGTCGTCGCCGACACCGATCTTCAGGCCGCGCGGGCCCGCGTCGCGGCGGGACTGGTCAGCCTGCCCTGGGACGGGTTGGGGCTCTCCAGCGGCGAACCCGCGATACCCACCCGCATGGTCGACGCCACGCGCCGGGCCTGAGGAGCGATGACGGGCGGCGTCAAGGAGCTGTTGGACAAGGCGGTCACCGCACTCGGCGGTACCGAACGCAGCGGCCAGATCGAGATGGCCGAGGCGGTCGACCATGCCTTCGAGTCCGGCGAGCACCTCGCGGTACAGGCAGGCACCGGCACCGGGAAGTCGCTGGCCTATCTGGTGCCGTCGATCAAGCACGCGATGGCGCGGGCCGAGCCGGTGGTGATCTCGACGGCCACCATCGCATTGCAACGCCAGCTGTTCGACCGCGACTTGCCGAGGCTGGCCGACGCGCTGGCCGGCGAGGTGTCCCGTCGCCCCGAGTTTGCCCTTCTCAAGGGACGCGGAAACTACCTGTGCCTGAACAAGATTCACAACGGCGCCGCCGACTCCGACGACCTGCCGCAGGACGAGCTGTTCGACGCCGTCGCGACGACCGCGTTGGGTCGTGACGTCAAGCGTCTCATCGAATGGGCGTCGGACACCGAGTCCGGGGATCGCGACGAAGTGGTGCCCGGCGTCGCAGACCGGTCCTGGAGCCAGGTCAGCGTGTCAGCCCGGGAGTGCATCGGGGCCGCCCGCTGTACGTACGGCGCCGACTGCTTCGCCGAGAAGGCCAGGGGCACCGCCGCCACCGCGGACATCGTCGTCACCAATCACGCCCTGCTCGCCATCGACGCGATCTCCGACATCAACGTGCTGCCCGAGCACCAACTGTTGGTGGTGGACGAAGCCCACGAGCTCGTCGACCGCGTGACCAGCGTGGCCACCGGAGAGTTGTCGGCGACCATGCTCGGCATGGCCGATCGACGCTCGTCGCGGCTCGTCGACCCCGAGATCGCAGAACGCTTCGAGGCCTCGATCGCGACGTTCACCTCCGCGCTCTACGACACCGAACCCGGCCGCAAGGACGTCTTGGACGACGAGATGGCCACCTACCTGACTGCTTTGCGGGATTCGGCGGACCGGGTGCGTTCGGCCATCGACACCGCCCCGGCCGACCCGAAGGCGGCGGCGGCCAGAAACGAGGCGGTGACGGCGCTCAACGACGTCAGCGACACCGCGACGCGCATCCTTTCGTCCTACGGTCCCGCGATACCCGATCGCACCGACGTGGTGTGGCTCGACCAGGACGAGGTGCGCGGAAACCGCCGCTCGATCTTGCGGGTCGCCCCACTGTCGGTGGCAATGCTGTTGCGCAACAGGCTGTTCGAGAAGTCGACGGTGATCCTGACGTCGGCGACGTTGACGATCGGCGGGGCGTTCGACGCGATGGCGCGGTCCTGGGGCCTGTCCGGCGCCGAGGCCCCGAAGTGGAAGGGGGTCGACGTAGGATCGCCCTTCGCCCATGCCAAGTCGGGCATCCTCTACGTCGCCGCCCACCTGCCACCGCCCGGGCGTGACGGCGCCGGCTCGGGTGAACAGCTCGACGAGATCGAGGGCCTCATCACCGCGGCGGGCGGTCGGACGCTTGGCTTGTTCTCGTCCATGCGCGCCGCGAAGGCGGCCGCCGAGGCGATGCGCGAACGCCTCGACACCCCGGTGCTGTGTCAAGGCGAGGACACCACCATGGCGTTGGTCCGCCGATTCGCCAAGGACCCCGAGACGACGCTGTTCGGCACGCTGTCGCTGTGGCAGGGCGTCGACGTGCCAGGGCCGTCGCTGTCGTTGGTGCTGATCGACCGAATTCCGTTCCCCCGCCCCGACGATCCCCTCGTCACCGCCCGGCAGCGGGCGATCGCGGCGCACGGCGGCAACGGGTTCATGGCGGTGGCCGCGACCCACGCGGCGCTGCTGTTGGCACAGGGCGCGGGACGGCTGCTGCGCAGCGTCGACGACCGGGGTGTGGTCGCGGTTCTCGACTCGAGGATGGCCACCGCGCGTTACGCCGGCTTCCTTCGCTCCTCACTGCCACCGTTCTGGGCGACGACCGACACCAGCCAGGTACGACGGGCGCTGGAACGCCTCCGCGACGCCTGACCCCGGCACCGAAGTTGGGATCGGGGTCCCCCGCGCTCTCTACTCTGGCCTGCACGTTCACCAGCGCGCCGTCCTGGCGCCGGAACGGCCAGAAAGGCGGCGTCGACGATGCGACGACACTTCGTGGGCAGCATGACGGCGTTCGCCGTCGGCACCGTCCTCCTCACGTCGTGCGCGACGACACTGCAGGGCACTCCGGTGTCGGTGTTCGCCAACCCGTTCAGCGTGGCGGGCATGCCCGCGGTGAACGGCCCGACGGGCCTGCGCGACGACGCGGAGGCGCCCTCGCGGGAGGTCGAGAACACCGACGGCGGGGACGTCGACGAGCTCGCGGGCAGCGCCGTCAGCGACATCGAGGAGTTCTGGGCAGGGCACTACGGGCAGACGTTCGACGGTGCGTTCACCCCCGTGGACGAACTCGTCTCCTGGGACTCCACCGACTATGACGACGACGCCTACTTCTGCGGGGCCGACGTGATGGGCCTCGTCAACGCCGGCTACTGCCTCGACGAGAACACCATCGGCTGGGACCGCGGTGAACTGCTGCCGCAATTGCGCGACGCGAACGGCGACATGGCGGTGACCATGGTGCTCGCCCACGAGTACGGACACTCCGTCGCCTTCCAGGCCGGTCTGCTGACAGAGGAGACGCCGACGCTGGTCGGCGAACAGCAGGCCGACTGCCTGGCCGGGGTGTACATGCGCTCGGTCGCCGAGGGCAGGTCGTCGAGGTTCACTCTGAGCACCGGCGACGGGCTCAACAATCTGCTGGCGGCGATGATCGCGTTCCGCGACCCGCTGCTGACCGAGAGCGACGGTGAGTTCGGCGAGGATGAACACGGCTCCGCATTCGAGCGGGTGTCGGCGTTCCAGTTTGGCTTCACCGACGGCGCCGCCGTCTGCGAGGCGATCGACCTCGACGAGATCAACCAGCGGCGCGGCGACCTTCCGGTGCTGCTCCCCGATGACGAGACCGGCGAGCTGCCGGTGACCCGGCAGTCGGTGACGTCGATAGTCGACGCGATGAACGTCGCCTTCGAACCGGCGGACCCGCCGCGGCTCAGCTTCAGCGAAACCGATTGCCCCGACGCACGTTCCGGTGGGCCGGCGTCCTATTGCCCCACGACCAACACCATCACCGTCGACCTGTCCGAGCTCGAAGAGCTTGGCGCACAAGGCGTCGACGACAGCGGCGTGGTCTCCGGTGACAACACCGCCTACTCGGTGGTCGTGTCCCGCTTCATGCAGGCGGTGCAGAAGGAACACGGTGGCGTCGCACTCGACGACGCCAAGGCAGCCCTTCGCACCGCGTGCCTCACCGGTGTCGCGACGGTGAAGATGACCGACAGCATCACCACCGCCAACGGCGACACGATCCAGCTCACCGCCGGTGACGTCGACGAGGCGGTCTCCGGCATCCTCGTCAACGGGGTGGCCGCCAGCGACGTCAACGGCGACTCGGTGCCGTCGGGCTTCTCGCGGATCGACGCCTTCCGCGTCGGCGTCCTCGGTGACCAGGACCGCTGCTTCAAGCGCTTCAACTGACACCCCCCTTGCGATTTCGGCGCGTTCGTCCGCGGTGAGCGCGGATGAGCGCGCCCAAGTCGCGCTAGGCGGTGGGGAGGCGCATCACGAAACCCGCCTCCAGCGCCACCCACAGCGCTCCGTCGGGACCGATGGCCAAGCCGTGGGGCTCGCTGCCCGCGGGCAGATCGATGGTGTCGACCTCACCGTCGGCGCTCAAGTGCGCGATCTGATCGGCACCCCACAGGCTGACCCACACCCCGCCGGAGGGGTCGGCCACCACCGCGTGTGGCTTGCCGGGGAGGTCCAGCTCCTGCATCGCCTCGTTCATCGGAATGCGGCCCACCTTGTCGGCGAGCACCGCGGTAAACCACACCGCGTCGTCATGGGTCCGCGTGATACCCACCGGACCGGCGTTGGGCGTCGGCAGCTTGCGCACCGTGACATCGCCGCGGTCGAGGCGGCCGATGGCGTTGGCCCGGTTCAGCGTGAACCAGAGCGCGTTGTCCGGTCCGGTGGTGATCGTCGACGGCATGCCGCCTGGGACGGCCTCCTCGCTGATCTCGCCGTCGACGTCGATCCGGCCGACGACGCCGGTGCCGGTCGCCGTGAACCACAGCGCTCCGTCGGGTCCGGATGTGATGCCGTACGGCTCACTGCCGCTTCGCAATTCGTAGGACGCGAGATGACCGTTGGTGGAGATTCGCCCGATCCGGTCGTCGCCGGTGCGGGTGAACCACAGCGCACCGTCGGGCCCGGCGGTGATGATCGACGGCTTGCTGCCCTCGGCCACCGGGTAGACCTCGAGGGAACCGTCCGGGCCGACCCGCGCGATGGCGCCGCGGTGCACCAGCGTCACCCACATCGCGCCGTCGGAACCGGCCGCCAGCGCATATGGCCCGCCGTCGACGGCGACTTCGAAGATGCGGCTCATGCGAGCGTGACGAGACCGAGCTCGTCGTCCGCCGCAAGCAGCCGGTGGTGCGGCAACACCCGAACGGTGTACCCGACCCGGCCGGCCACGGGCAGCGGAGTCGTGCTCGAGAAGACGTCGTTGCCGTCGGCCGAGCCCGTATGCGTCATCGGCACGACGAGGGGGTCGACCAGCACGTCGGCCGTGTCAACCCGGCCGACGACCGCCTCCACCACCACTTCATCGGGCCGCAGGTCGTCGAGGTGCACCGTGGCGGTCAACGTGAGCTCGGACCCGAGCAACGGGGTGTCTGGTAGCCCGTAACCGTCGACGTCGGTGATGCGGACGTTCGGCCAGCTGCCGCGCGCCCGTTCGCAGAACGCGGCGAGGTCCCGTGCCGCCCCGAACGGCACGCCGTCGACCTCCTCGATCGTGCGGTGCAGCGACGCCGCCGCCGGCGCGTAGTACTTCTCGGTGTAGTCGCGCACCATCCGCGAGGCCAGCACCTTCGGACCGAGCACCTGCAGCGTGTGACGCACCATCTCCATCCATCGCCGCGGCACGCCGTGCTCGTCGCGTTCGTAGAACTTCGTGGTGACCGACTTCTCCAACAGGTCGTAGAGCGACGAGGCCTCCAGGTCGTCGCGGCGGGATTCGTCGGCCAGGCCGTCGGCAGTCGCGATCTCCCAACCGTTCTCGCCGTCGTACCACTCGTCCCACCACCCGTCGCGAATCGACAGGTTGAGCCCGCCATTCAGCGCGCTCTTCATCCCCGACGTACCGCACGCCTCCAACGGCCGCAGCGGATTGTTCAGCCACACGTCGCAGCCCCAGTAGAGGAACCGCGCCATCGACATGTCGTAGTCGGGCAGGAACGCGATCCGGTGCCGCACCTCGGGCCGGTCGGCGAACCGGACGATCTCTTGGATCAGCGCCTTGCCGCCGTCGTCGGCGGGGTGCGACTTGCCTGCCACGATCAGCTGCACCGGCCGTTCCTCGTCGAGCAGCAGCTTCTCGAGCCGCTCGGGGTCGCGCAGCATCAGCGTCAGCCGCTTGTACGTCGGCACCCGTCGAGCGAAGCCGACGGTCAGCACGTTGGGGTCGAAGGCGTCGGCGATCCAGCCGAGTTCGGCCTCCGACGCGCCCCGCTCCAACCAGGAACGCCGCAGGCGACGGCGGACGTCGTCGACCAGCAACCCGCGCAGCTGAGACCGAATCCACCACAGGTGGCCCGTGTCGACCTGCTGCAGCCGCTCCCAGGTGTCCGCCTCGCTGAGAGAGCTGAGGTCCTCACTGCCGATCAGTTCGCGGGCCAGCTCGACCCATTGCGGTGCCGCCCACGTCGGGGCGTGCACTCCGTTGGTGATGGATCCGATCGGAACCTCGTCTTGGTCGAAGCCGGGCCACAGGTCGTTGAACATGCCGCGGCTGACCTTGCCGTGCAGCAGCGACACCCCGTTGGCGCGTTGCGCCAACCGCAGCCCCATGTGGGCCATGTTGAACTTCACCGGGTCGTCCTCCTCGCCGAACGCCACGATGCGGTCCAGCGGCACGCCGGGCACGAGCTCGGAACCAGCCTCCGACGCGCCGAAGTAGCGCTCGACCATCTCCACCGGAAAGCGGTCGATGCCCGCGGGGACGGGAGTGTGGGTGGTGAACACGGTGCTCGAGCGCACCACGGCCAACGCGGTGTCGAAGTCGAGCTCACCGTCGGTGACCAGCTCACGAATCCGTTCGACGCCGAGGAACCCGGCGTGCCCCTCGTTCATGTGAAACACCTGCGGCTCCGGCAGCCCCTCCACAGCGGTGAACGCCCGAATCGCCCGAACCCCGCCGATGCCGGCGAGCAACTCCTGCTTGATGCGGTGTTCCTGGTCGCCGCCGTAGAGCCGATCGGTCACCGAGCGCAGCTCGTGCTCGGTCTCCGGAATGTCGGAATCCAAGAGCAGCAAGGGAATCCGACCAACTTGCGCGATCCATACCCGCGCGTTCAACTGTCCGCCGTCGGGCATCGCCAGACTCACCAGCACCGGCTCACCCGACGCGTCGGTGAGCAGGCGCAGTGGCAGCCCCTGAGGATCGAGTGACGGATAGTCCTCGCGTTGCCAACCGTCGGCGGTCAACGACTGACGAAAGTAGCCCGACCGGTAGTACAGGCCCACCGCGATGAGCGGCAAACCCAGGTCGGATGCGGACTTCAGGTGGTCGCCCGCCAGGATGCCAAGGCCGCCCGAGTAGTTCGGCAGCACCTCTGCGACGCCGAACTCCATGGAGAAGTAGGCGATGCCCGTCGGGAGCGAGACTCCAGCCGACGTTCGCTCCTGGTACCACATCGGTCGGGTCAGATAGGTGTCCAATTCGGCCGCCAGATGGTCGAGCCGCGCGAGGAATGCCTCGTCGCCAGCAAGCTCGTCGAGGCGTTTCGGGTTCACTCCCCCGAGTACCGCCACCGGGTCTTGTCCAAATTGCTCCCACAGCCCGGAATCGATTGTGGCGAACAGCTCTTGCGTCGGCCTGTCCCATGACCAGCGTAGGTTGACCGAGAGTCGCTCAAGCGCCGCAAGACGTTCCGGAAGATGGGCGCGAACGGTGAATCTACGGAGTGCCTTCACGCGGATTCACCCTACCCACCGCAGCACCCCGTTCAAGGTCATCTCGATCGGTCCATCCGGCACATGGGGTTCAGTCGGACACTACGGTGGGTATAGAGCGCGACAAGGTAATCAAGCAGATGACAGCCCGCGGTCGGACCGCGAGCGTAAGGAGCAGTGGTGGCCGGTCGAATCGAGATCGACGACGTCGCACCGGTAGTTTCCAACGGCCGTTATCCGGCCAAGGCCGTGGTCGGTGAGGTAATGCCGATCAAAGCGGTGGTGTGGCGAGAGGGCCACGACGCCGTGTCGGCGACGTTGGTGGTGCGGTACCACGGAAAGACCTACCCGCAGCTCGCCGCGGCCCCCCAGGGCTTGGCGAACTCGCACGTCGAAGCGGTGCCCATCGAGGAAGTCGTCGGCGGCTCGCAGCGCATCAAACCCCAGCGGCTGCCGATGGAGCCGGGCGACGAGCCCGACACCTTTCACGGGCAGTTCTCCCCCGACGCCGTCGGCCTGTGGACCTACCGCGTTGACGGGTGGGGCGATCCCATCGCGACGTGGCGCAAGAACGTCACGGCGAAGCTCAACGCAGGCCAGGGCGAATCCGAATTGAACAACGATCTGCTCATCGGAGCGCAGTTGTTCGAACGGGCGTCCACCGGAGTGCCACGGCAGGACCGCTATCCGTTGCTCGAGGCCGCGAAGAATCTCCGCGCCCCCGGCGACCCGTACACGCGGGCGGGGGCAGCCCTCGCACCCGAGGTGGAGGCGTTGCTGCACGACTATCCGTTGCGCGAGCTGATCACCCGCGGTGAGCAGTACGGCATCTGGGTGGATCGTCCGCTGGCCCGGTTCAGCGCGTGGTACGAGATCTTCCCGCGTTCGACGGGCGGCTGGGACGGCGACGGCAAGCCCGTGCACGGCACGTTCGCGACCGCGAGCAAGACGCTGCCCCGCGTCGCGCGGATGGGCTTCGACATCGTCTACCTGCCGCCGATCCATCCGATCGGAAAGGTGCACCGCAAGGGGCGCAACAACAGTGTCACCGCCGCGCCGAACGACGTCGGCTCGCCATGGGCGATCGGCAGCGACGAGGGTGGGCACGACGCGGTGCACCCCGAGCTCGGCACCATCGAGGACTTCGACGACTTCGTGGCCGAGGCGCGCAATCAGGGTCTCGAGGTGGCACTCGACTTGGCCCTGCAGTGCGCGCCGGACCATCCGTGGGCCAAGGACCACCCCGAGTGGTTCACCGTCCTCCCCGACGGGACGATCGCCTACGCCGAGAATCCGCCGAAGAAGTACCAGGACATCTATCCGATCAACTTCGACAACGACCCGGCGGGCATCTACGCCGAGGTCCTTCGCGTCGTCCGATTCTGGGTGTCGCACGGCGTCAAGGTGTTTCGGGTCGACAACCCGCACACCAAGCCGCCGAACTTCTGGGCCTGGCTCATCGGCGAGGTCAAGAACGACGACCCGGACGTGCTGTTCCTCGCCGAGGCGTTCACCCGTCCGGCGCGGTTGTTCGGGTTGGCCAAGCTCGGCTACACGCAGTCGTACACGTACTTCACGTGGCGAACGGCCAAGTGGGAGCTGACCGAATTCGGCGAGCAGATCGCCGAACACGCCGACTACGCACGTCAGAGCCTGTGGGTGAACACCCCGGACATCCTGCACGAGATCCTGCAGTACGGCGGCCCCGGCATGTTTGCGATCCGCGCGGCGATGGCCGCGACGATGAGCCCTACCTGGGGTGTGTACTCCGGGTACGAGCTCTTCGAAGGCCAGGCCGTCCGCGAGGGCAGTGAGGAATATCTGGACTCCGAGAAGTACGAGCTGCGGCCGCGTGACTTCGACGGTGCACTCGCATCGGGCAATTCGCTCGAGCCGTTCCTGACGCGGCTCAACGAGATTCGCAAGGTGCACCCCGCTCTCACCGAACTGCGCACCATCACGTTCCACGAGATCGACAACGATGCGTTGCTTGCGTACAGCAAGTTCGATCCCATCAGCGGCGACTGCGTGCTGGTGGTGGTGACGCTCAACGCATTTGGTCCAGAAGAGGGCACCATCAGGCTGGACATGGCGGCGCTGGGAATGGCCGACTACGACCGCTTCTGGGTGCGCGACGAGATCACCGGCGACGAATATCAGTGGGGCCAGGCCAATTACGTACGTCTCGAGCCTGGGCGTTCCGTCGCCCACATCCTGAACATGCCGCACATACCAACCGACAAGCGGCTCGAGCTGCTGCGGAGGGATTGATTCACATGACAAGTACCAACGACATCACCACCAAGAACCTGCGGCCCGACCCGTCGGAGCTTTCCCGTCTGCTGTGGGGCACCCACCACGACCCGCATTCGATCCTAGGCGCGCACGAGTACGACGACCACACCGTCATCCGGGTGTTGCGGCCGAACGCGCTCGAGGTCGTCGCCCTCATCGGCAAGGAGCGCTACACCTTCTCCCACGTCGAGGACGCGCTCTTCGCCGTCGTCCTGCCGTTCACCGGGTTGATCGACTACCGCCTCGAGGTCAGCTATCCCAACGGCGACGACGACCCGCACGTCCACACGGTGGCCGACCCCTACCGCTTCTTGCCCACCCTTGGCGAGATGGACATGCACCTGTTCTCCGAGGGTCGCCACGAGCGGCTGTGGGAGGCGCTGGGCGCCCACCCGCGCACCTACAGCACCGCCGACGGACCCGTCAGCGGCGTCTCCTTCGCCGTGTGGGCGCCAAATGCCAAGGGCGTCAGCCTGATCGGCGACTTCAACCACTGGAGCGGGAACGACGCGCCCATGCGGACGCTGGGCTCCTCCGGGGTGTGGGAACTCTTCTGGCCCGACTTCCCGGCCGACGGCCTGTACAAGTTCCGCGTGCACGGCGCCGACGGCGTCACCACCGAGCGCGCCGACCCGATGGCGTTTGCCACCGAGGTGCCGCCCCTGCGCGCCTCACGGGTGACCAAGAGCGAATACACGTGGGAAGACGACGACTGGATGGCCGAGCGGGCCATCAAGAACCCGGTCTTCGAACCGATGAGCACCCTCGAGGTGCACCTGATGTCCTGGCGGCCGGGCCTGAGCTACCGGGAACTCGCCGACCAGCTGACCGAGTACGTCGTCGAGCAGGGCTTCACCCACGTGGAGTTGCTTCCCGTCGCGGAGCATCCGTTCGGCGGATCCTGGGGTTACCAGGTCACGTCGTACTACGCGCCGACGTCGCGATTGGGCACTCCCGACGAGTTCCGGTTCCTGGTCGACCGACTGCATCAGGCCGGCATCGGCGTGATCGTCGACTGGGTGCCCGCGCACTTCCCGAAGGACGCATGGGCTCTGGGACGGTTCGACGGAACGGCTCTCTACGAGCACTCCGACCCACGGCGTGGTGAGCAACTCGACTGGGGCACATACGTATTCGACTTCGGTCGCGCCGAGGTGCGTAACTTCCTGGTGGCCAATGCGCTGTACTGGCTGCAGGAGTACCACATCGACGGGCTTCGGGTGGACGCCGTGGCGTCGATGCTGTACCTCGACTACTCACGGCCCGAGGGTGGCTGGACGCCGAACATCTACGGCGGCCGGGAGAACCTCGAGGCCGTGCAGTTCCTGCAGGAGATGAACGCGACCGTCCACAAGGCCACCCCCGGCATCGTCACCATCGCCGAGGAGTCCACCTCGTGGCCGGGTGTCACCCGTCCGACCAACCTTGGTGGACTTGGCTTTTCGATGAAGTGGAACATGGGCTGGATGAACGACACGCTGGCCTTCATGCAGCGTGACCCGATTCACCGCAGCTTCCACCATCACGAGCTGACGTTCTCCCTGCTGTACGCCTTCAGTGAGAACTTCGTCCTTCCCATCAGCCACGACGAGGTCGTGCACGGCAAGGGCACGCTGTGGGGCCGGATGCCTGGCAACGACCACATGAAGGCCGCCGGGGTTCGCAGCCTGCTGGCCTACCAGTGGGCCCATCCCGGCAAGCAGTTGCTGTTCATGGGCCAGGAATTCGGTCAGCGCGCGGAGTGGTCCGAGGAGCGCGGCGTCGACTGGTTCCAGCTGGACGAGCAGGGCTTCTCCGGTGGCATCAAGCGGTTCACGGCCGATGCGAACGAGATCTACAAGACCCGTCGTGCCCTGTTCTCCCGCGACTCCAGCCCGGAGGGCTATTCGTGGATCGACGCCAACGACTCGGCCAACAACGTGCTGAGCTTCATGCGCTTCGGTGACGACGGTTCGATGCTGGCCTGCGTGTTCAACTTCTCTGGTGCGGAGCACGGCTCGTATCGCCTCGGGTTGCCGCACACGGGGACGTGGCGCGAGGTGCTCAACACCGACGCGACGATCTACAACGGTGCTGGCGCAGGAAACTTCGGCGCCGTCGAGGCGACGGCGGATCCGTGGCACGGTCGCCCGGCCTCAGCGGAGATGGTGCTGCCGCCGCTGTCCGCACTGTGGTTCGAACCGGTCTAATCCCCCACCCCCACCCGATTTCGGCGCGCTCGTCCGCGACTACCGCGGATGAGCGCGCCGAAATCGTCAGTAGAGCGCGTTGGCCAGGTTCCGCCGGCCCGCGATGACCCTCGGGTCGTCCTGCGGGAACAGCTCGAACAGCTCGACCAACCGGGTGCGGACCGCCGTGCGCTCGTCGCCCGCGGTGCGCCGCACCAGTGCGATGAGCCGCTCGAACGCCTCGACGACCAGGTCCTGAGTCACCTCGACGTCGGCCGCGGCGAAGGCCGCCTCGACGTCGGTGGGAGCGGCGTCAGCGGTCGCGACGGCATTCTCCGGCTGAGCCGTTGCCCGCTTGAGGAACGCGATCTGCCGCAGCGCATCCTTGGCCTCGGCGTGGTTCGGCTTGGCGTCGAGAATGGCTTGGTACGCGGCGAGAGCCTCGTCGAATTCGGCGGCGTCCCACAGCGATCGCGCCCGCTCGAGCTCTGGGTCGACCTCTTCGGCGTCCCCTGCCTCGCCACCCTCGAGCTTGCCCGCCGTGGCGCTCAGGAGTGAGTCGATCCACCGCCGAAGCTGCTCAGGAGGCTGCACACCCTCGAAGCTGGAGATCGGCTGACCGCCCGCGACCGCGACGACGGTCGGCACGGCCTGCACGCCGAAGACCTGGGCCACCCGGGGCGTGGTGTCGACGTTGACCGTCGCCAGCGCCCACGTGCCGCCGTCCCTCTTCGCCAGGGCTGCCAGCAGGTCGCCCAGCTGGACGCTGGCGTCACTGCGGGGCGTCCACAGCAGGACGACGACGGGTATCTGGTTGGACCGGGCGAGCACCTCGGTTTCGAGGTTCGCCTCGGTGATGTCGAGACCGTCGGGCGGGGGGCCCGCCGGGGCGTCCCGTGACGGTGGCGGCTGCTTGAGTGCCGATAGATCGAACGCACCCGCCAACGCGGGGCCGACGGAAGGTCGTGGACGTGTCACACGAACAAGTTTGTCACGTCGTTTCGGGGACGGCCGGAGCGGCCACGGCGGCGCCGGCTCCATGTCCCCGGTCGCTTCGCTCCTGCCCTCCGCGCGGGACCGTCCGGCCCGTGCGTTCGGCCCACATGAGGAAGATCACACTCCCAAGCGGCACGATGCTCCCCAGCAACGCCAGCAACCACGTCGCAACCGACCACTTGAACGCTCGTCCGACCAGCAGCGCGGCCAGCACGAAGGCGATGAAGACCAGCCCGTGCGCCATGCCGAAGATCTTCACGCCGATCTCGGTCCGCGGCGTTCCCACGTACTTGAAGTACATGCCCACCAGCAGTCCCACCCAGGTGACGGCCTCGGTGAAGGCGACTATTCGGAACCAGCCCGCAGTCCGGTGGCGGTCGAAGGTGCTACTCATGGCCGCCATTGTGCCTGACCGCACCGCTGGCTACTACGCCGTGTCGTTGTGCGCGGACGTTCGGACCCGCTACTGGTCAGGGGCGACGCAGGACGAGCGCGTCACCCTGACCACCGGCACCGCAGAGGGCGGCGACCGCGTAACCCGATCCGCGGCGAGCCAATTCCAGGGCCGCGTGCAGGGTGATCCGCGCCCCGGACATGCCGATCGGGTGACCGATCGCGATGGCGCCGCCACTGGTGTTGACGCGTTCACCGTCGATGCCGAGCTCCTTGGCCGAGGCGAGCGCGACCGCCGCGAACGCCTCGTTGATCTCGATCACGTCCAGCTGCTCGACGGTGATGCCCTCCTTCGCGATCGCCTTCTTGATGGCGTTCGCCGGCTGGCTCTGCAGCGTCGAATCGGGCCCGGCGACCACGCCGTGCGCCCCGATCTCGCACAGCCAGGTCAAGCCCAACTCCTGCGCCTTGGCCTTGTTCATCACCACGACCGCGCAAGCCCCGTCGGAGATCTGCGACGCCGAACCAGCGGTGATGGTGCCGTCCTTGCGGAAGGCGGGCTTCAACCCGGCCAACGACTCGGCCGTCGTGTTGGCCCGGATGCCCTCGTCTTCGGTGAACTCGATCGGGTCACCCTTGCGCTGCGGGATCTTCACCGGCACGACCTCGTCGGTGTAGACGCCGTCCTTCCACGCCGCGGCGGCAAGCCGGTGCGACCGCGCCGCCAACTCGTCCTGCTCGGCCCTGGTGAACGCGTCGACGTCGTTGCGCTGCTCGGTCAGGGCACCCATGGGCTGATCGGTGAAGACGTCGTGCAGGCCGTCGTAGGCCATGCTGTCGAGCACCTTCACGTCGCCGTACTTGTAGCCAGACCGGCTGTCCATCAGCAGATGGGGCGCCTTGGTCATCGACTCCTGGCCACCGGCGACCACGACGTCGAATTCACCGGCGCGGATCAACTGGTCGGCCAACGCAATGGCGTCGATGCCGGACAGGCACATCTTGTTGATCGTCAACGAGGGCACGTCCCAGCCGATGCCTCCGGCGACCGAGGCCTGCCGGGCGGGCATCTGCCCTGCGCCGGCGGTGAGCACCTGACCCATGATCACGTACTCGACCAACGAGGCGTCCACGCCAGCCTTCTCAAGGGCTCCAGCGATGGCGATCCCGCCGAGGTCGCTACCCGAGAAGTCCTTCAGCGAACCCATCAGCTTTCCGACCGGAGTGCGTGCTCCAGCAACGATCACCGACGTCGTCATGTCCAACCTCCACGAGCTTCGTATTCAGGACTGTGTGGCCTATCACACTTACGCAATCATTCCGGTAAAGGTTACCGTGACTAAATGACAACGGAGCATGTCGGTACACGTCCGGCCCTCGCCAGCGCACTGGTCACGGCCGTCGACCACGTCGGCATCGCCGTCCCCGACCTCGACGTGGCGATCAAGTGGTACCACGACCATCTTGGCATGATCGTGCTGCACGAAGAGGTCAACGACGACCAGGGGATCCGCGAGGCGATGCTGACCGTGCGCGGGGCTCCTAGCGGCAGCACCCAGATCCAGTTGATGGCACCGCTCGACGAGACGTCGACCATCGCGAAGTTCATCGACAAGCGCGGGCCGGGCCTTCAGCAGTTCGCCTACCGGGTCAGCGACCTCGACGCACTGTCCGAGCGGCTGCGCGCTGACGGCCTCCGGCTGATCTACGACGCACCGCGTCGAGGTACGGCAAACTCGCGGATCAACTTCATCCACCCGAAGGATTCCGGTGGCGTGCTGGTCGAGCTGGTCGAGCCGGCCACCGAAGAGCACTGACCGCTACGACCACGTCCGGGTCGGTCCGCGGTTCGAGCGGTTGGCCCAGCACGACGTATGCCAGTGCCGCCGGTCGTCCAGGGCGTCGTCTCCGCTGTCGGCGGGCCAGACCACTACGTGCGCGACGCTGGGCTTGATCTCGTGGTCGCAGCCGGGGCACCGATAGGTCTTGACGGCCCTCGACGCGGCGACCGCCCTTACGTCGTAGTCCCGTCCGTCCGCCCCGAGCTCGACGCGGCGCGACAGCGCAAACGGGGTCGACGGGCGCTGTCGACGAGGTGGGGTGCGCCGCTTGGCCATTCGCCCATCCTACGGCGTCAGAACAACCTGAACTCGTTGCTGTCCAGACCGCGCATCTGGTCGTAATCCAAAGTCACACAACGTATCCCGCGGTCGACGGCCAGCGTTCGCGCCTGCGGCTTGATCTGCTGGGCGGCAAAGACACCGCTGACGGGCGCGATCACCGTGTCACGGTTGAGCAGGGTGAGATAGCGAGTGAGCTGCTCGACGCCGTCGATGTCGCCGCGGCGCTTGATCTCGACGGCCACCGAGCGTCCCAGCTCGTCGCGGCACATCAGGTCGACCGGGCCGATGGCCGTCATGTATTCCCGCCGGACCAACGTGTACCCGACGCCCAGCAACTCGACGTGTTCGGCAAGCAGCTTCTGCAGATGCGCCTCGACACCGTCCTTCACCAAGCCCGGGTCGACGCCCAGCTCGTGGCTGGAGTCGTGTTCGACGTCCTCGACGGTGATGCGAAGCTGCTCGCCCGCCTTGTTCTCCACCACCCAGACGGGACTGTCGCCGCCGTTCTCCTCGACGAGCCAGCACGGCGGACTCATCCAGTTCAGCGGCTTGTAGGCGCGGTCGTCGGCGTGCACGCTGACCGAGCCGTCCGACTTGAACAGCAGCAGCCGCCGCGCGGACGGAAGATGGGCGGTGAGACGGCCGACGTAGTCGACGGTGCACTGGGCAATGACGAGGCGCACCGAACCACCATAGATGGCCGGGTCCGGGTCACTAGGCTGACGCCACGATGACGGAGACGAAGAACGCGGCGCAACGACTGGGCCGGGTACTGGAGAGGCTGACCAGCCAGAGCGGACGGGGGTCCACGACACCCGAATACGGCTCGTGGGTCCTCGGGCGTGTCTCGGAGAGCCAACTTCGCCGCCGGATCCGCATCCAGGTCATCCTGACGACGTTCGTGATCATCGCGAACCTGATCGGCATCGGCGTCACAACCCTCGTCGTCACCGTCGCCTTCCCGACGCCGAACGTCTTCGCCCCGGACGTCCGATGGATCACGTTCATCGCGGTCCCCGTCTACCTCTTCGGCGCCCTGATCGTCGGCACGGTCTGGGCCACCTACCGCGTGATGAAGAACGTCCGCTGGGCCATCGAAGAGCGCCCACCCACCAAGGCCGACCAGCGCAACACCTTCTTCGCGCCGTGGCGGCTGACGCGCGTGCTGCTGATCCTCTGGGGCATCGGGACCGTCATGATCACCACCACGTACGGCGTGCACGACACCCAGTTCATCCCGAAGTGGTTGTTGGGCATCAGCTTTCCCGGCATCGTCGTATCGGCCAGCTGCTACATGTTCACCGAATTCGCGCTGCGCCCGGTCGCGGCGCAGGCGCTCGAGGTGGGCCCTCCCCCACGCCGGTTCGCCCCGGGGGTATTGGGACGCATCATGGTGTTCTGGGCCCTCGGCTCGGGCGTCCCGGTGCTGGGCATCCTGCTCGCGGCCGTCTTCTCCCTGACGCTGAAGAACCAGACGCCCACCCAATTCGCCTGGGCGATCGTGGTTCTCGCGCTGTTCGCACTGGTCTTCGGCTTCGTGCTGATGTGGATCCTGTCGTGGCTGACGGCGACGCCGGTGCGGGGCGTGCGTGCCGCGCTGAACCGCGTCGAGCAGGGCGACCTGGATACCAACCTGGTCGTGTTCGACGGCACCGAGCTCGGCCAGCTACAGCGGGGCTTCAACTCGATGGTCACCGGACTTCGCGAGCGGGAGCGGGTGCGTGCCCTGTTCGGCCAGCACGTCGGCCGTGAGGTCGCCGCACTCGCCGAGAAGGAGCAGCCGGAACTCGGTGGCGAAGAACGGCTGGCCGCGGTCATCTTCGTCGACGTCATCGGGTCGACGCAGCTGGTGACCAGTCGGCCCGCCGTCGAGGTGGTCGAGCTGCTCAACCGGTTCTTCGCCGTGGTGGTCGACGAGGTGGACCGACATCACGGCCTGGTCAACAAGTTCGAGGGCGACGCCGTGCTTGCGGTGTTCGGGGCGCCGGTGTCGTTGGAGAACCCCGAGGAGGAGGCGCTCGCCGCCGCCCGCGCGATGGCGGAGCGCCTCCGCGTCGAGGTGCCCGAGTGTCAGGCGGGCATCGGGGTGGCGGCGGGACAGGTGGTGGCGGGCAACGTCGGCGCCAAGGATCGGTTCGAGTACACCGTCATCGGCGAACCGGTGAACGAGGCCGCCCGGCTGTGCGAGCTGTCCAAGACGATCGACGGGCACCTCGTCGCCTCGTCGGACACCGTGGCCCGGGCGGGTGACGCCGAAGCCGCGCGGTGGACGTTGGGCGAGACGGTGACGCTGCGCGGTCACGACGAACCGACGCGGCTCGCCGTACCGGTGTAGAAGCCGGGGACGGCGACTCTCGGCAGTTACGCTCGTGCCATTCCCACTGGTGGGACGCTCGATCCGATTGCCGAGAGGACCACGCCATGCCCTTCCCCACGCGAGTCCTCGCGTCGACGATGGCCGTCGTGGGCGGGGTCGCGACGATCGCCTTGGCCGGCCCCAGCGCGGCTGATCCGGACATCGACAGCGAATCGGCGGCCGCGGTCATCGACGAACTCCAGGAACAGGGTTACGGCGTAATGGTCAACGGCGCACCCGCTGGGGACACGTCACTCCTCGAGACGTGCAGGGTGACGTCGATTCACAACCCGGGCGACCCGACTACGGATCCGACGACGACCACCCCCATCTACGTCGACGTCTCCTGCCCGATCACGCGCTGACCGACTCCGGCTGGCGTTCGATCCACTTGCGGCCTGCCTTCGCCGCCCGCACCAGCGCGCCGTATTCGCCGAAGTAGTCGGCGACCGCACCCACCGCGGGCAGCATCCCCAGGTAGCGGAAGATCCGTCGCGGCCGTGAGCGCTTGCCCAGTTCGTCGACGATCGCGCGCAGCTGTCCCGCCACGCGCCACAGCGGCTTCAGAAAGGCCAACGGGGTGCCGTCCATCGGGGACGACTCCGGCTCCGGCTCCGGAGCGGCGTCGGCGTCGGCGGTGTACTCGTCGGCGTCGACCTCGCGCCCGCACATGACCGCTGCGAGCAGCCGCACCTGCTGTCCGTGGTCGTGGATGCCGTATTCCCTTGCGACGGCGCACAACACGATCGCCTGATTGGCGAATCCGAGCGCGTCCTGGACGGGCAGCCGGTCGGCTACCGCGCCGAAGACTCCGGGGAACGCGACGAGGACGTTGTCCACCGCACCCACTCGGTGCACCCACCAGTTGACCCGGTCGTCGAGGGTCATGTCCGCCCACGCCTGCGTGCCAGGAACGTCGGCGGTGTTGAGCACCCACGCGAGCGCGTCGAGCGCCCTGTCGACCGAACCGTCGGAGTCCCCGATGCGATGGCTGCGGCCCTTCAACCCGAACGGGTCGGCGCGGGACAACAGGTCGACTACGGGGTTGATGACCCGGACCGCTCGACTCAGTGCGCACGCCACGTCGGCGTCGTCGATCACGGCGGTGGGCATGGGAATCAGGGCCATGGGGTGATCATTACCCGTTTTTCTCGTCAGGTCACCAACGACGTGGACGCTCGGGGTGATCATCGCGAGGCGGGGCTCGGGCCTGGGTCCTGATGCTCAGTGTTCGAAGACGTCGACGCTTCCGACGGTGGCATGACCGATCTTTCCCCCGGGGGGGACGTCATGCCGTCGCATCCAGCCGCTTTCCCGGCGCGTCCAGCCCCACGTCGATAGGCTTTGAGACCGTGAAGAATACGTTGAGAGCGTGCCGTGGTCGATGACCTCTCGCCTCCCGCGACCCCGCACGAACGGGTGGCTGTGCGGGCAATCGCATGGCTCGGCGCGTACATCGCCGTGGTCATCGTTCCCCTGATCTTCGCCGCAATCGGCGTGGTGGACGACGATCGTGGATTCTGGCGCGAGTTCGCCGTGGCACTGGGCTTCGTCGGGTTGTCGATGATGGGGTTGCAGTTCATCCTGGTAGCCCGCGTGAAGACGTTCGCAGCTCCGTTCGGCGAGGACGCCTTGGTGCACTTTCACCGCTACATGGGCTATGTCGGAACCACCCTCATCCTCGCCCACCCCGTTCTCCTGATCGTCCTGGTCGACACGAGTTACCTCGAGCGCGTCAATCCATTCACCGCGCCCTGGGCCGGCAGATTCGGGACCCTGTCGATCCTCTGTCTGATCGCCGTCATCGTGACGTCGGTGTGGCGCTCCTCGCTTCGCATCCGCTACGAGGTCTGGCAAGCGATGCACCTGGTGCTGTCCACCGTCGCGATCACCGCCGCCCTGGTCCACGTCGAACTGATCGGTCACTACGTGAACCAGCCGTGGAAGCGAGTGCTGTGGGTGGTGATGACCGGCGGGTTCCTCACGATGTTCATGTGGGTCCGCGTGATCAGGCCGGTAATGCGAACGCGACGACCGTGGACGGTCGAATCAGTGGTGCCTGAGCGGGGTGGAGTCACCACGATCACGTTTCGCCCCGACGGACACCGCGGATTCACATTCGCACCAGGACAATTCGGCTGGCTGTCGGTACACCGCTCACCGTTCGCGCTGACGCAGCATCCGTTCTCGTTCTCCTCCAACGGCGACGACCCGGCCACCGTGCAAATGAGCATCAAGGGGCTCGGGGACTTCACCCGCACTGTCGGTTCCATCGCGCCAGGCACCCGCGCCTACCTCGACGGTCCGCATGGGGTGTTCTCCCCGGACTGGCACGACGGGCCCGGCTTCGTCCTCCTCGGCGGTGGGGTGGGCATCGGGCCGCTGATGAGCATCTTGCGCACCTTCGCCGACCGAGGTGAAACCAGACCGTGTTATCTGTTCTTCGGGGTTCCCCTAGTCGAGGATGCAACGTTCCGCGAGGAGATCGACACTCTGGCAACGCAGTTGGCGCTCACGGTGGTCTACGTGGTATCGAAACCGCCCGCGGATTGGGCCGGCGAACGGGGCTACATCACCGCTGACATTCTGCGCAGACACCTGCCCGCCGAGCGCCATTCGTTGCAGTACTTCATCTGCGGACCCGGCGCCATGCAGGACGCGATGGAGACGGCACTCGACGCCGTCGGGATACCGGGCGCCCACGTACACACCGAGCGTTTCAACTTCGTCTGAGAGGAAGCGTCGTGCGGCATCGAAATACCCAGCGAGCAGCCATCGTCATCGCTGCGCTGATCGTCATATGCTGTGTCGTCTTCGCGTATGTCTAGACGTGACCGACCATCGAGGACCCTGGCCCATCGAGTTGACAGGAATGGCGCATGCTCGACGACCATCTTGGCCCCACTGACTACGTCGTCGTCGAATTCACCGACGCAGCCACCCTGCGTCCGGGATTGGATCGACTCCTGCGACTCGTCGACGACGGTCTGATTCGCGTGCTCGACCTGGAATTCGTCACCAAGGACGCCACCGGCACGACCCGGGTCCTGGCGGCCACCGAACTCGGTGCCGATCTGACCGAGTTCGATGGCGCGTTCTCGGGACTCCTCGACTCCGACGACCTCGCCGCAGTGGGTGGCCAACTCGCGCCACAGGGGTCGGCCGCAGTTCTCGTCTACGAGGAACTGGCTCTCATCGGGGTCATCGCGGACTGGGAGGAGGCGGGCGCGCGGATCGTATCCGAGGGACCCGTCGACGTCGACGACATCAACGCAGCGTTGGAAGGGATCTGACCCATGAGTCTCCTACGAACCGTGAGAAGAGCGGCGGTGGCCAGCGCCGTGCACGGCAAAGTCCAACGCCGCCAACAGAATCGCTGGGCCGCGGCCGATCAGGTGAATCCCCAGGTGGCCCCGACACAGCCGCCACCGGCGAGTGCGCCCCCGGCGGCCGGTGTCGACGACACGATCGCGCAGTTGGAGCGGCTGGCCACTCTGCGCGACGGCGGCGTGCTCTCGGACGCCGAGTTCCAAGCCCAGAAGGCTCGTATCCTCGGTTAGCGTCCGGCCGACGCGACTGACATGTCGCTTTTCCGCCAGTGCTGTCGGTGCCTGCGTGTAATGGTCTAGGCATGTACGACGACTTCGACCGCTGCTATCGGGCGGTTCAGTCCAAGGACGCCCGGTTCGACGGTTGGTTCGTCACGGCTGTTCTCACGACGGGCATCTATTGCCGACCCAGTTGCCCCGTGCGTCCGCCGCTGGCCCGCAACGTGCGATTCCACCCGACCGCGGCGGCCGCTCAGCGGGACGGGTTCCGGGCCTGCAAGCGCTGCCGGCCGGACGCCTCGCCGGGTTCACCGGAGTGGAACGTCCGAGGTGACGTAGTGGCCCGGGCAATGCGACTGATCGCCGACGGCACCGTCGACCGCGACGGCGTCACGGGGCTGGCCGCCCGCCTCGGCTACACCACCCGCCAGGTGGAGCGGTTGATGCACGCGGAGGTGGGCGCCGCTCCCCTCGCCCTGGCGCGAGCCCAGCGCACCCAGACCGCCCGGGTTCTGATCGAGACGACGGATCTGCCGTTCGGCGATGTCGCGTTCGCGTCCGGCTTCTCCTCCATCCGCCAGTTCAACGAGACCGTGCTGTCCGTGACGGCCCTGACCCCAACGGCCTTGCGCCAGCGGGCACAGACGACGTTCGGCCCCGGGCGGGCCACCGGATCAGGAGTGGTCACTCTGCGGCTGCCGGTGCGCACGCCCTTCGCCTACGAGGGCCTGTTCGGACACCTCGCGGCGAGCGGTGCCCACGGCGTCGAAGAGGTACGTGACGGCGCCTATCGCCGCACGCTGCGTCTGGTCGCGGGCAACGGCGTCGTCAGCCTCACCCCGCACCCCGATCACGTGAAGTGCGAACTGGCGCTCGACGACTTTCGGGATCTCTCGACCGCCATCGCCAGATGCCGCAGGCTGCTCGACCTCGACGCCGACCCCGAAGCGGTCGTGGACGCCCTCAGTGGGGACGAACAACTGACCGCGTTGATAGCCAAGGCGCCAGGACAGCGCATCCCCCGCACGGTCGACGAATCGGAGCTGGCGTTGCGGGTCGTCATTGGCCAACAGATTTCGGTGAAGGCCACGCGGACACACGCGGGACGTCTGGCGCGGGCATACGGGACCCCGATCGACGACGCCAAGGGCGGGCTCACCCACGTCTTCCCGAGTGTCGAGCAGTTGGCCTCCGTCGACCCGACGCACCTCGCCTTCCCGAAGACACGGCAGCGGACCTTCACGACGCTCGTCCGCGCACTCGCCGATGGGAGCGTGGTGCTCGATCCGGGGTGTGACTGGAACCGGGCCCGACAGCAGCTGCTTGCGTTGCCCGGCATTGGTCCTTGGACCGCTGAGGTGATCGCGATGCGCGGCCTTGGCGATCCCGACGCCTTCCCCGTGACCGACCTTGGCGTTCTCGCCGCGGCCAAGGCGCTGGGACTGCCCTCCGACCCGAAGGTGCTCACGGAACGTAGCGGCCGCTGGCGACCGTGGAGGGCCTATGCGACTCAACATCTTTGGACCGCCCTCGAGCATGACGTCAACTACTGGCCGCCCAAGACGACCGAGAAGGACAAGTGATGGAGACAGTGCACTTCCGCACCATGGACAGCCCCGTGGGGACGCTGACGCTGGCCGGCAGCGGCGGTCGGCTGCAGCACCTGCGAATGGTGGACCAGACGTACGAGCCAAGCCGCGACGGCTGGGAAGCCCACGAGGCACACTTCGGCGACGCCGTAGCGCAACTGGAGGCGTACTTCGCAGGCGAACTTCTCGACTTCGATTTGGATCTTGATCTGGTCGGTACGGAGTTTCAACGCAAGGTGTGGGCCGCACTGCTCGGCATTCCGTACGGCGAAACCCGGTCCTATGGCCAAATAGCAGCACTAATCGGATCACCTGGCGCATCGCGGGCGGTCGGATTGGCCAACGGCCATAATCCGATTGGCATCATCGTGCCGTGCCATCGCGTGATAGGCGCAAATGGAAGCCTCACCGGATATGGCGGCGGATTGGATAAGAAGAAGCAACTGCTGGAAATGGAACGGAATCGTCTGTTTCCAGTTGCGACGCTATTCGACTGAGAGCTTGGCGAATTGCCATAGAAATGCCTAAGGCCCCCAA
>NZ_MVOC01000021.1 GCF_002043095.1 Mycobacterium sp. AT1 | reverse complement strand
GAGGGCCTGGTCGACCAGGCGCTGGTCGTCGGCGTTGAGACCGATCACGGCCGGGCCGAGCTCGCTCAGCACCCCGGCGACGGCCTTTTCGACGCCCTTGCCGAGGTAGCGGCTGCCGCCGTCACGGAGCTCGACGGCCTCGTGCTCACCGGTGGAGGCGCCGGACGGAACCGCGGCGCGGGCGGCGGAGCCGTCGTCGAGCGCCACCTCGACCTCCACGGTCGGGTTGCCCCGGGAGTCGAGAATTTCTCGCGCTGCAATCTGCTCGATGACGGGCACTGGCGTCTCCTCGGTGGTGCTGGCTGCGGACTGGTCGTGCAAGGAGACAGCCTAGAGCGTGCGGATTCCTCACGCCGAGACAGACGGCGGGAGAGCTACAGGGAGTGCCCTTCGGCGTAGGCGGTGGCCCAGTCGCGCACCGTCCTGGCGTACTGGTCGGAGAGGTTGTAGGCCCGCAGCGCGTCCATCCAGCCGCGGGGAGTGGCGAGGTCCTTGCCGCGCCAGCACAGGTATCCCGCCGCCGACAGGGCTGCGTCGTCGACGTTGTCGGCGCTGACGACGCCGTCGTTGTTGGCGTCGACGCCGTAGAGCTCCCACGTGGCGGGGATGAATTGCATGGGACCCATCGCGCGGTCCATCTGGGGGTCGCCGTCCAGCGTCCCGCCGTCGGTGTCGGGGATGGACATGTTGCCGAGCGACCCGTCGAGTCGGACACCGCGGATCGGCGGGGTGACGTCACCGTCGGGGGCGACGGTCGCACCGCGGTAGGTGCCGTGATGGCTCTCGACCATTCCGATGCCCGCGAGCGTCGTCCATGCCAGGTGGCACTTGGGGTTCTCGACCTCGGCGACGCGCGCCGCGTAGGCGTAGGCCTCCAGTGAGGTCGCCGGGATGCCGAGCGCGGCCGAGCGTTCCGAGGCCCATTCGCGCAGCTGGTCGGCGGGGCGCCCCTTGGCGTGCGTGTCGACCTGCGGCACGGGATCACCCGGCGGGGGCGGGACGCCCTCGGGGATCGGGATGCCCGTCTGCCACGAGCACGACGAGGCCATTAGCAGAGCCGTAGCGACGACAACCGCGACGGCCCGCAGCCAACGCACTGGCGACACCGGACTCCCTCGAACATTCGGACTCCAGCCATCGTCCCATGCGTCCGGCACTGCCCCGTTTCACCGCGTTTGGCGGGGCGCGCCGCTCCGGCGATCGGCTTGCTAAGGTGAGCCACACCTAGCTATGGCTAGCCAACACTTGGGTACCCACCCATTCGCAGCGAGGACGAGTGCATGACCGCGGTCGGAGACCTCTCGGTGTCGCTGATTGCTGCCGGGCCCAGCGTCACCTCTCAACTCTTCGGCAGCGCGCTCATCGGAGTCCGCGAAGGCTTGGAAGCCGCCATCGTCGTCACGATTCTGGTCGCGTTCCTGGTCAAGTCCGACCGTCGCGACGCCCTCAAGTGGGTCTGGCTGGGCGTCGGCGGGGCGATCGTCATGACCGTCGCGGTGTTCCTCGCCATTCAACTCGGCAGGAACACCATCTCCGGCCTTGGCGCCGAGGCCATTGCCGGTGTCGCGTCGCTGATCGCCGTCGCCATCGTCACCACGATGGTGCTTTGGATGCGCAAGGCCGCCGCAAGCATGTCCGGGCAGCTCCGTGGCGAGATGTCCAAGGCACTCGAGGCGGGCGCGTTCGCCGTGCTGTCGTTGTCGTTCCTCGCCGTCGGCCGTGAAGGCGTCGAGACCGCACTGTTCATGGTCGGCTTCGCCGAGGCCAAGACGCTCTGGCCGCTGACGGGTCTGATCATCGGCGTCCTCGTCGCCGTCGTGATCGCGTTCGCGATGTACGTCGGCGCGTTGCGGATCAACCTTGCGAAGTTCTTCTCCTACACCGGCGCGTTCCTCGTCGTCGTCGCCGCGGGCATCCTGTCCTACGGCATCGGGGCGCTGCAGACCGTCGGCTGGCTGCCCGGCCTGACCAGCCGCCCGTTCGACATCAGCTCGTGGTTCGACTGGTCGTCCTGGTACGGCCAGGTCATCCAGGGCGTCTTCAACGTCACCCCGACGCCTACCTGGCTGCAATTCCTCGGCTGGACGTCCTACCTCGTCGTCGTCCTCATCATCTTCCTGCGCCCCACCAAGGCGCCCACGAAGCCGGCGGACACTCCTACGCCGGACTCCCCTTCCACCAGTTCCGATCTCACTCCAGAGTCGGAGCGCCCCACCGCATCCGAAAGGTCCAACACGTGAACGTCTCTCCTCTAACTGCGAGGACGGGCGCTGCCGCAGCGGCCGCCCTGATGACGGGCCTCTCCCTGGTGGGTTGCCAGGCCAAGGAGGCCGAGACCCCGGCCAGCAGCGGCGCGAACGCGCCCGCGCAGATCACGGTGAACGCCTCCGACACGACGTGCGAGCTGTCGGGCACCGAAAGCACCACCGGCCCAAGCACCTTCGTCATCACCAACAACGGGACCAAGGTCACCGAGTTCTACGTCTACGGTGAGGGCGACCGCGTGATGGGCGAGGTCGAGAACATCTCCCCCGGACTCGAGCGCAAGCTCATCGTGCAGCTCAGCGAGCCGGGCAAGTACCAGACCGCGTGCAAGCCGGGCATGATCGGCGACGGCCTCCGTGGCGACTTCACCGTCACCGGTGACGCGGTCCAGATCGACACCGAGGGCAAGTTCAAGGAAGCCGCCGACAACTACAAGCGGTACGTGAACAGCCAGACCGAGGCGCTGATCCCGGCAGTCGACGTGTTCGTCGCCGCCGTCAAGAAGGGCGACGTCAACGCCGCCAAGGCCCAGTTCCCCATCGCCCGCACGTACTACGAGCGCATCGAGCCCGTCGCCGAGTCGTTCCCCGACGATCTCGATCCGCGCATCGACCTCCGCGAGGCCGACCTGGAGCCCGGCCAGAAGTGGACCGGCTTCCACGCGCTGGAGAAGCAGCTGTGGGTCACCGGGCTGCAGCCCGACGCCAACGCACTGGCCGATCAGCTGGCCGCCGACGTCAAGGAGCTCAACGACGGCGTGAAGGCACCCGACTTCACCGTCGACTCCACCCAGATCGCCGGTGGCGCGCAGGGTCTGCTCGACGAAATCGCGTCCAGCAAGATCAGCGGTGAAGAGGACATCTTCAGCCACACCGACCTGTGGGACTTCGAAGCCAACCTGCAGGGCTCGCAGACCGCGGTGTCGTCGGTGCGACCGATCCTCGACGAGCGCAACCCCGACCTCGGCAAGAAGGTCGACCAGCGCTTCGCCGAATCCGAGGCGCTGCTGCAGAAGTATCGCCAGGGCGACGGATTCGTGTTGTACGACACCGTGACCGAACCACAGCGCCAGGAACTCTCCCGCTCGATCGACGCATTGAGCAAGGAAGTCAGCCAGGTACAGGGTGTCATCGCAGGCCAGTAACCGCCCAGACGATGCGCCGGACTCGACGTCCGGCGCATTGTCGCGCCGAAAGTTGTTCGGCGCGGCGGGAGTCACCGCCGCGGTGGTCGGAGCGGCAGGCGCCGGTGCGCTGGCCGGCCGCGCGTCGGCGTCCAGCACCGCCACCGAGGAGCTCCAAAGCTCGGTGCCGTTCCGCGGCGAGCGTCAAGCGGGCATCGTAACCGCGGCTCAGGACCGGATGCACTTCTGCTCCTTCGACGTCACCACCGACGACCGCGAGGACGTCGTGGCGATGCTCAAGGAGTGGACGGCCATGGCGGAGCGCCTGACGCTCGCCGAGGAGGCCGTCAAGAACGGCGCCGTAGGCCTCAACCCCTACGCGCCGCCCGCGGACACCGGTGAGGCACTTGGCCTTCCGGCATCGCAGCTGACCCTCACCGTCGGTTTCGGACCGACGTTCTTCACCAAGGACGGCAAGGACCGGTTCGGCGTCGCCGACAAGCGACCCGAAGCGTTGATCGATCTGCCCAAGTTCCCGAACGAGACGATGGACCCGGCCAGGAGTCACGGCGACATCTGCGTCCAGGCCTGCGCGAACGATCCTCAGGTCGCGGTGCACGCCATCCGCAACCTGGCCCGCGTCGCGTTCGGCACGGCGGCGGTGCGCTACTCGCAGCTGGGCTTCGGCCGCACGTCGTCGACCACCCGCGACCAGTCCACGCCGCGAAACCTGTTCGGGTTCAAGGACGGAACGGCCAACATCAAGGCCGAGGACACCGGTGCGCTCGACAAGAACGTCTGGGTCGCCGACGGCGACGGCCCGGCATGGATGACCGGCGGTTCCTACCTGGTGACCCGCCGCATCCGGATGCGCATCGAGAATTGGGACCGCACCACGCTGCTGGAGCAGGAGCGGGTCATCGGACGCCTCAAGGGCAGCGGTGCACCGATCGGCTACGCCGACGAGTTCGCCGCCCTCGACTTCACCACCAAGAGCTCGAAGGGCACCCCGCTCATCGACATGGACGCCCATGTGCGACTGGCGTCGAAGGAGAACCTCAACGGCATCGAGATCCTGCGTCGCGGGTACAACTTCACCGACGGCACGGACGGTTTCGGCCATCTCGACGCCGGCTTGTTCTTCATCGCGTTCGTGCGCGACGCCCGAACGTCATTCGTCCCCATGCAGATGGAGCTTTCGCGACGCGACGCGCTCAACGAGTACATCACCCACACGGGCACTGCGCTGTTCGCCTGCCCACCGGGACTGCGCGAGGGTGACACGTCGGCCTACTGGGGTTCGACCCTGCTGTCCTGATCGTTCCCCCGGGCCTCACCGCCCCCCGCCGAACGTGTAGTTGTGCACCACTTTTCGGCCGTCTGCCGCACACAACTGCACACTCGGCGGAGATCAGGACGGCCAGTGGGCACGCCACTCCTCTTCGGTGACCCCGCCGAGCTGAGCGTCCTCGAGATCGGTGCCACCCCGACTGGCGAGGATGCTCTGCTCCACCGTACGGACGACGTCGACGAAGTCCAACGCCTGTGCGCGGACGGCGTTCTCGGGATCGCTGCCGTAGGTCGCGCCGATCGCCGTCAAACCCTCTGGCATCAGATCGGCGGGCAGACCGGCCGCGGTGACCCGCTCGATCACCTTCTGCGCCAACGCCAACGCCGGCTGAGCGGTGGGCACGTCGTCCATCACGGAACTGCGCGCCTTCACCTTCACTTCGAGAGCCTTGCGCTCTTCCCACTGCGCCAGCTGGTCGTCGAGCGAAATCGCCTCTCCGGCAAGCACTGCCGGGACCCGGTTGCCAAGCTTGCGGACCAGCGCGTCGGCGACGTCGTCGATGCCGAACGGCGACTCGGAGTCCTCGGCGATCCGCGCCTGGAACAGCACTTGCAACAGCACGTCGCCGAGCTCTTCGCGCAGCTCGTCGGCGTTGCCGCTGCGCACGGCGTCGAACAGCTCGTAGGTCTCCTCGAGCAGGTAGCGGCGTAGCGATTCGTGGGTCTGCTCGCGCTCCCACGGACCCGCCGTGCGCAGGGTGTCCATGATCGCCACCGCGTCGACGAGTCGCTCGCCGGATGGCGGTGCAGGCGTGCAGATCAGCGTCGCCCCCGCCGCCAGGCGGGCCCTGACCACCGGGTGGTTCGGATCGGACGACAGCAGCACCGGGGCGTCCTCACCGAGATACACCGGCCGGGCCGCTGGCAGCGACCACGGCACCCGCACCGGCATCTCCTCGGTGTACTGCACGTCCCCGGCGAGCAGCGCGACGGCCTCGACGGGCATCGACGA
Source organism: Mycobacterium sp. AT1 (assembly GCF_002043095.1). Taxonomy (GTDB): domain Bacteria; phylum Actinomycetota; class Actinomycetes; order Mycobacteriales; family Mycobacteriaceae; genus Mycobacterium. The sequence continues at coordinate 16,362 of NZ_MVOC01000021.1, read as the reverse complement.
CGGACGCCGCGGGTCGACGAGCACCACGGTCGACGCGGCCGCTTCTTCGCTCACGAGACCGCACCTCCCAGGTCGGTGACGTCGAAATCCGTTTGCGGCCTTCCGTCCAACGCCAGCAGCAGACCCGCCACCACGCGCAGCATCTCTGCGTCGCGCACCCGCGGTGCGCCGATGCCACCCTCGGCCCGCGGAATCGGGATCGTGATGGTCGACGTCGTCGCACGGTAGGTCGCCGACGGATGCATCCGCTTGAGCCGCATCTGCTGAGAGTCGAGCAAGGCCAACGGAGTGACGCGAATCGTCGTCGCGGACGCCGTCACCTCGGTCACGCCGTACTGGCGGCACAGCAGGCGGAGGCGGGCGGCCGCCACCAGCAGCAGGGCGGGCTCGGGCAGCGGCCCGTACCGGTCGACCAACTCCTCGACGACGCCGACGATCGCCGCCTCGTCCTGGGCGGCCGCCAGCCGACGGTAGCCCTCGAGCCGCAGCCGGTCGCTGCCGATGTACTCCGGTGGCAGGTTGGCGTCGACCGGCAGGTCGATCCGCACGTCCTTCGGTTCCTCAACGGCGGCAACGGTATTGCCGTCGACCACGGCTCGATAGGCTTCGACGGCCTCGCCGACCAGCCGCACGTAGAGGTCGAAGCCGACGCCCGCGACGTGACCGGACTGCTCGGCACCGAGAACGTTTCCCGCGCCGCGGATTTCGAGGTCCTTCATGGCCACCGCCATGCCCGCGCCGAGTTCGTTGTTCTGCGCGATGGTCGCCAACCGGTCGTAGGCGGTCTCGGTCAGCGGCACCTCGGGCGGGTACAGCATGTAGGCGTAGCCGCGCTCACGGCTGCGCCCGACCCGGCCACGCAACTGGTGCAGCTGCGAGAGGCCGAACGTGTCGGCGCGCTCGACGATCAGGGTGTTGGCGTTCGAAATGTCAAGGCCCGTCTCGACGATCGTGGTGCACACCAGGATGTCGAACTCCCGGTTCCAGAAACCCTCGACGGTGCGCTCCAGTTGCTCCTCTGGCATCTGCCCGTGCGCAACCACCACGCGCGCCTCCGGGACGAGGGCGCGCACTCTGGCGGCCGCGGAGTCGATCGACTTCACGCGGTTGTGAATGTAGAACGCCTGGCCGTCGCGGAGCAGTTCGCGCCGCAGCGCCGCGCCGACCTGCTTGTCGTCGTGCGGCCCGACGTAGGTCAGGACGGGGAACCGCTCCTCGGGCGGGGTGAGGATCGTCGACATCTCGCGGATGCCGGCCAGGCTCATCTCCAAGGTTCGCGGAATTGGCGTGGCGCTCATGGTCAGAACGTCGACGTGGGTGCGCATCGACTTGATGTGTTCCTTGTGCTCGACGCCGAACCGCTGCTCTTCGTCGACGACGACCAGCCCGAGGTCCTTCCACGTGACGCCGGTCTGCAGCAGTCGGTGCGTGCCGATCACGATGTCGACCGAGCCGTCCTTCATGCCCTCGATGACCTTGCGCGACTCGGCGTTGTCGGTGAACCGGGACAGCCCCTTCACCGTCACCGGGAAGCCGGACATGCGCTGGGAGAACGTCTGAAGATGCTGATCGGCCAGCAGCGTGGTGGGCACCAGCACCGCCACCTGCTTGCCCGCCTGCACCGCCTTGAACGCCGCGCGCACCGCGATCTCGGTCTTGCCGTAGCCGACGTCACCACAGATCACGCGGTCCATCGGGACGGGCTTCTCCATGTCGGACTTGACCTCGGTGATCGCGGTCAGCTGGTCGACGGTCTCGGTGAACCCGAACGCGTCCTCCATCTCCGACTGCCAGGGGGTGTCCGGTCCGAAGGCGAAGCCGGGCGCGGCTTGTCGCTTGGCGTACAGCGTCACCAGCTCGCCCGCGATCTCGCGAACGGCCTTGCGCGCCTTGGTCTTCGTGTTGGCCCAATCGCTGCCGCCGAGCTTGCTCAGCGACGGCTCCACACCGCCGACGTAGCGGGACAGCTGGTCGAGCGAATCCATCGGGACGAACAGCTTGTCCGATCCGCCGCCCCGTTTGGCCGACGCGTACTCCAGCACCAGGTACTCGCGGCGGGCACCTCCGATGATGCGCTCCACCATCTCCACGAACCGCCCGATGCCGTGCTGGTCGTGCACGACGAGGTCGCCCGCGGTCAGCGCCAGCGGGTCGACGACGTTGCGGCGCTTGGCGGCCAGCCGCTTGCCCTCGGTGGCCGCAGCCCGGTTGCCGGTCAGGTCGGTCTCGGTGATGACGACGAGGTTTGCCCCGGGCAGCACCACGCCGTCGCGCAGCGGGCTCTTGAGCACGCCGACCACGCCCGGCTTCGGCACGTCGCCGGGAGCCAACATCGAAGCGGGCGTGTCGGATTCGCCCAATTGCTCGACGATGCGCTGGGCGGTGCCCGCGCCGGGTGTCACGACGGCGGCCAGGCCACCGGTCGTCACGTGGGCCCGCAGCATGGCGAACATCTCGTCGAGGTTGTTCTGCTGTCCGCGCGCCGACGGCGCCGAGCGAATGTCGAGCTCGGTTGCCGACCCGTCGGCCAGCTGACTCAACGTCCACCACGGGTGCCCGCCGACTGCGGCGTTGGCCCGGACGTCGGCAAGCTCCCGGAAACCGGAGCCGCCCAGTGCTTCGAGGTCGATCGGCGCGTCGGCCCCCATCGCCGCGACCGACCAGGACGCCTCGAGGAACTCCTGCCCCGTCTTGATCAGATCGGCCGCGCGGGTGCGGACCTTCTCGGGATCGCACACCAGCACCGGCGCCGCGGCGGGCAGATGGTCCGACAGCAGTGACAGCTCCGTCGGCCGCAGGACCGGAAGCAGCGCCTCCATGCCGTCGGACGGAATGCCCTCGGCGAGCTTGGCCAACATGTCGCTGACCGTCCCGGTGACGCGGTTGTCGTCGTGGGGTTGGTCCAGCGACAGCGCCGCTGCCCGCTTGCGCACCTCGTCGGTCAGCATCAGCTCGCGGCACGGGAGGGCGATCATCGAGTCCACGGCGATGTCGGGGATCGACCGCTGGTCGGCGACGGAGAACATCCGCATCTCCGAGACCTCGTCACCCCAGAACTCGACGCGGACGGGATGCTCGGCGGTCGGAGGGAAGACGTCGAGGATGCCGCCGCGGACGGCGAACTCGCCGCGCTTGCCGACCATGTCCACCCGCGTGTAGGCCAGCTCGACCAGCCGCTCCAGGATGCCGTCGAACTCGGCGTCCTCGCCGACCGTCAGCGTCACCGGCTCGACGTCGGCGAGATCCGGCGCCATCGGCTGCAGCAGCGACCTCACCGTGGTGACCACGACCCGCAGCGGCACGCCGAGACGTTGGTCCTCTGGCCTGGCCAGCCGGCGAAGCACCATCATCCTGGCGCCGACCGTCTCGACCCCCGGCGAGAGCCGCTCGTGCGGCAGGGTCTCCCAGGAAGGGAACATCGCGACCGCGTCCCCGAGCACCGCGCGAAGTTCGGCGGTCAGGTCGTCGGCCTCCCGGCCGGTGGCGGTGACGACGAGCAGCGGGCCCGCGTCGGCCATCGCCGCGGCGACGAAGAGCCGCGCACTGGCGGGTCCGACGAGGGCGAGTTCCGCGGTGGCGTCGGCGGCGCGGCGGGTGAGCTCGGCCAGACCTGGGTCGGACAGCGCGAGACGCACCAGGCCCGCCATCGGGGTCTGGACATGGGGGTGCCCCGATGTAGTCATTGTGCTCCCAGTCTAGTCGTCATCGCGTCGTGAACCACGAGTGGCCACTCAGCCCGCGGTGACGTCGAAAAAGCGTGTGTCAACTGGCCATTCGAGGCGCCCGCTAGTGCTGGTCGTGCAGTTCCGGGTCGGCTTCGAGGTGGGTCAGCCCGTTCCACATCAGGTTGACCAGGTGCGCGGCGACGACTTCCTTCTTCGGCTCCCTGGTGTCCAGCCACCACTGCGCCGTCATCGACACCGAGCCGACGAGCGCTTGCGCGTACAGCGGCGCGAGCTCGGGGTCGAGCCCGCGGCGGGAGAAGTCGCCGGCCAGGATCGACGCCACCTGGCTCACGGCGTCGTTGAGAAGGCTCGAATACGTGCCGGAGGCGATGCTGGCCGGCGAGTCGCGGATGAGGATGCGGAAGCCGTCGGTGCGTTCCTCGACGTAGGTCAGCAGGGCCAACGCCACCCGCTCGACCCGCACCCGGGACCGGTTGTTGGTCAGCGACGAGGTGATGCCGTCGAGCAGGGCGGACATCTCCCGGTCGACGACGACGGCGTAGAGGCCTTCCTTGCCGCCGAAGTGCTCGTACACCACCGGCTTGGAGACATTGGCCCGTTGGGCGATCTCCTCGATGGACGTCGCGTCGTACCCGCGCTCGGCGAACAACGACTTGGCGATCTCGACCAACTGCTGGCGTCGTTCGGTCCCCGTCATGCGCGCGCGAGGCGCGCGCACTTCCTTCTCCGGCGCTGCCACGCAGCCAGCCTAGGCGAGTCGACTAAAGTCACTCCCGCAGTCCGTCGTGGTGTAATCGGCAGCACCTCTGATTTTGGTTCAGATAGTTCAGGTTCGAGTCCTGGCGACGGAGCACGAGGCTGCGATTTCGGCGTGCTCAGCGGCGGTGAGCGCCGCTGATCACGCCCAAATCGCACGAAGGAGCCCACCACATGGCGACACGAGGCGAAACCGCCGTCATCGTCCTGGCCGCAGGCGCCGGCACCAGGATGAAGTCCGACATCCCCAAGATGCTGCACACGCTGGCCGGCCGCAGCATGCTGTCGCACACCCTGCACGCGATCGCCAAGGTCTCGCCGCAGCACCTCGTCGTCGTCGTCGGCATGGGCCGCGACCACGTCATCCCCGCGGTCAACGGGCTCGCCGACGACCTCGGCCGCCCCATCGAGATCGCCGTCCAGGACGAACAGCTGGGTACCGGCCACGCCGTCGCATGTGGGCTCGCCGCCATCCCGTCCGACTTCTCCGGCACCGTGATGGTCACCGCGAGCGACGTCCCCCTCCTGGACTCCGACACCCTCGCCGGGCTCATCGACGACCACGTCAGCCGGTCGACCGCCGCCACGCTGCTGACCACCACGCTTGCCGACCCGAGCGGCTACGGCCGGATCCTGCGCACGCAGGACGGGGAGGTGACGAGCATCGTCGAACAGGCCGACGCGACGGCGTCGCAGCGGGCGATCCGGGAGGTCAACGCCGCGGTCTACGCCTTCGACGCCGACGCGCTGCGCTGGGCGCTGACGCAGCTGCGATCGGACAACGCCCAGCGCGAGCTCTACCTCACCGACGCCGTCGAGATCCTGCGCCGCGAGCACAAGAGCGTCCGTGGGCGCCACGTCGACGACAGTGCCCTGGTCGCCGGGGTCAACGACCGCGTCCAGCTGTCCGAGCTGCACGCCGAGCTCAACCGTCGCATCGTCGCCGCGCTGCAGCGCAGCGGCGTGACCGTGGTCGACCCCGCCACCACCTGGATCGACGTGGACGTCACCGTCGGCATCGACACCGTCATCGCCCCCGGCACGCAGTTGCTCGGCACCACCCGCATCGGGGCGCGCTGCCAGATCGGCCCGGACACCACCCTCACCGGCGTCACCGTCGGCGACGGCGCGACCGTCATCCGCACTCAGGGCATGTCGTCGGTGATCGGTGACGACGCCGTCGTCGGCCCGTTCGCCTACCTGCGGCCCGGCACCGAGCTCGGCGCCGAAGGCAAGATCGGCACCTTCGTCGAGACCAAGAACTCGACCATCGGCGCAGGCACCAAGGTGCCGCACCTGACCTACGTCGGCGACGCCGACATCGGCGAGCGCACCAACATCGGCGCCTCAAGCGTGTTCGTCAACTACGACGGAGAAGTCAAGCAGCGCACCACGATTGGGTCGCACGCCAAGACCGGATCGGACAACATGTTCGTCGCTCCGGTGACGATCGGCGACGGTGCGTACACCGGCGCAGGCACCGTCGTCCGGGAGGACGTGCCGCCCGGCGCGCTGGCCGTCTCGGCTGGACCGCAACGCAACATCGAGGGCTGGGTGGAACGCAAGAGGCCGGGCAGCGCGGCGGCCGAAGCCGCCCGCAAGGCCGCCTCGGGAAGCGACCCTTCGGACACCTGACGTTGGCATTCTGGCAACCCGGCCACGCGCCCCCAGAATCGCTACGTACGATTGGCCCCCGTATCGATCCCCGACGGCAAAGGCAGCTTCGACGTGGCCACGGACTGGACCGACAATCGCAAGAACCTGATGTTGTTCTCGGGTCGCGCGCATCCTGAGCTTGCCGAACAAGTCGCCAAGGAGTTGGACGTCAGCGTCACCGCGCAGACGGCCCGCGACTTCGCGAACGGCGAGATCTTCGTGCGCTTCGACGAGTCGGTGCGCGGCTGCGACGCCTTCGTGTTGCAGTCCCACCCCGCGCCACTGAACAAGTGGCTGATGGAACAACTGCTGATGATCGACGCGCTCAAGCGCGGCAGCGCCAAGCGCATCACGGCGATCCTGCCGTTCTACCCCTACGCCCGCCAGGACAAGAAGCACCGCGGCCGCGAGCCCATCTCGGCGCGACTGGTCGCGGACCTCTACAAGACGGCGGGCGCCGACCGGATCGTGTCGGTCGACCTGCACACCGACCAGATCCAGGGCTTCTTCGACGGCCCCGTCGACCACATGCGCGGGCAGTCGCTACTGTGCGGTTACATCCGCGACAACTACGCCAGCCACGACATGGTCGTCGTCTCCCCCGACTCAGGCCGGGTGCGCGTCGCCGAGAAGTGGGCCGACTCGCTCGGCGGTGTCCCGCTGGCCTTCATCCACAAGACACGTGACCCGCTGGTGCCCAACCAGGTGAAGTCCAACCGGGTGGTCGGCGACGTCAAGGGCAAGACCTGCATCCTGACCGACGACATGATCGACACCGGCGGCACGATCGCCGGCGCGGTCAAGCTGCTCAAGCAGGACGGTGCCGCCGACGTCGTCATCGCCGCCACCCACGGCGTGCTCTCCGACCCGGCCCGCGACCGGCTGGCCGAAAGCGGTGCGCGCGAAGTGGTCGTCACCAACACGCTGCCCATCGGCGAGGACAAGATGTTCCCGCAGCTGACCGTGTTGTCGATTGCGCCCCTGCTGGCCAGCACCATCCGCGCGGTATTCGAGAACGGCTCTGTGACGGGACTGTTCGACGGGGATGCCTGAGATGGCTTCGGTTGAAGGCGTCATCTATCACAACCCGAAGTGCTCGACGTCGCGCAAGACCCTTGAGCTGCTGCGCGACAACGGCATCGAGCCGACGGTGATCCAGTACCTGAAGACGCCTCCGACCCGCGCGGAGGTGGCAAAGCTGATCGCCGACGCCGGCATCCCGGTGCGGGCCGCCGTGCGCAAGCGCGAGGCGGTGTACGCCGAGCTCGGGCTCGCCGAGGCCTCCGACGACGAGTTGCTCGACGCCATCGCCCAGCACCCGATCCTGCTCGAGCGCCCGTTCGTGGTCACTGCCAAGGGCACCCGGCTGGCTCGCCCGATCGACGACGTCCGCGAGATCCTGTGACCCTGCGGCGCTGCGTCGGCGTGGTGGCCGCGGCGCTGGTCCTGGCCGGTTGCTCCTCGGCAGGTCAGGACACCGCGACGTCGACCTCGTCGTCCACCTCGGCCCCGACGAGCGACACGCCCACGATGACGCCCGCACCGCCGCCCACCGGCGCGCCGACCGACCGGCCGCAGGGATTCCGCGACTACCTCGCCTCGATCAACGTCACCGGCGCCCCCGTGCACCTCGACCAGGCCCCCGGCCTGACGATCACCGTGCCCGTCCCCGACGGCTGGGCGCAGACCAACGACCCGCTCTTCTCGACCGGCGTCGAATTCGTGCAGCCGGTCGGCCAGACGGGCAACGCGCCGTCGGTGACGCTGATGGCCGTCGAACTCACCGGTCCGTTCGACCCGAAGGACGCCATCCGGCACGCCAACGCCGACGCGCTGCCGCCGGCCGCCACCGACGTCACCGAGTCCTTCGACGACTACGACGGCTTCCCGTCGGCCGCGGCTCAGGGCGTCACCGGCACCACGCAGCACTACAACCGCATCGTCCTCGCCGACGTCCCCTCGACCGGCAAGCGTTACCTCGCGCAGCTCACGGTGACCACGCCCACCGATCAGCAGATCGCGGCGAACCCGCCGTTGAAGGGCATCGTGACCGGCTTCAAGGTGGCGGTCTCCTGAAGACCGTGGCCGGGGTCGCCGGAGCCGTGATCGCCCTCCTCGTGGCCGGGTGCGGGCCGTCGTCCCCCGACTACAAGTCGATCTGGACGACGACCACGTCGACGACCACCACCGCGCCGAACACCGACAAGCCCATCTCGCTGTCGACGTACTTCGAGAACATCGGCATCACCGGCGCGCCCGTCGCGCCCGACAAGCTGACCGACCTGACGGTGACCGTGCCAGAGCCGCCGGGCTGGAAGCCGTACTTCAACGTGAATCTCTCGCCGGGCACCCGGACGATCGCCAAGGGCGACACCTACCCGACGGCGATGCTCCTGGTCTTCCAGCTCGACGGGAACTTCGACGTCGCCGAGGCGCTCAAGCACGCCAACGGCGACGCCGAACTGTCGGCCAACTTCAAGCAGCTCAACGCGTCCACCGACAACTTTCGGGGCTTCCCGTCGTCGATGATCGAGGGCACCTACGACCTCAACGGCCAACGGATGCAGAGCTACAACCGGATCGTCTTCGCCGAGGGCACCCCCGCGCGCGCCAACCTGCCCGGCCAGAGGTATCTGGTTCAGCTCACCGTGACGGCGTTCGCCAACGAGGCCCAGGCCGACGGACCCGACATCGAGGCGATCATCAAGGGGTTCACCGTCGCCAAGAAGTAGCCGCGGCGCACCCCGGCATAGGGTGGCGCCATGACCGACTGGACTGCCGCAGACCTTCCCTCGTTCGCCGGACGCACCGTGATCGTCACCGGCGCCAACAGTGGACTCGGCGAGGTCACCGCCCGAGAGCTCGCACGGGTGGGCGCCAAGGTGGTCGTCGCGGTACGCAACCTGGACAAGGGCAACGCCGCCGCGGCCGCCATGCCGGGCGACGTCGAGGTCCGCAAGCTCGACCTACAGGACCTGTCCTCGGTGCGGGAGTTCGCCGCCAGCGTCGACGTCGTCGACGTCCTGGTCAACAACGCCGGCATCATGGCCGTGCCGTACGCGCAGACCGTCGACGGCTTCGAAAGCCAGATCGGCACCAACCACCTCGGCCACTTCGCCCTGACCAACCTGCTGCTGCCCAAGGTCTCCGACCGGGTCGTGACGGTGTCGTCGATGATGCACCTGATCGGCAAGATCAGCATCAAGGACCTGAATTGGAAGGCGCGGCCGTACTCGGCCTGGCTGGCCTACGGCCAGTCCAAGCTCGCCAACCTGCTGTTCACCAGCGAGTTGCAGCGGCGACTCGAGGCGGCCGGCTCGGTGGTAACCGCGGTCTCGGCCCACCCTGGGTACTCGGCGACCAACCTGCAGGGCCACACCGGCGGAAAGCTGAGCGGCCAGCTCATGTCGATGGGCAACAGGTTCGCCACCGACGCCGACTTCGGCGCGCGACAGACCCTGTTCGCCGTGTCGCAGCCCCTACCCGGTGACGCCTTCGTCGGCCCGAGGTTCGGGATGGCCGGGCCAACCGGGTTGTCCGCGCGCAGCCCGCTGGCACGCAACGCGAAGACCGCGGCCGCCCTGTGGGACCTCTCCGAGCAGCTCACGGGCACCAAATTTTCGGTCTGAGCGTCCGGTGCGCTAGCCTTGGCGACGATCACGGCGAGGGTGGACCGCTCGGACCACCGTTATCGACGAGAAACCGATTCGCAGCTGAAGCTGCTTCCAGTCGCCCTCACCGTGCCACCACTGAAAACGGCACAGGAGCGACACACATGGCCAAGACTGCGGCCCACGCATCGAACAATCTGACCGCTGAGGTCCGCACCAAGACCGGCAAGGGCGCGTCGCGTCAGGCCCGTCGCGACGGCAAGGTGCCCGCGGTGCTCTACGGCCACGGCGCCGATCCCCAGCACCTGACGCTCCCCGCCCGCGAGTTCTCCGCCGTGCTGCGTAACTTCGGCACCAATGCCGTGCTGACCCTCGACATCGACGGCACGGAAGCGCTTGCGCTGCCAAAGGCCATCGAGATCCACCCGATCCGTCGCAACATCCAGCACGTCGACCTGATCATCGTCCGTCGCGGCGAGCGCGTCACCGTCGAGATCAGCGTCACCGTCGAAGGCGACGCCGGCCCGGACACCCTGGTCAACCAGGAGTCCAACACCATCGAGATCGAGTCCGACGCGATGTCCATCCCGGAGAGCCTGACCCTGTCGGTCGAGGGCATCCCGGCGGGCACGCAGTTCCTCGCCTCGCAGATCCCGCTGCCCGAGGGCGTGACGCTGATCTCGGATCCCGAGCTCTTGGTCGTCAACGTGATCCCGGCGCCGACTGCGGCGGATCTCGAATCCGAGGGTGCAGGCGAGGCCACCGACGCGCCCGCCGCCGCAGCCCCGAGCGAGGACGACTCCGACAGCTCCGAGTCCGAGTAGTCACCGGTGGCCGAACCACTTCTGGTGGTCGGCCTTGGCAACCCCGGACCGCGATACGAGACGACGCGGCACAACTTGGGCTTCCTCGTCGCCGACATCCTGGCCGATCGCATCGGTTCGGGGTTCAAGGTGCACAAGAAGTCGGGCGCTTTAGCGACCACTGGTCGCCTCGGCGGCCGGTCGGTCGTGCTCGCCAAGCCGCGTACCTACATGAACGAGTCCGGGCGCCAGGTCGGTCCGCTGGCGAACTTCTACTCGGTGGCCCCTGCCGACGTCATCACCATTCACGATGAACTGGACATCGACTTCGGTCGGATCCGGCTCAAGCTAGGTGGTGGCGAGGGCGGCCACAACGGGTTGCGTTCGGTGGCTTCTGCGCTGGGCACCAAGGACTTTCAACGGGTGCGCGTCGGGGTTGGCCGCCCGCCCGGCCGCAAGGATCCCGCGACGTTCGTGCTGGAGAACTTCAGCGCCGCCGAGCGCCCGGAGGTCGGCTTGATCTGCGAGCAGGCCGCCGACGCCACCGAGCTGTTGATCGAGTTGGGGCTGGAGACGGCGCAGAACATCGTGCACGCCTGGTAGCCCCCTCCCACCCCGATTTCGGCGCGTAAACGGTTGCCCACCAGCGAACGTTTACGCGCCGAAATCGCCGTTAGCCGCGGCCGGTGATGCCGCTGTCGACCACCTTGGTCGGCTTGTGCGGGTAGCGCTTTTCGGCGTGGGCCTTGGCCGCGGAGTTAGGCAGCACGTACAGCGTCTCCCGTTTGGCCTGAAGCGGTTTGAGCACCAGGTCCATGAAGCCCTTGCGGTCCTCGAGGTATGGCTCGATGACGTCCTCCCCCGCCGGGCACACCGCGAGGCAGTAGGCCGCCTTGTAGTTCGCCTTGAACGACAGGCTCTGCCACATCGAGGCGTTCTCCGAATCGGTGACGCGCGACCGGAAGTCGGCGGCGTCGGTGCTGTCGGCGATGGTCTGCACGTAGTCGGTGAAGCCGCCCATGAACTCGCGGTAGTTGTGCACCGAGCACGCGACGAAGTCGAATTCGCCGTCCTTGCCGATCGCCCCCACGGGGCACGCCGCGACGCACAGCTTGCATTCCAGGCACGGCGAGTAGTCAAGCGGCTCACCATAACTGGTGACCGGAGCGTCGACCAGGATGGTCGCCAGCAGGATGAAGTTGCCGAACTTCGGGTGGATCACGTTGCGGTGGATGCCCATGACGCCAAGCCCGGACGCCACCGCGACGGGCTTGTGCGCGACGACCCAGATACGGCCTGGGAAGTTGTCCATCTCCATCGGGAAGGTCGCCGACGGATTCAGCGCTCGGTGGCCGGCGTCCTGCAGGGCCCGGGTGATCCGATGGGCGGCCTCGTTGATGATCTCGCCGGTGCGGTGGAACTCCTGATTGGCGACGCTGCGCGCCGGTGAGCGGACGTTGTCCCGGTTCATCCGCACGACCAGTGAGATGAAGCTCTTGGTGCCGGGCAAGGCGGATTCGACGTGTTCGCGTTCGGAGGCGAGATCGGGATTCTCGACGCTGGCGAACGCGACGTCGTCGGCACCGGCGGAAAGGCAGATCTCGCGCAGCCAGTCTGCGTCGATCACCGCGGGGGGTGGTTCCGCCTTGTTGGCGAGCACCTTTCGCACGGTGGGATGGTTGGCGATTCGTCCAGCCACGCGGTCCGTCATGCTAGGTATAGTACACAATATCTAGCTTCCGTAAGGAACTGATTGAAGTCCGTCAGGATTGCGTAGAGACCCTCGCCGCGGCCGTCCGCCGGGCGTAGACCTGAACCATGAACGACACGACGACCAGACCCCGCTGGCGGCGACTACTCGACGGCGGACACACCTGGGGCTCACTTCAGGTCTCCCCCACCCGCTACGGCATCACCCGCTACCGACTGGTGGTCTTCCCGCCGGGGACCTCCGCCGACGACCGGATGCTGCTGCGCATCTGGCGGGCCTGGCCGACCTGGGGCATGGCGACGTTCCTCATCCTGGAGATCCTCTTGGTGCCCGCCCTCGGAGCCGTTGCGGCGCTCTGGATCTCCGCGACCGTCTTCCTCGGCGCGGGCGCGGTGGTCATGGCGATGACGGCGACCACCCGCGGCGACGTCCGCACCATGACCGCGATCCGGCGGGCGGGTGTCCACGACCCCCTGGCCGCCGAGCAGTTCGTCGAGTTCTACGTGCTGGCCCACGAGCTGGTCGAGGCGGACTGCAGGCTCGCCGCCGGTGAGATCCAGCCCGTCGAACACGAGCTCCTGGTGTGGCGCGTCTACGACCGGATGGGCACCGACATCCGGGCACGCATGGACGCCGAACGCGGTTAGGCGAGAAGGGTCGTCGGCATCAGCAAAGGTGCGACAATGAGCCGTGGGCGACTTCGTTACGCTGCACCGCGACGTGCTTGGCAGTTTCATGAAGGTCGTCGAGGCGTTGGGGGGCCGACCAGATCTCGACGAGGTACTCGAACTGATCGCCCACGCGGTGGTCGACGTGATCGGATTCGACGCCGTCGCCGTCAACATCCTCACCCCTGCCGATGAGCTCCAGGTGCGCACCGTCGTCGGGCCCCCCGAACTGGAGACACTCCGCGGCGGGACGATGTCCCGCACTGGCTGGCTCGAGCTTCTCGACTCCGGTGCGAAATGGGGTGAACTGCGATTCCTACGGTCGATCGAAGTCGACGAGGCCGTACCCCACGCCGATCCGTGGCCCGAAAGGTTCGTCGAAAGCCAACCGGACCACGATGATCGCGACACCGAGCCGTGGCGCCCGGAGTTCGCCCTTTTGGCGCCAATGCGGGGATCATCCAATCAGCTGCTAGGCGTCATCAGCGTCGACCTGCCACGGTCGGGGCGCACGCCCGATGCCGAGCAGCAGGCCCTTCTGGAGCTCTTCGGCAGCCATGCTGGCGCTGCGGTGGAGCGGGCCCACGCGTTCGACATCGCCAACGACCGCGCCAGCCTGTACCGCACGGCATTCGCCGCGTCTCCGGCGCCGACGGCAATCCTGGACGGCGCGTTACGACTCGTCGACGTCAACGGCTCCCTCCTCGACCTGATGGATGCGCTGGAGGTCGACGTGTTGGGACGCACGCTCGCCGACATCGTCGACCTCGACAATCCCGAACGTGTGTCAGCCCTGCTCGCAACACTCGACTCCGAGGAGGGCGTCGTCCTCGGCGAGGAGATTGCCCTCCGGCACCCGCGCGGGCACCCCTGGGAACGTTGGGTCTACGTCGCGGTGCGCCGGGTCGACGGAATCACCTTCGGGGCCAGATACCTGTGCACTGTCGCCGATCGGACCGCCGACCGGATCTCGATGAACGAGATGCGCCGCCGAGCCGAACACGACGAGCTGACCGGGCTCAAGGTCCGGGCCCTCGGCCTGCAGGAACTTGAACGACGTTGTGCCGCCTTGACTTCCGAGCCGAATCTCGAGCTGGGCGTGGTGGCTCTACTCTTCTGCGACCTGGACAACTTCAAGGCCGTCAACGACACGGACGGCCACTTCGCCGGCGACCAGGCACTCACGGACGTCGCACGCTGCCTGCTTCGGCAAGCCAGGGCCGACGACGTGGTATGCCGTTGGGGCGGGGACGAATTCGGCGTAATCGCGACGCGGCCCTCCACGGCCGACATCGTCGAGTTGGCGAACGGCCTCGTGGAAGGAGTGCGGTCGCTGGCGACCGCCCCACAGGCCCACGGCCCCTTGCGGCACCTCGGGCTGTCGGTGGGAGTGGCCGTCACCGACCGAACGGCAAGTCCACACGCCGTCGTGGTCGCCGCGGATGCCGCGCTCTACCGCTCGAAGGCACACGCCACCGAGGCAGTACACGTACAGACGTTGTAGCGGCTCAATCCGACGTGCGGCGCGCGTACGCATCGCCGACTTACCGCCGAACGTGGACTTGCGCTACGCGAATCCGCACACCGGCGTGACGGAAGTCCACGTTCGGCGCACCGGTGGGGGCGCTATGTGACCAGCGACACCGAGTTCGCGCGGCGCAGCTTGCCCGACGGCGTCTTCGGAATGGTGCCGGGTCCGAGGACTACGACGTTGCGGGGCCGGACGTCGACCTCGGTGACGACCTCGTGGGCGACCTGGTGCTCGATGCGTCGCACCTCGATCGGGTCCTCCCAGGCGTTGGACTCCACGGCGACGGCGAACGTCTCACGCGAGTGTCCCGCGTCGAGCCGGACGGCGACGGCGCAGCCGGGCCGGACGCCCTTGACGCGGCCCGCGGCCCGCTCGATGTCGGTCGGGTAGATGTTGCGGCCCGCCATGATGATGACGTCCTTGACGCGACCGCACACGACGATGTGGCCGTTCTCCATCTGGTAGCCGAGGTCGCCGGTGTCGTACCAGCCGTGCTGGTCCTGCGCGGGCAGGAAACCGCCCATGGTGATGTAACCGGGGGTCAAAGATTCCCCGCGAAGCTCGATGACGCCGACGCCGCGCGCAGGCATGATCTCGCCGTGCTCGTCGACGACGCGGGCCTCGAGGTCGCGCAGCAGCGGGCCGAGCGAGGCCAACCGCCGGGTGTTGCCCTTGGTGGACGGCACCGCGCGTCGCAGAGCGGCCAGCAAGTCGGCGTCGACCTCGTCGACCACCAGGCCTGCGCCGCACTCGGAGAACGACACCGCCAGCGTCGTCTCGGCCATGCCGTAGGCCGGCAGGATCGCCTTGGGGCTGAGCCCGAACGGCTTGCCCGCGTCGAGTAGGTCCTCGACGTCGGCGGGCTCGACCGGCTCCGCGCCCGACAGCGCGAACCGCAGCGTCGACAGGTCGAACTGGCCCGGCTCGGCCTGATTGCGCAGCCGCTTGGCGAACAGCGCGTAGGCGAAGTTGGGCGCCGCGGTCATGGTGCCCTTGTACTTGTCGATCAACTTGGCCCACAGCAGCGTGTCGCGCAGGAAGTCCATCGGCGTGACCTTGACCAGCTCGGCCCCGAAGTACATCGGGATCGTCAGGAAGCCGACCATGCCCATGTCGTGGAAGCAGGGCAGCCAGCTGACCATGACGTCCTTGGTGACGTCGTATTCGGCGCCGATGAACATCGCCTCGGCGTTGGAGTGGATGTTGCGGTGCGTGATCTGAACGGCCTTCGGCGAGCCGGTCGAGCCGGACGTCAGCTGCATCAGCGCGAGGTCGTCCTCGTCGGTCTCGACGGGATCGATCGGCTCGGCCTTCAGCAGTTCGCCGACGACGAGGACCTTCACGCCCTTTTCCTCGAGCACCGGGATGGCGACCAGGAACGGCTCGGAGACGATGACGGCCGTCGCCTCGATCATTCCGATGACGTTCATCGTGTCCTGCGCCCAGACGACGAGGTCGGTGCGGGGCGTCGGCTGGTGCAGCATCGTGAGGCTGGCGCCGCGCATCCAGAGCGCCTGCGCCGTCGGGGCGATCTCGACGGGGTAGCCGGCAAGCACGCCGACGGCGTCCCCGGGTCCCACGCCGGCCGCGGCCAGCCCGCCCGCGATGCGCCGTGCGCGTTCGTGGACTTCACCCCAGGTGTGTCGCACCGGTTCGTGCGGCTCACCGGTCACCATGCCCGTGCTGACGGTCGCAGCATTGCGGTACATCTTGTCGGTAAACCTGCTCACGACAACCTCCTGGATCTGGGGAGCCCGCCGTGGGCCCCAGTGTTGGACGTGAAGCCAACGCGCGCTGTTCCATGTTCCACCCGTTCACGCGCGCGTTCCGCGAGGAACGTGCACACGATTGGGGTGCGATTACGTCTCGAAATGGGTGCGGTGAGGTTTGCTCCGACGGACTGGGCCGGGTCTGTGTCGCCGCTGTTCGATCGCCCACCG
>NZ_MVOC01000020.1 GCF_002043095.1 Mycobacterium sp. AT1 | reverse complement strand
GCGCTCCTTCGAGCTCAAAGCCGCTGTCGCCCTGGACATACCACCATCATAGAAGCGGGGTCCGACAAGAGACCCGCGTCAGACCCGCGTCACCCGATTCGCCGTCGCGACGGCGTAGGCATGCATCGGCAACGCCAGCCCAGAGGCCAACCCGGCAATGATCAGCGCCGCCACCGCCCCGTCCGAGGCGAGTGCGGTCAGCAGATCGGGCGTGGGGGCGTAGGCGAACTTCGCCAGCCCGCTGAGCATCCGGAACACGTAGACGCCAGGAACCAACGCCACCACGGACGCGAAACCGATGGCCGCGAACGGCATTCGCAGATGATGCGCGATCGGCACCAGGAGGACGCCCGCGATGAGCGCGGACACGAACGCAGCGGTCGCGACGTCGACGTGCCACACCGTGAGCGCGCACCAGTGGGCGGCGTGCACCAGCATTCCGACGGCCACCGGCCAGACGATCATCCGGTAGGGCATCGAGAAGAAGACAGGATAGGAGCCCGCCGCGACGCCAGCCGCCAGGACGTCCACACCGAAGGGAACCGGGACGCCCGACTGGCCCACTGCGATGTCGAGATCGCCCACGGCGAGCCCGAGAATGAGCCCGGTGGCAACCGCCGTCAGGACCAGTGCCGCGAAGCCTAGCCGCGCCATACCCAACGACACCCGGAGTGACAGTAAATCCAACGCGCCGTTGAGGATGTGCGGTCCCGGCACCAGGACCATCGCCGGGCATAGCACCACCAGGCCGGTGGCGTCGGCCACGTGCAAACGATGGGCGACGACACCGACGAGACCCGCGATCAACGCCGCGACGAACGCCTGCGTGAGCGCCTCGCCGTGCAGTCTCCCGACACCTCGTCGGGCCAGCCCGCCCAGTGCCGCACTGAGGGCGGCGACCAGCACCACGGCCGGATGCTGTGCCCCGAAGATTACCGCGAGGGCGCCCGCCCCGGTGGCGCAGGCTCCGCTGAAGATCAGCGTGTTCGAGATGGGTTGCATTCTGGCCGAGGCCAATTCGTCGCTTACGGTAGCGGCGTCGAGCGGACCGTCCTGGGCTCGGTCGACGACTGCCATCGTCGCGGCGACCCGCCGCATGTTCAGGCCGGTCGGTGAACCAGCGGCGACACGGACGGCGCCGCGTGGGCCGACGAGCTGAAGCGACGCCCACGTGGGGACCAGCGTGCCCGTGGTGCCGAGCCCCTTGTTCAACCGGTCGACGGCGGCCAACGTCATCCCGGTGGACTGGCCGCCGGCATACAACACCGCGGCCGCGTCGAGTACGAGGTCGGGCGCGGGGTCCGCCGCGCCGGCCCCGTCGGTCTGCATCAAGCGCCGCCCACCCCGTCACCAACCATGCTCCTCGGATCAACGACCGAGTCGAACTGTTCGGCGGTCACGTGCCCGGACGCCACTGCGGCCTCGCGCAGGGTCGTGCCCTTGGCCAACGCGTCCTCGGCGATGTGCGCGGCGTTCTGGTAGCCGATGACGGGGCTGAGCGCGGTCACCAACATCAGGCTCTCGTCGACGTACTTGGTGATCCGCTCGGAATTGAGAGTCGTTCCCTTGACCGAGAATTCGAGGAACTTCGCACAACCGTCGCCCAGAATGCGGGCGGAGTGCAAGAAATTGTTGATGATGACCGGGCGCATCGCGTTCAGCTCGAAGTTGCCCTGCGAGCCAGCCAGCGCCACCGCGGTGTCGTTGCCGATGACCTGGATGGAGATCATCACCAGGGCCTCGCACTGGGTGGGGTTGACCTTGCCCGGCATGATCGACGACCCGGGTTCGTTGGCGGGGAGCTGCAGTTCACCGAGTCCGCAGCGCGGGCCGGACGCGAGCCAGCGCATGTCGTTGGCGATCTTCATCAGTGCTACGGCGAGGCCCCGCAGCGCGGCGTGCGCACGGACCATCGCGTCCAACGATCCCAGGGCGGCGAACTTGTTTGGCGCCGTGACGTATTCGGCCCCCGTCAGGCTGGCAAGCTCGGCGGCGACGTCGACGCTGAACCCCGCCGGAGCGTTGAGGCCGGTTCCCACGGCCGTGCCACCGACGGCCAGCTCGAGCAGTCCCTGCCTGGCGTGCCGCAGCTCGGCGATGCAGGCGTCGAGCTGCGCCGCGTAGCCCGACCATTCCTGGCCGACGGTCAGCGGTACTGCGTCCTCGAGATGGGTGCGGCCGATCTTGACGACGTCGGCCCATTGGGTTGCCTTGTCGGCGATTTCGCGCCTGAGCGCCTCGACGCTGGGGATCAGCCGGTCGTCGAGTTCGGTCACGGCCGCGACGTGCATCGCGGTGGGGAACGTGTCGTTGCTGCTCTGCCCCATGTTGACGTGGTCGTTGGGGCCGACGGGCTGCTGGCTGCCAAGCTCGCCGCCCAAGAGTTGAATTGCCCTGTTGGACAACACTTCGTTGACGTTCATGTTGCTCTGTGTGCCCGAGCCGGTCTGCCAGACGAAGAGTGGGAACTCGTCGTCGAGCGTGCCGGCGACGGCCTCGTCGGCGGCCTGCACGATGACCTTGGACCGCCAGTCCTCCAGTCGGCCGGCCCGCTCGTTGACCAAGGCGCAGGCCTTCTTCACCAGGCCGTAGGCGCGGTAAACCTCGATCGGCATGTGGTCGTTGCCGATCGAGAAGTGGATCAGGGAGCGCTGCGTCTGCGCGCCCCAATAGTGGTCGGCGGGGACGTCGACGGAGCCGAGGCTGTCGAACTCGCTGCGCATCCCGGTGGCGTCGATGCCGACGGGTATCTGGGTGTAGGTCGGGACGACCTCGGGCGTGGGGTTCTGCATGACGTTCTCCCTTCGACGGTTCATTGTGAGACGTGGTGGGCGGAGTCGCGGTGACGCCACTCCGCGATGGCGATGACGGTGACGACCGAAACCAGGCACCACACGGGCGCGACGAGCGGCACGGTGGCGAGTGTCAGCCCACCGCAGGCGGCGCCGGCGACCGCCGCGATCAGCGCCGCCACCCCCGCGGCGTCGGCCCGCGACGGCTTCGACAGCGTGCGGTTGGCGATCAGTCCGGTCAGCGTGCCGGTGAGGTACGTGGTAGCGAGGGTGACGCCGAGACCGCGCACCGCCGCCCCCTGCAGACCCATGCTGGCCGCTGCGGTCGCCAGCAGCGCCATCTGGACGCCGCCGACGGCGGCGCCTCCGGTGAGGGCCCAGCCCACGGCCAGCGCGAACTGCAATGCCAGCTGAACGGCAAGGGCGGCGGTGACGCGGCGGGGCCACACCGGGTGGCCCGGCTCCCGGGACCCGGTGACCGCGCTGCCGACGGCGACGCCGACCACGTAACTGAGGACGGCGACGACGGTGTGGACGATCGTGGTGACGTCGGCCCGGGCCAGGCCCAGCCCCATCAGCGCCAGGTTTCCCGTCATGACACTGGCGAACACGCCGCCGAGGCGCGCCAGCACGAGCACGTCGAGGACGCCCGTACCGAAGGTCAGCACCGCGGCGACGACGACCGCCATGCGCTGATCCCGATGCATGGCTCAAGTCTGGGTCGCCGCCCCGGGGATGTCGTCCCCGGTGGCGCCACCGTCCGGTGGGTGCTATCCGGTAGAGCGCACCCGTTGGGCGGCCAACCGCACGGGGGCGTTGTCGGTGCCATAGCCGTCGTAATCGCCCACGCGCTGGACGAATTCGAAGAACACCGACCCGACGGTGCGGGTGTAGAAGTGCACGAACGTGCCGTCGGGGCTGCGGTCGTAGAGCAGGTCGAGCTCGCGCAGTTCCGCGACCGTGTCGGAGTCGACGCCGAATCGGCCCGCCACGTAGTCGTAGTAGTTGTCGGGCACGGCCAGGAAGCGCAGACCCCGCATCCGGGCCGCCCGGGCGACGGCGACGACGTCGGTGCAGGCGAACGCGACGTGCTGCGGCATGTCGGCCGTCTCGAGCACCTGGGGTGCGACGTTGAGCGGCAACCGAATCGAGCCGTCGGCGGTGCGCATGACCTGGCTGCGCACCAGCCCGCTCGGCCCCGCAACTTCGGTGGGTGCGTCGGCGGCGAGGCCGAAGACACTGGTCAGGAAGAGGACGGCCTCGTCGGAGGTCTGCCACGGCACGGCGAGGTTGACGTGGTCGACATGGCGCAGGGCCGAGCCCACATCCGGCGGCAGCCCGTTCTCGAACTCGGCGACCCACGGCGGCGGGGATCCGGCCGGCGGCGCGGTGACCCAGAAGAACTCGGTGCCGTCGGGCGCGACGGCGCCGCCAAGCGCCTGCTCGGCGGCGTAGGTCCGGCGGTACGCCGTTGGCGCCATCAGATCGGCGGCCCGGCGCGAGGTGGCGTCGGCGTCGGGTACCTGCAGGCCGACGGCGGCGACGTGGGGGGCGAGGTCGCGGGCCTGATGCTCGTTCAGCACGATGCGGACGTCGCCGGAGGTCCACAGCGACACGGGCTTGGTGCGGTGGCGACCGCTCGGCACGAAACCCAGTTGTTCGAGCAGGATTTCGACGTCGCTGGTGTCCTCCGCCTTGAGCTCGACGAAGTCGAAGCCAACGGGCGGTTTGGCGTCGGCCACCGGGGTCAGGCTCGCACCACGCCCTACCCCGGGGAGGTCGGCGACCTTGTCCTGCAACCACACCAGCGAGCGCAGGGCGTGCACGGCGGTCCGGTCCGGGTCGGTCTGTCGGAAGGTGTCGTTGAAGACCTCCAGCGACAGGGGCCCGTCGAAGCCGGTCTTCAGGACGTGGGCGACGAACGTCGCGAGGTCGAAGTCGCCTTCGCCGGGGAACAGCCGGTGGTGCCTGCTCCACGAGAGCACGTCCATGGACAGCGAGGGGGCGTCGGCGAGCTGAAGGTAGAAGATCTTGTCGGCGGGGATGTCCTCGATGGCGGCCGGATCGTGGCCGCGGGAGAGCACGTGGAAGCTGTCGAGGCAGACCCCGACCGACGGATGGTCGGCCAGTTCGACGATGCGCCAGGCCCGCCGGTAGTCGTCGACGAAGCGTCCCCAGGCCAACGCCTCGAAGGCCACCTTGACGTCATATCGGGCCGCGACGTCGCCGAGCCGGCGCAGCTGCTCGGCGGAGTGCTCGACGGAGTCGACCGTCGCGGTGGCCACGTTGCTGCAGACGAGGACGGTGCCGATGCCGAGCCGCTGGGCGGTGGCGAAGGTGGCGCCGGCGCGGCGCAGGTTCTCGGCGAAGGTGGCTTCGTCGACGCCTTCGATGTCGCGCAGCGGCTGATAAAGGTCGAGGGACAACCCCAGCCGACGGGCCAGGCCGCGGATTTCCTCGGGGCTGTGATCGCTGGCGATCAGGTCGGGCTCGAAGATCTCGACACCGTCGAATCCCGCGTCGGCGCAGGCGTGCAGTTTCTCGACCAGGGACCCGCTGATCGACACGGTGGCGATGGACGTCTTCATGGGTGTGCCTCCAATCACACTCCAATGTACTAAATAGTTCATACATTCGGAAGGGTTGGATCGGAGGACGTCTTCGGCCGCGCAGTAAGCTGCCGATCGTGGCGCAACCCGAGTCGAGGCCCGAGCCGAAGCGGGAACTGCAGCGCGACGCCGAGCGCACGCGCGCCGAGGTGCTCGCCGTCGCCACCGAGGTCTTCGCCGAATCGGGCTACTCCGGCGCCCGGGTGGACGAGATCGCGCAGCGCACCCGCACCACAAAGCGGATGATCTACTACTACTTCGGCGGCAAGGAAGGCCTCTACCTGGCCGTTCTGGAGAACGCCTACCGCGGCATCCGCGAGGCCGAACAGAAGTTGCAGGTCGACCACGTCGACCCCGTGGTGGCGATGCGCCGGCTGGCCGAGCTCACCTTCGACCACCACCTCGACCATCAGGCCTTCATCCGGCTGGTCTCGATCGAGAACATCCACCGCGGCGAGTTCATCGGCCGCATCGACTCACTGCGCTCCATCTCCAAGCCGGCCACCTCACTGCTCGAGGACATCCTCGCCCGCGGCCGCGACCAGGGCGCCTTCCGCGCCGACGTCGACGCGCTCGACGTCCACATCGTGATCAGCTCCTACTGCGTCTTCCAGGTCGCCAACAAGCACACCTTCGGCTTCCTCTTCGGCGTCGACTTCACCGAGCTCACGCAGCGCGCGCACATGCGCAGGATGATCGGCGACGTCGTCGTCGGCTGGCTCACCGCCCACTGACGCGAGACCCCGCTCACGAATCGAGGGTTGACGAGACCCACGCCACACTGCTCTAATTCTTGTACGTACCAGTTAGTACATTAGAGAGCGGTGCACAGTGGCAACCGAGCCAGCAAACAGACCCTTCCTCGTCGGCCTCGTCGGCGTCGGCGTCGGCCCGTCCCTCACCCCGGCGCTGCACATGGCCGAGGCCAAGGCCCACGGCCTCGACTACCTCTACCGCACCGTCGACCTGAACGACATCGGCGTCGCGCCCGATCGGATCGGCGAGGTGCTGAGCTGGGCCCGCGCGCTCGGCTTCAACGCGCTCAACGTCACCCACCCGTGCAAGCAACTCGTCATTCCCCACCTCGACGACGTCGATGCGGCGGCCGCCACCCTCGGCGCGGTCAACACAGTCGTCTTCGACGGCTCAAGGACCGTCGGCTACAACACCGATGCGCCCGGCTTCGCCACCGGCTTCGCCGAGGGACTGCCCGACGCCGCGACCGGTGACGTCGTCCAACTCGGCGCGGGCGGTGCGGGCACTGCCGTCGGCCACGCCCTGCTCGACCTCGGCACCAGTCACCTCGTGGTCGTCGACGTGGACGTCGACCGCGCGACGGCGCTGGCTCGCGAACTGTCCGCCCGGCATCCCGAGGCACGGGTCGACGCGGCGGACTTCGACAAGCTGGCCGTACTGCTCCCCCACGCCGACGGCGTCGTGCACTGCACGCCAACCGGCATGGCCGACCACCCCGGCCTGCCGTTCGATGAAAGCCTGCTGCACTCGGGGCTCTGGGTCGCCGACATCGTCTACCGGCCGCTGGACACCGCGCTTCTCACCGCCGCTCGTCGCGTCGGCTGCCGCACTCTCGACGGCGGACACATGGCCGTGCACCAGGCCACCACCGCGTTCGAACTGATCACCGGCATCACCCCGGACGCCGCCAGGATGTCGCAGCACTTCCGAAGTCTCGTTTCGTGATTCGCCCCCAAAGATCGTCAACCGCAGGGAACCTAGGAGGATTCCAATGACCGCAATCCACCAGAACACATCAGGCGGTACGCCGCCGGGTGGACCGGCGCGCACTCCGAAGCGGGCCGCCCTGGCCAGCTTCATGGGCAGCGCCGTGGAGTACTACGACTTCTTCCTCTTCGGTCAGGCCGCGGCGCTGATCTTCCCAAGGGTCTTCTTCCCCGAAGGCGGTGGACAGGCCGCACTGCTGATGTCGTTCGCCACCTTCGGCGTCGCGTACTTCGCCCGGCCAGTCGGCGCCTTCGTGCTCGGCCACTTCGGCGACCGCATCGGCCGCCAGAAGGTGCTGATGTTCACCATCGTGCTGATGGGTGTCTCCACGTTCGCGATCGGCTGCCTGCCCACCTACGGCACGGCCGGCTACCTCGGGCTCAGCCTCCTCGTGCTCTGCCGTCTGCTGCAAGGCTTCTCGGCCGCAGGAGAGCAGGCCGGAGCCAGCTCGCTGACCCTCGAGCACGCACCCGACGACAAGCGCGCGTTCTACACGTCGTGGACGTTGACCGGAACCCAGGGCGGCCTCATCCTCGCGTCGCTGGTGCTGATTCCGTTCGTCTCACTGTCCGACGAGGACGAGCTGTCCTGGGGCTGGCGCGTTCCGTTCTGGCTCAGCGCGGTCGTCGTCCTGGTGGCCTACTTCATCCGCCGCAAGCTGCACGAGACGCCGGAATTCGAAGAGGCCAAGGCCGCTGGCGACATCGCCAAGATGCCACTGAAGCCCTTGGTGAAGGACCACTGGCGCGACGTGCTGCGAGTGTTCTTCTGCGCCTTCATCGCCGCGGTCTCGACGGTCTTCGGCACCCTGGCCATCGCCTACGGCAAGAAGGTCGGGCTGCCCGCCGACATCACCCTGTGGTTGGTGGTCGTGGCCAACGTCGTAGCGCTCGGCACCCAGCCGTTGTTCGGCATGCTCGCCGACAAGATCGGCCGTAAGCCCGTATTCGTCTACGGCGCACTGTCTTCCGCGGTGCTGATGCCCTTCTACATGCTCTCGATGAGCAACGCCGACCACACGTGGACCTTCGTGCTCGCCGTCGCGACCTTCGCGTTCGGCTACGGCGCGGCCAACGCCGTGTGGCCGTCGTTCTACAACGAGATGTTCAGCACCAAGGTGCGCTTCTCCGGTGTGGCGATCGGCACCCAGCTCGGCTTCCTGGTGGCCGGCTTCGCGCCGACCATCGTCACCGCGCTCGGCGGCATCCGCGAAGGCGGCTGGGTCGTCATCGGCGCCTTCACCGCCGTCGTCTGCGTCATCGCGGCGGCATCTGCTCTGACCGCCCGCGAGACCAAGTCCGTGCCGACCCCGCTGCTGGGCGTCAACCCAGACGCGGCGGCGCGCAAACTGGTCAACCAGTAGACCGGAAGGGTGAACGCAATGCCATGTGCGGCAACCAGTTCAGATAGTGCGGCGACCAGCCGCGACGCGCTCCCCGAGCTCTGAGGCCACAATCCAGAGGAATATGGCAGCGTCCAACATGGCGAGTTGCCAGTAGGGTCCGCCGTATTTCACAGTTGCTCAGGTGATTTCGCAGCGAACCCTTCGTCGCCGCAGACGCGTTCTCGATTGAGAAGGCCCCGCACGTCAGTTGCCCTTGCTTGTCAGTCGAGATCGAACGCGTGCTGGATCGCCGTTGTCAGCAATTCCTCTTGATCAGGAAGGAAGAACGATCTGACGCCTAGTGCCGTAACAGGAATCGTGACGATGTCGTCAACGCTGACGGCGGAATCTTTCTCGAGTCCGTTACGCACACCTACTGGAACTTCGGTCGACAAGCCGCGAACCGTTCCGGTGATCGGTGCCACGGTGACCCTGGTTGGGTGAGGCCGCACGAGCTCCCGAGTCAGGATCAGAACCGGCCGAGCCTTATCGAGTTGGGCAACATGAATTGGCCTCAATCGATATCCAGTTCGAAGGTGGAAGTATGAGCAGCGAGTGCATCGAAGTCATCGTCTGCCGTGGTCCGGTTGGCGAGAATCGTCGCATCGCGGGCAGCGATCAGCCTGCGTCGCTCACGTTCGAGCGCTTTGAGTACAAATGACGCGCGGCTCTCGACGTGCCGTCGGTCCACTTCCCCGTCAATGAAATCGACGACTTCGTCCGGAAGCCGAACGGCGATCTGCTTGCTCATAGCCCGATGGTGCCGAAGTGGGATGCGAAGTGCTACCGCGTTTGCAGAATGCGCAATCGCTCCAGCAAGCAAACTCGCATCGGAATCACGTGTAGACGTGTCAATCGATCGTTGGGGTCGGTGGGCACACTGATCCGCGCAGCCGTCGGCTGAGCTACCCGTCGTTCGCAGCTAAGTCGTCGAATAGCCGCCATCGACGGTAATCGTTGTGCCGGTGATGAATGATGCCGCCGGTGACGCCAAGAACATGATTGCCTGTGCGATCTCGTGCGGCCTGCCCCAGCGACCCAACGGGGTACGTGCCAGGATCTCCGCATTCGCCACCTCGTCGGCCATGCGTCCCCGACCCAAGGGCGTGTCGATCCACCCCGGTGCTACCGCATTGACGCGTATTCCGTCGTCCGCATAGGCAGCGGCCAGGGACTTCGTCAGTTGCACGAGTCCACCCTTCGAGGCGCTGTACGCCGGGATGACGGGGCTGCCGAACGTGGCGTACATGGACGAGATGTTGACCATCGATCCCCTGGAATCCCTCAGCTTCGTTCGCGCCGCCGACGCCAATCGCATACTCGACGTGAGATTCACTCCAAGGACCCGATCCCACCCTGATGATTCGTGTTCACTCCCATCTTCGAGAGCAATTCCGGCGCAATGGATCACGACGTCGATCCGCTGCTGCCCAGCGATCAAGGCGCTCACCGCCGCGTCGTCGGTCACGTCCACATGCACCACTTCGACATTCTCGGCAGGACCTTCGCCGGCCTCGCGCGCAGGCAGTCCGACCGCGATCACACGAGCACCGAGCCCTGCGAATGCCGTAGCCGTGGATGCCCCGATCCCACTTGTTCCACCAGTGACCACTACGGTTCGATTCTCGAACAGATCACCGCGAAAAACATTGCCCCACAATGTTGATTCGGATTCGGTCATGAGAGTTCCTCGTTCACGCGAATCAATGTCTTGAGGCCTGTTGAACCCGAGTTGGCCATGTCGAGCAGCATCGCAGGAGCATCCTGCAGAGACACGACGCGAGAGACCAGCGGGGACAGGTCAAGTCGTCCGGATTGGACGAGCTCGATGAGTTCGCCATGACAGTCGTTGTATCCAACGCTCGCCCGCACGGTCTTCTCGTCGTTGACGAAGTCGAATGCCGAGAGCGTGAGGTGGTCGGTCAAGCCCATGAGGACGACCTCCCCGCCAACCCGAGCGCACGAGATCGCGGCATCGAACGCGTCTTGGTTTCCGGCCACCTCGAATGCGACGTCGACGCCCTCGACCAACCCCGCTGCTGCGATGCCAGCGACCGAATGCACCGCAACGTCGAAACCAAGAGCACCGGCTGCGTCGCGCCGCGTCGACGTCGGGTCGATGCCCACCACCGTCCGCGCACCGCGGTTTCTCAGCAGCAGTCCGACGAGCAGTCCGACGGGACCAAGCCCCACCACTGCCGCGGTGCCGCCGGGCTCAATCGACGAGCGTCGCACTGCGTGTAGCGCCACTGCCGCAGGTTCGAGAACGGCGGCGACGGCGAGATCGAATCCCGCCGGCAGTGGGTGAATCATGTAGGCGGGGAGTACTACCCGGTGCGCCAAGCCGCCGTCACCCATCAAGCCGGCGAAACCGAATGACGTACACGTGTGATATCGGCCGGCGCGGCACTGCCCGCACTGCCCACACCGGTAATTGGGTTCGACGACCACGGCATCTCCCACTGCGACGCCATCGACACCGGCCCCGAGTGCGGTCACGATTCCCGAGAACTCGTGGCCGAGGACGATCGGTGCGACGGCACGCGACAGTGGATGCGGCACGTCGACGGGTATTGCATGTGGGCCGTCGAGGATCTCGTGAAGGTCGCTTCCACAGACGCCGCAGAAAGCCACGGCGATTTCGACCTGGCCCTCGCCTGGCTCGATCTTCTCCACCTCGTCGAGCCGCACGTCTCCCGCCGCGTGCCAACGCACCGCGCTCACCATCAACTCAACCTCGGTGTCGCGGCCGCCTTCGAGGGCGCAGTCTCGATGAGCGCGAAACTCACAGCGACGACGACGACTGCCGCACCCGCCGGAATGAACATGCTCATCTGAAGACCGAACGCGTCGGACAGCACGCCAGCCAGCCACGGGGCGACGAACCCGCCGATGATCTCGCCGGTACCCATGATGGCGCCGAGACAGGTAGCGACCAGGTGTCGTGGGACCGTCTCGCCAGGAATCGTCGCCATCATCAAGGTGAAGCAGCCCAGTCCGGTGTAGGTCACCACCAAGGCGAGGAAGAGCAGCACAGGCGAATCGATGTACACGATCGCCAAGGGGGCAAGAATCGCGAGCGAGGAGAAGCCAATCATTGCCGGCCGGCGACCTATGCGGTCGGAGATTCCAGGTACCAACGCACCCCAGACGATCCATGCGATACCGATGCCGCTGAGTACCAGGCTGGCCTGGCCGGCGTCGAACTTCTTCTCCTGGCTGAGGTATAGCGGGATGAAGGTCTGCGTGGTGGTGAACCACGTCATGTAGAACACGGCGATGACCAAGCAGACGACGACATTGCGGCTCCGCAGGGCCTGCCCGAACGTCATGGTCGGATCACCGTTGCTGATCGCCGATGCGGCGTCGGCGGCGTCCTGAGCGACGGTCGAAGGATCACGGAGGCGGAGGTCACGGACCTTGGCGAGCACGAGGAGGGCGAGTATGACACCCGGAATCACGGTGACGTAGAACGCCGTTCGCCAACCGAAGTGTTCCGCCATCCAGACGGTGACGATCGGACCTAGCACTCCGCCGAGCAGGCCGGCGGAAGAACCCTGAACCAGCCCCATGTTGAGACCGCGCCGCTTCGGGGTAGAGGAGTACATGATCATCGGTTGCGCCAAGGGAAGCACCGCACCCTCGGCGCCGCCCATCACCGCACGTAGCAACAGCAGGCTGGCGACGCCGCCCACCATCCCCGATAGAGCCGAGAAGACGGTGAACGCAATGATCGCCCCGACGAGATAGCGTTTTCGGCGGTCCGTCCGGTCGGACAGGTAACCGACCAGCAGGCCGGAGAGCGCCCATGTCAGCGCAGGCACACCTCCGAGGAGGCCGATGTGTGAGTTATCCAGGCCGAGTTCGTCTTTGAAGTACGGGATGAGATAGTTCAGCGCGAGTCGGTCGAAGAAGACGAAGCCGAAGGTGCCGAAGAGTATCGCGAGCAATACGTTCTCGTAGTGCCCACCGCGTGGGGGCGGTACGTAGCTACGGGTCTGGTGAGACGAGCCCGTTTCGACGGAAGCCATCTGAGCGAGTGCTTTCTGGCTGTTCAGCGAATCAGGGAGTCGACGTAGGCCGCTCCGATTCCGTTGGCTTCGTAGTGCTTTCGGCACAAGGCCAAGTAGTCATGCACGTCGAAGTGTCCAGTGGAGTTTCCGTCCTCGTCTAGCCAGACCAGCGGCCCCGTGACGACGAAGAAGGAACGCATCTGATCTTCGTGCTCGTAGGCGACGAGGGTGTGCGCTTCACCAGGAGTTTCGAAGACGAACGAACCGGCCTCGGCCGTCCACTCTTGTTCGAGGTACCCCCATTTACCTGAGAGCGTGTAGGCGAAAACCTCGTGCGGATGGTAATGCCGATTGACCAACCCCGCCGTCTTGGCCCACAGGATGTCGGCCCAGCGATTGTCGCGCGGCGAGATCCACAGGGGCCGGGACAGGACGGTCTCGGACAGCGGCGCGTAGTACCGCTCGTCGTCGATCGGGGCGAACTGGTGAAATACCTCTGGCTGAGCATCGGGCTTCATGGAATCCGTGATCGGCTTGAGGTCCTGCCAGAACTCGGAGGTCGGCAATTGAGCCATCTTCTGCTCGTTTCTCTAAGGGTGACTGAGGGCACTTCGCAGTGAACTGCATCACGACGGATGCGTTCTTCCACCCGCGAGACGAGTTCCTTTCAATAATCGGACCCCGCATCTGCCCGCAGACGGCCTTGGGCGCCGTCCGCATTCAAGAAACGCCTGCACAAGGGTCTGATAGCGTGTTTCGGATCACATGTAAACGGGAGCACGGATGTCGGATCGTCAGCTCACGGTCGTCGCGACCGGATCCGTTCGGACGGCCGATGTCGACCCACTCGACCGGGTCGAGTATTGGGAGAGCTACAACACCCAGGTCCTGATCGGTCTCCGCTGCAACACCTACGCCAGCGACGGTCTGTCTGCTGAGCAATCGAACTTCGACGTCGGCGACATCAAGCTCGCCGACATCAGGGCCAACGCCCATTTCATCGAGCGGACCCGGGAGCTCGTTGAGACCCGCCCCAAGGAGTCGGTGTTTGCGTCGCTGCTCGTCGAGGGCTCCGCGTTCTTTTACTGTGCCGAGGGCTGCATCCCGGTGCATGCGGGACAGGTCATCGTCTACGACACGATCTCTCCGTACCTCTTCGCCTTCGGCACCCCCATGCGACAAATCTTGATCGACGTTCCCAGGGACGCATTGCAGGAGCACTTCGGAAGCTCTAGCTTGCGGCGACCGATCGTCGGCGACCCCACGGTCAAGGGTGCAGTGGCGCTGGCCGACCTGCTCAACGTCGCCAGGGATGAGAACCTGGAGCCCAGACTCTGCACCCCGAAGGCACTTCTGGACGCGGTCGGCACCGTGTCAGGTCTGAGCGGAGACCTCTCGGCTCTCCGGATACAGCAAGCGAGGTCGTTCATCGAATCCGCGGTTTCCGGTTCGGAGCTGACGGCGGACGACGTGGCGCGTGCAGTGGGGGTAAGTCTCCGTCACCTCAACAGAACGTTCACCGATTCCGGAACATCGGTCAGTCGCCTCATTCGGGAACGACGTCTGGAGCGCGCCATCAGCGATCTGCACACCTTCCCCGATACCAGCATTGCCGACATCGCCACGAAGTGGGGGTTCAGCTCACACGCTCAGTTCTCCACCCTGGTCCGACACCGTTACGGCATGACGCCGTCTGCACTTCGCCAGCAGATGTGAGTTCTCGCGTGGGTTCTGTTGTGACGCAAGGACCGTGGAGACCTCGCGGAGTTCGTCGTGCGGGTGGGTCGCGGCGACATGTGCAAGTTCGGTTGCCGGTGCCGAGAACGGTGACACTATGACCGCCCGCGCCACCAGATCGCCGTGACCGGTGCCGTACCCTTCCGTGGTCATCGCCAGTGCCGCGGAATCCGGTATGCGGCTTGCACATCCGCGCCGCCGATCTCACCTCACGCCAGCGCACCCGCCCGACGGCCGAAGACCGACCCCGCGGCCAGACCCGAGCCACCCGGGTAGTTGCCGCTGAACAGTCCGCCGAGCATCTCGCCTGCCGCGAACAGTCCCGGTATCGGCGTGAGGGACTCGTCGAGGACCCGACCGTGGGTGTCGGTCTTGACCCCGCCGAAGGTGAATGTGATTCCGCACGTGACGCCGAAGGCGTAGAACGGGCCGGTCTCCAACGGGGCTGCCCAGTTGCTCTTGGGTGGTACGACACCGGCTCGGCGGCCGTCCTTGACGGTCGGATCGAAGGCGACCGAACGGTCGATGGAGGCGTTGAACTCGTGCACCGTGCGCAGGAACGTGTCAGCGTCCACGTCGATCTCGGCGGCGAGGTCTTCGAGAGTGTCGGCCACGGCGACCGAGACCCCGGGCATGTCGTATTCCTCGGCACGCAGCATGGGCCGCAGCGAGGCGTCGAAGATCTGGTAGGCGGTGGAACCCGGCTGCGCGAGGATCTCCCTGCCGTACTTGGCATAGGTGTAGTTGCGGAAGTCCGCACCCTCGTCGAGGAATCGCTCCCCCAGCGTGTTCACGATGATGCCGAGCGGATAGCTCTGTCTCGTCAGGCGGTTGGTCAGTTCGCGGTTACTCTCGTTGCCGGGCAGGAAGGCGTCCCACTGCACGCTGTGGCACGTCGACCAGTCGCCGCCGGCAGACGCGCCTACGTCCATGGCGGCTGCGATCAGGTCACCCGTATTGTGCGGCGTACCGCGCACTTTGGCGTTCGCCCAGCCGGTGCCGAGGTGCTTCTCGCGCCACGTGGGATCGGACTCGAATCCGCCTGCGGTCATGACGACCGACTCGGCGCGCATTTCCTTCGTGCCCTGGGGCGTCTCGACGCGCACGCCGGTAACGCGCCCACCGTCGGTCAACAGCTCGACCACGCGGTGTTCGTAGCGGGTCTCGATGCCGAGCCGTTTGGCCACGGCTCGGTGATCGGCGATCAGGCCCTCGCCGCCGCCGACGTTGCCCACGTGCAGTCCACCCCAAAACAGGTAGGTGCCATCGGGGCGGGAATAGGCCTGTCGTTCGTACATCAGGCGGTACTTGAGACCAAGCGAGACAAGCCATTTGATGGTGTCGGCGGACTCGTTGACCAGCACGTCGGTCAGCGCGGGGTCGTTGCGCCCCTCGGTAACCTTCACGAGGTCGGCGGCGTACTCCTCGGCGGAATAGGGCGGCACCTCACTGACGTCGTGGCGGATGTCTGGCTCCACCCATTGGCGAAGATCGTCGATGCCGTGGTGGGCGATGCGGGTCGCGCCCGCGGTGTAGTAGCTGTTGCCCCCCGAGGTTGCCTCGTCGGCCTTCTCCAGCAGCAGCACGCTGCGGCCTCGGGTAGCTGCTGCGTGGGCGGCGACGTAGCCGGCATTGCCCGCGCCGACGACGATGACGTCGTTCATGGCTGGTTCTCTCTTTCGTTCGAGATGCGGTGGGTGGGTGATTCAGTGGTGAGATGGGCCGGGGCCGAATACCAGTGCGCGGCCGGTGATCCTGCCCGCCGACAGGGCCTCGTACGCAGCCGCAACGTCCTCGAAGGCGAAGCGTTCGGAGATCAGCTCGCCGGGGTCGAGTGCGCCACGGGCGACCGCCTCCAGGAGGCGGGGCATGTCTCGCGAGGGAACGGCTGCGTAGGAGCCGACGAGGCTCAGCTTGCGGCGGACGAAGACCGTCAGGTCGTCGATTTCGACGGGGCCGCTGGTGCCGCCCAGCCCGGACACCACGACCCGGCCCCCGACGGCCGCCAACTCCAGGGCTTGACGCACCGTCGCAGGAATCCCGATGGTGTCGACGACGACGTCCGCGCCGTCGGCCGAGCCTAGCGCCTGCCGCACCGCCGCGGGCAGATCGGGATCGTCTGCCCTGACCGTCTGGTGTGCGCCGAACCGGGTGAGTGCGTCGAGTGCGTCGGGCTTGAGATCCGTTGCCACGACACGGCTGGCGCCGGCGTCGACGGCCAGCGCGGTGACGCACAGCCCGACGCCACCACCACCGAGGACGAGCACGCGGTGCCCGGGACCGATCGCCGCGGCGACGTGCACGGCGCCGTACGCAGTGAGACCGGCGCAACCCAGGACGGCGGCGTCAGCCAGCGAGACGTCGGCAGGCCAATTAGCCGGCAGGGCGTACACCGCCGTGGCGGGCATCGTGAGCTCGCCCGTCAACCCGCCGACCCCCGAACTCCGCAACGGTTCCCCGGTGGCCGTCTTCATCCGGTGCGTGCCGTCGAAGCGAACACCTTTACGCTGCATGTGCGTTCGGAACGGGCCGCACTCGTCCTCGGCTCCGGCCCGGCATCTCTCGCAGGCACCGCACGGCACCAGGAAGCTACAGACCACACGATCCCCGATGACCAGGTGATCGATGCCAGGCCCGACCGCGGTGATGGTGCCCGAGATCTCGTGCCCGAAGACGTTCGGTGGCGCCACCAGCCCGTGGCCCTTGAGCTTGTGCACGTCGCTCAGGCAGGCCCCGCATGCGGCCAGCCGCAGCCGGACCTCACCGGCCACCGGGTCCCCGACGTTCACCTCCTCGATTCGCAGCCCCTGCTCGGCGCCGTGGAAGACGGCGGCGACGGTCCGGGTGCCGTTCGGGGAGGTTGCCGGTGACGTTGAGACGTCGACATTGGTGGTCATGGTGCTCCTCAGAATTCGAACGGATCGGCAGGAGGTGCGTCGTCGTAGTCGATGACGACGCTCTTGACCTCCACGTACTCGCGCAGCGCGGCCAGGCCGTTCTCGCGGCCGAGCCCGCTCTGCTTGTAGCCGCCGTACGGCACCGTCCAGTGGGTAGGCCGAAAGGTGTTGACGCTGACCAGGCCTGCCTGCAGTTGGGCCGACACCCGGTGCGCCCGGGAGACGTCGTTGGTCCACAGACCCGCGACCAACCCGTAGGTGGTGTCGTTGGCGATCGCGACGGCCTCGTCCTCGTCGTCGAACGGGATGGCGGTCAGCACCGGGCCGAACACCTCTTCTCGCACCAGGCGCGAGGTGGCGTTGTCGAGCCCGGTGAACACGGTGGGGCGGACGAAGTAACCGCGGTCGAGATCCTCGGGCCGCCCGCCGCCGGCGCGGACCTCCCCACCCTCCCGCCGTCCCGTCTCGATGTAGGACAGCGTCTTCGCCAATTGCTCAGCCGAACTGTGCGGACCGATGTGGCTGGTCGGGTCCAGCGGCATGCCCACCCGGATCCGGTCGGCCCGCCGGGAGACCTCCGCGACGAATTGATCGAAGACCGAGCGCTGCACCAGAAGACGCGAACCGAGGGAACAGGATTGGCCCGTCGACCGGAATGCGCTATGGGTGGCGACGACGGCCGCCCGGTCGAGATCCGCATCGGCGAAGACCAGGTGCGGACTCTTCCCTCCGCACTCGAACGACACGCGCTTGAGCCCGTTGCTGGCCGCCCGCATGATCTGCTGGGCGGTGCCGTAGGACCCGGTGAAGGTCACCTTGTCGACGCCGTCGTGTCCGGCCAGATGCGCGCCCACCACCGAACCCCGACCGGCGACCACGTTGAGGACACCGTCCGGTAGACCCGCCTCACGGGCCAACGCGGCCAGGGCGAACGCCGAAACACTGGTGGTCTCGGCGGGTTTCAGTACCACGGTGTTGCCGGTGGCCAAGGCCGGGCCTAGTTTCCAGCCGTAGAGGCTGAGCGGACTGTTCCACGGTGTGATCGCGCCGATCACACCGACCGGCTCGAGGCGCGTGAACGCGTGCGCGGTCGGCTTGAACGGGATGACCGAACCCTCGATCTTGTCGGCGGCGCCCGCGTAGTAGCGAAGCCAATTTGCCGAGCGGCGAACCTCATTCGTGGTCTCGGCGAGGATCTTGCCGTTGTCTCGCGTCTCCAGCCAGCCGAGACGGTCGGCGTCGGCTTCCAGCAGGTCGCCGAGCCGGCGGATCGCGTCACCCCGCGCCGTCGCCGTCCATCGCGCCCACGGTCCGTGCAGCGCGGCCCTCGCCGAGGCCACGGCAGCATCGACGTCAGCAGCGGTGCCGTCGGGCACCTGAGCCCAGACCTCCTCGGTGGCCGGGTCGACGGAGTTCATCAGCCCGCCGGTGGACCGGACGAACTCGCCGCCGATGAATTGCCGATCGGTGCATGGCATCTGGTATTCGATCGCGGTTCCGGTCATGCGCCCGACACCTCGGTCTTGGCGGGCGCACCGAGCCGGTCGGTGTCGACGGCTCGGAGGTCGACGTTCTTGGTTTCCGGGCCCCAGAGCGCGCCGACGAGCAGTAGGACCCCGCCCACGACGTAGAGCACGACGGTCTCGTACGGGCGGCCGATCAGCCCGGTGAGCCAGTTCTCGTAGACCGCGTAGAAGGCGGGGATGATCACCGCGGCGCTGTAGGCCACGCCGTAACCGGTGGACCGGATTTCCGCCGGGAACCGTTCGGAGAGATAGGAACCCGTGCAGCCGAAGGCGCAGATCGAGGTGGTGACGAGCACGATCGCCAGGATGACGAAGCCGAGGTTCCCCTGGCCGGGATTGGACACGATCGCAATGTAGGCCAGCGGCGCCACGGTCGCACCCACCAAGCCGTTGATGGCCAGGAACCGACGGCGCCCAATCCGCTGGCTGAGCATCCCGGCCAAGGGATACAGGACGATGAGCGCGAGCTGGTAGAAGACGATGATGGTCGTGGCCCGACCCGGTGTCATCCCGTCCAGGCTGCGCAGCGTGCCGGGGAACGACGCACTGGTGGCATTCGACAACACCCACACCCCGCTCATCAGCACGAAGACCTGCCGAAGGCTGCGGGCGTTGCGACCGCGGAAGAGTTGGCGCAGCGGGCCGCCGTCTGCGGCGGTGACGTTCTCCGTGGCCGGTCCGTTGGTGGCGGCGGCCACCTTGGCGAAGGCCGGTGACTCGTCGACGCTGCGGTGGAAGTACCAGGCGAATACGAAGGTGGCGACGGCACCGAGGACGAAGGGCACCCGCCAGCCCCACTCGATGTAGGCCGCGATGCTGCCGTCGGGAGCCGCGGTGGCGGCGAGCAGTGCCGTGGTGATGGCCGAGGTGGCGCAGAATGCGATCGGGAAGCCCATGCTGATGAGCCCGCCGTACAACCCGCGGCGCTGGCGGGGCGCGGTCTCCATGGCCAGGGGTACGGCGCCGGTGTACTGGCCGCCCAGGAAGATGCCGGTGAGGAATCGCAAGCCGATCAGGAGCACCACCGCGGCGATGCCGATGGTGTCGTGCCCTGGCAGCAGGACGATCAGGGCCGTGCCGACGCCCGAGCCGACCATGGCCCACACGGTTGCCGGTTTGCGGCCCAGCCGATCGGCGATCGTGCCGAACAGGATCGACCCCAGTGGCCGCCCGAGGAGGGTGGCGGCGAACACGAGGCCGTTGATCAACGCCAACGTACCGACGTCGAGGTGGCGAGGAATGAAGTAGACGATGGCGGGCGCCAGCGCGATCACGGGGAGATAGATGTCGTAGCAGTCGATCGCGAAGCCGACCGAGGCGCCGAAGGTGGCCCGTCGGGACCGGTCGAGCTCCTCGGGCGACAGGTCGTCGCGGTCGGGAGCGTCGTTGCGGTCGGGGGTGGAGGACGCGGCCTGCGGGGTGTAACCCGGGCGGTTGTCGTTCACGAGGTGACCTCCTTCAGGCCGATGGTGTCGAGATCCAGCTGGTCGATCCAGCCGGCGAGCAGACCGTCGAAGTCGACGACCTCCTCCATGGGGTAGTGGCCGATTCCGTGCAGCACGGTGCATTCGGCGCCGTCGATGCCTGCGGCGGTCCGCTGCACCGAAGCCGGGTCCAGCCAGAAGTCGTCGTCACCGACGACCAACCGGACCGGACAGGTGATGTCGCCGAGCCGGTCCACGATGTCGTGGCGGGCCCAGCCGATCAGATCGTTGAGAGCGACCTGGGGGTCCTCACGGCGGTGCCGCGCCGCGATCCGCAACGCCTGCGCCTCCGGCACCGCGGAGCCGACGGCGGCGATGGTGCCGTAGTAGGTGCGGTCGGTACGGGACGGCGAGACACTGTCCTCCAGATTGCGGCGCAGCGAGCGCTCGTTCTGACCGTCGTTGACCGCGTCGGCAGCCATGCACACCGCGCCCGCCAGCTTCGTCGAGTAGGTCGTGGCGATGGACAGGGCGATCTTGCCGCCGATCGAACATCCCACGACGTAGGGGCGGACGAGTTCGAGCGCTTCGATCACCGCGATCACCCACTCCGCGTAACGACCGAGGTCGTCGCATGGTCCATCGATGGGTTCTTCGGAGTGCCCGTGTCCCGGCAGATCGGGGATCACCACGCGAAATCCCCGCTCGACGAGGCCGGGAATGCAGTCACGCCACTGCAATCCGCTCTGGCCCGCCGTGTGAATGAGCACCAGCACCCGGTCGTGCTCGTCGCCGAAGCTGGCGACGAACCCCGGGCGGCCGTCGATGTCGAGGTAGTGGGCACTTGAACGATGCGCAGCGCGGCTCACGCGTGCACCTCCCTTTCGGTCGGGGATGCCTGGCGGGCATCGCCGGGTGCGGTGGGCCACAGCTCCCGGCCGGCGTCCACCAGGAGGTGGAGTGCCTTGGTCAGCTGCAGGTAGGCGTAGGCATCACCGGTGGTGGCGAACTCGCCGCGGTTGGTGCGAATCACGAACTCGTTGCGGGGCGCCGCCAACAGCCCGCACCAGTGCGCGGGTTCAGCGTGCACGACGAAGGTCGGTCCCCGCGGCGTGCGCCGCGCGACCTCCAGGACCTGGCCCTTGTAGACGCGGAGCTGACTCTCGGTGGCGCCACTGGAGAGGCCGATGGTGCCGTCGAACAGCTGGGTCGCGTCGTGAAAGTCCGCGGTGTCCTCGAGTCGGGCGACGACGGCCGCGGTCCACTCGGGCGAGACCGGTAGGGCCCAGCTGGGATCGTCGGTGGCGTCCGCCCGCAGAGCGCGGACCACGACGGAGCTGGCGCCCCGCTGCACCACCACGCCGTCGGCGTCCTTGAGCCAGATGGTGCGAAAGACGATGCCCTGGGCCGTATTCGAGCGGCTGCGTCGCCACCCCGTGACGAGGGTTTCGTAGTGCACCGGCACACCGACCCGTAGTGGGGCGGTGAACTGCCAGTGCACGTCGAGCGCGCCGACGAGGCTGTCGCGGAGCACGCCGGCATCGAACACCGTGCCGTAGTAGCGCGCGATGGCGAGCGGCCCGTGGGCCACCGGCCCGACGGCGTCGCCGAGCCCCGGCGTATGCAGCGGATGCCGGTCACCGGACACCTCGCCGAAGGCGCGGAGATCGTGGTCGTCGAAACGGATCTCGTCGGACACGAAACGCTGCCCCGGCGCGAAGTCCTCGAGGAACAGACTGCTGCCCGTCATCGGTGGTCCTTTGGTCAGAGGATGATCTGCCCGAGCTGGCCTCGGTACACGAACGATCGTTCAGAAAGTGACGGTAGACACATCACTGCCGTCTCGTCAAGAGCGACCAACAATCGGCCCGATGGCAGCTCCATGCGGCGGAGGCACCCCAAACAGATGCGATTACTTGACCGATTACCCCTAATGTGTAATGGTCGTCACATGAACGATCGTTCTCCCGAATCCCGGTCGAGATTGCGCGATTCGCTCTTCGACGCGGCGCTGCAGGCCTTCGCGGAGTTCGGCTTCCGCGGCGCGTCGATGCGCAGGATTGCCGAGCGCGCCGGGATGTCGCTGTCGAATCTGTACAACTACGCGCCGTCGAAGGAAGACCTCCTCGTCCAGATCCTGCGCAAGGCGAACTACGACCACCTCTCCCACACCGAGTGGGCCATCTCGGGAGCCGAGGACTCGTCGCCTGCCAAGCTGTACGCGGGTGTGCGCGCCTACGTCGAATACGTCGTCGAGCACCCCTCAGAAGCGCTCATTGCGCACACCGAGGTCCGCTATCTCGATGCCGGCCACAGGGAACGCCTCGTCGTCGCGCGCGACCGCATCGACGCGATGCTGCGGGCGATCATCGACGCCGGGATCGAGGACGGGTCGTTCGCCACTCCCCACGGAGACGAGGCGACGCGCGCCATCCTCACCATGTGCGCAGGCGTCGCGCAGTGGTACCACTCCGACGGATCCCTGCCCGGCGACGCCATCGCTGAACGCTACGCACACCTCGCCCTCGCCCTCGTCACCGGCGACGGCGCCCTGCCCGACATCCCCTAGGAGCTGCCATGCCCTCGACCGACATCCGCCGAGAACCCACGACCATCTGGGCCGCCCTCGAACGGGTCGCCGACACCTGGCCCGACACGGTCGCACTGACGGACCTCACCGACACCCCCGGAACCGGCACGGACGCCGTGA
This sequence comes from Mycobacterium sp. AT1, assembly GCF_002043095.1. Lineage (GTDB taxonomy): Bacteria > Actinomycetota > Actinomycetes > Mycobacteriales > Mycobacteriaceae > Mycobacterium. The sequence continues at coordinate 17,066 of NZ_MVOC01000020.1, read as the reverse complement.
CCTTCGCCGAACTGCGCGACCGCACCGAGCGCACCTCGGCGAAACTCGTCGAGCTCGGCGTCGGCCGCGGCGACACCGTCGCAACGCTCGTGCCCACCTGCACGGAATGGGTGGAGACGTTCCTGGCCGTCGCCCGCATCGGCGCACTCCTGGTGCCGCTGAACACCCGCTACCGCACCGAGGAGCTGTCGCATCTCCTACGGCTGTCCGGAGCGCGAGTCCTGCTGACGGCCAGCGAGTTCGAGGGTGTCGACTTCGCCGACCGACTCGGCGAAATCGCCGTCCTGGCCGGGGACGACGCGGTGGGCGTGCGCCACGTCGTCAACGTGGCCGGTGACCCGGAGCGCCTTCCGGGTGCCTGGAACACCGTCCCCGTCGACGAGCTCACCGCGCACCAGCTGCCGCTTCCTCCCGCCGGAGCCGAGCCCGACGATCCGGTGATCGTCTTCGGCACCTCGGGCACCACCTCGGCGCCAAAACTCGCCGTGCACACCCACCACACCGTCACGGGCCAAGCCGCCGCCGTCGCCGAGCGACTCGACTTCGGACCGGGACCCGCTGGCCTGCAGGTACTTTCACTCTCGGGCACCTTCGGCTTCGTGCCCTTCCTCTCCGGACTGCTGGTCGGCAAGCCCGCCGTCCTGCTGCCCATCTTCAGACTCCCCCGGGTGCTCGACGCACTCGCCGACCACGACTGTGACCTACTCGTCGCGGCGGAGGGATCGCTGCGCGAGCTACTGGACGTCCTGACCGTCGACACTGCCGGCGGGCTGCGGCGGATGGTCACCGCGGGACTGGACATCCGTGACATCGTCGCCGCAGCGGACGCCGTCGGCATCGAAGCCGCCAACGTCTACGGCTCCAGCGAGATATTCGCGTTCGCCGCGACCACACCGCCGGGGGCCGACCTCGAGGCCCGCACCATCCCCGGCGGGCCGCTCACCGCACCCGGCATGGCGGCCCGCGTCCGTGATCCCCAGACCGGAGAGATCCTCCCGCACGGCGAGGTCGGCGACCTGGAGATTGGCGGGGACGTCCTGTTCGTCGAATACCTCCACAACACGGCGTCAACCGCTTCGTGCCGCACGTCGGATGGTTGGTTCCGCACCGGGGACAGCGCAAAGATGTTGGACGCACGTACCTTTCACTACCTCGCCCGCGCCAACGACACGCTGCGCATGGGCGGCTACACGGTATCGCCGGCCGACGTCGAATCCACAATCGAACAGCTCGACGCGGTGGCGCAGGCCCAGGTGGTCGGGGTACGCGACCCACGCTCGGGCAACGACCTGGGCGTCGCGTTCGTCCGCCCGCGGCCCGACGCGGCCCTGGAGGTCGCGGACGTAGTCGAGCACTGCCGCGCCAGGCTGGCCAGCTTCAAGGTGCCGGTCCACGTCGAGGTCGTCGAAAGCTACCCCACCATCCCGAGCGCCAACGGCGACAAGGTCCGTCGCGACGTCCTGCGCGACACCGCCGAGCGTCTGCTGGCCGGCACGGACCGGACCGTCAACACCAAGGAGCACGCCAGTGCCTGAACACACCCGCGGAACAACGGCAGTGCGGTCCGACATCGCGCACGCCACCGCCTCGACCGTCACCGTGCATGGTCTCGACCTCGTCGGAATGCTCGGCGAGGTGTCACTAGGCGACTTCGCCTACCTCGAACTGTTCGGGAGACTACCCGACCCGCGCGAGTCGCGGATGTTCAACGCCATCGTCGTCGCCCTCGTCGAACATGGCCTCACCCCGAGCGCTCTGGTCACCCGCCTCACCGCGCTCGGAGCACCTGAGTCGCTCCAAAGCGCCGTCGCAGCAGGGCTTCTCGGACTGGGAAACACCTTCGTCGGCACGATCGAGGGCGCCGCCAGGCTCTGCCAGACGCGGCTTCCCCAACCTCCCGAGGCGGGGGAGGACGGGCCCACCGACCACGAAGTGGAGCACATCGCGCGGAGCATCCTGGACGAGTCGAAGGCCGCGGGCACCTTGGTCCCCGGCCTGGGGCACCCCGTCCACAAGCCGGTGGATCCGCGGGCCGAGAAACTGTTCCACATCAGCGCCGAGCTCGGTCTCCCGCCGGCGCCGGTGCGGCTCATGCGCACCCTTTCCCGGCTGGCGAGCGAAGACCGGGGCCGGGAGCTACCCGTCAACGTCACCGGCGCCATCGGCGCTACGTGCTCGCAGCTCGGCGTGCCCTGGGAGGTGGCGCGCGGGCTCGGTGTCATGGGGCGCGCCATCGGGCTCGTCGGCCACCTCCTCGAGGAACGGCGAACGCCCATAGCCGCGACCGTGTGGGCCCGGGCGGAGCGCGAGGTCAACGACACGTCGACCTGACCACTGCGTTTGCCGACAGGGCAGTGACCTCGTCGGTGCGGTACGCCTCTTCGCAGACCGCATGGACGACAGCCGATGCCTCGGCGACGTCACGAAATTCCATCGCCTGCGCGGAGGTCATTGCGAGCGGCTTCTCGCAGACGGCGTGCTTGCCCGCCCGCAGCGTGGCGAGGGCCTCCTCGTGGTACATGTGGTTCGGCGAGCAGATTTGTACGTCGTCGATCGTCGACAGCGCAGGATGCATGGTCCGTGGGAACCGACGGTCAGCGTGCGCGACGGGGTCACCATAGGTCGCCCGGACGCCACTCACATGTCGATACCGAACTTCGGTCGGTCTCTTCAGCGTGCAATTGGTTGTCTAGCAGCATGATTCGACCAATGCCCGGCCGCGTTGGCGGTAGAACGGGACCGCGCCGCAGCAGGCGAGGTCCGTAGCGGTCAACGGTCCGGTGGTAGCGGTGAGCGATGCTGCGTGCGTCGTCTTGCCGCATGTTGATGATTGCGCTCGCGATAATGGCATGTCTCGTAGCGGCAATCATCTGCTCGAGTAGGTTCATGTCACCCTTGGGGTCCGCACGGTTCCCACCCAGATCGTCTGATAGCCCAGCTCTTCGAGTTGAGGCGCGTATTCGATGCGGCGCGCATCACCCAGTGCGGGATTGAGCCATGCTCCGTATGTGCCGAGCCGCTCGTGCGTGTCGGTTCATCGCGGCGCGGTGGTGCTGAAGATCGGCCAGCAGATCTCGGTTGCGGTGAACCGGCCCGGATCTGTGGGAGTGCCGCCGAGGTAGTGCTCACGGATGGGCCCCTGGCTGCTGATCAGATGCTCGTTGACGTAGATGCCCAGGGCCGCGTAACTGCGGTCGATGCCGTCGTGACCGCCCGCGTGGGTGAGCACCGCGAATTCTGCCCTGGGTAAGACCTCGGCGCGGACACCCTCGGGGGGATCTGCGGATGGTGGTGCTTCGACGAACATCGTTGCGCTGCCGCGCTGTTCGAGAAACAGTGCGCGGTCGTAGAGGCCGCCCGGCACCACCGCGGTCGGCGCGCCCGCTGCCATGGCGACGGCCCGGTGCAGCGTCCGCAGTGACGCCGTAAACCAGTCGTCGATCCCGGAAGTGTCGATGGTGGCGCTGACGGACCACACGGCGAGCGCCGGTTCGTGGCGCGATGTGACGTCGGTGGGAGTACGCACGGGGGATAGCAGTTCGCGCAGCGCGCCGACGGTGTCGCGAGTCTGCTGCAGCTGAGCCTCCATCTGTTCGAGATGAGTGGTGATGATGTCGGTGCGGGCCCCGGCGTCTTCGGTGCTCAGTAGCGCCTTGATGTCGGGAATGGACATGCCCAGCGATCGGAACCGGCGGATGATGTGGGCGTGATCGACCTGGCTGGTGTCGTAGAACCGGTAGCCGGTGTACGGATCGATGTGGGCGGGTTCGAGAATGCCGATGTCGTGGTAGTGGCGTAACGCCTTCCTACTCAGGCTGGTCATCACTGCGAAGTCTCCGATCGAGACCTGTGCGCCCATGGCGTCCTCCCCTGCGTTGGCATCGCCCACGTGATGGGACACGGCCATTCTCAAGCCTCCCCCTGGGGCAAGGTCAACATCCCGGCGGGAGTCAAACCGGGGGTTGACCTTCCCCCTACGGGAACTCTCACCGTGGTGTCATGACCAACACCACAGACTGGGATGCACTCCCAAAGACCGTCAGAACGTTCATGACTGCGCTCGATGCCCGTGAGGTGGACCAAGTGCTGGCCACAATCACCACCGATGCCGTGGTGACCGACGAAGGCCACGACTACAAGGGACACGACGAGATCGGGGCCTGGGTGGCCACCGCGGCCTCCGAGTACAGCTACACCACCGAGTTCACCGGTGCGACGACGACCGACTCAGGCGTCGACGTCGGACAGCACCTGGAGGGCGACTTCCCGGGCGGGGTCGCCGACCTGCACTACCGCTTCACCCTCGACGGCACTGTGATCAGCCGGGTGGTGATCGAACCATGACGCGACGTTGGTTCATCACCGGAGGCACCCCCGGCAACTTTGGGATGGCGTTCGCCGAGACCGCACTCGAGGCCGGCGACCGTGTGGTGCTCACCTCCCGGCGCCCGCAGGAACTGGCGTCGTGGGCCGAGCAGTACGGCGACCGCGTTCTCGTGGTCCCGCTGGAACTCACCGACGCCGCGCAGGTGCAGCGTGCGGTGCGCGCCGCAGAGGAGCACTTCGGTGGTATCGACGTGCTGGTCAACAACGCCGGCCGCGGCTGGTACGGATCGATCGAGGGAATGGACGAGTCCGCGTTGCGGGCGATGTTCGAGCTGAACTTCTTTGCAGTGCTGTCGACGACGCGTGCAGTGCTGCCGGGGATGCGCGCCCGCGGAAGCGGGTGGATCGTCAACGTCTCGTCGGTGGCCGGGCTTCTGGCTGCGCCCGGATTCGGCTACTACAGCGCGACGAAGTTCGCCATCGAAGCGATCACCGATACCCTGCGCGACGAGGTGGCTGCTCAGGGCATCTCCGTCTTGGCAGTCGAACCAGGTGCGTTTCGCACGAACGCCTACGCCGGCTTCGCCAACGAGCCTGTCACGGAGACGATCCCGGAGTATCACGACATGCTGGAGCAGGTCCGCGCCGCCTTCGTCGAAATGGACGGGACGCAACCCGGCGATCCGCACCGCGGTGCCCGTGCGGTGATCGCAGCGATGGCTCAAGATCCGCCGCCACGCCGGCTGGTTCTGGGCAATGGCGGCTACGACGCCGTCATCGATGCGCTGGAGCAGACCCTGGCCGACATTCGGGCCAACGAAAACCTCTCTGGCAGCGCCGATTTCCCCACCTGAATGTGCTGACTTACGCGGGTTCTGAAGGCCTGCCCTGGCCCGACGCCGGTGAGGTGCTCCGTCCGTCATGAAATTCGATGGTGGTACGGGACTGCCCGCGTCGATTCTGGGAACGAATAGAGATCCGGCGGACTAGCCGGTGAAACCCTCCCCGGCCGTCGAGCGGTCGTGGTGGCTGAAGGTCAGCGGGATGTGCTTGCCGCGGGCGATCTTGCTCAACATGGCAATCCGCTCGCGCGCGGCTGCGCCGCTCTTCTTTCTGCTCTCGCGGATGGGGTTGGACACCGGCAGCCGGTCGGCCACCATGGCGATGCCGACATTCAGCTTGGTGAGGGTGGCGAAGATGCGCACGCGTCTTTCGAAGTCGTAGCCCAACGGCTCAAAGAGCGTGCCCGCCACCATCGCCTCGATCTGCTGGTAACCGAACACGACTCCCGCGGGTGCCAGGGCGACGCTGGCCGTGATCTGGTTGGCATACCTCGCGACCACCTTCTTGACCACGCTTGGAAGCGCGTCCGTGAGGGTGGTCAGGTGCACGGGACCGGCGATGGCATCGACGAGTTGGGCCCGCCACGGTGATGGGTTACCACCCCGGGCGAGAACATAATTCAGCGATTTGATCAGCTCCAGACCGTTGGCCGAGTGGAGCGCTGCGGGAGCCCCCCACAGCCGCCCAGAGAACGACGAATACTCGGTGAGATCTTCGAGCTGTTGCTTGGTGAGCTTGCGGCCGAAGGCATGGTCGACGAGGCGCCCGAGCAACATGCCACTGCCAAACCCCAGCAACGATGTCACGGGAATGGGTTCACCGAACTTGAGATAGACGTCGTCACCCCACTTTTGGCGTAAGCCCTTACTCGCCAGAGCGTGCATCAACCGCACCCGCACCACGTCCTGGAACGCCTCCGATTGCCGATCGAAGATATCGGGCAGCGTGAATTCAGCGAAAACCCGAGCAGTCTCGATGAACCGGCGCGGACCGTCGTCGGCGAATCGGCCCGTGGCACCGGTGGCTGCGGAGATGTCGCCCGTCATCGCGGTCTCGTAGAACGCCCACCCGCGGATGATCGTCGTGGCGGCCCACGTGCTCGACATCGCCAGCATCCGGCCCCGTTCAGCGGCAACAAGATCGAACTGGGCGGGCAGCTGATCGAGGTGGTCGAAGAGATCGACGAATTCCTGCGGCGGGTCCCCGAGCGTGTCGATGCCCCGGGTCAGTGCCTGCTCGAAGAGCGCCCGACCCTGCTCATGGCCGAGGCGCTCGAACGCCTCGACCACGCCGATCATGAGTTCGTCGCGCTGCCAGAAATAGTCGTCTCGCAGGCGCGTTAGGTCGCTTGGTTGGAGCTCACCATCAACGTCGATCCACTCACCGAAGATGAACTCGCGCATGAAACGCCACTGGTCGGCGAAGTGGTCACGACCGGGCGGTATTGGACGCCACGGCCGGTCGGGATGGTCACGTCGATTGAAGTCGACGTCATCCAGGAGTATCTCCGGACGTTCACCAGTCACCGTCATGGGGCGACGTTATCGCGGGCGCGACCATCTGGCAACGCCCGTTGTCAGTTGTGCCGAGTCGGCCGCATCGGGCCGTCACCCATCCGGCGGTGGGATCGATGCAGCCGTTCAGGCGGCTGGCGGTCCCGGGCGGACAGGCCCCGACGGCGCCTCGCCGCCGCCTTGGTCTCCTGCAGGCCGCACGCGCTCACGCGGCGGCTAAGGCATTCTGAAAGGTCTAGCGTGGGCGCAATGGGTTTATTCAGCCACGAGGAGTTCCCGGACCCGGACGAGGGTGCTGCTGGCGGCGCTAGTGGTGGAGCCGTTGAGAGGGCTCGTGGTGCTGATGTTGACGTATTCGGGTCAGATCATCCGGTGGTCGTTGGTCCGGGGTTACCGCCCGAGGATGGTTCGTGCGGTCAGTTCGCCGTGCAATTTCACGTGTCGACGTCAATGCTGGTCGGGTTGAAACGTATTGCTGATATGCGCGGGGTCAGCGTGCCGGAGGTGTGCCGGCAGGTCATCGGTGTGTTTGTCGCCCAGCAGGAGGGCGAATTGGGTGCGTTGCTCGCTGCTGAGGCCGAAGTAGCGGACTACCGGCCGAGTTTGGGACGGCGACTATAGGGATGGGTCGAGGTGCCCTCAGCGGCCATGCTAGCGACCAGCACGCCGGGACAGGTCACGCCTGCAAGGATGGGTCGTCCAACAGGCGGTGGGTGCATTGCCGAAACCTCACCGCTTTCTTCCCGACGGAGAGGGAGAGGCGTTAACCGCGGCGTGATGTCGTTTTACCAGCTCAACACACGCGACGGCGATACTCGACGCCATGCCGGAACTGAACCACGTCCCTGCCAACACGCCGCCCGAGGAGATCTCCGACCTGCTGCGCCGCGACGGTTATGTGATCGTCGACGACCTCGCGTCGACCGAGCTGATGGACCGCATTGACGATGAACTCGCTCCGTACCTCGACGCCACCCCGCTCGGCTACAACGCGATGATCGGGCAGCGGACGCGTCGCACCGGTGCACTGGTGGCGCGGTCACCAGCGTGTCGCACGTTGATCCAGAACCCCACGATGATTGGCGTCTGCGCCGACTTCCTCGGACACGCGTCGGCCTTCCAGCTGATGCTCACGCAGGTGATTTCCATCGAACCCGGCGAGTCGGCCCAGGCACTGCACCGCGACCAGAACGCGTTCGACTTCTACCCCTTCCCCGACGACTACCACGTGCAGTGCAACACGCTGTGGGCGCTGTCGGACTACACCGCCGAAATGGGCGCCACCCGAGTCGTTCCCGGCAGCCAGGTCGGTGACAAGAAGCCGACCGACTATGGCGACGCGGAATGTCTGCAGGCCGAGATGTCTCGCGGTTCGGTGCTGATCTACACCGGCAAGATCGTGCACAGCGGCGCTGCCAATCGTTCCGATCAAATCCGGCGCGCGATCAATGTGAATTACTGCGTCGGCTGGGTGCGTCAGGAGGAGAACCAGTTCCTCTCCGTACCCATCGATGTCGCCCGAACCCTCGACGACGACCTGCTGAAGCTCATCGGCTATCAGGAGGGCGCCTGGGCGATGGACTACTTCCGGGATTTCGAGGATCCGCTGCGGGCCATCCGCGGTGACGCCGTCGAGTACGGCTTCGACGGCAGCCGCCTCACCGGTGCGGCGAACACGGCGTTCACCGACTCGCTCACGCACAGCGCGTAGCCGTCGTCCCTCAGTTCGTGGAGGGAGGGCGGGGTTCGTAACAACCGGCTCGCCAACACCGGCTGGATCTGGGCGTTCGCCGCCTCGGCCAACCACCCACCTGCGCGGGACCACTTCCGACACCGACGCGAAGCTGGTGACCGCCGCGCTCCGGCCACCCGCCACCTGTTCAACAAGCTACTTTGGTCTGCTCTACCACTGCCTCCAACAGCAGCAGACCTACGACGAGAACAAGGCGTTCAGGCCCACCGCCGTTGCAGCAGCATGAATACCGTTGTCATGCTTGACGGATCCGGTTGACGAGCTGGCTCGCGCCCGGCCCCGATAGCTCGCCAAGTCGTGCTGAGCGTCCCGACGCTGCGAGGAGCAGTGCCAGCGCCGGCCCTTCCACCAACGGTCCGTCGCCAATGGAGAACTCGACATCGGTCGCAGCCAGAGTGAGCCCCTTGAGACGCTCCTTGCCACCCGAGGACCGGTTGCCTAAGAGGTAGCAGACCGCTTCTGCAATCGACGTCGTCGGATAGGCGTGGTCGATGCCCAACGGGCGCCGGATGTCCTCCCCGTGAACCACGATCTCGATGACCCGGGTGATCAACGGAAGCGGCAGCGAGGCAACGCAATCCACGGCTGACCGAAGGGCCGTCAATGATGCTGAAGCGTCATGTTTGCGCGCCTGGGTCAGCTGTCTTTCGACGATTCGCTCGACGCTGAACCCTGCCCCGACGAACTCCCGGACGAAGCCGGTACGAGACAGCCCCGCCGTGGCTGCGAGATGCGCCACCACGTCACGGACGGCCCAACCGGCACACAACGACGGGGTTTCCCACTCCCTGTCAATCAGGCCGACCAGGTCGTCGACGAGCGCCCGACGCTCGGCATGCACCACAGGCCAGACAGATGAACTCACCCCACCCACACAGCGAGCAAATCACATCAGCCGTCGTGTATCACTCGAGAAGTCAGACATGTCCCGACTCGCTACTCGCCGACTTCAACACGTCTCCGGCTCGAAACCTTGACACTTAGCACCATCGGAGGTCTCGTCTCGCACGACGTGTCTCACATCTCACGGGCTCCCGCCGTCAGATTCTCACTCTCATGTCCAAATGGACATCAGGTGGACATTTCACCTGAGAAATGGACATCAAACTTGAGAAGCCAAACATCATGTGGTTTCTCAAGTTTCGTGTCCACTCGCGATCCCCAGAACTGCAGCAACACCGTCATTCTCAAGCGATGTGCACACCGAGAAATCTCACGTTCATGTCCACTCGTCTAAGCACGTGAATTCCCATCGCGCCGGGCCCAGTTCGCCCTGCCGATCCCCATCCGAGCTTCCGTCACGTGACGATAATGGCCTGTCGCGCCCGGCTGGCGTCCGAATGCTACTGCACATCAACGGTTTTCATGCTGAGTGACCGAGAATGTGTGCTCGCAGATTTTCTACGATGGCGAAGGCGGCTTTCTCATGTCCGTGGCGGATCCTAGAACCGCGCGGGCGCGCAACCGACGCCGAGCCCGCAGCCAGACAGCCATGGGACGTCATTGGGCACGCGTGCACGGAGCGGCCGGCGCTATCCTTCATTACGTCTGAATGCGTTGTTGCTCAATGGTTCCAGGACATATTGGCATCTCGTAGTGAGCCCCGGTCTAGCCATCCGAGAACTCGAGCCACTCGCCGACTGCGGTGAGATCGGCTTCGGTCAACCCTGACCTTGAATCGACACGATGGAGCAAAGCAGCCCCTCCGTGATGTGCGCTCACCCATGCGCGATCGATGTCAGAAATCTCGTCGTCAAGCCAAACGAAGCGCCGTCCCTCAGCAGCTGCGACCAGCGCCGCCGTCTTCCAGCCCACGGTGCCGATTGGATCCTGCAGCGGCGCTTCGGGCAGATCAGCCACCGGCAACGGTGGGAGCCCCAGCAACGGGGCGATCACCTCGTTGGCGTGGTGCATCCAGGCCGTGGCCCAGATCAAATCACAAGCCAGGCTCTGCAGACGTTGACCATGCGAGCGATCGACGCGCGGCAGCCGTGGGTTGCGGCGAGTCTGCCATTCCTGCCAATCGACAAGCGTCGCATCGAGCTTTTCTCCATAGTTGGGCAGTAGGGTGCCGTCCACGTCTAGGAACAACAGAGCACGGCTGACCACGGCCGCAATCTACCAAGCTCCGCCGGCCCTACCTCCGCGCAAGACACGGCAATTCGCTCGCTGCTAGCAATCAGCAGAGATTCGAAGTAGATCAGTTGCTGTCTGACGCGGCGACAATCGAGCCCTAGGCCCGACGCAGTGTCAGATGGACTGGGCGGTGATGCGCTCCAGGGCTCGGCGGCCCATGCGACTGAAGGCTGGATTGCTGTCGATGCACATTTGGTTCCTCGCCATGCCTTATGGGTGCTACGGGTTGAGCTTCGGAGCGTCTGACCTACCGGATTCTGCGGACACAGGCAGTGCTGTTGTCGCCGAAGTCTCGGTATCCCCAGCGCTGTTGGAGTAGCGCTCCCGTGAACGCCGGCTGGGCGGCGAGCACGTTGTGCTCGCCGCCCAGGTCGGTTGTTTGGCAATGACTCAGCAAGCTGCTGTCATAGTGAGATGCCCAGCCACGAGCCGATGCCGAAGGTGGCCAGAAACAGCATCGGGATGCATACGACGTCGACGAAGATTCCGGTTGCGATCATCTTCTTCATGGGAACGAACCCGGAGCCGTAGACGATTGCGTTGGGCGGTGTGGACACCGGCAGCATCGCCCCGGCGTTCGCGGCGAAGACACCGGCGATGGCGGGGATGATCGGATCCACCCCGATGGCGATTGCGATTGGGATGATGATCGGGACGACGATTCCGACGCTGGCGGTGTTGCTGGTGGTCTCCGAGATCAGCAACGCCATCACGATGGCGATGAGGCACAGAAGCCAGGTGGAGTTCACGCCGGTCGCGGAAGCCATTGCTTCACCGAGGGTTTCGGCGAGACCGGTCTTGTTCATCATGGCCCCGATGGTCAGCCCGACGCCGACGAGTACGACGGTGCCCCAGTCGATCTTGGTGGCTTCGGGCCAGGTGAGGGTCTTGGTGCCGCTGCCGTCGCCACGGGGCAGGAAGAACAGCAAGGCCGCGGTGAGCACGACGACGGAGCCCTCGTTGAGCCGGTCGCCGATGACGCCGATGACGCCGGTGTCCAGGCCCAGTGTGGTGGCCAGCGATGGCAGCACCCACAGCGTGACGGTGATGATGAAGACGACCAGAACGTTGCGTTCGCCGCGAGTCATCTTGCCTAGGTCGGCGTAGTGCTCACGGAAGTACTCCTGACCGCCTTCGATCCTTTTCACCTCGGGGCGGTTGACGACGACCAGAGCCACCCACATGACCGCCCCCATGACCAGCAGGTAGGGCCCGGACATCGCCACCCAGTCGAAGAGTTCGACCTTGTAGCCGGTCATGGTCTCGATGGTGCCGCGGCCGATGACGTTGGCGATACCGGTGATTGGCGTCAGGATGGACCCGATCGATGCGCCGTAGGCGATCGCCAACATCAGCAGGCAGGCGAACTTGGTGCGGTTGGTCTTGATGTCGGGGTTCTGCTTCTGGATCAGGTCACCGATGGTGTTGACGACGCCGATCCCGATGGGCAGCAGCATTGCCGCGGTCGCCGAGGCGGACACGAAGATCGACAGGACACAGGCGACGACGCCGAAGGCGCCGGCGGTGCGATAGGTGCTGTTGCCGATGCCGGGGAACGACAACACCTTCAGGGCAAACCGGTGGTCCAGGCCGTGGACGGTCATGGCGCGGGCCAGCAGGAAGGCGCCGATGACGAGGAAGACGGTGGCGGAGCCGAAGGCGCCGTATACCTCGGCCGGGGTGCCGACGCCGAGGATGACCATCGCGGCGATGCCGACCAGCGCGGTCACCGGGATGGGCACGGGTTCGGTGATCCACAGCAGGACCACGACGACCAGGACACCGAGCATGGCTTGCTGGTTGGGCGGCAGGTTCAGCGGTAGGAACAGGATCAGCGCGAGCAGCGGTAGCGCGGCGATGAGGCCGATGCGGCCGCGGATGAAGTCGAAGCGTTCCTCGGCGGCGAGTTTGGGCGCTTCCTCCTCGGCGCGGGGCTTGGTCAGGGTGCTCATCGCGGGGTTCCTTCGGTGGTGGTCGCCAGGTCGGCGAAGGGGATTGTGGCGGTGCGAGGTGCGTTGACGTCGTTCCACGTGCGGACCGATTGGGCGACAATCGATTTGGCTTCACCCAGATAGTCGTCGGCGGTGATGAGCGGTTCGGGCAGCAGATGGCTCACACCTTTCCCGGCCGCGACGTCGACCAAGGTGCGGGCAAGGATGCTGCGCTGAGCACGTGCTCGGGTGGCGGCCTCGTACACCAGGTCGTGGGCGACTTCACGGCCGAGCGCATCGGCGAGTTGGATCATCTGCGCTTCGGCCATGACCAGTCCCCCGTCGAGGTCGAGGTTGGCGCGCATGCGGTCGGCGTCGACGCGTAGGCCGTCGACGATCACCACCGCCTCCGACAATGCGCTTCCGGCGAGCAGACCGAGTTGGGGGATGACGTGCCATTCGATCTGCCATTCCCCGGCCGCGCGTTCGTGGCCGGCCTCCTGAATGCGCGGAAGCGAGGACGCCAATGCACCTGCCACGCCGGACAGTCCGATGATGGCTTCCGAGGAGATGGGGTTGACCTTCTGCGGCATCGTCGACGAGGCGCCCCGATGGCTGCTGTAGGGCTCGAAGGCTTCGCCGATTTCGGTGCGGGACAGGTCGACGATGTTGCGGGCGAGCTTGGCGCAGGTGGCAGCGATGGTCGCGCACAGCCAGCCGTACTCGGCGAGTCCATCGCGGTCGACGTGCCAGGGCACGTCGGTGTTCTCCAAGCCCAGGATCTCGGCGACCCGTCCTCGCAGTTCGATCGACCGTGGGCCATAGGCGGCCGAGGTTCCGCCGGCGCCGAACATCGAGATCACCGCGACCCGCGGGAGTGCATCGCGCAGTCGATCGCGTTGGCGGGTGACCTGACCCAGCAGCGTCGCGAGCGTGGCGCCGAAGGTGGTGGGCACTGCCTGTTGGGCGTGGGTGCGGCCGGGCATGACGGTCGCGGCATGGGATTCCGCTTGGCGGGCCAGGGCATCGCCGAGGGCTTCCAGGCGCCCGTCGAGGGAGAGCATCGATCGTTGCAGCTGCAGAGCTAGGGCGGTGTCCATGATGTCTTGGGTGGTGGCGCCGTAGTGCACGCGACCATTGGGACCGTCCGGCAGGGCCGCGGCGATCTGACGGACCAAACCCAAGATCGGGTAGCCGACGTTCTTGGTCGACACCCACAGCGCGTCGCGGTCGATCGTGGATAGCTGAGCTGCAGAGATGATCGCCGCGGCATCGGTGGGATCGATCAGGCCCAGCTCGCCCTGAGCGAGGGCAAGGGCCCGTTCGGCGGCCAACCAGCCCTCGATACAGGAGTCCGCGGAGAAGATGTCCAGCTGATCGGCGTCGCCGGCGAGGTGGGTGAGCATGGAAAACAGTGCCTGCGGCGCGGAGGCCCGTGGGTGGGGTTCGGTCGTCATTTCGGGCGTCCTGTCCGTTAGATGTGATGTGGGACCCAGAGGTGGCGCGTCTGTGGTCAAGATCATGTGGAATCGGTTCCATATGAATGGTGCTCTCGATTCCTGAAAATTGTCAACCCCCGACTTTCGATCACGATCGACCACCGAAAGGCCCATTAGTGTGAGCACTGTGGCGAAGCTCCGGGATGTGGCCGAGCGGGCAGGCGTCGGCGTCGGTACCGCGTCGAGGGCTATGAGTGGCCGCGGTTACGTCGAGGCTGAGACCCGGCAGCGAATCATGGCCGCAGCCGACGAGCTAGGTTACCGGCCCAACTCGGTCGCCCGTGCGTTGCGCGAATCCAAGACGCGGGTGGTCGGCCTTCTACTACCGGATCTAGCCAATGAGTTCTACACCGAATCTGCCGCGATGTTGCAACACGTCCTCGCCGAAGCCGATTTCGACCTGATCGTCAGCGCCAGCGGCAACGATCCTGCAGTCGAGGCCCGCGGCCTGCAGTCACTGCTGGATAGGCGCGTCGACGGCATCATTCACGTTCCGGTCAATCCTCAAGCGGCCGTGCCGAAATCGGTGCCCGTGGTCCAACTCAACAGGCATTCAATGCCGCTGCAAGTCGATGCGTTCGTTGCCGACGACGCGTTCGGCATCGGCGAACTCACCCGACTCGCGCTGGAGGCGGGGCACGCGGACATCGCCTTCATCGGCGGAGCTCCGGTCCACAGCACCAGCGCCGAGCGCCTCAATGCATTCCGCTCCGGAGTGCTTGCAGCAGGACTGGTTGAGAACTCCACCAGCGCACCCCGATTCCGCATTCTTGCTGGGGAATTCACCTCTCAGTGGGGCCGCGACGCACTGCACAGCCTGCACGCAGACCCTCCCACAGTGATCGTTGCTGCAAGCAGCCGCATCGCCCTCGGCGTTCTGCATGCCTGCCGCGATCTGCAGATCTCAGTGTCCGCGCAGCTGTCCCTCGTCGCACACGGCAACCCCGAATGGTACGAGGCGTTCTCGCCCGCAATCACCTGCTACGCACCACCATTGGCAGAAATCGGTCGTGCCGCCGCCACTGCGATCCTGAACCACATCGGCGAACCAACCGACCGCCTCAGGACCACGGCGCCCACTGTGACCAAACTTCACGGGGACATCCGCATACGGGGATCACTCGTCGAACCCCTTCGATAGGCGCACAGGGGTAGTACGCGTACAGCGTTACGACGCTCGATAACTTCTTACCCCGATGTCCACTCGACCCTTGCGGAATCCACTCCCGGACGTTTCGTCACATGAGGCCCGAGATATCAGCATGAGGGTCTCTCAACTGTGAAGGACACGATGTCGATGCGTGGCCTCCGCCTTCCGAAGTCAATTCATTCGGCCGGGATGCTTGGTGCGCTCGCCGCGCCGTCAGTACGCAACCTCAAAGCCGCCCGTTAACTGGTCGAACCTGAGCACGGGCGGCCCAGTGAACCCTAGTTCGCCACGGCTACCCGAGCACGGCGATGTCGGTAGCTTTCGAAGGCCACCAAGACCGCATGCAGAGGCCCCCACTCGCACGGCATGTAGTCGCGCGCACGCACCAAACGCCCAGCTAATTCAGGTGATTTGGTATGAAGGATCTGGCGTGCACGGCGCGCGTGGAATGTGTTCGATGCGATCTTGATCACCGGGCTATCGGCCATCAACGGTACCGATCTCGCGATGTTCTCGACAGTGGTCCTGGACTGGTCCTCCACGACGACATTGCTGACCGGCACACCAAGCTCGTGCACCACGTAGTCGGCCATCATCTGAGCCTCGGGAATCTGACCGCGCACGGCCCCGCCGGAGAATATGAAGCGAGCACGGTCAGGGTCGGTGGAACGCACCGCAATGCGAACGCGCCAACGCTGCAAGATCGGGAGCGGACATCCCAACACCAACACCGTTTCCCCAGGGGCGATGCAACGCGGATCGGTAGCTCCGACCGGAAGAGCCTCTCTAGAGACCTTCCACGTCACCCATTCAGCCCATCCCAACACCACGATCAGCAAGGCCACCGCAATCGCCCTCGCCCAACGGCCACCCACACGCATCGACCCATTCGATCACGATCACCGAGCGCAGGCAGCCGCCAAACACCGCGCCGTCGCCCATTACTGGAGAAACGGGATCGATCACATCGTGTCTCGCCAGGGACGCACTCAGTTGGTCGGGTACTCCACAAAGTCGTAGACGTAGGCCCGCTCGCCCTTGCCGCTGAGCCACGCGCCCGTCGGGGGAAGATCGCCAAAACCGGCATCGTCGACCGGCCGTGACAGAACCCGGCCGTCAGGATCGACAACGCACCAGCCGAACTCGGGTAGCCGCCGACAGTAGACGGCGAAATCTGTACGGCGATAAGAGGGATAAGCAGACTTTGAGTCTTCTTCAAGAACGAAGTCATAGCTCCGTCCGTCCCCACGCCGAATAAAACGCCACGCCATCAGGCCAGAGTAGGAGGGCTGCTGCGGCGAGGGCCAGCGGTGTCTCATTTGTAGAGAAACGAGACACCCTCCGGGGCGCCACTCCCCCACCGTGTAATACCAGGTCGCCCTGTCTCGTTTCTTGTCTCGCACGACGTGTCTCACATCTCACGGACTCCCCGCCGTCAGATTCTCACTTTGATGTCAATTGGACATCAACCTTGAGAAGCCACATGTCATGTGGCTTCTCAAGTTTCATGTCCACCGGCGCCTTCCTGACCAGCTGCGTCGCCCGCGATCTCACGCGATGTCCACCCCGCGAATTCTCACTTTTCATGTCCACTTCAACAATGCCTCAAATGCGAGCCCAAGAACCGCCAAAGCTCATGCCCTGCAACACCACTTCGATTCGTCACAGTGATGCAACACCGAGATCATCGCGGGAATGCGCGCTGAAATCAGACGAAATATGCGTGACGACAACCGTTTACGATTGCACAAGATAACAGCCTGCGGTGCTTCGCATCCTTGCACGAAGACGACTTGCGGGTGATCGCGCCGACGCCTGCATTGGCCGTCGGACCTACACCTGAACCAGCAGGGCGACGAGATCATGCCATTGTTTCCGTTGGCCTCTCAGTGTTGCTACAGCGCGGCGTTGATC
>NZ_MVOC01000002.1 GCF_002043095.1 Mycobacterium sp. AT1 | reverse complement strand
CTCGCTTGCTGTATCCGGAGGGCCGAGAGGTCTCCGCTCAGACCTGACACGGTGCCGACCGCGTCCAGAAGTGCCTTCGGGGTGCTGCCCAACGGTATTCGATCGTGCACGAGGCTGGCGCGGGACCAACGTTGGAGTGCGCGTGCACGGCAAATCTCGTGGACGCGGCGATCCTCTTCACCCTGACGCTGTGCGACTCAGCGGAACAATCTGGCCATGCCGTTGACTGGGCCGTGGCCTCGGCCGAGAGGATAGGCGGCGCGGATGCACTCGGTAACCCAGAGCTTGGCGAAACCGACCGCCCCGGGAACCGGGTAGCCGTGAGCCAGCGCGGCGGTGATCGCCGCGGCGAGAGTGTCGCCGGCGCCGTGATCGTGGGGGGTGTCCACCCGGTCGGCAGCGAACTGGTGGAACTCCGCGCCGTCGAAGAGCAGGTCGGAGCTGGTCTGTGAGGTGCGCAGGTGGCCGCCCTTCACGAGCGCCCATTGCGGCCCCAGTGCGTGTAGAGCCCGGGCCGCCTCGCGTTGGGTCGTGTCGTCGACGACGTCGATGCCGACCAACAGTCGCACCTCGTCGAGGTTCGGCGTCACCAGCGTGGCGAGTGGGATCAGTTCGTCGCGCATGGCGCCCATCGCGTTGGAGTGCAGTAGTGGCTCACCGACGTTGGACGCACACACCGGATCGACCACCAGCGGGACAGTGCCGTCGAGCCCCTCGGACCTCCACGTAGCCACGATGGTCCTGATGATCGCGCTGGACGCAAGCATGCCGGTCTTGGCGGCCTCGATGCCGATGTCGGACGCCACCGCGCTGATCTGCCCCGCGACGATGTCAGTCGGAACTTCGTGAAAGGCTTTGACGCCCAACGAGTTTTGGACCGTGACGGCTGTCAGTGCGGCGCACCCATGCACACCCAACATTGCGAATGTTCGCATGTCAGCCTGCAGGCCAGCGCTGCCGCCTGAATCGGAGCCGGCGATGGTCATGACTCGACGCGGGGTTCGTCCCGGTGCAGCCAGTGGGAGGTCCTGAGCGTCGGCCATGGGTAGCAGTCTTGCAAAGATCGTCGAACCGGTTGCGGCGGGCGTCCGGCTGTCGGGCGCTAGGCCCTGGGAATACCTGAACGACGAATGAGGTTTGCGGTGCCATGAAGGCGTTTGGATTTCTGAGCTTCGGACACTACGGCGGTCCCGGCGGGCCCGATGCCGGCGACATGCTGCGCGATGCAGTCGACATCGCGACGGGTGCCGACGAGCTAGGCGTCAACGGCGCATACTTTCGCGTTCACCACTTCGCCCGGCAGTCCGCTGCACCCATGCCGCTGCTTGCTGCGATCGCCGCCCGTACTCAGCGGATCGAGGTCGGCACCGGTGTCATCGACATGCGGTATGAGAATCCGTTGCACCTGGCTGAGGAGGCGGCTGCGCTCGACCTGCTGTCCGAGGGGAGGGTGGCACTTGGAGTCAGTCGCGGGTCGCCCGAGCCGGCGTTACGCGGGTGGGAGGCCTTCGGTTACACCGGTTCCTCGGATCCGCGTGGCGCCGACATCGCCCGGGACAAGTTCGACCTGTTCCTGCGTGCCGTCCGCGGTGAAGGTGTCGCCGACGCCGATCCCCAACAGTTTGGGCGAGTCGGAAAGCTCCGCATCGAGCCGCACTCGCCCACGCTGGCCGATCGCATCTGGTGGGGCGCCGCATCGCGGGAGACCGCGAGATGGGCGGGTACGGCAGGCGTCAACCTGATGAGTTCGACGCTGCTGACCGAGGCCACCGGGGACGCCTTTGCAGACCTACAGGCTGAGCAGATCGACCAGTTTCGTGCGGCATGGGTGGCGGCAGGTCACCCGCGAACTCCGCGAGTCTCGGTGAGCCGCAGCATCTTCCCGTTGGTTACGGATCTGGATCGGCGCTACTTCGGTCCGCGGGGAGAGGATTCGTCAGACCAGGTCGGCGTCATCGACGGATTCCGGTCGACCTTCGGCAAGACCTATGCCGCCGAACCCGACGTCCTCGTCGAGCAACTGAAGTCGGATGCCGCAGTCCAGTCGGCTGACACGCTGATGCTCACGATCCCCAGCCAGCTCGGTGTGGAGCTGAACCTCCACATCCTCGAGTCGTTCGCCCGCTACGTGGCCCCGGAGCTGGGATGGGAGCCGAATTTCAAGGGACTGCCCACGGGCTGATGGCGTGCGAGGTCTGGGACTTGAATGTGCCGTGCGCGTCAGTCCTAGGCTGGAGCGCTATGGCGACCTTCGGCTCGTGGCCCACCCCCATCACCTCCGAGCTCGTCGTGCGTGCCGCGGCCGGTCTAGGCGCCGTCAGCTTGCGCGGTGACACAGTGACCTGGGCCGAGTCACGGCCCGAGGAGGGCGGCCGCACCCAGCTGGTCCAGCGCACGGGTGACGGACCGGCCGTCGACGTGTTGCCTGCGGGGGTCAACGCCCGCACGGCCGCCCACGAGTACGGTGGCGGTGCCTGGTGGGTAGCAGGGAACGTCGTGTGGTTCGTCGACTGGGCGGACCAACGTCTCTACACGGTTACCGGGCAAGCGGCACCCGAACCGGTGACCCCCGAGCCCGAGGTGCCCCGCGGTGATCGCTGGGCCGACGGACGCGTCACGACGGACGGGCGGTGGGCGCTGGTCGTGCGCGAACACCATCCCGCCGGCGGCGGTCCGGCCGAGGTCGTGAACGAGATCGTCGTGCTCGACTCCACGGGGCAGCTCGCCCCCAGGGTGTTGGTGTCCGGGCCTGACTTCGTTTCCGATCCCCGCATCTCGCCCGACGGCGGGCGACTGTGCTGGTTGCAGTGGTCGCATCCCGACATGCCGTGGGACGGCACCGAGCTGTGCGTCGCGAATCTGCGGGCCACCGACAGCGGTCCAGTGGTGGGCCGCGCCTCGGTGGTGGCGGGCCGCCCCGACGCCGGTCCTGGCGGTACGGGCGCCGGCGAATCGGTGAGCGAACCCCGGTGGGCCGACGACGGTTCGCTGTGGTTCATCTCCGACCGGTCGAACTGGTGGAATCTCTACCGGTGGGTGCCTGGGGTCGACGGTGCCGAGAGCCTCGTGACGGCCGACGCCGAAATCGGTGGGCCACAATGGGTTTTCGGTCAGTCCAGTTTCGCTTTCCTGTCGCACGGGCGCGCCATCTTCGCCTCGGCACGCAACGGGCTCGGGTTTCTGGCGATCCGCCTCGCCGATGGGCGCGTGGTCGACCTCGACGTGCCCTACACGTCATTCGCCTCGATCCAGGCGGAAGGCGACCGCGTGGTGTTCGTCGGCGCATCTGCAGTCACCGAACCGGCCGTGGTGTCGGTGACCGTCGACGCCAAAGGCGCGGTGACTGCGAGTGAGATTCTGCGTGCACCACGCGATCTCGAGCTCTCCACGGAGTGGTTCTCTCGGCCCGAACCGATCTCGTTCCCGACGAGCGGCGGGCGCACCGCCCACGCTCTCTTCTATCCACCCAACAACCCC
Source organism: Mycobacterium sp. AT1 (assembly GCF_002043095.1). Classification (GTDB taxonomy): domain Bacteria; phylum Actinomycetota; class Actinomycetes; order Mycobacteriales; family Mycobacteriaceae; genus Mycobacterium. Next base: position 209,387 of record NZ_MVOC01000002.1, on the reverse strand, counting down.
TACGTGACCGCCGAGCCCGGCGAGCTTCCGCCGCTTCTCGTGTTCATTCATGGCGGCCCCACCAGCGCCGCCCGACCGATGCTGCAGCTGGGTACGCAGTACTGGACCAGCCGGGGCTTCGCCGTGGTGGACGTCAACTACGGCGGCTCCACCGGCTATGGCCGGGCCTATCGCAACCAGCTCCGCGGCCAGTGGGGAGTCGTCGACGTCGACGACTGTGAGGCGGCGGCCCGATGGCTTGGCGAGCAGGGCCGCGTCGACCCAACCAGGCTCTGCATCCGCGGCGGGTCCGCGGGTGGCTACACGACGCTGGCGGCCCTTGCGTTTCGGGACACCTTCGCCGCGGGGGCGAGCCACTACGGTGTGGCCGACCTCGAGGCGCTCGCCACCGAGACGCACAAGTTCGAGAGCCGCTATCTCGACGGCCTTGTCGGCCCGTACCCCGACCGACGCGACCTCTATGTGGATCGCTCACCGATCCACCACGTCGACGGCTTCGACCGTCCGCTGATCGTGCTGCAGGGCCTCGAGGACGAGGTGGTGCCACCGAACCAGGCCGAGATGATCGTCGACGCGCTGCGCACCAAGGGAGTGCCGGTGGCGTACGTGGCGTTCGATGGTGAACAGCACGGTTTCCGGCAGGCGGCCAACATTCGCCGAGCACTGGACTCCGAGTTGTCCTTCTATGCACAGATATTCGGTTTCAAGCTTCCCGATGCCGAGCACATCGCACCCGTGTCGGTGCAGAATCTGTGACCACTGCCCAGGCCTGAGATCAGTCAGGCCCGGACGATCGAAGTACCCTCGACCGCAATGCGTTTCGGTTCCAATGGCCTGGACGCTGGTCCCTTCGCCACGGTGCCGTCGAGGTTGAACTTGCTGCCGTGGCAGGGGCAGTCGATGGTGCCGTCGGCGATCTTGGATACGGTGCACCCTGCGTGCGTGCAGACCGACGAGAATGCCTTGAAGACTCCCGCCGAGGGTTGGGTGAGCACGACGTCGTCGACGATCAGCCCGGATCCGACGGGTACGTCGGCAGTCGTGGCGAGGGCGGCGGCACCCGGTGGCGGTGGCGCCGTCGCACCCTCTGACCGCGACCCGCTCGAAGGTGCCGGTGACGGTGTCTTCCCGTAGGTCGTGCAGGCACTGAGGGCGGCGGCAGTCAGGACGACACCGCCGCTGACGATGGCTGTCTTGCGTGAGACGACGAATTCTTGTTCGCGCACGTGCATTTCTCCTTTAGAACGTCAGGCCACTGGTGAGGAAGAACCACATCGCCGAGGTCAACCAGACGTAGACGAGTACGAAGAACAACAGTCCACCCGCGATGGGAATTGCCCAGCCCGGCAATCCCTTCCGAGTCAGCAGGAGCATCTTGGTCACGAACACGCCGTAGAACAGGCAGCCGAACAGCGAATGGAACAACACCCGGGTGTTGGAGTGCTGGAAGCCGAGTGCGTAGAGGCAATGGACGGTGATCGGGATGCTGAGCAGTACCGCCATCCGTCCCGACCACACATGGGCGGTGGTCATCCAGGACGGCACCCGCCCGCTCGGGATCAACCGATACATGGCGAACGCCGACGCCAACTGAAACAGCGCCAGTGTGACCACGAGTGTCGCGAGCCACGCCTTGGCCGCGGTTCCGCTGGAGAATCCGGCCACGTTCACCGCGAAGAACCGCGGTTCGTGCAGCGCTCCAAATACCCCGAGTGCGACGGCAACCAGTGCGCCGACGAGAACGGTGCCCAGCACGGCCACCCCGCCCGCTGAATTCGACGGAGCGGGTGCGGCGACAGGCGCGGCAACGGTGGGATCGGTGTCGGAGACGGCGGCGTCAAACATTGTTGCTGCCCTTGACCTCGAACGCCGTGTAGTCCCAGTTCTCGTTCCCGACGGACAGGTTGCCCTCGATGGTGTTGTTCGCCTGGTGGCGGCCGTCGAGGCGGCTGGTGCCGTCGCCGTTGCTCGCGGAAACCACGCCGCCAACGGCCGTTCCGGAGAGCCATTCCTCGGTGCCGTAGTTGTCGCAGGCGTAGGCGGTGGCCTTGGTGGCGTCGACCTTGATGTCCACGGTCAGAGTGCCGGTGCGGGTGGTGATTTTCGCGTGAAAGGCGGCCTTGGTCGGGAATGGGGCGGGGGCTGGCGCGGCCGGTGCGACAGGCGTGGGCGGCGGGGTCGGCTTGACCGTCGACGAGCTACCCGAGGCCGCTGGCGGTTGTGGTGCGACCGAGGGGCCGTCCTGGGCAAGGTTGACGGAGAACACTCCGATGCCCAGGACGGCGGTCGCGACCAGGGTGAGGATCGGGCCCTTGCGTGCGATTCGTGTCATGGGACCAGCTTGCGAATCCGCAAGACGGTTTGCTTGGAGACTGTCTGGAGGTTACGGGGAGATCCGTCTCATCCGCGGGCGGTCACGTCGTCCAGCATCGCGAACAAGCGATCGGCAATTCGCTTTGGCTCGTGCCGGTAAGCCCCGTGCTCGAACTCATTGGTGATCCAGGGGCTGCAGTTTCCGAGCATCGACACCGTTTCGAGCGCCATGGTTCGCTCGACGTACGCGTCGTCCCAATATACGGTGCCGACGACGGGGACGGTGTTGGCCTCCAATCGCGCGGTGTCGTACAGCGGCGGCCAATCGTCATGCTCGGCAAGCACATTCGCGACGTCCCGCAGCGGGGTGAGCTCCGGCAGCTCGTCGAGCATCCACGGGAACACCGCCTCGCCCGTGAAATAGGGTGCGGGCTGCGCATCCAGCGCGAAGCGTGCGTCAGCCTGGCGTGCCCGCTCGGCGGCCCACCGAGTCGCTGGGCCGTTGGAGTAGATGGCCTCCTGTAGCACCGTGTAGATGGGGTTCGTGGCGGGAGACATCACCGAGGCGACGCGATCGTGAACGGCTCCGCTGAGCATGCCGATCTGCTCGAGGTCGTTGGCGGCGCGCTCGACGATGCCGTGCAGCTCGGCGGCCCCATGCTGCAGGCCGAGCGTGTTGCCAAGGGTCAGGAAGCGGCGGGCGCTGAGTCGCTGACCGCGGCCGTCGACGTCGTCGGCCGTCTCGAGATGGTCGACGATCCGTTGCACGCGCGGCGCATCGTCGGGGAACCGCGTGTAGTAGTCGGCGTTGCGGCTCGCCACCTGCTTGAAGAGCCGGGCGCAGATCTCGTCGGTCTCGCGCAGCACGGGCGCGAAACCGCCGGTGATGATCACGCCGCGTAGATGTTCGGGCAGATACGAGAGGTAGGTCAGTGAACAGAAGCCGCCGAAGCTCTGGCCGAAGACGTACCAGTCGGTGTCCTCACCGTAGAGCGTGGCACGCAGGCGATCCGCGTCGCGCACGATCGAGTCCTGTCGAAAATGGCGAAGGTAGTCGCCAAGGCGCGTCGCGTCCGCGATGGGAAGGGCGCGCGCGTCGAGCGGGGTGCTCAGGCCTGTGCCGCGTTGGTCGAGCAACACCACTCTGTATCGCGTCAGCAGTTGTTCGAGCCAGCTCCCGCGATGGTCGGGAAACGCGACTTCGTGCCCCGGACCGCCTTGAAACCACACGATGGGTGGCCGACTCGCATCGCCGGCGTACTCAGCGGCGACGACTTCCCTTGCGTGCACACTGATTTGGCGCCCCGAGGGATCGCTCCAGTCGAGTGGTACCTCGATACGGTGACTGGTCACCACCATGCGATCGATTCCGACGTGCGAACCCGTCCGCAATCCCTGACTCAACTCGTGCTCCTCACCCGTGGCACGTCGGCGCACTCCACGATCCTATTGGTGAGGCCGTCGGCGTGCCGTGGTTCACGGTGCGGGGATCGAGTCTTGGTCGTCGCGCAGCTGCTCGGGTGTCATGTCGAAGGACTTCTGGATGCCGTCGTTGCGGGTGCCGAGACCGTCGGTGGTCTTCTTGCTCCATGGCGCCTCGATGAGCTTCTTGGTTTCCTCGAGCATCGACTTGGGCTCCAGGTTGCGGTAGCTGTCGATCTCGCCCGCGGCCAGCGCTGTCAGCGTCGCGTACACGGGCTCGGGGTTGAACTGCGCCCGAGGGAAGGCAAGCTGGGAATAGTCGAACAACCGCTGCGCCGGGTCGTCCTCCCAGCTCTCCCAGGTCTGGAAGATGCGGTCGTTGAACCCGGTCAGAAACGGGCCCGGGTTCATGGTCGCCACTTCCACGCCGAACTCCTGCAACTCGTCCTTCATGCTCTCGGCGATGGCCTCAACCGCGTGCTTGGAGGCGGAGTAGATGCCGGTGAAGGGGTTGACGTTGAGCCCCTCGCGGGAGGACACCCAGATGATGCGTCCGGATCCACGTGTGGCCATCTGCTTGGCGATGGGCTGGGTCAGCAGCAGTGGTCCGGTGACGTTGACCTCGAACTGGCGGCGGATGTTGTCTCCCGGAATGTCGACCGTGGAGCCGCCTTCGCCGACGCCGGCGTTGTTGACGAGGATCTCCACACCCCAGTCGAGGGCCTTGCGGCGGTCGCCGTCGCTGGTGACGTCGAGCTTTTCGACCTGCAGGGTCACCCCACGCTCGGCGGCTTGTCGTTTCAGGGTCTGCACCTGGCCGTAGATCTCAACCGCGGCCACCACGTCGAAACCCTTCTCGGCCAGTCGCATTGCCACCTCGTACCCGAAGCCGGTTCCGGCTCCGGTGATGAGCACCTTCTTCAATGTCGTCGCTGGGGTTGTCACAGTCGTGTCCTTTCGGGAGGTGGGGAGAGCGAACTGCCGGGACCAGTCGAGGGTTGGCTCTTCGACGGACTGAAGTTGAATTCGTCAGTGCGGGATGGAGTTTGGGTCGAGACGATCGGCTGGTACACCCCTCACGTAGGTCGCCACGCCCAGGCCCATGGACCAGTCGGCGGGCTGAACCGTCATGAGGTTGAAGAAGACGTCCTCGGGCCGCACCTGCAGCTTCTCCTCTAATTCGGCCACGACAGCCTCGTAGAACGTGCCCTTCTGTTCCGGGGTCGCGACGTCGAGGAAGATCAGTTGGATGAAGATGCAGTTCTCGGATCGGTGGATGCCGAGGTAGTCGGCATCGAAGAGGAAGTTCTCCGCCTTGTGCTCACTGATGGTCTGGAACCGATCCTCTGGCACGCCAAGGCATTCGATCATCTTGTCGTAGACGACATCGGCGATGGTACGACGGTATTCCGCTGACTTTCCTTCGATGAGGTCGATACGAGCTAGCGGCATTGAAGACTCCTGACGAGACTGAGGATCCGGAACTTTCCGTACTCCTGCAGTCAACCCCGAGAAGTGGGGGGTGAGCTAGCGCATTTCCGCTCGACTCATGCCCATTCCGACTCCGTCAGCGGGTGGAACGCAGATCGCGGCTCAGCCCCTCTGCGTCGGCGTACTCGCGCGGGGTCGTCCCGAAGCGCGCCCGGAATTCCTTCGTGAAGTGCGACTGGCTTGCGTATCCGACTGTGACGGACACGTCTCCAACTCCGAGTCGGCGTTCGAGTAGCAGTTCGCGCGCCCGCTCCAGCCGGGTCTCCTTGACGAACTGATAGGGCGATTTGTCGGTTAGTTCGCGAAACCGTCGCGAGAACGCCGACGAACTGAGATTCACCTGCCCGGCAAGGATCTCGACCGTCAGCGGCTCGGACAGGTGCGCGTTGATGTAATTCAATGCTGCCGCAATGGAATTCCCATCGTCCTGCTGGCCGGCAATCAAGACCAGTTTGGAGAACCGGTCACGCTGCAAGATGCGGTACACCAATTCCTGCAGGTACAGCGGAGCAAGTACCCGCCGGTCGGAATCCGCCGTGAGCGATCGCATGAAGCGAAGGACGGCGCTCATGAGCTCGTCGTCGAGTTCGGACACGACGCTCTGGTCTTGGCTTTCGGCCTGCGCTGTTGGGTGGTCTGCAACCCCTCGCCGACCGACCATCTCCACCGAAACCTTACGGACCACCGCCGGGTCGATCTGCAGCACGAAGGCGAGGAACGGTTTGTCTGGCGTTGCGTCCAGGATCTGCGACTGAAAGTGCAGGTTGCTTCTGAGTACCAGATATTGGTACCGGTCGTAGACGTAGTGATGGCCATCGGCGGTGACGGCCTTGCGGCCCTGGGCGACGATACACACCGAAAGTGATTGGATCTCATCCCATTTCGGCACCGTCGGTTCGACGTACCGGTAGATCGTCATGCCGGGCCACAGGCCCACGTTGGCGCCGTCGCCATACGAGCGAGTCAACAGTTCCTCGGCAAGGTCGTTCGACACGTCGTCTTCGGCGGGGTCACTGAGCATCCCGCCAACCTCCAGTTCCGAGCGGGTTCGTCGCTTGGAACGACGATATCTCGCCGCGTGCCCGCTTCTGCGCGACAGGAGGTACTCGTGCGCTATTCGCCCTCAACCGTGACGCGCACCTCTTCGGCGAATTCGCTGTAAGGCCGGATCGCGTAAGCGCGGGTGTCCACCGAGCTGCCGAGCTTCTGGATGATCGGCAGCGACTCGAGGGCCCGGTCGAGCGAAGTGTGATCGGGTAAGTCGAGCACGGCGAAGATGCTGCGCTGGCCGACGACTTTCCACAGGTTGGTCACCACCCCGGCGTCGACCGCACCCTGCGCCGCCCGGGCTTCTTCGAGCCAGATCGTGAATAGCTCTTCGCGGCTCATGTCGACGGGCTGGTGGATGTCGAACTGGACGAAGTACTGCATGATGTCCTCCTTCAATCGATGAATCTCCCCGTGTTCATTCTGGCGCTGAAGCAGATCTACCCCAATACGATTCAGCACATTGGAAGACGAATCATGGCGTATCCAAATGCCGACCCGACGGTGCGGCCGCTCGCGGTCAGGGCGTGGGAGACGTCAGCGCGTCGTAAAGGTGTCGCCGAACATGGGCAGCCGGCTGAGGGGCTGGGCTTGGGTGGCCTCGTCCTGCAGCACCGTTGTAGGTGAACAGGAATGGCGGCGTTAGATAGGCCCACCAGGCTTCGCTGGCGAAGGAGGCGGCGTCCATCGCGTTCCTACTTCCGGACGGATTCACGACGTGAGTTCGTCGATCAGTTCATCGACGACCCACCGCACGATCCGCTCTGGCCCGGGAGCGGGTAGACCGAGGACGATGTGGGTGAAGCCGGCATTGATGCCTTCGCTGATCGCCCGACGAGTGAGGTCGGGTTACCGAACAGGCTGCCGAGCTGAAGGTCGCCACCCCGGTAGTCGGTGCCGGCGCGGGCCCCGTGGGCGCGGGGTGATCGAAACTGTTGCAGCCAAGGGGAATTCAGGGGCGTCGACCATTGTCCTCGCGGCACGTGACCGAACGAAGGCCGCTGCCGTCACAGCAGTTCAGAGGAGTGCGACTGGACGCGAAACTTCAGAGCCCACACGTCGTCGTCCTTCAGCACCTCGGGTAGAGACGAATTACCAGCGGCGTAAACGACGCCGCTCGCGGGCACACCCGACAGCAGTCGGTGAGCATCACGGTTGCCTCTCGGAGCCGTCGACGTCGTTACGGCCGAGGGTTTCGACGAACCGAGGCCCGATCTTCTGCAGCTCGTCGCGGTAGCCTTCGGCCCACTCGCCGAACGGCTGATGGGCCAGATACTCGTTGCGGAACCGGTCGTCCTCGGAGACCTCGGTGGCACAGAAGTCGGGGATCGTGAGATCGACCACCGGGGAGTTGCGCTCGACCTCCGCCAGGAGCAGGGGCGCGTTGCGGCCCAGGAACCGGTCGACGATCCAGCCGTCCTCGCCCAACCATGCCGAGTAGCGAACCTTGATGACGACATGCTCGGCGCGGGAGACGATCTGACCGGCGACCGTCGGGTCGAGTTCGCGCTCGGCTTCGTAGCGGGTACCGCCGATGGCCGGCCCCTTGGCGGTCATGGTTCCCATCGAGTCGGCGTCCGCGCTGCCCAGTGCGTTGACGAGATCCGGGAGTGAAGCGTCCAGTTCGGTGGGAGCGGCGCCCTGCAATCGGACGCGAACCGCATAGCCGTCTGCGGCGAACAGATAGGCCTGCACGATCAGCGCGGGCCGCGGATCGAGCGCGGTGACGGCGGGCATCTCGCGGACGTAGAACTTCCGCTCGAACTCGAAATCACCGGAGTTGGACTCAGACACATCCCGACGTTAGCCCCGGATGCATCAATGGTTCGCAGGCGACGCGGTGTCCGCCGTGATCGCGCAGGCCGCGGTGCCGAACCCGGCCGCACGCAGCAGCGCGGTCCACTAGCGCCTCGGGCTCAGACGTTCACTGCAGTGGCTCGGGCGTGAAGGTGACGTCGACTCCGCCCACGGTCATCGTCACCTCACCTTCCATCACCATCACCTGCGCCGAGACCCGACGATCGACACTCTGGGCCAGTTGCTGCACCGGTGCATGCGGTATCTGCACCACAGACAAGTTCGACAGCCCCGCCACTTTGGGTCCCACGGTGCGCCACCAGGTGGCCACGCCAGCAGCGAACGGGAACAGCAGCACCTGGTCGGCCTGGCTGGCCGCCTTGCCCAAGACGCGTTCATCGGGCTGGCCGACGTTGATCCACTCCAGGATGCGGCCCGTATAGTCGGCCAACCGCAGGTCCGGTACGCCAGGGGTGGACAGGCCAGCCCCGAACGCCAACTCGCCGTCGACGTCGCTGAGCCGGTGTGCACGCAGCCCAAACGCCAACAGCCGCACCACCATCCGCTCATCGGTCTCACTGGGATGACGGGCCACGGTCAGCGTGTGATCGGCGTAGTAACCGTGATCGACATCGGAGACGCCAAGTTCGACTTTGAACACTGTTGCAGAAAGGGCCACGTCATAGTGTCCACCCTGGTGGTGTTCCCCGAGCAGTCAGACCGCGTCGAGTGGTCGGGCCGATCGGATCGAGTCGCCACCGATGGACCCCCGGCACGCAACCCCAACCCGCTTCATGACCTCGACGGAACGACGAGGCCGACCTCGACGCCATCCGGGCACGCATCCCCGGCATGGCACTGAAGTGATCGTTCGCGGCGGTAATCCCGCGTGGGTGGGTGCGCTGCTCTTCGCCCTTCGTCATCACCACCACACTCCAACGGCGATGGCGCCGAGCACGCCGAGCAGCGGAGGCACTCTGAACAGCAGTGCTAGGGTGCCGCCAATCATCACCGCGATGGCCAGCGGTCCCGTCGCAGCCTGGGTAACAAGGGACCAATCGGTCACGGCGAGAAGTGCCACCACCGCCAGTGCGAGGGACCGCAACATGGCCCGGAACCGAGCGAGGTGGATGAGTCGTCGTCTGGCTCGCTCGACGGCGAGGACCAGGAAGGGTGGAATCACCACCGCCGTGCACGCCACCAGGGTGCCCTTGATGCCGTCGATGAAATAACTGGCTGCGATCAGGTACAGCCCATTGGGGCCGGGACTGATGTTGCCAACGGCCAAGGCAGGCAACACGACGGTGTGTGGCGCGACGCCATTCGCTGACAACTGGCTCTGCAACACGGGCAGCGAGCCGAGACCTCCGAAGCTGAACGCGCTGGCGACCATGATGACGACGAACAGGTGGCTAAGAGCCATCGGCATCCCCTATGCACTCGTCTCTCGGCAGAAACAGGCGCGGAAAGCTCAGTCCCGCCACTACCGCGGCAACCAGCATCAGGACGGGGTTGGGGACGATCGCTCCAAGCGCTGCGTAGGCCAGGAAACCGACGGGACCGCGCCAGTGTCGGTCGACGGCGAGCGTGTCCTTGAGGAGAAGCAACGCCAACGCCACTGCGAACCCGGCCGCGACCGCGGCAACCATTGTGAGCGGTTCCACCGACCAGGGCTTGTCCCTCACCAAGACATAAAGGCGCGCAAGCACGATCGTGATGGTGATCGAGGGCAAGAGCATGCCGACGAGTGCCGCGGCCACGCCCCGGATCCCGTCGACCTTCCTCCCGATGAGAATGACTTGCGCCAAGATCGTGATACCGGGCGTAACCCTGCTCAGAACCACGGTGTCCAGAAATTCGTCTTCGGTCAGCCACTTCCTGTTCAGCGCAAGCTGCCGCATCGCGACGATCGTGGCACTCCCACCGCCGAACGCCGTGGCACCTATCCGGAGCATGCCCAAGAAGATTTGAAATGTCCTGTGGCCGGAGCGATCTGCTGATTCAGCGTCCGCTCCGGCCACGGGATTGATCTCCGTCCTTCGTCAGTACTTCCAGCTGCGGTCGGGGGTGGCGACGTCGATCTCGACACCGTCGAGGTCCTTGAACTTGAAGAACCGTGGCGGCCACTGTTCCTTGTCCTCGCCGTAGATTTCGATGCCGTAGCCCTTGAGAGCCTCCGCGACGCCTCCGGTGTCCTCGATCGCCACGCCGATGTGGTTTGGACCCAGGGTGCCCTGAGCCCATGCCGAGGTTTCCACTCGCTCATCTGGGCAGAGCAGTGAATAGTTGACCTCACCATCGGACAGGTCAATGGCCTTGCCGGGGTAGTGACCCGGGGTCCGGATGGGCCCCAGTCGCTTGAAGCCGAACACCTTCTCGTAGAACTCGGCGGACCGCTCAAGGTCCTCGGTGACGATTCCTAGGTGGCGTATCCGCATCTGTTTCCTCCTGGCGTTCTGCTAGTCAGACCTTCTGTCTGCAAAACAGACGCTAGATGCCCGATCTTCGAGAAGTCAAGAGTCCTACGGGAATTGAAGTAGACATTTTTCCGCTGGGGCGACATCATGTCTGTTATGCAGACATATCCGGTGACGGAGGACGGCGCTCCGCCGGCCTACCCCATCACGTCCGTCGACAATGCCTTGCGACTGATCCGGCTGTTCAAGGATCGAGACACCCTGCGGCTCACCGACGCATGCAGTTACCTGGGGGTGGCGCACTCCACGGCGCATCGCTTGCTCGCCATGCTGATTCATCACGGCTTCGTTCAGCAGGACCCTCAATCACGCACCTACCGACCGGGTCCCACCCTCCTGGAAATCGGCCTCGCCGTCGTCGAGCAATCCGACTTTCGCACCAAGGCCAAGCCCCTGCTGGCGGAGCTCGTCGATCGATTCGACGAGACGGTGCATCTGATGACGCTAGAGGGCACCATGGTTCGCTACCTCGACGCGGCCGAGAGCACGAGGGCGCTTCGCGTGGCGCCACGCACCGGCAGCCTCCTTCCCGCCCATTGCACGTCGGGAGGCAAGGCGCTGCTGGCCGAATTGACCGACGACCGCATCCGGGCGCTCTACCGGGACCCCGCGACGATCGCGCCCCAGACCGACCGCTCGGTGTCCTCGGTGCCGCTGTTGATCGCGGCACTGCAGGAAGTGCGCACCCACCGATACGCCACCAATTACGAAGAGAGCGAGGAAGGAGTCGGCTCCGTGGCCGTCGCCCTCCATGATGCGCGAGGGGTCGCAGTGGCAGCCGTCGCCGTCGCCGTCCCGACCACCCGGCTCAGCCAAGACAGGCGTAAGGAGATCGCAGCGATTCTGATCGATCGCGCTGCGGGTCTTGCGCTCTGACTGCAAACTAATGTCTGCCTTCAAGAAAACAGCGGTCCATCTATTGACGCGTAAGCGCCGTTGAGAGTTACATACGTCACATCAAGTCTGCATTGCAGACATGATGTCTGATCAAAAGAAACTCACTTGAACGGTGGTGGCCCGCAGATGCGCCGCTTGGATCTCTACACCGGCCTCGTTACCGCAGCCGTCGGCGCGGCGGCGACCTGGGATGCCAGGACGTTGTCGATGTTTGGCGACCACAATGTTCCAGGCCCCGGCTTCTTCCCGAAGATCCTGGCAGGTCTGCTGATCGCGCTCGGTGCGCTGCTGGCAGCCCTCGCCCTCCGGGACAGGCCCGACGAGCCGGACGTCGACACCACCGACGAGACGCCCGGACGCACGATCCTCCGGCCGATCGGCGTGCTCGTCGTGTTTGGCGTCATTGCGCCTCTGGTAGCCGTCATCGGCTACATCCCGGCAATGGTCCTACTGGTGCTGGTGGTCCTGTACGGCATCGAGCGCCGGCGCGACGCCCGCAGCCTGCTGGCCGCCGTTCTGATCCCCGTCGCGACGTACGTCTTGTTCGCCCATCTCTTCGCCATCCCGCTGCCCTCCGGGCCGCTCTTGCCCGCCTGAGCTCCACCCCTGACTTCGCGGACCAGCCCGGAAGGAACACACGTTGAACGCATTGGAAAGTCTCGTCGACGGTCTCGGCGCGGCACTGACGCCCACGAACCTCATGTGGGTGCTGATCGGCGTCACCCTCGGCACCATCGTGGGAATCCTTCCTGGCCTTGGCAATCCAGCCGCAGTCCTCGCGGTGCTCTTGCCGCTGACCCTCAAACTACCGCCCACCACGGGTCTGATCATGATGGCTGGGCTCTACCACGGTGCGAAGTTCGCAGGGTCGACGACGGCCATCCTGCTGAACATCCCGACAGAGACTTCCTCGGTGGTGCTCTGCTATGACGGACACCAGCTCGCGCGCAAGGGCCGCGCCGGACCGGCCATGGGTATGTCGGCCATCTCCGGCTTCATCGCCAGCACCGTCGGGGTCATCGCCCTCACCTTCCTAGCGCCCATCATCGCCAAGTTCGCCGTAGCCTTCGGCCCGCCGGAGTTCGCCTGCCTGATGGTGTTTGGACTCCTGCTCGTCATCACCGTCACCGGCAAATCACCCGTCAAGGGCTTCATCTCCATGGCGCTGGGACTGCTGATCTCCACCGTCGGTGTCGACTTGTTCAGCGGCACCGAGCGCTTCACATTCGGCAACATCAATCTGTTCGACGGCGTCGAGTTTCTGGTGCTGACCCTCGGCATGTTCGCCGTCGCCGAAGTGTTGATGAACGTCGAAGAGCAACGCGGAAAGTCGCTACTCGTCATTCCCAAGGGCATTCGCAATTTGTTGCCCACCAAGCAGGACCTCAAGGACTGCCGCGGTGCCATCACGCAGGGCTCCATCACCGGGTTCCTCGTCGGAGCGGTGCCCGGCGGCGGATCGACCATCGCGTCCTTCGTTTCCTACACCCTGCAAAAGAACATCTCCAAACATCCCGAGAAATTCGGCACGGGCACCATGGAGGGCGTCGCGGCACCGGAGGCGGCCAACAACTCCGAAGTGGGGGGTGCGATGGTTCCACTTCTGTCCCTTGGCCTTCCGGGCAGCGCCAGCACGTCGGTCATGCTCGCCGCACTACTGCTCTTCGGCATCCAGCCCGGCCCGAGGTTGTTCGAGACGAACCCCGAGATCGTGTGGCCGGTGATCGCCAGCCTCTACCTCGGCAACTTCGCACTGATCATCTTGAACCTGCCAATGATCCCGCTGTGGGTGCGCCTGTTGAAGATCCCGTACTGGGTGCTCTACCCGGCGATCCTGGTACTCGCGGTGGTCGGTGCCTACAGCGTGCGCGGCTCGATGTTCGACATCTACATGCTGATCTTCTTCAGCGCCTTGGGATACGCGTTCCGCAAGCTGGCGATACCACCGACCCCGCTGCTGATGGCGTTCGTGCTTGGACCGCAGGCGGAGAACGCGATACGACAGTCACTGATCCTGTCCGACAACAGCCTGCTGATCTTCGTGGAGAGGCCGATCTCGGCAATAGTGCTCGGACTTGCCGTCATCGTCGTGATCCTTGCCGTCCTCAGTAGGCGCCGCGGAAATCGCCTGCCCACCAAAGACAGTGTGGTCCAGGACCTTCCGTCGGATGACATAGCCCCCCCGCTCACCAGTCCCAAGACCATCGAAACCCGAGAGGTATCCCAATGAACAAGACACTGCTACGCCTCGGTGTCATCGCTGCCACCATGACCGTCGCGGTCGGCATCACCGGTTGCGGCACGTCGTCCACGACTGCAACCGGCGGAACGCCGAACAACGTTCAGTTCATCGTGGACACCGGACCCGGGGGTGGCAGCGACCTGTTCGCCAGGCAGCTCATCAAGATCGCCCGGGACGAGAAGATCCTGACCGACAATTGGCCGGTCCTGGCCAAGCCGGAGGGGGGAGGGCTCGGTGCCATGGCATTCCTCAAGGGCAAGCCAGGTGATTCCAACTTCATCTCGGCGTTCACCTCGAAGTGGATCATCGGAGGACTGGCCGCCGCCTCGGCGCCGGCCACATTGACCGATCTGACACCAATCGTGATGCTGGCAGACGAGATTCAGGTCGTCGCTGCGCCTGCCGACGCACCGTTCAACACCATGGCGGAGTTCATCGAGGCCGCCAGGAAGAATGCCGGCGAGATGGTGCAGACCGGCGGTTCGCCCAACTCAGTGGACAACCTCGTCGCTCTGGAGATCGAGAAGAACACCGGAACCAAGTGGAAGTACCTCTCCTTCGACGACGGCGCGCCCCGCATCACCGCCATGCTTCGCGGGGACGCACAGATCGACATCGGTGCCATTCCGGACTTCGCCGACCAGATCGACGCTGGCAAACTGAAGCTCATCGGCGTCTTCTCCGACAAGCGCGTACCGGACTTCCCCGGCGTGCCGACCATCGCCGAGCAGAAGATCGACCTCGGCGAATTCCCCGACCACCTGCAGTTCCGCGGTATCGCCGGCCCTCCGAAGATGTCTGACGAGGCGGTGAAGTTCTATCAAGACTTCTTCCAGAAGGTCGCGGCCACCGATGCCTGGAAGGCCTACCTGCGCACCGAGGGTTTCAACCCCACGTTCGTCACCGGCACCGAATTGACCACGCAGATCAAGGACTTCACCGACGCAGCCAAGCCGCTGGTCGCAGCCATGGTCAACAACGGATGAGTGATCTGCACGAGGCGCCGACCGGGACGCGTGCGCTGGTCGATTTCGCATCCGCGGTGACCCTGGGGAGCCTGCCGGCCGAGGTGGCGCACGCAGCCAAGCGGGGACTCGTCGACTGGTTCGCTGCCACGCTCGCCGGCTCCGTCGAACTCGCATCCGCCAAGTTGCGAGCGGTGATCGCGTCCGTCGCTCCAGAGCCAATCGCCACCATTATCGGTTCGTCGCAACGCACCAGTGCGCCCTTTGCCGCACTGGCAAATGGATACTCCTCACACGCATTGGATTTCGACGACGTCTACAACCCGCGAGAAACCACTGTGCACCTGGGCTCGTGTCTGTGGCCGACACTGCTGGCCATCGCCGAAACGCGCCCGCTAAGCGGCGCCGACGCCATAGCCAGCTACGTGGTGGGTTTCGAGGTGGGTGCCAGAGTCGCTCGTGCCGCAGGGATTACCCACTTCGAGAGCGCGTGGCAAGTAACGGGTACGGCGGGCCGCCTGGCATCGGCGGCGGCGGCGGCGCGAGCGCTGGGCCTCGGCAGTGAGGCGTTCGCGAACGCGCTCGGAATGGCCGCAGCCCAAGCGTCAGGCATACGTGAGATCTACGGAACGGACACCAAGGCACTGCAGCCGGGACGCGCGGCAATGGACGGCGTGCTGAGCGCATTCATGGCAGAACGTGGAATGACGTCGCGGGACACCGCAATCGAGGGGGAACGCGGGCTGCTGTCGGTAGTTTCACGAGCCCCCGATCCCACCATTCTCACCGAGTCGCTTGGAGAGTCGTGGTCGGTCCTGTCCAACGGCCATAAACTCTATCCGAATGCCTCGCTGCTTCATCCGGCGATCGATGCCGCCATCGCACTCTCGAAACATCCCGACTTCGTCCTCAATGCGGTGGCCTCCGCCGAGGTGTGGATGCTTCCCTTCGCGGCATCGGTGACCCGTAGAACCCATCCCGCAGCGGGATCCGAAGCCCGATTCAGTGCCGCCCACTGTGTCGCCTTCGCGCTGCAGGCCGGCTACCTCGGCTTGGACAGCTTCAGCGCTGCGGCCGTCGATGATCCCGAAATCGCCAGGCTGCGGGACAAGATCACCGTGACGGGCGACGACACCGTCGGCAAACGCGGAGCACGGCTGTCGATCACGACCCATGAGGGCACCACCCTCGGTCACGCCGTACGGGCCAACCGCGGAACGCCAGACAACCCCATGTCAGACGACGACCTCGAGGCCAAGCTGCGGTCCATTGCCGTGCCAAGCCTGGGGATCAAGGCGGTAAACGAGCTGATCGGCAGTTGTTGGAAGCTAGACACTGCACCACGGGCCAGCGATGTCCTTGGCCACTTCAGCCGCCCCGACTTGGTCTGATCTGACGTCGTCGTCTCGCTTCCATTCACCTACGGTGCACTGACACCCACTCCGATTACATCTTCTACGCCAGGAAGCGGACCGAATACGCTGTGGGGCAACAATGGTCGGGCGCCGCAGGAGGGCTGTCGTCGAATCTCTTTCATCCGCCGCAGGAGTGTCGTCATGTAGTTCGCTCTCACTGAGGCTGTCGGGCTCGACGGCGTGCGACGACATGCCCGACTCGTCTGGTGCGGCGCCGAGGTCCGCCGGATCAGGATGCGCGTAGGAGAAAGTGACGAATGGTCTCGGCGGTCCACTCAGGACTTTCCAAGATCGGCGAATGGCCCGCGTCGGCGACGGTCTCGACGGTTGCGTTGGCCACTGCGCGATAGCGGAGTGTCGAACTCGCACTGCGATATACCTGGTCCCGTTCACCGAAGAGCACCAAAGTGGGTATCCCGAGCGCACTGATCCGTTGGTCCAGCGGCCGGTCCGCAACGTAGCGCTCCTTCTGCACCTGCGAAGCGAGAAAGCAACGGTATTTGACCTTGTGAACGTCCCATACCGGCTGCAGTGGTGCGTCGAACGCCCCGGCCACGGGGAACCCGGGCGCGAAGAACGTCGCCACCGCCGTGTGGATGGCGGCGGTGGGCAGGATGCGATACAAGGCCGGCCCAATCAGGGGTGCGCGAAGGAGCAGGTTGATCCGGTTTCGATTGAAGGTGGAGTAGTCCGGGCCCTCGTTCACGACCACGAGGTCGTCGGCGATCAGACCTTGTTCCAGCGCTGCGATCGCGACGTCTGCGCCCAACGAATGGCCGAGCAGGGTCCCACCCGTAACGCCGAGGTGCTCGAGGACGTGTTTGAGTACTCGTCCCTGCTGTTCGGGCGAGTGTCCGCCCTCGGTGTCACTCGATGCCCCGTGACCGATCAAGTCTGTACGGATCACCCGAAAATCGTTGGAGAGCAGAGGCACCAGCCGATCGAACCAATGCATCGAACCGAGGAATCCGTGTACCAGCACGATGGCGGGGCCCTCCTCAGGCCCATCCTTCCGGACGTGAACCATCTCGTTCCCTACTGGCACCAGCAGTGAGACGGCACGCTTGGGATCGCCGTGATCGCTGTCAATTCGTGACGCGGACATGTCCGCGATGATAGCGGGGAACTCTGTCAGTTGGCTGAAAGTTACTGCTGTGCAATGTCATTGCTGCGACGAATGGTCTGACGGCGTCGTCTGGTCGCGGCTGGTCTCCGGTGTGCCGTTCGACTCGGAGCGCCCGTGGAACGGGTGCGGATCGTCGGTGCAGCGACGCATCTGGCAAACATGGTCGGCGAGCGCCGCGGGGTCACTTTGCCCACGGCCGACATCTGCCGCGGTCTCGAAATATCCACGTGCGCTTTGAAATACTGGGAGTGGGAATTCCGTCGACTCAAGCATGGACTCAATCACCGCCTGGACTTCGCGCATGCCTTCGATGGTTACTCCAGTCCCCTCAACCGTGTCCGAACTCAGTTGGGCCATGCTCCTGGCCAGCATGGTGCTGTTCGCCCAGCCATGAGTGAGTACCTCAAAGCTGGTGTCCAGGGGTAGACCCAGCCGTCGAAGGAGAGCGTTGGCCTCAGCGGCGGCCGCCATATGAGTCGTGACCAACAGTTGATTCACCAATTTGAGCTCTAGGCCACGCCCGCTCTCGCCGATGCGCAACAGCGCGCCGATATAGGGCTCAACCACATGCCGAATGGCTTCGATGGCAGCAAGATTCCCACCTGCCATTCCGGCGAGAGTCCCTTCGCGTGCGCCCGTGGGGCCGCCGGTCACGGGAATGTCGAGGAAATGGCACTCCCGTCTGTCGGCGGCCCTCGAGATTCGGCGCGCGAGCTCGGGTGCGAATGTCGCGTGTTCGATCATGATCGTTCCCGGTCGTGCAGAGTCGAGGAGTCCGCGTGGCCCGAGGTACACCTCTTCGACGGCAGCAGTGTCGCGCAGGCAGCCGACGATCACCGAACATTGCTGCGCAACTTCGGCCACGCTGCCGGCCCAGCAGGCGCCGCTTGAGATCAACGCCTGCGCATTGGCCTTGGTGCGGTTGTGAACGACGACGGGGTATCCGAGTTCCAACAGGCGGTGCACCATGGCGCTGCCCATGGCGCCCGTGCCGACGAATCCGACTGTCTTCATCCCGTGGCTCCGTCCGCCGACCCTACGAAGTCCTTTCGCAGGAAGTCGAAGTCGCACCCACGATCGGGCTGCAACGTGTGCGTGGCGAACAGCCAACCGTAGCCACGTCCGGTGGGGGGAGATGCGGTCCCAGAAGGGAGGTGACGCGAGGCGAAATCGTCGACCAGCAGGTTGATCGACTGCTGCGGAATGTCGAGTTCGATTACGTCGCCGTCGCGAACGTAGGCCAGTGGGCCCCCGATCGCGGACTCCGGTGTGACATGCAGGACAACGCATCCCGTGGCGGTGCCGCTCATGCGCGCATCGGTGATGCGGAGCATGTCTGTGACTCCTTTGCGCGCGAGCTTGGCGGGAATGGGAATGTGGCCGACCTCAGGCATCCCGGGTGCTCCGATGACTCCGACGCCGCGCAGGACCAGGGCGCAGTCTTCATCGACGTCAAGCGACTCATCGTCGATTCGGTTGTTCAGGTCGTCCACGCCGTCGAACACCACGGCGCGTTTACGCAGGACCTGCCCATCGAACTCACCGGACACCTTCAGCAATGCACCACGCGGGGCCAGGTTGCCGTCGACGACCCGCAACGCTCCCAGTGAAGATACTGGGTTTGCGGCTGTGGCAAGCACATCGGTGTCAGTTTTGAACTCGCGACCGACTAGGTATTCGCCCCACGTTTCGCCACTGGCAACCGGACGGCTCAGATCGAGTGAATCGCGAAGTGCGTTGACAACGGCGGGGACGCCGCCAGCCTCATCGAGGTCTGAGAGTAGATGTGGTCCCATGGGGCGAACACGGGCCAAGGTCGGAGTGGTGCTGCCCCATTCCCGCAAAGAATCGATCCCGATGGTGATACCTGCCCGCCCCGCGATCGCCTCGAGGTGCACGACCGAGTTCGCTGAGCCGCCGAGAGCGCAGACTACCCGGAACGCGTTCTCCAGAGAGGCCCTACTGATGAGCTTGCTGGGCCGAATTCCCCGGTTGATCGTCGCAACGATCTGCGCGCCGGCGCGCCGCCCGATGTCCAGACGTGCTCGGCTCGGCGCGGGCGGCAACGAACTTCCTGGAATCGCGAACCCGAGTACCTCGGCGACTGCAGCCATGGTGATGGCGGTGCCTAAGACGTTGCATGTTCCGACACTGGTGTTCAGGGCACCTTCGAGCTCGTCCCAGTCGGCATCGGAGACGCATCCAAGTCGGCGTTGATCGATGTGGTGCCAGACATCGTCGATGGTAAGGGGGTTGCCTTTCCAACACGACACCTCGCGAGGTCCTGCCGTCACCACGATGGCAGGCTTGTCTGCGCTGATTGCGCCCATCAGCTGAGCAGGCACTGTCTTGTCGCACCCGCCGAGGAGGACCACGCCGTCAATGGGTGCTGTCGAAATCGATTCTTCGACGTCCATTGACATCAGATTCCGCAGGTACATGCTGGTGGGTCGACTGTAGGGCTCGGATATCGAGATGGTTGGAAACTCCATCGGCAAGCCACCCGCGTGAATGATCCCCTGCTTGACTTCCTCCGCGAGCGCGCGGAGGCCTGCATTGCAGGGATTCAGTTCGCTCCAGCTCGAGCAGATGCCCACCACGGGGGAGCGCCGCACCTCCTCGCGCGTCAGGCCACGCCCACGCTGAAATGCCCTGTGCAGGAACCCGTCTGGGCCCTCATCGGCAAAGAGTGCTCCGCCGCCTTGATCGAGTCCGCGCTGCGACATGAAAAGCTCCTCGTCGATTGAATCGCGTCAGATATATCACTGAGATCTCACGCAATGCTACGCCGAGGGGCGTCACTTCCCGAACCAAGGAGGCCCTCACTGCCGGGGTGAGATAGCTCGTGCGGCGCTGGCGGCTGGACTTGCCCAGTTCAGCGCATCAAGCCAGGCGTACAGACGTTAGCGACGAGAGCATGGTCCTGGAGACCTCGTCGAGGTGCCGTTTCATGAGTTCGCGCGCGCGGGCGGTGTCGCGAGCCTGGACGGCAGACAAGATCTCGGCATGTGCGCCGACTTCCTCGTTCGACCAGATGTGACCCTCCACCGACGGCATCAGGTGATGTAGGCGTCTTATCTCATCGAGCAAGCCCAGCAGCACCTGCGCAGCTCGCTGATTGTGTGCTTGCTCTGCTATCTCGAGATGAAACAGCCGGGCGGCGTTCAGCGACGCATCGAGGTCGGACTCTTCCCGTTGACGGGTGACAAGGGCGCTCAGTTTGGCAATCCCGGCTTCGCTGGCGAAGCGCGCAGCGTCTGTTGCCAATTCGGGCTCGATCATGTTCCGCAGTCCGAAGATCTCGCGAGTGTCGCCGAGACTTATCGAACGGACGAGATATCCCTTACGGGGCAAGACTGTGACCAGCCCATCTCGGACGAGCAGGCGCAGCGCTTCTCTGACGGGTGTCTTCGACATGCGATACAACTGCGCTAGCTCACTCTCGACGAGCGAGCTGTCAGGCTTCCACCGGGCGAGGAGGATGTCTTCCTTGAGTAGGTGGTAGACCTGCTCGGTCATCGACAGGTTTCGCGGAGAGCTGCGCATTGCGTAAGTGGCCGTCGACTCTGCTTCTGACATGACCCTCCTGTGATATTTCGCCAGTATATGCCGACGCGATCGGATGCTGGAGGTGACATGTGAGCTGGCTCGAGTTGAAGCGCAAACGTGTTCTTGCGCACGCATCAGTACGCTGATATCTTACAGATGTATGCAAGGTATCTTTGCGCTCCGCGCTGCACGATAACGTGCCGAATCGGCAACGCCTGCACTCGATAACGTTCTGCGAGAAGTTGTGCGCCGCGTGGTGGTGTCGGGGTTCCTGGCTCTGTCCCATTGGATCGGTGCGCGCCATAGAGAAACCGCGTCGCAAGCGAAGGGAAATGCATGGGGGCCTCATCGGTTGCAATCGTCACCGGCTCATCCAGCGGTATCGGGATGCGGGTCGCCAGGACCCTTCACGAGAGAGGGTGGTGTGTAGTCCTCAACGGCTTCAACTCACTGGCGGAGGGTGACGGCTTGGCGGCGGACTTGGCGGGGTCGCTGTACGTCGACGCGGACCTCAGTGATCCGGTGGGGGCGCAGAACTTGATCCACGCGGCGACTGATCAATTCGGCAGGCTTGACGTGCTGATAAACAACGCGGGCATCGCGGTTCCCATCCCGCACGGCGATCTCGACGCGGTATCGGACGAGTTGTGGAACCGGATCATCGCGGTGAATCTCACGGGGGTGTGGAACACCTGCAAGGCAGCTATGCCACACCTGCGCCAGACGCACGGCCAGATCATCAACAACGCGTCCTTGGCAGGCCTGAAGCCCATGGGGAGCTCGATTCCATACGCAGTGAGCAAGTCTGGAGTCGTGCACCTCACGGAGCTGCTCGCGAAGGCATGCGGCCCAGAAGTGCGTGTGAATGCGGTAGCGCCGGGATACATTGACACCCCCCTGACGCATGACTGGGATGAATTGCGCACATTCGTCGAAACCAACGCTCCTGCAAAGAGACTCGGTAAGCCCGAGGACGTGGCGCAAGCCATTATGGGTCTCATGTCGATGGATTACGTTACCGGAGCAGTCATTCCGGTAGCGGGTGGATTACAGCTGCTCTGACGACGGCAGCACCGAACTGAACGCAATCGGTGACGTAGGCAGGGTCGGCGATTTCGGTGGAGAGGAATTCGATTTGTTCAGCGGTTTCCGAGAACGCATAGTCGACACCGGAGAAGTGCATATCCGGGCACTGGTCAGCGGCGGCAGCGACAAGATGCCGAGCGTTGTACTCCTGCACGGCTATCCGCAGACTTCGGCCGCCTGGCACGCGGTTGCGCCTGTCTTGGCTCAGAAGTACCGCGTTGTGTGTGTGGACCTGCGCGGGTATGGGCAGTCCAGTAAGCCGCTCGGGCTGCCCAACCACGAGAATTACAGCAAGCGTGCAATGGCAAACGATGTCGTAGCAGTCATGAACGAGATTGGCGATGAGACCTTTTCGGTTGTGGGCCACGATCGCGGAGCACGTGTCGCGCACCGCCTTGCTCAAGACCACCCACACCGAGTGTCGGCACTGTGTTTGATCGACATCGCCCCGACTGTCGAAGTCTTCGAACGAGTAAACGCTGCAATTGCGAACGGCTACTTCCACTGGTGGTTTCTCTCGCAGCCCGCGGGCCTTCCCGAGTCGCTGCTGCGGACCGCGCCACACGACTGGGTGACCAATCTGCTAACCGGCTTCGGGCGCACCAGCCTTCGCGGGTTCGCAAGAGACGCTTTGGCGGAGTACCAGTCGACGTTCGCAGACCCGGCATGCATTCACAGCACGTGCGAGGACTATCGCGCGAGCGCAACCATCGATCTGCACGATGACCGACAAGCACGCAGCGCAGGGGTGAGAGTCACCTGCCCCACCCACTTGATTTGGGGAAAGCGTGGCCTGATGAAACGGGAGTTCGTCGTCGACGAAGTCTGGGCCCCCTACATCGACGGCTCCTTCACGGTAGAGGAACTCGACGCCGGGCACTTCATCCCGGACGAAAGTCCCGACCTGCTGACCGCAAGTCTCGCTGCCTTCCTTGAGAAGCACATCGAATCATAAGTTGCCCAGATGCCGACATGACCACCAGAAGGGAAGGACTCGTGCAGCGGTTCAGCCCCAACATCTCGCTTCTGTTCACGGAGTACCCCCTCGCCGACCGATTCTGCGCAGCACGGGACTGCGGATTCACGGCGGTCGAGTTCTGGCCATGGGAAGACCAATCCATCATCAAGAAGCAAGTTTCTGCAACGGGTTTGGCGGTATCAATTCTGAACGTCAACCCAGGCCCTGAGGGCTCGCATGGCGAACTTGCCAATCCGGAAGCCACAGATTGGTGGCGGTCCGAATTGATGGCGGCGACGAACTTTGCTCGTGATGTCGGCTGCACCACCGTCAACGCACTCACCGGCAACCGAATGGGCAAGTATCCGCTAGACCGTCAACTTGACACTGCG
Organism: Mycobacterium sp. AT1; assembly: GCF_002043095.1. Classification (GTDB taxonomy): domain Bacteria; phylum Actinomycetota; class Actinomycetes; order Mycobacteriales; family Mycobacteriaceae; genus Mycobacterium. The sequence goes on along the minus strand of NZ_MVOC01000002.1, from coordinate 186,210 downwards.
GCCGCGAATCTCGCCGCCGGACTGGAGGCCATCGAAGGATCGGGAATCGATCTCGTACTCGAACCCCTAGGCCCAGATCGACCCACATACCTCACCCGAAGAGTCAGCGACGTCGTCGCACTACGCGAGGCCGCTGGAAACCCCGACAGCCTCGGACTGCTGTTCGACGTGTACCACCTGTACCAGACCGAGCTCCGGGAGATTTCCGAAATATTTTGTGAGACAAAGAATATCGTCAAGCACGTGCAGATCGCCGACGTACCAGGACGTCATCAACCCGGCACTGGCGATATCGACTGGACTGCCTGTCGCCGAGCAGTCGAATCAAGCGGGTACGGCGGCTGGATCGGCCTGGAATTCATCCCGGTCGGCCACGATACGGCGTCCGCCATCGAGGACGCCCTGACTGCTTGGGGGTCCTGATCGCGCGACCACCAAGCCGTGCCACGGCAAGTGCCGACCGAAGTTTCCGCCGGCTGTCCCCGACGTGCTGGCTCCCTTTTCAGGAAAGGCGTTCACCATGCTGAACGAAGAGAGATTGTCCGAATCAGTCACCAAACAGGAGAACTCGGAGGATGTAGATCGGACGACACAGAAGGAGCTTGTCCGCGCAGCCCGCGCGAGCATGATCGGAACAACGGTCGAGTGGTATGACTTCTTCGTCTACGCGTCCGCCGCCGGCTTGGTCTTCAGTGACCTGTTCTTCAGCCAACTCGGCGCTTCGGCTGCCATTTTGGCTTCGTTGGCCACGATCGGCGTCAGCTTTCTGGCCCGCCCTCTAGGGGGTATCGTGGCCGGCCATCTCGGTGATCGGTGGGGCCGCAAAGCGATGCTTGTCGTCACCCTCCTCCTGATGGGTGTTTCTACTGTTGGGGTTGGCTTACTCCCGACTTACGCCGAAATCGGAATCGCCGCACCCATTCTGCTCGTGGCTCTGCGTTTCCTGCAGGGAATCTCGGCGGGCGGAGAATGGGGTGGAGCGGCTCTGATGTCGGTTGAGCATGCGCCAGCCGCCCGTCGCGGCTACTACGGTTCAGCACCGCAGCTGGGCACCCCGCTTGGGCTACTTCTCGCGACCGGTGTGTTCCTGGCCGTCTCGACGATGACGACCCATGAACAGTTCCGGTCATGGGGATGGCGGATTCCCTTCCTCCTCAGTGCTGTTCTGATCGTCATTGGGTTCTATGTCAGATCAAAGGTGAATGAGAGTCCTGTGTTCGCCGAGCTGAAGGAGCGCAAGAAGGACACCCGGGCGCCGCTGTCCGTCCTATTTCGGGACTACCGCAAAGAGCTGCTCGTCGGGATCGGCCTCTTCATCGCTTGCAACCTGAACGGCTACATGCTAATCGGCTTCCTCACCTCCTACGGCACAAAGACTCTCGGCAAGGACACCTCCACTATGTTGCTGATAGGCAGCATTGGAGCCATCGGGTGGGGTGTGTCAACAGTGCTCGCAGCGCAATGGTCAGACCGTGTGGGCCGTCGTCGCACCTATATCGTTGGCGCTATTGTCCTGGGAGCGTGGACATTTCCCTTCTTCGTACTTCTGGACACTGCCAATCTCCCGCTGATGGTGCTCGCTGTTCTCGGTTTGACGGTCGGGCTCGGCCTCACCTACGGCCCGCAGGCCGCGGCCTACGCAGAAATGTTCCCTGCGGCGATCAGATACAGCGGCGCCTCGTTGGCCTATGCCATTGGAGCCGTTCTGGGTGGAGGATTCGCCCCGTTGATCGCGGCGTGGCTTGTCGGAGCTACCGGCAGTTCACTGGCTGTCTCGGCTTACATGTTCGCGTCGTGCCTGCTGACGTTGGCGGCGGCTCTTGCGATGCAGCAACGTTCTGCAGCCGAGAATGATGCCTTCGTGCGCGGCGTCACTGCCAACTGACGAAGCCCGACTCGCTCGGGACTCGCCTCGGTGAGTTCTTGCGCGCGAAGGGATCTCAGTCGGACGGGCTTGTCCACGTGGGACCGGGGCCGCTTGCATCTTCGAAGATCAGCCAGGTCTTCGTCGACAGCACCCCCGCAAGGCTCTGAAGCTGTTCGAGCACCACATCGCGTAGCGTCGCGTTGTTCGTTGCACGAACGAGAACAAGCACGTCGTGTTCGCCGCCGAGCAGAAAATAGTGCTCCACGAACGGAAGCGTGCGCAGCCGATTGGCGATTCCGCGCCAGGAGTCTTGACGAATCGCCAAGGCAACGCACGCTGACGCGCCGACACCGGCACGATCGTGGGCGACGCGCGCGGTATAGCCGGTGATGACGCCGGCCTTCTGAAGGCGCTCGACGCGAACGTAGGCATGAGCGCGAGAGATATGAACCTTTTCGGCCAAGGCGCGCATGGACATTCGGCCGTCCACGACCAGTTCGTGAATGATGCGCCGATCGACGGAGTCGAGCTCGTGACGCTCCTCGGCGGTGCTGACCATCTGTCCATCTCCAACGCGCTGGTGGTCACTTCATGAGACATTCTGACCAGTAGTGATCGATTATAGGGCAGTGTGCCTGCGAATCGTCAGATCGCTAGGTCATAGATCTTCTGCTTGCCACCATTGATGGACGGATGTCTTGGAGGAGATAATTGTGACGCTGGTCGAACCACCGAAACCCAAGCAGTACCAACAGTTCCTGCCGGCGGACTCCGCGGTCCAATACCTTGACGCAAACGGGGCCGTCACATGCAGTGAGGCGCGCTATCGACGCCCGGATGACACCCGCCTCGCTGAGATGTACCGGGAAATGGTTCTGGGCCGGCGACTCGACCAACAGGCAACGGCGCTGACCAAGCAGGGGCGGTTAGCGGTGTACCCATCGTCCCGCGGACAGGAAGCGTGCCAGATCTCGGCTGCAATGTGCCTGAAGCCAACGGATTGGATGTTTCCGACGTATCGGGACTCCATGGCGTTGACCGCGCGCGGTATCGCTCCCGTGCAGATCCTCAGCATGCTGTCAGGCGATTGGCACTGTGGATACAACCCTGCCGAGTGCCGTACGGCGCCCCAATGCACGCCGCTGGCAACGCAATTGCTGCATGCCGCAGGGCTCGCGTACGCGGAACGCCGAAAGGGAAAGGACACCATCGCCCTCGCCTTCTGCGGCGACGGCGCAACCAGTGAAGGCGACTTTCACGAGGCGCTCAACTTCGCCGCGGTGTTCAAAGCGCCCGTAGTATTCCTGGTGCAGAACAACGGTTTTGCGATCAGTGTTCCGCTGGCACGACAGAGCGCCGCCCCGAGTTTGTCGCACAAGGGGGTCGGTTACGGGATCGGGTCAGAACAGGTCGACGGCAACGATCCCATGGCCATGCTCGCGGTAATGGACGAAGCCGCAGAATTCGTTCGATCCGGCAACGGACCAGTCATAGTCGAGGCGCACACCTACCGCATCGATGCCCACACCAACGCCGATGACGCCACCCGATACCGGGCTGCGGATGAGGTCGACCAATGGTTGCGGCGCGACCCGTTGACGCGTTTGCACACATATCTGCTCGATCGGGGGGTATTGACCGCCGCCGACGTCGACGAAATCGCCGCAGACGCCGATGACGCGGCCGCAACGCTGCGCGCCGGAATGAACGTCGATCGGCCCAGCGACCCCATGGACCTGTTTCGCTACGTCTTCGCCGAACCGACCACGCAGTTGCGTGAACAACAAGCCCAGGTTGAGGCCGAGCTGGCCGCCGAGTCCGAGGAGCTCTAACTCATGGCGCCGATAACGATGGCCAAGGCCCTCAACGCAGCGTTGCGGGATGCAATGACCGAAGACGAGAACGTGGTCGTCTTTGGTGAAGATGTCGGAACGTTGGGCGGAGTGTTCCGAGTGACGGACGGCCTCGCCACCGACTTCGGGGAAGGCCGCTGCTTTGACACCCCGCTGGCCGAATCCGGAATCGTCGGTTTCGCCATCGGGATGGCGATGGCCGGTTTCAAACCCGTCGTGGAGATGCAGTTCGACGCGTTCGCCTATCCGGCGTTCGAGCAGATCGTGTCCCACGTTGCGAAGATCCGAAACCGCACCAAAGGTGCACTGTCTGTTCCCATGGTGATTCGGATTCCCTTCGCGGGCGGTATCGGAGGCGTCGAGCACCACTGCGATTCGAGCGAGGCCTACTACGCGCACACGGCGGGGCTCAAGGTCGTCACGCCAGGCGACGTCCAAGACGCCTACAGCCTGCTGCGCCACGCGATCGACGACCCCGACCCGGTGATCTTCCTCGAACCCAAGCGGATGTACTTCGCGCGCGCCGATGGCGAGTTGACCATCGGCGCTCCACTGGGACGAGCTGCGGTACGGCGCGAGGGCCGCGACGCCACCATCGTGGCCTACGGGCCGTCGGTCAGCGTCGCACTCGAGACCGCGGAAGCCGCGGCCGCCGAGGGATACGACCTGGAGGTGGTCGACCTGCGTTCGATCGTTCCGTTCGACGATGAAACGGTTATGAGCTCGGTCCGAAAGACCGGTCGCTGCCTGGTCATCCAGGAGGCCCAGGGCTTCGCGGGCGTCGGCGCCGAAATCGTCGCGCGCGTGCAAGAGCGATGCTTCCACTACTTGAACGCTCCCGTGTTGCGCGTAAGTGGGTTCGACATTCCCTATCCCGCACCGAAGCTCGAGCGCATCCACTTGCCGGGCGTCGATCGAATCCTCGATGCAGTCGAACGATTGCAATGGAAAGACGCTCCTGATAACCGTTGGGCGGTCACCGGATGAACGAGCAGATCTTTCTGTTGCCAGACCTGGGTGAAGGCCTGACCGAAGCCGACATCGTCGACTGGAAGGTCCAGGTGGGCGAGACCGTCGCCATCGACCAGGTGGTTGTTGAAGTCGAAACGGCCAAAGCCAGTGTGGAGGTGCCGATTCCCTTCGAGGGAACAGTGCTGACGCTGCATGGTGACGCCGGTACGACAGTGCACGTCGGTCGGCCGTTGATCACCATCGCTGCCCGAGTCGACGGGCCCAGCGCAGCGGAGGGGGAGCCGCTGGTCACCGCCGCGCACGAGAAGTACCGCACCGAAGAGCGCGCGGGATCGGGCAATGTGCTGATCGGCTACGGCACATCCGAAGAGACCCGCCGACGCCGTCGACGGGTCACACCGAACAATGGGGCCGACGGGAGGATTGCCGCCGATTCGCCAGTGGCGAGTTCCCAGTCGTCCCATGCCGCACCCACTCGCGTCATCTCCCCGCTGGTACGTAAACTGGCTCGTGAGAACGGGATTGACGTGGCGGTGCTGAGCCCGTCGGCTCCGGGGGGCGTCATCACCCGCGCAGATGTCGAACGTGCGCTGCCAAGTGGTACGCCACCAGTCACCCTGCCAAGGGCCGCGGCGATCGTTGACACCGGCGGCGCGCACCGCGAGGTGCGGGTACCGATCAAGGGCCTTCGTAAAGTGGTCGCCGACAAATTGTCGACCAGTCGCCGTGAGATCCCGGATGCGACGACCTGGGTGGACGTCGACGCCTCTGAGTTGCTGTCCGCCCGCCGATCGATCAACGCGGCCTTGCCTGATGACGAGAAGATCGGCGTGCTGGCACTTCTTGCCCGCCTGGCGCTGACGGCGTTGACGAAGTACCCGGAGCTGAACTCGACCGTCGACACAACCAGGGACGAGATAGTTCAGTTCGGCCACGTGCATCTCGGCATCGCGGCTCAAACACCCCGCGGTCTGATCGTTCCCGTCATTCAGCACGCCGACTCGCTGACGACGGTGGCCTTGGCGCAACAGCTGCGTGAGACCACCAGGCTTGCGAAGGAAGGGAAGGTGCCGCCTTCGCGATTGTCTGGCGGAACGTTCACGCTGAACAACTACGGGGTGTTCGGGGTGGATGGGTCGTCGTCGATCATCAACCATCCGGAAGCTGCGATCCTGGGCGTTGGTCGCATCATCGACAAACCGTGGGTCGTCAACGGCGAACTCAGCGTCCGGAAAGTCACGCAGATCTCGCTGAGCTTTGACCACAGGGTCTGCGACGGCGGCGCTGCGGGGGGCTTTCTCCGGCTCTTCGCCGATTACGTCGAAAATCCCGTCGCCGCACTAGGGAGGCTGTAGATGACGGAGAAGTTCCATACGGATGTCTTGATCCTCGGTGGTGGGTCCGCCGGCTACGCTTGCGCCATCCGCGCAGCTCAGCTGGGTAAGTCTGTCGTTCTCATCGATGTCGACAAGGTGGGTGGTACGTGCCTGCACCGCGGTTGCATCCCGACCAAGGCGTTGCTGCGTGCCGCTGAAGTTGCCGATAGCGCGCGGGTGGCGTCGGCGGTCGGGGTGCGTGTCACATTTGATGGCGTTGACCTCCATGCCGTGCACGGCTACAAGAACCGCGTCGTCGACAAGCTGTACCGAGGACTGCGAGGACTGTTGGATGGTCACCAGATCACCACGGTTCATGGCCATGGAACCTACCTGGGTGGTCGTGACGTCTTGGTTGACGAAACCCTCTACAGTGGAACGACATTGGTTCTGGCAACCGGATCCTCCGCACGGATGCTTCCTGGAATCGAGCTCGGCGAACGGATCATCACCAGTGAGCGCGCGCTGAGTCTCGATGTACTACCCGAGACTGCGATCGTTCTTGGGGGCGGTGTGATCGGCGTCGAGTTCGCCAGCATGTGGGCCTCCTTCGGAACCAAGGTCACCGTGGTTGAAGCACTTCCGCGACTGGTCGCAGCCGAGGACCCATGGTGCTCGACGCAGCTGGAACGAGCGTTCAAGAAGCGCGGTATCGCCGTTCGCGCGGCAACGAAAGTGGTCTCGGCAACCGAAACTGACGCCGCAGTGGCGGTCGATCTCGACGGCGGTGATCGGCTCGAGGCAGACATCCTGCTGGTGGCAGTGGGACGTGCGCCCCATACCGGCGACTGCGGATTCGAGGAGAACGGCATCGCCATCGAGCGTGGTTGCGTGACGACCGATGAACGACTCCGCACCAGTGTCGACGGCGTCTACGCTGTCGGCGACATCGTTGCAGGACTTCAGCTGGCGCACCGTGGGTTTCAACATGGTGTGTTCGTCGCAGAGGACAGTGCCGGATTGTCCCCGATGCCGGTTCCTGAGCATCTGATTCCGAGGGTGGTCTACTCGCACCCCGAGGTCGCCTCCGTGGGGTTGACCGAGGATGCCGCACGCGAGCAGTACGGCGATGTCGCGACCGCGGTGTACGACCTGGCAGGCAACGGCAAGAGTCAAATTCTCGGTAGCGCCGGGGGAATCAAGGTCGTTCGATCCGGCGGCGCCCGCAGCAACGGCGCGGTAGTGGGCGTCCACATGGTTGGCGACCGCGTGGCGGAGCTGATCGGCGAGGCGCAACTAGCGGTGGCGTGGGAAGCGTTACCCACCGACATAGCGCCATTCATTCATGCTCACCCGACCCAGAACGAGGCACTCGGCGAGGCAATGCTGGTCCTTGCGGGGAAGCCGCTTCACGCGCACCGGTAGCAAACACGTTGTTCGCAACGGGCCGAGTGTCTCGTCAGCCAGAAGCGTGCTGCCTGCTCATCGTCCGATGAAGGTCGGCGTCGCCTTGGCAAGAAAGGACCTCACCGCGGTGGCATGGTCCGAGGTCGCTCCCGCACGTGCCTGGGCGCGAGCCTCTTCGGCCAGGTTCTCGTCGAGCGTTCGGGAGAAGGCCCCAGCAAGAAGCTGTTTCGACTCGGCATATGCATGGGTCGGCCCCGCGGCGAGGCTGATGGCCAACTCAGTGGCAGTAGCCAAAGCAGCTCCTGGATCAACGAGGCTCGTCACCAGGCCCACAGCGTCAGCCTGTGCGCCGCTGAGGGGTCGTGCAAGGAGAATGAGTTCTCGCGCCTTGGCATCGCCGACCGCACGGGGGAGGCTATGTGCCAAGCCGGAGTCACAGGTCAAACCGATCGAGCTGAACGCCGTAGAAAGCGAGGCGGCGGTGGACACCACACGGAGGTCGCAAGCCAGCGCAAAACCCAGTCCTGCTCCTACGCAGCTGCCTTCGATTGCCGCGATCACGGGTTTGGCCATCGTTGACAGCAATCGCACGGTCGGAGAATAGTCCGCCTCGACGGTGTCGAACGCGTGACTTGGATCAGCCTGGAGCACGGCGGCGTGTTCAGCGAGATCTTGTCCTGCACAGAAATGTCCGCCCGCTCCGGTCAGAACGACAGCGCGAACTGAGGTGTCAACGGCGAGGGCTGTAAGGGCAGCGCGCAAGCCGACTCTGGCTGGAGCGGTGAGTGCATTGCGGCGCTTGGGGCGATTGATGATCACGGTGGCTACCGCGCCGTGACGCTCGAGGAGAACAGTGTCGTCCGAGTGGGTGGTGACTTCGGTGGTGGTCATCAGTCCTCCTGCAGGATGGGTCGGTGAAGTGGTCGACTACGGCCGCGGAATTCGGCGACCGTTGAGGTAAGGGTCACCATGAATAGAACCCGCATCCGGACTTGCGGCCGATGTCGCCGGCGCTGACCTTGTCGCGCAACAGCTGTGGCGGTGCAAAGCGGGGGCCGAGCTCTCGCTCGAGATGCTCCGCGATGGCCAGCCGAACGTCGAGGCCCACGATATCGGTGGTCTTCAGCGGACCCATCGGGTGTCGGTACCCCAAAGTCATTGCGGTGTCGATGTCTTCGGCCGACGCCACCCCCTCCTCAACCATCCGGATGGCTTCCAGGGCGATGGCCACACCGAGCCGGCTGCTGGCGAAGCCGGGTGTGTCCGACACCGTGATCGCCGTCTTGCCCAGTGCCGCCACCCACAGGCCGGCCTGCTCCACCAGGGCGGCATCGGTGCGGTTGCCGACCACGATCTCGACGAGATCGCTGACCGGGACGGGGTTGAAGAAGTGCAACCCGATCAACGCCGACGGTTCGGGCAGAGCGTCGGCGAGCTGGTCGACGGACAAGGAACTGGTGTTGGTGGCCACCGCAGCCGTCGGTGCCGCCGCCGCGATCCGGGCGAGCACGTGCGATTTGATCTCGACGAGTTCCGGTACTGCTTCGATCACCAGTCCGGCGGTGGCCAGGGCGCCGGGATCGGTGACGACGGTGATCTCCCCCGATACCGCGGTGCCTTTCTCCGTCGCTTTGGCCACCGACTTCTTGATCCGCTCTCGTGCGGCTTGCGCACTGGGAGTGTCGTTTTCGACGACGATCACCTGTGCGCCGGCGGCGGCGAAGGCGTGGGCGATCCCCGCCCCCATCCGCCCGCCGCCGTAGACGCCGATCTGAGTGGGTAGCGCTGTCATCGCTTCTCCTTGCGTCGTTCCAGGAACGCGGTCATGCGTTCGTGCTTGTCCTGGGTCTCGAACAGCACCGCCTGCACCACGTTGTCGATGAAGGGATGTGCTTCGCGGGGACTGTGGAAGGCCGACTTGGTGAGACGGACGGCCAGTGCGGACTGGGCGGCGATCCGGTCCGCCAGACGGTGTCCGGCGGCCTCGAGGTCGTCGGCGGCCACCACCTCGTTGAGCAGTCGGACCGCCAGCGCCTGGTCGGCGTCGAGGATCGTTCCGGCCAACAGGATCTCCTTGGCCAGTGGTTCGCCTACCAGTTCGCGGAGCCGCCAGGTGCCGCCGGCGGCCGCCATGATGCCCAGCCCCGGTTCGGGATTGCCGATCTTCGTCGAGGGTGTGCCGATGCGGAAATCGGCGGCGTAGGCCAGTTCCGCGCCGCCGCCGAAGGCGTAGCCGTCCACCAGTGCGATGACCGGCATCGGCAGGCGGTGAATGCGGTCGAAGATGGCCGAGTTGATGCCGGCCAGGGCGTCGTCGCGCCGACGGTCGCGGAGCTGGGTGATATCGGCACCGGCGGCGAATACCCCGCGGGAGCCCACCAGCAGCGCGATCCGTGGTTCGCGTTCCAGCTCGTCGCAGGCCGCGTGGAGCGCGGACACGGTGGCCTGGTCGATGGCGTTGCGGACCTCGGGCCGGTTGAGCCGCAGCACCATCCGATCAGCGTGGCGCTCGATCAGCAGCGGAGCGGTCACGGCCACTCCGGCAACAGCGCCGCACCCCGACCGACCCCGACGCACGATCGGTCGACGACGAAGGCTTCAGACATGGGTGTTCCTCTGGCTCGGGCCGTGGGCGATCACGCGTCGAAATCGACTGTCACCGCGTCACTGACGGGGAAGGTCTGGCAGGTGAGGATGAAGTTCTCGGCCACTTCATTCGGCTCGAGTGCGTAGTTGCGGACCATGTCCACCTCGCCGTCACAGACTTTCGCGCGGCAGGTTCCGCACACCCCGCCCTTGCAGGCGAACGGCAGGTCGCCGCGGGTCTCCTGTGCCGAGTCCAGGATCGTCTTGTCGCGCGCCATCGCCGTGATGGTCGCCCGGCCGTCGAGGTTGACGGTGACCTCGCTGGTGACTCCGTCGGTCACCCGCTCGGCGCGGTTAATTTGGGGTGGTGGCTCGTCGACGTAGAACAGCTCGAAGTGGATGTTCGCCGCGGGCACACCGGCTTCGGCGAGCACTTCCCTGGCGGCGGACAGCAGGCCCAGCGGGCCGCACAACCAGATGTGGTCGAGGTTGGTCAGCGGCACCAGCCGCGCGAACAGCTGGCGTAGACGGTCGGCGTCAAGCCGCCCCGAGAACAACGCGACGTCGCGGGGTTCGCGGGAGAGCACGTGAATGAGGTTGAACCGTTGGTGGAAACCGTCCTTGAGGTCGGCTAGTTCCTCGGCGAACATCACCGATGTGGAGGTCCGGTTGCCGTAGAGCATGGTCACCTGCGCCTGCGGGTGGCGCAGCACCGTGGCGGCGATGGACAGCATCGGGGTGATCCCGGAGCCGGCGGCGATGCACAGGTGCCGGCCGCCGGCGGCCGGATCAGCGCGGAAGCTCCCGGACGGGGCCTGCACCTCGACGCGGTCGCCCACCTTCACCTGCCGCACCAACCACGACGAGAACAGTCCGTCAGGGATCTCCCGCACCCCGATGCGGGGCGGGCTGCCGACCGCCGAACAGATCGAATAGGAGCGGCGGTGCTCGACACCATCGACGTTGCGGCGCAACGTCAGTGACTGTCCGGCTGCGAAGTCGAAGATATCCCGCAACTCTGGCGGGACGTCGAAGGTGACTGCTACCGCGTCGTCGGTGAGCCGCTCGACGTGTGCCACCGACAGTTCGTGAAACGCCTGCCGGGCGGTACTCGCGAGGGTGAGTGTCTCGGTCACGTCAGATCTCCTTCACGTGGTCGAAAGGTTCCAGGCAGGCGGTGCAGCGATACATCGCCTTACACGCCGTCGATCCGAATTCCGACGTCAACTCGACATCACTCGAAGCGCATTGCGGGCATCGCACTGAACGCCGAATGGGATTCAAGGTCAACACAATCGGTCCCGTGTGCTGCGGGGCGGCGCCGGGTGGAGATATCCCGGCGCGCTGCAGCGCGGCCCGGCCGGCGGGCGTGATCCAGTCCGTGGTCCAGGCGGGCTGCAGCGAGATCCGCACCCGGACTTCCGGGAAGCCGCTGTCCTGCAGGCGGTGGACCAGGTCATCGCGCATCGTGGCCATCGCCGGGCAGCCCGAATAGGTGGGAGTGATGGACACGACGACGGTGCCGGCGTCGAGTGCTACGTCGCGCAGGACGCCCAGGTCGGCCAGGGTCAGCATCGGCAGTTCGGGGTCAACCACCGAGGCGGCCACGGCGCGAGCACGTTTCAGTGCCGCCGGTGCAGCCGGCTCGATCACCAGGTGCCCGACGGGTGTGCGCGGGCGACTACCTGCATCTCGGCGAGGAGGTGGCCGAACGCTTCGGTGTGTAACCCGGCGCGGCCTTTGCGCCCCTGGACCCCGGCCAGCGGCCTGGCCGTGGGCCGGTCGACGGCGGCCGTGGTGAACAGCTGCTCGAACACCACGTCGATCTCGTCGGATACCGTCGCGGGGTCCACCCCCACACCGGCTTCGGCGGCGGCCCGCTCCACGGGATGGGTGTCGGTGAGCTCGCCCCGCAGTGGCCAGAGGTCGGCCAGGGCGGCCAGCAGCCGGCGACGGGATTCGTCGGTGCCCTTGGCGAGAGTCACGAACCATCGGCCGGCAAAGTCGCGGTGGTACGTCAGCTCTTTGACGCCCTTGGCCGCCACCGCTGCCAACACGGCGTCGGCGCTGCGGGTCAACTGCTGCATCAGCGCCAGTCGCCACGTGGAGAACATCAGGATCCGGGTGATGGCCTCGGCGAAGTCGCCGTTGGGGACCTCGGCCAGTCGGACGTTGCAGAAGTCGAGACCGTCGCGGAAGAAGGCCAACCGGTCCTCGTCGGGGACGGGGGAGCCCGCTGGCAGGCTCGGCACCAGGGTGGGATCAGCGGCGGCGGCACGGGCCAGCAGTAACCGGGCCTGGCCCAGCAGATCCAGCGCGATGTTGGCCAGCGCGATGTCCTCTTCGAGGTCGGGAGCGCGGCTGCACCATTCCGAGAGCCGTTGGGACAGCACCAGAGCGTCGTCACCGAGCATCAGGCAGTACTTCGCCAGAGTGCTTGCGTCGACCCCGGCGGGCACCGTGGTGTCCACTCCGGCCAGGGGATCTTCGAAGTCGGTGCCGAACGCCCAGTGGGCGTCGTTGACCAAGAGTCCGGCGTAGGCGTTCTCGTGGTCGTCGTCGACGTGGGGCGAGTCTGCGTCAGTCATGGTGTCTCTTTGGCTCACATGTGTGGAACGTGATCGGGGATGTCGTAAAAGGTGGGATGGCGGTACACCTTGTCGCCGCTGGGGGCGAACATCGGGTCCTTCTCGTCAGGACTGGACGCGGTGATCCGCTCCGACGGCACCACCCAGATGCTGACGCCCTCATTGCGTCTGGTGTAGACGTCGCGCGCATGCAGCAGCGCCATGTCGTCGCTGGGGGCATGCAGCGAACCGACGTGCACGTGGTTCAGGCCGCGCTTGCCACGCACGAACACCTCGTAGAGCGGCCACTCGCCGGACTGTGGGGCGCTCACGCGGTCACCTGCTTGGCTGCGAAGGAACGGGCGGCTTCGTGAACCCAGCGGCCGTCGTCGCGGGCCCTTCGGCGGTGCTCGATACGCTGGGCGTTGCACGGACCGTCGCCTTTGACCACAGCCCAGAACTCGGTCCAGTCGATCTCACCGAAGTCGTGGGACTGTCGCTCCTCGTTCCAGCGCAGTTCGGGGTCGGGGAACGTGACGCCAAGGGCCTTGGCTTGCGGTATCGACATGTCGACGAACCGTTGCCGCAGTTCATCATTGGTGTGAGTCTTGATTCCCCAGGCCATGGACTGTTCGGTGTTGGGGGAGGCGTCGTCGGGCGGGCCGAACATCATCAGCGCCGGCCACCAGAACCGGTTCACCGACTCCTGCACCATGGCCCGCTGCTCCTCGGTGCCACGCATCATCGTCATCAACAGCTCGTAGCCCTGCCGTTGATGGAACGACTCCTCCTTGCAGATCCGGATCATCGCGCGGCCGTACGGGCCGAACGACGTGCGGCACAACGGAACCTGGTTGCAGATCGCGGCGCCGTCGACCAGCCAGCCGATGGTGCCGACGTCGGCGTAGGACAGCGTGGGGTAGTTGAAGATCGACGAGTACTTCTGTGCGCCCCGGATCAGCTGGTCGGTGAGATCCTGTCGGGAGGCGCCCAGGGTCTCGGCCGCCGAGTACAGGTAGAGCCCGTGACCGGCCTCATCCTGGACCTTGGCCAGCAGGATCGCCTTGCGCCGCAGCGAGGGGGCGCGGCCGATCCAATTGCCCTCCGGCTGCATGCCGATGATCTCCGAGTGGGCATGCTGGGCGACCTGCCTGATGAGGGTTTTCCGGTACGCGTCAGGCATCCAGTCGCGCGGTTCGATGCGGTCCTTGGAACCGACGATGGCGTCGAAAAGTGCGACGAGCCCGGGTTCAGCGACAGCCGATGACATGGGCACCTCCGGGTGATGCGAGTATTTACTGACCGAACGGTCTGTACTACTCTGGCACGAGGAACGGGCGCCGCGCAACGGGCCGGAACACATCGATCGGAAGGAGGCGCATCGTGAGCGCACTACTGGAGAGTTATGCCGCGGGGCAGTGGTTCCGTGCCCAGGACGAGGGGGAGCCGGTCACTGACGCCGTCACCGGCGAGGAGATCACCCGGGTGTCGAGCCGCGGGCTGGACTACGCCGCCATGGTGGCGCACGCCCGTAGCGTGGGCGCGCCCGCGATCCAGGCCCTGACCTTCCACGAGCGCGCCGGCCTACTCAAGGCACTGGCGAAGCATCTCGGCGGGTTCAAAGACGAGTTCTACGCGCTGTCGGCGCGCACCGGAGCCACGCGGCGCGACTCCGCGGTCGACGTCGACGGCGGTATCGGAACCGTATTCTCGTACGCCAGCAAGGGAACTCGCGAGCTGCCAAACGACACCGTGGTGCTCGACGGTGAGCTCGAGTCACTGGGCAAGGGCGGCACCTTCCTGGGCCAGCACATCTACACCTCGCGACCCGGCGTCGCGGTCCAGATCAACGCGTTCAACTTCCCGGTGTGGGGCATGTTGGAGAAGTTGGCGCCGGCATTCCTTGCCGGACTTCCCAGCATCGTCAAACCTGCCAGCCAGACCGGCTACCTCACCGAGGCCGTCGTACGTCGGATCGTCGAGTCGAACATCCTGCCCGAGGGTTCGATTCAACTGATCAGCGGAAGCGCAGGATCGCTGCTGGATGAACTGACCGAACAGGATTCGGTCGCATTCACCGGGTCGGCGCACACCGCCGGGCTGCTACGCAACCACCCGTCGGTGGTGCACGGCGGGGTGCGTCTTGGAGTTGAAGCGGATTCGCTGAACAGCTCGATCCTTGGCCTCGACGTCGCCGTCGACGATCCGGAGTTCGACTTGTTCGTCAAGGGCGTGGTGACCGAGATGACGGTCAAGGCCGGGCAGAAGTGCACCGCCATCCGCCGGGTCATGGTGCCCCAGGGTATCGCCGACACCGTGGTGAGCGCGATCAGCGCGCGACTGGCCAAGATCACCGTCGGCAACCCCGCCGACGAGACCGTCGGCATGGGCTCACTAGCCAGCCTTGCCCAGCGCGATGAGGTCCGCAAAGCCATTGAGGTGCTGGGCAATTCCGCCGAGATCGTCTTCGGTGATCCGGCGCAGGTGGCCACCGTGGGCGCCGACGCCGAGCGAGGCGCGTTCCTGTCGCCCATCCTGTTGCGGGCCCGGCCCGGGGCCACCGAGCCGCACGATGTCGAACCGTTCGGACCGGTGGCCACCGTGTTTGCCTATGCGACCACCGCAGAGGCGGTCGAGTTGGCGGCCCGCGGCCGCGGCAGCCTGGTGACCTCATTGGTCAGCCATGATCCGCAGATCGTGCGTGAGGTCGTGCTGGGTCTGGCCCCGTGGCACGGCCGGCTGTTGGTCCTCGACCGCGACGACGCCGCCGAATCCACCGGGCACGGCAGCCCGCTGCCCACCTTGGTGCACGGCGGTCCCGGACGCGCTGGCGGTGGTGAGGAACTCGGCGGTATCCGCGGCGTACTGCACCACATGCAGCGCACTGCGATCCAAGCCTCTCCCGATATGCTCACCGCGATCACCGGGCGCTGGACCACCGGGTCACAGCGCGCCGTCGGCGACCTGCATCCGTTCCGGAAGAGCTTGGCGGCACTGAAGATCGGCGACAGCATCGAGTCGCAGAAGCGACAGGTCACGCTCGCCGACATCGACCATTTCGCGGAGTTCACCGGCGACACGTTCTATGCCCACACCGACCCCGAGGCGGCGGCGGCCAGCCCGCTGTTCGGAGGCATCGTCGCGCACGGCTACCTGGTGGTATCACTGGCGGCGGGGCTGTTCGTCGAGCCCAATCCCGGTCCGGTGCTGGCGAACTTCGGGGTGGATCACCTACGGTTCCTCACGCCGGTCAAGGCCGAGGACACCATCTCCGTCACGCTGACGGTCAAGCAGATCACTCCGCGGTCCTCCGCCGACTACGGCGAGGTGCGGTGGGACGCCGTGGTGGTCAATCAGGAGGGCGCCGCGGTGGCGACCTACGACGTGCTCACCCTGGTGGCCAAGACCTGGAACCAGGACGGGACCAACTGATGCACCGGTTGACCATCCAGTACCAGACCCCCGAAGACGCCGATGCCTTCGACCGCCGGTACTTCGATCAGCATGTCCCACTGTGCCACCCGCTGCCCGGACTCCGCGCCGCGTCGTTCTCGAAGCCCTCGGCGCTCGGTGACGGAGTGGCGCCCTACCTGGTTGCCGAACTCGATTTCGACGATGCCGCGGCGCTGAAGACGGCGCTGCGGTCACCCGAGATGGCGGCAGTCGCTGCCGATGCGGCCACCCTGCCCGTCGCCCGGGTCATGTTCACCGGGGAGATCCGACAGGGGTGACCTGCGCAGCCGGTGCGCGTGCGAGCATGAGTCCATGACTGATCGCGCGGGCGCACCGGCGGCCGGCACCGCATCGCCGAGGACGCTGCCGTCGGGTGAACCACGCCCGCAGTACAACCTCGACCGACTGCTGGCCGTCGCCGTTGCGGTGTTCACCGAGCGGGGTTACGAAGCCACCAGCTTCGCGCACCTGTCCCACGCGTCCGGGCTGTCGAAGTCCTCGATCTTCCACCACATCGAGGGAAAGGAGCAGCTGCTCCGGTTGGGGCTGCAGAAGGCGCTCGATCCCCTGATCGCCAGCACCACCGAGGACGGCGCGGTCAGCGGTCGGGCTGTGGACCGACTGATCTTCCTGATCCGGCGCAATCTGGAGATCCTCACGGAGAAACTGACTTACGTGACCCTGCTGTTGAATGTGCGGGGCAACACCGAGACCGAACGGTGGGCGCTCGAACAGCGGCGGTCCTACGACAAGTTCGTCGCCGATGTGGTGCAGGAGGCGATCGCCGACGGCGACCTGCGCTCGGACATCGATGCGCGGACGACGGCGCGGCTGATCTTCGGCATGACCAATTCGGTTCGGGAGTGGTACCGCCCCGACGGCCCGATCAGCGGGGCGCAACTGGCCGATCAGGTGAGTTCGATGTTGATGGACGGGATGAAGGCCCGCCCGTGACCGAAGTCCCGCAGCGCCGCCCGCGCGGCAGGCCGGGGTACAGCCGCGACGAAGTGCTGCAGCGGGCTATCGCCCTGTTCAACGTCCACGGTTACGACGCGACGTCCATCAACGACCTGGCCCGCCATCTCGGCGTCACCAAGTCCGCTGTGTTCTATCACTTCGAGAGCAAGGAATCGATCCTTGCCGCCGCGCTCGACGAAGCGCTCGACGGCCTCGAGCAGGCGGTGTCGGCAGCGACTGGAGCTGCCTCGGATACCGCTGCCTACGAACGACTTCGGGCCACGGTGGCGTCCTCGGTGCACATCCTGGTAGCCCATCTCCCGGCGGTCACGCTGCTGCTGCGGATCCGGGGGAACAGCGCCCTGGAGGTGGCGGCAGTGCAGCGCCGCCGGGGCATCGACGACCAGTTGACGGCGCTGGTGCAGGAGGCCGCCCGGGAAGGAAGTCTGCGCGCCGATATCGAGCCCGAAGTGATCAGCCGGCTGATCTTCGGCATGGTCAACTCGCTAGCGGAATGGTATCGCCCCGACGGGCCCATCGATGAGTCCCAACTGGCCGCCAAGGTGACCGGGATGCTGGTGGACGGGCTCCGTGCACCGTCGTACCCATAGTGCGACATCGATCGAAGTTCGAATCAGAGAGCGACGGGTTTGATGGACGAGAAGCCTTGCCGCGAGGGCGGTCTCGTTCCGTCAGATTTGAGATCCGCTCAACGACCGACCCCGGCATGATGTTCGGTCAGCACACGTCGCGCCGCCTCGGCCGCGTGCCGGGCACCCTCGGCGGAGGTAAGAGTTCGATGATGCTCAGACATCATCTCCACTCCCCAGAGCCCGTCGAATCCGATGCGGTCGATCGCCTCGATGAAGCCGGCAACGTCGAAATCTCCTTGGCCGCAGAGCAGTCGATTGTCGAAGGTGTCGTCGAACAGGGTGCCCGGCACGGTGTGGGAACCGTCGTTGAGCTCGACGGCGAACAACCGCTCGGCGGGGATGAGGTCGACGAGGTCGGCGTACGAGGTACCGCTGCGGTAGACGTGCCAAATGTCGACGAGCAGGCCACCGGCCGGATGCCCAACCTGGGTGACGAGGTCGACGCCCGGATGGATGGTGGGCATCATCGAGAACGCGGCGGGCTCGAGCGCGATCCGGGTTCCGGCTGACTGCGCCTGCTCGCACAGCGTCAGGAACTCGGCGTTGAGGTGACCGGCGTCGACCCGATCATCGGCTTGACCCGCGCCGGCCTTCACGTGGCTGGCACCAAGCGCTGCAGCGGCGTCGAGGAGGTCACGTCGCACGGTGTCGGCCTCCCCGCGCCGCGGGCCGGTGGTCCACCAGTCGTCGATGTACTCCAGCTCGAGTGTAGTGATCCCGTGGTCGTCGAGTAGTGACCGAAACACCTTGTCGCCCATCGTGTTGCGAACGTTCTGGATGTCGGCGTGGCCGATGCCAAACCCGGTGTACCCGGCGGCGGATACCGCGGAGACTCGTTCGGTGACCTCGAGTGGACTGCTGGGACCGGTGCGGGTGGGCATGACGTTGCCTGCCGACGTCCAGCAAGTGGCGAGCAGTCCGGGGATGGGATGTGGCATGAGCGTGCTCTCCTTTGGATTTCGGGGACGTACGGGACGAATTAGCCCGTCCGCGATTCGATATGGCTCATCAGCCGAGTCGTCACGTTGCTGACGTGGGTGTGGACTGCGGCTCGGGCTTCGTCGTGATCCCTGTCGGCGAGGGCGTCCAAGATCTTGACGTGTTCGTCGTAGGACAGCTCGATGTGCTCGGTGAAGCGGTCCGCGAAGGTGATGATGCGCGCGACGTTGTTGCGAAGCCGACGGATCTGCTTGATGAGCATGTCGTTGCCGCAGTTGACGATGAACAGGTCGTGGAACTCGAAATCGGAGTCGGTGAAGGACTTCGTGACGCCGCGGTCCAAGTCGCTGCGGATGCTGGCCATCTTGGCGCGCATCGCCGCGATGTCGGCGGGTGCCACGACCGCGTTGTGGGCAGCGGCGCACTCCAGGGCGAGTCGCACGCCGTAGACCTGGCGCACCAGGTCGGCCGTCAACGGCGGCACCCGGAAGCCACGTGGTCCGGACGCATCGAGCAGGCCTTCCTCCTGGAGGCGTCTGATCGCCTCGCGAAGGGGGGAGCGGCTGATCGAGAACTTCTTGGCAAACTCGTTCTCGCTGAGCGTCATTCCCGCATTGAGGTCGCCGCTGATGATTAGCTTCCGCAACGTGTCGTAGGCCTGTTCGGCCAGCGATGGTGCCCGTTGTGGCGCTCCTTCGAGGATCAACCCCTCCAGTGGGCTTGGACTGCTCATGCCCGCGATCACATCCTCTCGTTCGTTGTGACTGTTGACACACTAGCGGACTTCCTCCTAACCTGTCGACAGGCGACAGTCGCCAGGCGACCGAAGCTCGGCACTGGACCGGGATTCCCCAAAAACCAACGAGGAGACTCCGATGAATCAATTGAGGCGCGGGCTCACGGCAGGCGCGGTGGCATTGGCGCTCGTGGCGGCCGGCACGGCCTGCAACCGGGAATCGACGTCGGGCACGATGGTGGGCTACAGCACCTACACAGTGGCCAACCCCTTCTTCGCAGGCATGCAGAAGGGCTTGGACGCCGGCAGTTCCGAGCACGGCTACTCGCTGGTGACCACCAACGCGAACGGCGAGCCCAACCAGCAGGTCAGCGACATCCAGAACCTGCTCAACCGGGGTGCGAAGTACCTACTGCTCAGCCCGTCGGACGGCAAGGCGCTGGCCCCGGCACTGGAAGCCGCGAAGGCCAAGAACGTTCCCGTCATCGCGATCGCCGACTCGGTGGACGTCGACATCACCTCGACGGTCAACCTCGACAATGTCGCCGCGGGCCGCCTGGCTGCGGACCAGATCGTGCAGCACTTGACCAAGGTCAACGGTTCGCCGCGCGGCAACATCGTCAACCTGACCGGCCTCACCGGCACACCATCGGCGCGGGACCGCGACGCCGGGTTCACCTCGGAGATCGGCAAGTACCCCGACATCAAGATCGTCGCCACTCAGGACGGCGGTTATGACACCGAGAAGTCCAACACCGCGATGAACGACATCCTGCAGGCCAATCCGAAGATCGACGCCGTCTTCGGCGGCAACGACGCCGAGGCGGTCGGCGCATCGGCGGCCATCGCCGCCGCGGGACGCTTCGTCCCCGTAGGCGCACCGGGCCACATCTTCGTCGTCGGCATCGACGGTTCCAAGCCCGGAATCGAGAACGTGCGCAACGGTGTTCAGGACGCGTCGATCAGTCAGAACCCCATCAAGATGGCCCAGAAGGCGATCGACCTGGTCGCCGAACTCGAGGCCGGTAAGCAGGTCCCCAAGAACGTGGTGTGGCCGGCGCAGCTGATCACCCGCGACAACATCGACTCACCGGAAGTCGAGCAGTACGGCATCTGGTCCAACGATGTCTGAGGCCGCGCTCGTCCTGCAATCGGTGAGCAAGTCCTATCTGGGTGTACACGCGCTGACCGACGTCACCCTCGAGCTTCGCCCCGGCACGGTGACCGCGCTGGCTGGGGAGAACGGCGCGGGCAAGTCCACGCTGATCAAGATCCTGGCCGGTGCGCAATCCGCCGACGCAGGTCAGGTTCTGCTCGACGGACGCGCGATGCCCACCGATCCCAAAGGGGTGATCGACGCAGGAATCAGCGTCATCTATCAGGAGCTCACCGACATCCCCGACATGTCGGTCGTCGACAACGTCCTGCTGGGTCGGCCGGCCAGCACCGTCAGCGTCGTCCGGCGCCGCGCGAATCGACGCGCCGCACGCACTGCGCTCGACCGCGTTGGGCTCGGAGACGTCGACCTGTCCCAACCGGTGCGCGCCCTGACGTTGGCGCAGCGTCAGTTGGTCGAAATCGCCCGCTGTCTGGCTCGCGATGCCCGCGTCCTGGTCTTCGACGAGCCGACTTCGGCCCTTCCCGAGCGCGACGTGGAGAACCTCATGGGGCTCATTCGCCGTCTCAAGGACGGCGGCTTGACGATCCTCTACGTCAGTCACCATCTCGACGAACTGTTCACCATCGCCGACCGCATCTGCGTCCTGCGCGACGGCAAGCTCGTCGGTGACAAACCGTTGGGGGAGTGGACCCAACAGTCACTGGTTCAGACCATGCTCGCCAAGGCCCTCGAACGGGCCTATCCGTATGAGGCACGTCCCATCGGCGACGTTCGGCTCGCCGTCTCCGAACTCTGTGCCGCCGGCGTCCGGTCGGCCACCCTGACCGCGCGTGCCGGCGAGATCGTCGGCCTGGTCGGTCTGGCCGGCGCAGGCAGAACCGAGCTGATGAAGGCCATCGCCGGCATCAACCCGAGCGCCGCGGGAACGGTGGCGTGCGACGCCGCGCCACTGAAGCTGGGCAGCATCGCAGCGTCGCGACGACTGGGCATCGTCTACGCCTCGGAGGACCGCAAGTCCGAGGGGGTGATCCTGGACAAGAGCATCCAGGACAACATGATCTACGGTCTCTATCCGCGAGTGTCGCGGTATGGAATCCGCCGCCCCGCTGCCCAACGCCGCTTCGCTATGAATCTGATGAAAACCTTTGGCGTCAAGGCGGATTCACCTGGAACCGCGGTGGAGATGCTCTCGGGTGGCAATCAGCAGAAGGTAGTCCTGGCCCGTGCCGCCGCCGCGGAGCCGGTGGTCATGTTGCTCGACGATCCCACCCGCGGCGTCGACGTCGGCGCCAAGTCCGGCATCTACGAGCACGTCATCGAACTCGCCAAGTCCGGCGCGACCGTGATTCTCACCAGCTCCGATACCGACGAGGTGCTGGCCATGTCCGACCGGGTCTACGTCCTACGCGCAGGGCGCCTCGTCGGTGAAGTCGCCAGAGACGACTTCGACCGCGAAACCATCCTCGAACTCGCTGCGGCGGGCTGACCGAAAGCACCGATGATGACCATGACCTCACCCGCCCTCCCCACGCAGGAGGTTCGGCGCAAGCCCGAACCGGCCACCTCGGCCGCCGACACCGTGCGCCGACTGGCCAAGAGCCCGCTATTCCCCATCATCGCGGCGCTCATCCTGGCGTGCGTGGTGATGTTCATCCTCACGCCGAACTTCCTCACCACCTCCAATCTCACCAACATCGTGACTCAGTCCTCCATCGTCGGCATCGCCGCCGTCGGAGCGACTTTCATCATCATCACCGGCGGCATCGACCTGTCGGTCGGGTCCAACGTCGCGCTGTCGGGAATGGTCGCCGCAACTCTGGTGTCCAGTGGCCTCAACGGGTTCATCGGAGTGCTGGTCGCAATCGTGGTCGCGACCGCGGTCGGTGCGTTCAACGGCGCATCGGTCACCGCGCTGAGGCTTGCTCCCTTCATCGTGACCCTCGCCGTGCTGGGGATGGGCCGTGGTCTGACCCTGCAGATCAGCGGAGGCCAAAGCGTGTACGGACTGCCGACGTCGTTCACCTGGCTCGGTGGTGGCACCGTCGCAGGCATTCCCGTCCCGGTGATCATGACCGTCGTCGTCTTCGCCGTCGGATACTTCGTGCTGAGCCGCACCACCTTTGGTCACCAGGTGTATGCCGTCGGCGGCAACCGGGAAGCGGCTCGGCTGGCAGGTATCCGCGATCGACGGGTCCTGTTCACGGTGTATGCCATCGCGGGATTGTGTGCAGGTATCGCCGCCATCACCCTGGTGGGTCGTCTTGGATCCGCAACGCCCACCGCCGCAACCGGATTGGAATTGCAGGTGATCGCCGCGGTGGTCATCGGTGGAACAAGCCTGTTCGGCGGCAAGGGCAGCCTGGCCGGCACCTTCGTCGGCGTGCTGTTGATCGGCGTGATCAACAACGGGTTGACCCTGCTCGACGTCAGCCCCTTCTGGGTGCAGTTCATGCAGGGTCTGTTGATCTTCCTGGCCGTGCTGCTGGATTCCTACAACTCCCGACGCCTCGCCAAAGCCAAGCGATAGCCCGTTTCGACTCCATTCAGCCAAAGGGAACTCTCACATGCCACTCTTCGACACCGCCAAGCTCGACGATCTGATGGGACAGGCGGACCTCGACGTCATCATCGCCACCTCCAAGCACAACGTTCAATACCTGACTGATGGCCATCGCTTCTTCTTCTTCGACTACATGGACGCGATCGGGGTCAGCCGCTACCTGCCCGTCGTGGTGTACGTCCGCGGCGACGTGGCGTCCACCGCCTACATCGCCAACGTGATGGAGAGCTGGCAACTCGACGTCGCGCCGATCTGGATCTCCGACGTCTCGACCTCGACCTGGGGTGTGCAGGATGCGATCGCCGCGGCCGTCGCGCACATCAAGACCGCCGTCGGCAACCGTCGGGTCCGGGTGGGCATCGAAGCGTCGTTCCTGCCGGTGGAGGCGTACCTGCCGCTGCTCGACGTCGAACAGTTCGAGCTGAGCGACGCCCAGTTCACGTTGGAGCGGTTGCGCGCCAGCAAGCGGCCCGACGAACTGGTCACCATGCGCAAGGCCTCGGAACTGATCATCGACTCCATGGCGGCAGTGCTGGCGCGATGCGGTGAAGGACACACCAAGCGCGAGATCGTCGAGGAGTTCCGGCGCGAGCAGACCAACCGCGGCCTGATCTTCGAATACTGCCTGGTAAGCATGGGCCCGAGCCACAACCGTGCACCGTCGGAGCAGCCCTGGAACCACGGCGACGTGCTGTGCCTGGACTCCGGCGGCAACCTGGGGGGCTACATCGGCGACCTCGCCCGCATGGGAGTGCTCGGGGAACCCGACGCCGAATTGGTCGATCTGCTGGCCGAGGTCGAGGCGATCCAGCAGGCCGCCCGCCAGCCCATCCGGGGCGGAGTGGTGGGGCAGGAGATCTTCGACGCGGCGCTGGCAGTCAAGCGCCGGAGTCCGCACGACGGCGTCACCACCTTCGTCGGGCACGGAATGGGATTGATCAGCCACGAGGCGCCGCGGCTGACACACACCGGTCCCGTCCCGTACCCGGCGACCGACGCGCCGCTGCCGCTCGAGGTGGGCATGGTGCTGTCCATCGAGACGACGATGCTGCATCCGACCCGCGGATTCATCAAACTCGAAGACACCGTCGCGGTGACCGAGACAGGCTATGAGGCATTCGGCGACCACGCCCGCGGCTGGACCCGCAGCACTGCCGAGTCGGCGGCCATAAGCCACTGACCGGTCCGCACCATCCACAGCGACCAAATCCGAACCGACGACAAGGAAGCCATCATGACCCAGGCATCGACCCTCAGCCAGGACAGCGCAACCGACACCATGCTCGCTGCGATCTTCAAGGGTGAAGGAGAGGTCGCGCTGGAACGACGACCCATCCCGCACCCCGAGTCGCCCGACGACATCGTGATCAAGGTGGGGGCCGTGGGAATCTGCGGTTCCGATCTGCACGCACTGCACACCCCGCCCACCCATCCGGGAAAGCCCGGCGTCATCTTCGGCCACGAGTTCTGTGGGGAGATCGTCGAGATGGGCTCTGCCGTCTCGGGACTCTCGATCGGTCAGCACGTCGCCGTCGACCAAAACCCGCCGTGTGGCCGATGCATGCCGTGCCGCGAAGGTGACGGGAACTTCTGCGAGACCTTGTTCGACAATCCCTACCTGGACTACCCGTGGCCCAACACACCCGGATTCTTCTGGGACGGCGGCATGGCCAACTACGTGCGGGTCCCGGCGTACTTCGCCTACCCCGTCGACCCGTCGGTGCCGTATGAGCTGATCGTGCTCGGTGAGCCGCTCGGGTGCGTGCTCAACGCGCTCGACAAGATCGGCGTTCGCTCCAATGACCGCGCCGTCGTGATCGGCGGCGGCCCGATGGGGTTGTTGTCGGCAGCCGCCCTGAAACACCGCGGAGCGCAACAGGTCATCGTCATCGAACCGTCGGCGGCCCGAGCTGCCATCGCGCTGAAGCTCGGCGCGGACGCGGTCATCGACCCGAAGGACGGACCGGTCGTGGACGCCGTCAAGGCCGCCACCGGCGGACGGGGTGCGTCCTGCATCGTGGAAGCCGTTGGATCGCAGCTCGATTCCGCGATCGAAATGGCGGCCGACCAGGCGCGCATCGCGGTGCTCGGCATCAACTCCGCCAACCGCGCGTCGTTCCCTCCGATGGAGGTGACGGTCAAGGAACTGCACATCCACGGCGCCTTCCTCATGCGCTACACGATGAAGGCGGCACTGGATCTGATTCAGTCTCGGGCACTGCCCCTGGAACACGTGGTCAGTCACGTGCTTCCGCTGGACGAGGTGCTGACCGGTCTGCAGCTCGCCCAGCGCGGTGAGGGCCTCAAGATCGTGTTCAAGCCATGACGCCGAAGTGGGTCGTGGTGACCGGCGCTGCATCGGGGATCGGTGAGGGCGTTGCCCGGGCGCTGGCGCAGAGTGGCTTCGGCGTCGTACTCGTCGACTTCGACCGCGACGGGTTGCACCGGGTGGGCGCGGACATTCCCGAGAGCGTCACGCTGGCATGCGATCTCACCGATCCGGACTCGCACGCCCGGTTGCGTGACGCGGCCCGGTCGGTGGATGCGGCATGGGGATTGGTGAACTGCGCGGGCGTCTCGCAGGTCAAGCACTTCCTGCTGACCACGGACGCGGAGTGGACCCGCATCTTGCGGGTCAACCTGGAGGGCACGGTGCGGGCGACGTCCGCGGTGGCCGAGGTGCTGGCCGACAACGGCGGCGGTGCGATCGTCAACGTGTCCTCGATTTCCGGTGTGGTGCCGGCGGCCCTGCAGGCGCCGTACGCCGCCTCCAAGGCCGGGGTCATCGGCTTCACCACCGGTCTGGCATTCGACCTGGGGCCACTGAACGTCACCGTCAACGCGGTGAGTCCTGGCATCGTCCGAACCCCCATGTGGGATGCGATCCTGGACAAGGAATCCGCGGAGAGCGGGGTGCCGGCCGACGACATCTTCGCCGCACACGTCCGGCCGATCCCGACGGGGCAGCCACAGACAAGTGAGGACATCGCCGCAGTCTGCGCCTTCCTACTCGGGCCGGGGGCCCGCAGCATCTCCGGTGAGACCATCAAGGTGACCGGCGGCATGACGACGGTGGACTTCGACTTCCATGCCGGCGCCGGCAGCACGCGGGTGGGCGTGTGACGACCTCACCGATGCGGCTTCGGTCGTTCAGGTCGCAACTGCTCGGTGGTGACACCGTGGTCGGCACGTTCTGCAACCTCGGGTCTGCCGTTGCGGTCGAAGCGTGCGCCGCAGCAGGCGTGGACTGGGTGCTGGTCGACAACGAGCACGGAGTCGGAGGCGAGGCCGAACTCGCCGCCGCCGTCGGGGCCGCCGCGGGTTACGGCGTGCCCACGCTGGCACGAACGGAGAGCGCCGAGCGCATCCGGATCGGTCGTGCGTTGGACCTCGGCGTTGCCGGAATCATGGTGCCGAGGATCGAATCTGCCAGCGGGGCTGAGCAATTCGTGACGTACATGCGCTACCCACCCGCGGGGTCGAGGGGAGTGGCGACGTACAACCGACAGAGCGGCTTTGGCTTGCGGGTTGCCGCGCTCGGCGAGGCCGACGAGTCGGTGGCGGGAATCGTGCAGATCGAGACGATCGGTGCGCTCACCGACGTCGACGAGATCGCGGCCATCGACGGGGTCGACGCGCTGTTCGTGGGCCCGATGGACATGTCCTATGCCCTCGGTGTTCCGCGTGACTTCGACCATCCCGACTATCAGTCGGCGCTGGACGCCGTTGTCGCGGCCTGCCGGGAGCACGGCAAGGCTGCCGGCATCCTGGTTCCCTCGGCAGCGGCGGCCCAACACATGATCGACCGCGGCTTCACGTTCGTCGCTCTCGGCTCGGATTCGACTCTGCTTGCGGGACACCTCAACACCGCCATCGGCGGCATCGCCCGCCCCGCCCCGGTTCGTTGACGCGAGTCTTGGAGCCGAGACCCTCACGTAGACAGGAACGCGCATGGTCGAACAACCCCTTCAGGGCCGCGTCGCCGTGGTCACGGGCGCCGGAAGCGGAATCGGACGCGCAGCAGCCGACGCCCTGAATAAGTTGGGAGCAAACGTGATTCGCGCGATGCGGAAGCCGCCAGCGAGCGAATCCGACGAGCGCATCGATTCGACGCTGGTCCTCGACGTCACCTCGGAGGACAGCGTCGCAGCCGCCGTGCAGACGCTGCTGGACCGGCACGGCCGCGTCGACGTCCTCGTCAACGCGGCAGGCATCGTCGAGGACTCGGAGACCTTCGACCTGTCCACCCAGGCGTGGTCGGCAACGATCGAGACGAATCTGACCGGCACCTTCCGTTGCTGCCGCGACTTCGGCCGGATCATGGCCCGTGGTGGGGGAGGCAGCATCGTCAACGTCTCCTCGATCGCGGCGTTCGTGGCCGGACATCCCGAGAAGCACGTTGCCTACGACGTCTCCAAGGCGGGCGTCACCCACATGACCAGGATCCTCGGTGCGGAATGGGCACCCCTAGGCATCCGGGTCAACGCGGTTGCGCCGGGCCGCGTCGACACGCCCTTGCTGAGAACCATCACGGCTCGTCGGCCCGGGATCGTCGAGGACTGGGAGAGCCAGGCGCCGACCGGACGACTCGTGGAGCTTCGAGAAGTCGCCGACGCGATCGCGTTCCTTGCGGGATCGGGCTCCTCGGGCATGACTGGACAGACCCTGATCGTCGATGGAGGAACGACCCTCGGCTAGATCGCCACACTGGCTCGACAATGAGGCCTACCCAGATGCCAGCACTGACACCAACCCCGGCGACCGGCGAGGCGCCCTACCGCAACCGATCCTCGGGCCGAAACTCGTTGTATTGCGGTAGGACTGACGAGTCCACCCGATCTGGGAACCCGGGGGATCCGGTGTGCGTATCCGACGGTTCAGTCGATCATCGAACCTGGCAACGCTGCGGCGGCCACGCCGAGGATTTCCCGGCGGTCGTCAGCGAGTAGGAAGCCGGCGTCGATGGTCCTGTCGAGTGCCTTCGTGAAGGCGTCCAGATAGTCACGCGAGCCGCCTGGGTACAGCCGGCGCAGCGTGTCGTCGTCGAAAGGAGTTGCGCCGCCAAACGGACCGTTGCCCCGGCCCGTCAGTGCCGCAGTCGGCACGTCGACCCATGGGGTACGGATCCCGCCTCGCGCCATGCCGTGTTCGTCATCAACGAACGGCCGGGTGATCCGCGGCGCACGTGGTGCCGGCGGTTCGCCCGCCGCCCATTTGGTCAGGTGCTCCAGCGCCGCGGCGGCCACGTAGCGGTGCGCGGGCGAGGTGTTGATCGGCCGTGTCCCGAGTTCGAGTGTGCTGGTGAACAGGTCGGCCAACTGCGGTGGCGTCAGCAGCCCACTGTCGCGGTCGCCGCCGAACAGATAGCTGTCGCCGTGTGCGGTCCCGGGGACTTCCCAGACCCGGAGTCGATCGCGGTCTGGTTCGCTGGTGCGCTCCGGCGGTGTCAGGTCGACATCGGTCTCGGACTGCAGGAGCAGAACCGGAACCCTTGCGTCGCTGCGGATAAGCGCCGGATTCGCGACGAGGTTACGTCGGGCGACGTCGTGGTCGGTGCCTTTGCCTCCGACGAAGTAGCCGTCGAGTCGGGGGCCGGCCCCTGCCCATCCGTGTACGAGGTATCCGTCGAACACGGCCGCTATCGGGTCGACCGCGTTGATGTACGAGCTCAAGAACGCCGACGACTGCGAGTGGCCAGTTGCGATCAGCAGCGTCGGCGCCGGGATACCGGGGACCTCGCCGCTACGCAACACCCGTCCCGCGTGGCTGAAGATGTCAAATGACCAGGCGTCTCCTGGGTGCAGCAGAGCAGCATAACGCTGCGGGTCTGCCTTCTTCAGATTCGGGCCGTCGACGATGCCGCCGCCGTCGATGCCGACCTTCTGGGCCGAGACGCCCACCCAGACATCACCGTTGCGGATGATCTGACGGTGCATGAACGTCCAGTCGGGATGGAGATCCCGGCCGCCGGACACATTGAGCCATTCGACGACGGCGCGGCCGCTCCAGCGCTGCAGGTCGCTCGGCCGCCGCACGATGACACGTGTCACGAACGAGGCCGAATCGGCTACCCGGGCGTTCCACTGCCCGTCAAATGTTCGCTCCCCTTCGAGAGCAAAGGATTCCGCCTCGCCAGTCAGCGCGAATTCGGCCTCCGAATATCCCACGAGGTCGAGGTCGAAATCGAGCTGAGGGGTGGGGCATCGTCCCGGCATTGGCGAGACGGTGGCATTGGTCACCATGTGGAGTTCCTGGCGCGAAGCGAGTTGTTGTTCATACCAACCATTTAGGTATCCGTCGGGACAGATGCAAAACCGTTTCGCATCGCGAAATGGGGCACATCCTAATTAGGGTGTGGATGGAGGCGTCCCGCACCCTCGATGCCCGGAGGCACCAGCGCACTGATCGCCGCCGCAGTCCCAACCAGATGGGGGACCAGGCGTCGTTCCAACTCCGCCAGAGTGACGCGCTGGACGGACACCGAGATGTTGATCGACCCGATCGGATGTCCCTCAGAACTCAGTATCGGCGCACCGGCCGAACGATGCTCCATGGTCGTGCCTTGATCGTTCAGCGCGTATCCGCGCGCCCTGGTGGCCTTCAACTCCAGCCGCAGAGCACTTTTCGGCAAAGCCCGGGGCGTCAGACGGTGCGCCTTCGTTGCCTTGAGCACGGCGTCGATCGTCGACCGCTCCTCCCATGCCAACACCGCCCGTCCCAGCGACGAGATGGGCGCAGGCGTCCGCGCTCCGATGTAGGACCCCGTCGTCGGGTGCGACAGTGACGCCAACCGGGCGACGATCACCACATCGCCTTGGGCCGGGACGGCCATCTTGATCGTCTCGTCGGTCGTGTCACGCAGTTCGGTCAGATACGGCTCGGCGAGTTCAGGCAGGGTCATCGCCGACAACGTCTGTAAACCGAGGGACAACGTGCGCGGGCCGAGCCGGTAGCCCTTCGTCGCCGTGTTGCGGATCAGATAACCTGCCTCCACCAGGGTAAAGCCGATGCGAAAGGCACTGGCGGGGGTCACGCCTGCGGCGTCAGCCAGCTCCCGCAGACTCAACTCACGACGATCTGGACCGAAAGTGTCGAGCACTGCCAACCCTCGGGCCAGCGCGGTTACGTGATAGTCACTGGTTGGGCGCCTCGGTGCGCCGGCCGTATCGGTCACCGGGACAACGTATCGGCACCGGGCGGTATCGGGGCGCGCTCGGCCTGCCGCACGTACTCCTCGGCCCGCCGGGGCAGGATCACCCCTGCGTCCATTGCCGCGGCTGCGGCAGCCCGCACCTTTTCCACGTAGTGGCGGTGGGTGGGGTAGAGCTGGGTCAAAGTGTCCGCCGTGAATGGCGTGGTGCTACCTGCCAGTTCGGCGCCGGTGTCCGATCCCCGGTAGGTCGCGGTAGGAACTTCGAGCTCGGGCAGGCGAATGCCGCCGCGTGCGTTGCCGTACTCGTCGCGAAGGAGGGTTACATCTGTGCGGACCGCCAGCGGGGGTTGAGTCGGTGGGGCGAGTCCGTCGGTGATCCACCGGTGAACGTGGCCGACGGCGGCGTCGAAGGTGGGCAACCACGGGACCTCGCTTGGCCTGCCGGCGGACCAGCGCGGCGGAGTGAGCCCATCGCGAGTGACGATGGCGTTCACTGCCTCCAACTGCGGTGCCGGGCCGTGGGAAGCGCCGGCGACTTCCCAGGAACAGATCACGTCGGAGTCGGGCTGGCGTAGGGGCGCGTACTCGGCTGCCTCGGTTTCGGTGTTGAGCACCAGCGTGCGAGTGCTGACGTCATCGCGAACGCGAACCGGTACGGCCCGGCTGTGTCCACGAGCGCCGGCGCCGGTGTCCGGGTGGGCCGCCTCGGGCTCGAAGTCGGCGCTTCTGCCCGCACAAATCAGCGGCATGAACGCGTCGAAAACCTGTTCAATTGGCTGGACTGCGTTGAGGTAAGCGAGAATCCGCGTGCCGGATTGAGACGCTCCGACACCGATGAGCTGCCGAGCCCGCAGCCCACCCAGCAACGGCGAGCCGTCAGGGGCACGAAGAAGCCTTGCGGCTTGGGTGAAGATGTCGTAGCCGACGGCATCGTCGGATACCAACAACCGGCCGTAGCGTGGCGGATCCCAGGCGGTGAGACCCTCTGGGCGGGAGGGGAATCCATGAACGCCGTGCGGTTGCGTCGAGACCGCGACGTAGGCATGGCCGGAGTAGAGGCTCGGCGGCACCGCGAAGCTGATCTCATATCCTGCGGACACGTTGGCCCACTCGACCACGACCAGACCCGAGAACCGACTCGGGTCAAGGGGGCGGCGCACCAGCACCCGGGTCCGAAACGGCGCAGCACTGTCTGCGCGAACCGACCATCGTCCATCGAAAGTCAGAGCAGACGTCGGGCGATAGCGGACTGCGTTGCCCGACAGGAAGTATTCCTCCTCGGTATATCCGAACTTCTGCAGATCGTCGACGCACGCGCCGAACGGCCAGCCATGGCGGCCTCCGGTCATCGGCCCTTCGATCTCGGGCGGCGTGGACCTCTGTCCTGGCCGACGTGTCGTAACCACTTCCTATGCCGTGCTCTCGACACGGCCTCGTGACGCGTCAGGGCGCATCGCGGCGGTGTGGGTGACGAACGCACCGGCCCGAAACGATGCGATGTAACCGAGGTGTTCGTCGCCGCTGAACAAGTTGACGTCCGGCCCGAAGGCGTTGATCAACCACAACGCGATCTCCACTGAGCTGGCTTCCCAGAACAGAGACTGTTGCGGGATGCGAGCGGCCAACCGCCACACCAGATCGCGATTCCAGGTGTCGGAGGCATTGCCCGAGTTGGCCGTGCTGAAGATGCCGTCCTCCTCGATCATCACCTTCCATGCCCCTGCGGCCAGCACTGATTCGGCCTCGTGCACCGCCTTGTCGACACTGACGGCGCCACGATCGCCGGGTGCCCAGGCCGTGACCTCGGGTTTGGGCTTGAGCCCGGCGTCGAGGACGGCCTTGACGATTCGGCATTTGTCGTCGACGGAGATCGCCACACCCGCAGAGGAGATCTCGATGATGTCGAAGCCGAGATCACTGGACTCGTCGATGAACCGGCGGACGGCCTCGACGCCGAACGGCATGACGGATTCGATGAGGCCGCCGGAGGAGACTTCGATGGCATGACTGTGCAAATACTGGTTGATCTCCCGCACCCGTCCACGCGTGAGTAGTCGCTGAGTTCCCGCCGTCCACTTCACGCTGTCCAGATAGGGACCGAGTGTCTCGACATAACCGCGAACATCCTCGAGGGACCTGGCAGCGGTGCGGACCTCGGTGAGGCCGATGTCCCGTGGTTTGGGAGCCGGCATGCTGATTGGGACGACCTGGCTGAACGCGAGTTCGGAATCTTCGTACGTCACTGCTTGATCCACCTTCGACTGGACTAACGCCTCCGCGAACACGGAAGCTCTCGATCCGGAGGTTAGTTTTCAACCATGGTATTGAAAAACCGTTACGCCAGACGAAACACTCGCATGCGGAATCGGGGCGAGCTTGCCGAGTTTGGGGCCCAGCTCGCCAAGGATCCGCCCGGGCGTGACCGAGCTGATTGCGGGCTGTCACGTACCTGCGAAGTCGCCAAGGATTGAAACGAACCGGGACTGGACGACGTTTCCAGAGTCAACTACTCATGGAGGTGCACATGTCGATCCCCGATTCCGGCCTTAGCAATTCACTCACGCATCGCGCTGTTGCCCGGTTCGCTGTCACGCCGCTTGGCACTCGCTTCGTCCGAGGCCTCGGCGCTCGGATCGACCCGACGCTCATACGGCTCAGCGGCGGAAGGTGTTCGTGCGTATGGCCCTTTCCTGCTCTGCTCTTGACCCACGTTGGCGCCAAATCGGGCATCGCTCGCACCAGTGCGCTGGTGTACTTTACCGAGCAAGGCCGAGTCGTGTTGATAGCCAGCAATTTTGGATCATCCCGCAATCCCGCCTGGTACTACAATGTCAAGGAGAACCCGGTCGTCGAACTGTTTGGCCGTGGGATCAGGGGTCAGTTCGTGGCTGAAGAGATCTATGGCGAAGAACGCGACCGCATCTTTGGACTAGCGAAAGCTGCACCAGGTCCATATGCCAAGTATGAAGAGGTCGCGGGCGCCAAGGCCAGGTCGATTCCCGTCATGACCTTCACCCCGAAGCCGCTCTCGTAGGCTCGCCGGGGCGTCACCACCGCCAGTGCCGCCGCCATCGCGGTTGCGCTCGTCGACGACGACGTCGTGCCCTTCGGCCAGTCCCTTGGCAACGCCTGTCCTTCATCGCCCCAGGTTGACGTCGAGATTGGCGACGGGCGTGCACATCTCGTGTGCCGGCTCCGCCCGCATCTGCTGCCGACGCTCGACCTGCCCGATCGGGAGACCCATTGGCTGAGGCGTCAGCTCCGGGCCACGGCGGCCACGGCGCAGACTCGCCCGCGTGAACTTCGGAGCCCTCGCCCCGAGAGCTGGCGACGACCTCGATGCGCCCGTCGGGTCATTCTTCACCCCATGATGCACCGCGCCGATCCCCGTGAGGTGGGTCGTAAATCGGCGGCGCGGCACTTCAACAAATCCTCAGAAAGGGACCAATCGATCATCGTCTTCGGCTGTCACGGTGGAGGTCAGCAACCAACACTGAACGACAGAGTGGAGCCTTCCCATGAAGATCATCGCCGCCATCACCCGCATCGTCCCAGGTCTAGCCGTAGCCGTAGCAGGGGCTGCGATCGCCCTTGCACCGATTGCTGGCGCCGACACGAGTCCCCTGCTGCCCTTCGGCACCAACCCCCAGGCGGAGCAGCCGGTGGGACTGCAAACGTCGAATCACGACGAGATCGACACCACCAACGGTTACGTCGACTTGCCGTTTTGAGCCGCCCTGTGTCGAACTACCCCGCGAAGACCAAACAACGTGACGTCCTCATCGGCTTGGCGATCCTGTTCCACCTGGCCGACGGCCAGCAGTAGCGGACCGCGGCGCATGGCGCGAACGCCGTTAACTACTGGGCACGGTCGTTAGTTCGTCGGCGGGTCGGGTTCCGGCGGCACAATCGCAACATCTCGCCGTCGGCCAGGATCCCGTCGACGTAGGCGGACCCGGCCCGGTATTGCAGCGGGCTGCCCGGCGACGTCCTGCTCTCGGTGATCAGCGGGGCGTTGCCGATGCGAAAAGTGCTGGGCGCCACAGTGCTCCAACGTGCGCGTATGGCCGCCTCAATGGCCTTCCCGTAGCGCAGCCGCGTCAGGTTTCTGTCCAGCCAACCCTCCCGGTGCCGACCCAGAGGTGTGACCATGCATTCGCAGATCTCGCACGCGGTATCGCCGCGCTCCAGCGGCAGACTGATGTGAAGGCACAGATCAGTGGGTCGCCACTAGGACGCAACGGCGCCGGCATGGTTCGGCTGTTCGGCAGCCTCGACGATGTTGGTGAGGAGCATCGCGCGAGTCATGGGTCCGATTCCCCCTGGCATTGGCGCAAGCCAGCCAGCGGTACCGACGACGTCCGCTGCGACGTCGCCGACCAAACCGGCTTCAGTTCGCGTGATGCCCACGTCGAGGACGACGGCACCGGGTCGCAGGTCCTGCGCCCGGACCAGTGACGCGGAACCCGCTGCTGCGATGACGATGTCGGCGCGAGAAATGTGAGCCTCGACATCCTTGGTTTCCTCGTGGCACAGGGTGACTGTGGCGCTCTCGGTAGTTCGGGTGAGTAGGAGTCCGAGCGGTCGGCCGACCGTCACCCCACACCCGAGGACCACGACATCAGCGCCCGTCAACGGAATGCAGTACCGGCGAAGCATTTCGACGATCCCGCGGGGGGTACACGGCAGAATGCCTGGCTCGCCGAGCACCAACCTGCCCAGATTGATCGGATGAAGGCCGTCTGCATCCTTCGTGGGGTCGACAGCCTCGAGGATCACACCTCGGCGAATGGGTTGGGGCAGTGGGAGTTGAACGATGAAGCCGGTGCACTCGGGGTTCGAGTTCAACTCGTGCACCGCGCGTAGCACGTCGGCCTCGGTGGCGTCGGCAGGCAACTCCACCGCGATCGACTTGATGCCGACATCTGCGCAGTCTCGGTGCTTGCCGTTGACATAGGAAACGCTTCCAGGATCCCGTCCGACCAACACCGTGCCCAGTCCGGGGCGAATACCTCTACTGCACAGGTCATTTACGCGGATACGCAACTCGTCCTTGATTGCCCTCGCAGTGTACTTCCCGTCGAGAACATAGGTCTGGGACAGCGGCAATCGCCAGGTGTCGCGTGCGTTCGACGACATCAACGGTCACCTGTCATTCGGGAAACACCACGGTGGTGCTGCCATTGACGAGCACGCGCCCGTGGAGGTGATGCGATACCGCGCGGGCCAGGACGCGCTGCTCGATGTCTCGCCCCTTGCGAATGAGACGGTCAGGGGTGTCCCGATGGTTCACCGGCTCCACATCCTGAACGATGATTGGCCCTTCGTCCAGATCGGCGGTGACGTAATGCGCCGTGGCTCCGATGAGTTTGACGCCGCGCGCGTGTGCTTGGTGATAGGGCTTGGCGCCCTTGAATCCCGGAAGAAAGGAGTGGTGAATGTTGATGCAGCGACCATCGAGATATCTGGTGAGATCGTCGGACAGGATCTGCATGTATCGAGCTAGGACGACCAGCTGAACACCGTGTTCTTCAATGATGCCAATGAGTTTGGCCTCCTGCTCACCCTTCGTCTGAGCGGTCACGGGCAGGTAGTGAAACGCTATGTCGCTGAAGTCGATGTGCGCGTACGCATCTCTTGGATGGTTTGAAACCACACCGACGACCTCCATGGGGAGGTCACCGTTGCGCCAGCGGTATAACAAGTCGACCAGACAGTGGTCGCTCTTGGATGCCATCAGCAGCACCCGCGTACGATCGGATTGGCTCGTCATCGACCAGCGGGCGGCTAGCGGCGTAAGGCTTTCCTCCACGTTCTCCGAGACCTGTGTCCCGCTGACGCCGCTCGGGACCTCGAACTCGATGCGGCAAAAGAACTGATGATTGAGCGTGTCGTTGAACTGTTGGGCGTCGAGGATGTTCGCCCCGATGCGGACCAGCGCAGCCGTGACCCGGCTGACGATTCCGGGTTTGTCGGGACACGTGAATTTCACCGTGTACGAAGAGGGCATCATCTCAAGCTTTCAGGCGAATTGCGGGCTGCCGCAAGCAGGACGTCTGCGGCAATGTCCGAACCAGGTCGGGTTTTGGTTCACACACTACAAAGCTAGCTGCGGGGCAACCCCGCGCCCAGACGCCAATGACTGCTCTTCGGAGGTGAATCCGGCCAGTGCGCCATGCGACATTCGACGTAGCGACTGCAGACTCCCGAATATACGAATCCGGGTGCCGCTCACGGCTGGACCAGCCCCTCGCGCACCGCCAACAGCGCGGCCTGCGTCCGAGAAGTCAAGTGCAACTTGGCCAGAAGGTTGCTGACGTGGGTACGTGCGGTCCGTTCGCTGATGGTGAGCTCGATCGCTATTGCTTTATTGGACAGGCCGCGTCCGACCAACACGAGAACATCTCTTTCGCGGATGCTCAATGAGCCCAAACCCATTGCAGGAGCTACCATCTGGTGAGTGAGTTGACGCGCTACAGCGGCATCGAGAAAAACTTCGTCGCGTGTCGAGGCGCGGATCGCAGCTTCCACTTCGGACGGGTCGGCATCTTTGAGCAGGTAACCGGCGGCGCCGTTCTCCAGTGCCGCGTGGACACGTTCGATCTCGCCAAAGCTGGTCAGCACGACGATCCTCACCGAGGGAAATCGTCGAGAAATCTCTTGTGCCGTCTCAACGCCGTCCATCTTCGGCATCTTCAGATCCAGCAGGACCACATCGGGTAGCTGGCCATGAGCGGCGAACGCACTGAGCTTCTCCAGAGCCTCCTGGCCATCCCCCGCCTCGCCAATTGCCTCGATGTCCTCGATCGAGGCAAGGAAGCTCATGATCCCGCGTCTGACGACTGCGTGGTCGTCAACCGTCAAGACCCGAATCGGCCCGCGCTGCTCGTCTGGTGTCATGAGCGATGCCGCGACTGGTCGGCTTGCGGCGGGGGAGCTACCAGGTGGGCAGACACCCGCGTGCCCGCGCCGTCACCGAGGGGGGCGACCTGCAGTGACCCCGACCATCGATGCACCCGGTCTCGCATGGACGTGAGGCCGTAACCGCTGCGGGCATCGGTGACCGTGCCCAGGCCGCTTCCGTCATCATCGACGATGACGTCCACTTCGCCGTTCGCCGATGGGCGCACGTCGACGTCGACGTGTTCCGGTGCGGCGTGTTTGACCGCATTCTGGATCGACTCACTGACGATTTGGTACAGGTCCTCGACGAACTCGGGGTCGTTCTCGCGAAGGCCGTCGCCAATCGACAAACGAATCTTGACCCCCGTACGTCGCGCCACCCCTTCGGCGAGAAGGCTCAGCGCAGGCCCGAATCCGAGTTCGGCCGAGGTCGACGGCTGGAGAGCCAACACCACACCCCGAAGGTCTCGTTGCACGGCCTGGCTGAGATCTGCTAGTTCCGAGGAGATTTCACCAATGATGCGCGATGGCTCCCCAACCACACGATCCTTCACCGACTTCAGTGCGCTGGCCTGCATGCCGATGGCGAAAACCTGCTGGACGACCGAGTCATGAAGATCGCGCGCGAGTCGTTTGCGTTCGTCGCGCCTGACCTGGATGCGGTCCTGCTCGATCAGCAGGGCGCGGTCCACGGCCAGGGCTGCCTGCTCGGCCATCGCGGCGAAGAAACTCAGCATGGTCGGGCCGACCCGGCGGTTCGCGGCGATGTACACATTGACCACACCTAATGCCTTGCCGCGGACGAGCAACGGTGTGCTGACGAAGTCGTCCCAATCGAGCTGTGAGATATACGAATGCATCGGCTCCCATTGTGGATTGCCGAGCATTGCCGCCTTGCGATGGGGAAACACCATCTGTTGTCGGCGGTCCATTGCCTGATAGGTCAACAGAGTTGCTCCACGCCGATGTGACGCCATCAGGAGGTCGAAAAAGGTGTCGATCTCGGCGAAACCCGCGGAGCCCATTACCTGTAGCTCGTTGCTGGTGGGCGACACGGTGATGATCTGCGTGCCTGCGACGCCGTCGGACTGCTGAATCTCTCCTGCCATGGCACCGAGGATCTGACTCACCGATCCGTCCGACGCCATGTTGGAGGCTGTTCGCGCAAGGGCAGCTATGCGCCGTTGATGGAGGAGGTGCTCGGTGACGTCGCGAAACGTGACGACGAAACTGTCGGCCAGCGATTGGCCGATCTGGTAGGCAAGCGCAACCTGTCGAGACGCAGATGTCATGACGTATGCGATGCGTTCGCCGGCGAGCACATTCTCTTCAGGGGTGTCTGCGGTGTCAGTCAAGCAAAACGGGCTCGCCGTGTTGGGGAGGTCGCATTCTGCGGTGCCCAGCATCGCAGCGCCCGTCGCGTTGACCCACAGGATCGAGCCGCCGACATCGACGATGGCGATACCGAGTCCGATGGCCTTCACGATGTCCTCAGGCGGCCAGACGACCACGACGGTGTCCGGCTCGGCAGACAGATGACACGAGTGGTGTGACGAATGCGTTGGCATGCGTACCTCCATTCGCAACGTCGCGGTAGGCCGGCGCTCGCCTACAAGCAAACTACCCCCGTTCCAAGCCCGTGCAGGCGTCAGGCCGAGTGCAGATCCATCCGGCGGTTGTCCTGCTTGTAGGGGGCCGGCGCAACCGTCGCTCGGATGGCCTTCTGCGGTCCGTCCGGATAGCCCCAGTGGACCGTCAGTTCAGAACCCACTTCGGCGTGTGCGACGTCGACTGTGGCAAGCGACAACATCTTTCGGAAGTAGTAACTGTACCCACGCGAGGTCGTCACACCGACGAGTTCACCGCTGGCGTTGGTCACCTTGTCTGCCCACATGAAGCCCCGTTGATCGCGGGGCATGTCCATGAACGGGTAGTCGGAGTCGTGGTGAAACAGGGTCGCGAACACATCCGTGACGTCGTCGGGGTTCCAGACGAGAGTCCGCATGGCGCGAAGCGGTTCAGCCTTCTCAACCTCCAAGGCCGCCCTGCCCAAGAAGTCGTGATCGACGTTGACATTGCGAGACCAGCCCAACTCGACGGGGCTGCGGTAGTAATCGCTGATGTCCTTCCCGTCGTAACTGCCGGCAATGTACGCGGGCTGGGCATAGGACGGCATGGAGGCCAGGAACGTCTCGAGGTATCCGCTCATATCGGTGTCGAAGATCGCGGGAATGTAGTCGGTCGCAATGGTCGGGAAGCAGGCCTCGAGGTGGTTGATCATCGTGACGCGTGCGCCTATTCGCCGCATGCCGAACTCGCGGCCCGCTTCCAGGACGGCGCCGTAAACCTCTTCGGCATGAGCTCGAGGGCCCTGTAGCTCGAAGCCGATCTCACCTGACATCCCTTGTCGCAGTGCATGAACATCGTGACCGGCGATCTGCACCGTTGCCACATGCATGAACTTGGTGTCGCGTAGGGCGGCACCGGCCTGGGTGAGCTTGTCCAACACGCCCAACGAAGAGGGCCCCGCGACTTGGAAGATGAACCAGTCCTCGTCGGTGCACACGGCGTCGTAACTGCCGGCCTCTAATTGGTGCTTGAGCCAGAAGCCGCCACGGCCGTGAACCATGAAATCCTCGTCACCGAACCGCGTGACGACACCCTCGTGGATGATCTTGCCGTTGGTATTGGTGTGGATGACGTGTTTGGACTGTCCGAGGGCGAACTTGGCGAAGCTGTTGACCGAGTAGTCACCGAGCAACCTAAGGGCGTCTGGCCCGCTGAAGCGGTGTTGCCACAGGAATGACCAGTCTCCGAGCGAACACGTCTCCTTCCACGACATGCTCTCGTCGAACCAGTCCGTGTACTCGGGTGCGCCGAAGCGGCTCCATGCGTAGACGGGCGGCGGTGTTCTCATGGCGGCTACGTTGAATGCCATTGGTGTCTCCATCTCCATCGGTGCGACGGCGGCGGTGCAGTACTCGGACGGTCAAAGCGGTTGCCTCAACGCTAAATCGATGGCGGCCGATCCGAAATCGCCTTTTGACCCGACTAGTGAGTCGATCTGCGGAGCCCGCCTAGGACATTTGTCCCGCTGTGTTGGATGTGCCGCGCTGGGGCCCAGCGCCTTCGGCTCTGCGCCGCAGAGTATTTCAGATGCGACAAGGGTGGCCGGTCTCGGTTGAGGTGAGACATGACGATGTCAGCGTTTGGCGTTGGACATCGTGGGGCGCGTGGGCGACTGGGTCCCGTTGCGGGCCCCGGTGAGTAGTGCTTCGAGATCGTCACGCGTGACCGGGCGTGGGTTCGCATACGGTGTTGCGAGAACTTGTTCGATGATCGGTCCAAAGTCCATTCCTGCGGCCCCGAGTGCATCGAGCGAACGTGCTACACCGGTGGCGTCGGCCAGCTCGGTGAGTGCGCCTACGGGATCATCGCACTGCAACGCTCGGCAAAGCGCTTCGTGTGCGGCAGGTGCGGCAGGAAGATTGAAAGCTGCCACGTGAGAGAGCATCACGGCATGAGTCGGTGCGTGCGGCAGATCGAATGTTCCACCGAGAACGTGGCAGATCTTGTGGTGCAATGACATCGTCGTCGCACCGAGGCACGCGCCACACAGCCAGGCGCCCTGCAACGCTTGGGATCGTGCGGCTCGATCGGTCGGGTCTGCAGCAATGGCGGGTAACGCAGAGGCCAGGCAACGGACACCCTGTTCGGCGAACACGTTGGTCAGTGGAGAGCTGTCGGGTGCATAGAGCGCTTCCACTGCGTGAGCTATCGCGTTGATGCCGCTGGCACCGGATACGGATACCGGTAGGCCGACGGTGAGTTCCGGGTCGTAGATCACGCTGCGCGGCAGCACCGCGGAATTGCGGCCGGTCTGTTTGCGGCCGTCCTCGGTGATACCCCAGATGGTCGTCATTTCTGAGCCGGAATACGTCGTGGGAATGGCGATCGCCGGCAAATCAGCCTTGCGGGCGAGCGCCTTGGCCAATCCGATGGTCGAACCGCCCCCGACGGCGACGCACCCGTCGGCTCCTAGGCTCTTGGCACAGTCTGTCGCGGCGATGACCGTGTCGACCGGGACGTGCATTCGAGCCTGGGAGTACATGCCGACAGTTCGTGAGCCGAGAACGTCGGCGACCCGGTGGGCGAGCTCGACTTGGCCTGGGGTCGACAGGACGAGTAGTCGATGCAGGCCGAGACCGTCTGCCTCGGAGGCCAATTCGGCCATGCGCCCGCAGCCGAACAACACGCGCATCGGAAGCGCCTGATAGGTAAAGGCATCTGCAGCGGTCATGGACTCTTCTGCAGTTCGATGTCGAATTGCGCGTGGATGAAGGGCACCTCGACGCCGTGGGCGGCCGCTACGGTTGGATCGTGCGATTCGGTGAAGTCGACGACCAAGCTCTGTTTCACTGCGAAGACGGCGTCGGAATCGATGTAGGGACTGCCGGCGACGAACGCGTGGGTGGTGAGTTCGGAAAACCCGGGGGCGCTCACGATGAAGTGAATATGCGCTGGGCGGTAGGGATGTCGTGCGGTCTCCTGCAACAGATGCCCCACCGGACCGTCCGTGGGAACGGGGTAGTGACTTGGCACGACGGTGCGGAACCAATAGCGGCCTTCAGCGTCGGCGGTGAAGATGCCTCGGCCATTCCCCGAAGGCTGGATCCCGGGCTGTTGGACGTCGTAGAAGCCATCCTTGCTGCATTGCCACACATCGAGGGTTGCGCCAGGCAGTGATGTCCCGTCATCGGTCGTCACACGACCGGACACCACACACGGTTGTGCGCCGCCAAGAAGATCGATGGTCTCACCCAGTACACGCTGTGGTGATTGGGTCATGTGGAAGGGGCCAAGCACTGTGTTGTCGGTCCCACCGGGCTGGGCGTTCAGCGTTTCGACGAGCATCGAGATGCCGAGCACGTCCGAGAGCAGGATGAATTCCTGCCGCGTTTCGGTGCAGGTTTGGCCGACCTGCGTCAAGAACTCGATGGCCTTCTGCCACTCCGCGAGCGACGGTTCGACCTCACGAACGAATTCGTGCGCGTGCCGGGTGAGGGCTGCCATGACTTCCCGGAGCCGTGGATTTGGCGTGTGAAGGAAACTGTCGAGGGCTGCGACCGATACAGAGTCGTCGGTGGGATCGGCCTTCGGCGTCGTCGGTGCAGCGGCCGTAGGTCCTGGTCTCGTTGTCATCAGTGCCTCCATCCAGAGGAGCGGCGCGTCTCCCCGCGGGGATGTGCGGCAGCGCAAATGTGAATACAGACTCCCGTTTAGTGACCGTGGCTGTCAAGCGACGGGGCGTCTTGACCAAGAAACCGTCGAGTTGCCTTGACACGGCCCCATCAAAATGCGAACCTAAGTTTACATATTGGGTAACCGGGGTCACACCAACGAATGGATGCTTGCGTGGAAGAGGTCTTCGATGTCGCTGTGGTCGGATACGGACCAACGGGTCTGGTCGCGGCCTCCCTGCTCGGCCAGGCGGGGCACCGAGTGGCAGTGTGTGAACGGTGGCCGTCGCTGTACGGGCTGCCGAGGCTGACTCACATCGACGATGAGACTGCACGGGCGGTGCAATCGGCTGGCGATGTTGATGAGGCGCTTCGGGATTCGAGTAAGACCGAATACCGGTGGGTCAACGGCCACGACGAGGAACTACTCCGAATCCCGGGGATAGCGAACGGCCCCATGGGATTCCCGACGCACATCTCGATGTACCAGCCCGATGTCGAGGCGGCGATCGATCGCCGCATCCGCGAGATGCCGAACGTGACGCTCCGGCAGGGGTTCTTGGTCACCGATCTGCGTCAGAACGCCGCGGATGTCGAGTTGACTCTGGTGGCGTCGGAGACCGCTCTGACAGCCCGTCAAGAGCGGCTGAGGGCCCGCTACGTCATAGCCGCCGACGGCAGCAAGAGCGACCTTCGCACCGCGCTGGGCGCCGAGCGTGACGACTACGGA
Organism: Mycobacterium sp. AT1; assembly: GCF_002043095.1. GTDB lineage: Bacteria > Actinomycetota > Actinomycetes > Mycobacteriales > Mycobacteriaceae > Mycobacterium. The sequence goes on along the minus strand of NZ_MVOC01000002.1, from coordinate 143,198 downwards.
TTCAATGAACGCTGGCTCAACTTCGACACCGAGTGGCTGCGGCCCGCCCCGGCCGAATACCGCACCAGCAAACAGTATTGCGATCCTGCCCGCGGACACATGTACATGAATATCGGCGAGCACCGCCAGCGCTTCGAGTTCGCGTTGCTCGACGGCGAGAGCAAAGAGGATTTCGGGCGCGTCGAAATGGCGTGGGAGTTGCTGAAACGATTCCACGATCTCGGGCCGGACGATGTCCGGATCATTCGACAGATCGTCTACACGTTCGAGGCTCGAGTAGCCCGCCAGTGGCGGCATGATCGCGTGTTCCTAGCCGGCGACGCTGCCCACACCATGCCGCCCTACCTCGGCCAGGGCGCTTGTTCGGGGGTCCGAGACGCGTCCAACCTCGCCTGGAAACTCGACCTCGTGTTGCGCGGATTGGCGGATCAATCCCTGCTCGACAGCTATCAGGACGAGCGCAAACCGCATGTCACGACGGTCACCCACATGGCGATTGGACTTGGCACCATCGCCAACACCCACGACCCCGTCGCGGCAGCCGAACGGGATGCGATGCTCAAGAGCGGACACGCTCCGCCGCCGCCGGAGATGCCTCCCATCAGTCGCGGTGTGATTGCGCGACAGGCAGACGGCACCGCGGCATCAGCTGCAGGGACCCTGGTGCCGCAGGGCTGCGTCACCGTTGGTGAACGCACCGGACGGTTCGACGACATCGTCGGGCGCGGCTTCGTGCTGGTGACCACCATCGACGCGGGCGCCGACCTGCGCCCAGAACAGCGCGACTTCCTCGACGAGCTCGGGTGCCGCATCGTGCGGCTTGGTCACGATGTCATCGATGATGACGGTGTCCACACCGCATACCTCGAGAAGCTCGGTGCGGTCGGATATTTGGCGCGGCCCGATTTCGTGCTGTTCGGCAGTGCATCAGGCGGCTCGCAGATCGAGACCCTCGTCGACGAGCTGCGATCGGCTCTGGCTTGGTCAGTGGCCGCGACCGAGGCCAGCGTGTGACCGCGCCTGCGTCGACACCTCTGGACCCTGCCGTCGCAGCATTGCATCGTGCGATGCCCTACACGCGGCTCGTCGACTGCGGAATGAACTCCGCAGACGCTCGCGCACTGCTCGCTGAAACGGCCGCGGGCCAGTCGTGGACCCATGTCGCCAGCGCTCTCGCTGATCGTCAGGCGACCAGCGCCGAGGATGCGCTCGAACGGGGACATGGGCGGACCGCCGTCCAATCCGCCCGGTGGGCGACCGGAGCTGCGCTCTTTGCGCAGATGGCCGAAAACGACGACACCGATGACAAGCGCGAACTCTATGACCGCTATGTAGGTCTGGTCGCCCGGGTGGCCGAGCTGAGCGAACCGGTGTTGGAGCGGGTCGAGGTTCCCTATCGCGACGGTTGCCTCGTCGGTTGGCTACAGCTGCCCGCGGCCCAGCGCGCATCGGCAACGGTGATCATCTGGGGCGGGCTCAGCGGCTGGGGTGCGGCTTATCTCAACGCCGCTGACGCGTTGACAGCTCGTGGTGTGGCCTGTCTGCTGGCGGAAGGGCCAGGCCAAGGTGAACCACGGCTGCGGGATCGCCTCTACATCGACGGCGACGTCACCGACGGGTTCGGTCGGTTCCTCGATGCCGTCAACGACGATCCGCGCCTCGGCGATGCGATCGGTGTGCAAGGCAACAGCTTTGGCGGGCTGTTCGCCGCACATCTCGCGGCTCGCGATTCACGGGTCAGGGCCTGCGTGATCAACGGTGCGCCAGCCGTGCCGTCGTTGCCGAAGTTCAAGACCGCTCGTGCCCAGTTTACCGCCGCCATCGGTACCGACGACGACAACCGGCTTACCGAGGTGCTCGATACCTTGCGATTCACTCCCGCGGATCACCCGATCGCCTGTCCGGTGCTGGTGTTGCACGGAGGCGCCGATGCCCTCATTCCGGATGCGGCCATCCAGGAGCCGTTTGCCGAGGCAGCTGGCGCACGCGGGCAGCTCCGCGTCTGGCCTGATGGTGAACACACCCTCTACAACCACGCCGCCGAGCGCGATGCCCTCGTGGCGGACTGGTTCTGCGACAACCTCGCCAGTTCGGCCACCGATCACTGAATCAACCAAGGAGGCAATCATGTTGGGACACATCGAATTCGATCGTGATCGGTGTGAGGGCCATGGTCTGTGCGAACAGCTGGCTCCGGAGATCTTCCACCTTGACGACGAGGGCGAACTAGAGCTTCTCGTGACGGATGTCCCCGCAGAACTGCAGGCCATGGCCGAGGCCGGTACCGGGGCCTGTCCAGTCGCTGCCCTACGCATCAGTGCACTGCAACAGCGGTGACTGCCGTCGCTGCGAATCACCGAATTCCGATCGCCAAGCACAGGCAGCTTGCAGGCACACACCACCGCCTCTTACAGGGCCAGTCAGGAGAGTGAAGATGATCAAATTGGTTGCCGTTCTTCGGCGTCGGCCCAATATGACGCATAACGAGTATGCGGATTACATCCGAGTCACCCACGCGAAGATCGCGTTGGCAAACAAGCTCACAGTCCGCAAGTATGTGCAGAACCACGTCTTCGACAGTGCGTACGGGGCTGATGGTGATGCCGAATACCAGGTGTGCTTGCCGCGTGACTCGGTGACGGAGTTGTACTTCGACGATTTCGAGGCGATGGGTCGGACGTTCGCCGACCCGTACACGCGCGACGTGGTGGGACCCGATGGGGCCAACTTCAGCGACTTGCCCTCCGCGCTGAGCATGTTGGTCACCGAAGACCGAGCTCAAGCACCAAGCGGTGGGCCCGACGCGGTGAAGGTCTTGCACTTCTTGTCGGCCGCTGAGGGAATACCAGCCGTGCACTTTCACGAGCGCTGGCGCCAGGCCCACGAGCAGCTCGTCGTCGATCGGCCCGACCTTGCTGAACATTTCCGCGGGTGTGAGTGGAACGTCTCGGTGCCCGCCAGCTCGATGACCGAATACTTCGGTGGTGCTGAACAGCCCTCTTACAGTGCGTATCTCGCGCTGTGGTTTGATCAGGACAATGCGCTACCGGCCTTTCGAGCGTACGAACGTGCACTCCAAGAATGCCTGAGTGGCGACGGGTTGTTCCAGCTCTCACACTCGTTCTTCTTGTTGAGCCGCGAGGTGATCATCTTCGATGACCTCACGGCCAACGATGGCTGAACGGCTGCGACGATGCCGCTCAGACCATCACCCACACCCAGCGCGGTCTCCTACAACGGAGCGCACGTTCACATCTAGGCGGTCTTTCGCCGCTTGGCCGTCGTAGACTCCATCCGTGAGCAGCGAGGCGTCTTCCGTCCCCCCGGCCCTTCAATCACGCAGTCGGATAACCCAGGACCGACTCTTCGCTGCGGGGACGCGCCTGCTGGAAGAAGGGGGCGCCGAAGCGCTCACGGTGGCCGCGGTCGCCGAAGACGCAGGCGTCTCGGTTGGCAGCGTCTACCGGCGATTCGGGGATAAGGAGCGGCTACTGGCCGCCATTCAGGCCCGGTTCACCGAAGAATTCCGCACGGAGATGTCTCAGCGCGTGGCCGATACGGGCCTGAGTGCGGCGAGTCCACCGGCCGAGGTGATCGGTGCGGCCGTGTTGGGGGTCGTCGAGACGTTCCGTGCCCACGAGCTCTTGATGCGCGTATTCATGCTCCTCGGCACCCGAAGTGCAACGGTCTTCGCCGAGGGTTCGGCGGCGAGTATCCACGGCGGCAAAATGTTTCGTGACACCGTGATGTTGTCTGCACCGGCGATCCGCCACCATCCCGATGTCGAAGAGGCCATCGATTTCGCGTACCGGCTCACCTACGGCGCTTGTGCGCACCGGGTGATAAATGGCGAGAACCTGGAGTCCGCTCGCCCCCTGCCGTGGGATGCCCTCATGGGTCAGTTGAGGGTGGCGGTCACTGGCTATTTGCTCAATCCTCCACTCGCGGGCTCACCCACCGAATCCTGACGATCCGCCGGACGAAAGAGTCCCCGTCCGCCTCTTGACAAGCTCCGCACCGAATGCGAATCTATGTTTACATTCGTAGTGGTTGCCGTCACACATTGGTTTGTACGTGGTGCCCGCCATGCGAGCGTTGTGCATAGAGGGACTTCTGTGGACGAGATGTGCTTAGCCGCAGTCGAAAGCGAAGCGTCGAACACGTTCCTCGCGGCCCGCAGGACCACGGGATACCGCGTCCGCCCTGGGCTGATGCTCATGAACCCAGATACCCCGACCCAAACGGAAAGTGGTCAGCCATGGTGGCACTCAAGCCCGAAGTCGCGTCGTTCGCAGGAGATCTCTTCACCGACGAGGTGATCCGTGACCCCTATCTCACGTATCGACACCTTCGTGACGCGGGCCCTGCGGTATGGCTGAGCGCTCACAACGCATGGGCGGTCAGTCGATACGACGACGTGCATGCCGTCCTGGGCGACCATGGTTTGTTTTCCTCGTATCCGTTTCCGGGCTTCGAGCCCGACAGGCCGGAGGTTCCCAAGGGCGGTCTGCTCGGGAGCGACCCGCCCGATCACACCCGGCTGCGCAGCATCCTGTCCGAGCACACGTCCCCACGGGCGCTACGCAAGCTCCGGGCCGACATCGAGGAGCAGGCAGACAGCCACGTCGCAGCTCTGGTCGCCCTGGGTGAGTTCGACATCGTCCAAGACCTGGCCCAGCCGTTTCCCATCAAGATCGTGTCGGACCTCGTCGGCCTTCCCGTGGACGGCCGGGACAACTTGCTCATCCTCGCCGACGCGGGGTTCAACGCCTTCGGCCCGGCCAACGAGCGCTACTTGAAGGTCCTGCCGAATATTCCACGAGTCATCGAGTACGTCGGGACTGCGATGAGTCGCGAGAACATCGCGCCCAACAGTTGGGGAGCGGCCGTCCACGATGCGGTGGACGCGGGCCGGGCTCGACCTGACGAAACCTTCCACCTGCTGAGCGGTTTCGTCGTCGCCGGGATGGACACCACCATCAGTGCCACAGGAAGCGCGATATGGCTGCTGGCAACCCATCCCGAGGCGTGGGCGGCCTTGCGGGCGAATCCGTCTCTGGCCGGACAGGTCTTCGAGGAGACGCTACGGTTCGAATCACCCGTGCGCTTCTTCGCCCGCGGTGCCACCCGCGACACCATGATCGGTGACGTTCCGATCGCCGAGGGGGATCGGGTGGTGGCGATGTATGCGTCCGCCAACAGGGACGAGCGTCGCTTCGCTGACCCGGACCGTTTCGACATATCACGCAGATCTGGCGGCCATCTTGCCTTTGGCTACGGGATTCATTCGTGTCTGGGTCAGGGTCTGGCCCGGATCGAGGGGCCCGCGATCCTGGCCGCACTGGCGAGGCGAGTTGCTCGAATCGAGCTCACCGCCGAGCCCGAGCGTTATCTCAGCAACACCATCCGAGCGCTCAAGAGCGCACCTGCACGTGTCATAGCCGCTTAACCCCAACAACATTCCGGAGGCTCATCTTGTCCATGTCGTTCTTGACCGCTGATTCGGTGCCGGTAGCCGAAACCTCCTTCGCCGCGGCTCTGCGGGAGTTCGCCGACGTCGTGGGGCCGCAGTGGGTGCTGACGTCAGAGGAGGCGAAGCGCGAATTTCGAGACCCCTTCCAGCCGGAGGAGTGGGATGGATTCCGCGCCGGCGCCGTCGTGCAACCAGAATCCGTCGAGCAAATACAGCAGATCGTCCGGATCGCACAACGCCACAACGTGCCGTTGTGGACGCAGAGCCAGGGACGCAACAACGGTTACGGTGGCTCGGCCCCGCGATTGTCCGGTTCGGTGACCGTCAACCTGCGTCGGATGAACAAGATCCTGGAAATCAACGAGGATCTCGCCTACGCACTGGTCGAACCTGGCGTGAGCTTCCAGCAGCTCTACGACGAAATCCAGTCTCGGGGTTTGCGTTTGATGTTGTCGGTTCCCGATCTCGGGTGGGGAAGTCTGGTGGGCAACTCGCTGGAGAACGGCACCACCTATCTGCCCAACGGCAAGGACTTCATGGCGCCTTGCGGTCTGGAGGTAGTTCTGGCCGACGGCGATCTGCTCCGCACGGGGATGGGTGCACAGCCCGGCAACGAAAGTTGGAACCTCTACCGGCGCAGCTACGGTCCGGCGCTGGATGCTTTGTTCACGCAATCCAATTTCGGCATCGTCACCAAGATGGGCATCTGGCTGACACCGACGGTGGAAACGATCACCCACGTGACGGTCGACGTCTTCGCCGACGCCGACCTCGTACCGATGGTCGACATCCTTCGTCGGCTGCGGCTCGACGGCACCGTCGACGGAGTCCCGTGCATCTTCAACACCCTGTTGGTCGCGTCGACGCTCGGACCCCGAAGCCAGTGGTACGACGGTGATCCGACCAGGCCCGTGCCCGAGGAGGCCATCGACGAGATTGCCAAGAGCATTGACGTCGGGCGTTGGATGCTGCGCTTCGCGCTGTACGGCGACCAAGCCGTCGTCGACCACAATCTGGAGAAGTCGACGGCGGCGTTCTCGCAGATCCCGGGAGCTCGCGTCCGAGCCGCAACATGCCCGTCAGAGCAGATCGCCAACCTGGAAAATCCCTCCGACCGTGTGTTGGCCGGAGTGCCCAATCTCGGCTGGGCCGAGATGGGTGGCTGGTATGGCGGAAAGCACGGCGGCCACATGGGCTTCTCGCCGGTGGTTCCGCTGCGGGGAGAAGACGTCTACCGATTGCAGAAATTCCTTGGCGAGCGAGTCGAAGCCGCCGGCCTGGACTACATGGTCGACATCATCGTGGTCAACGCACGAAGCGCGGTCAGCGTCGCCGGATTGTCCTTCGATTACGCCGATTCGGAGGCAACGAAGGTGGCCTACGAGACGGCCAGCAACCTGGTCCGCGAAGCGGGGGAGATTGGGTACGGGGAGTACCGCGCCCATTTGAACTTCATGGACCTAGCCGCCGATCAGTACAGCTTCAACGACCACGCATATATGCGCTTCGTAGAGAAGATCAAGGACGCCGTCGATCCAAGCGGAATCCTGTCGCCCGGAAAGCAGGGAATCTGGCCTGCGGCACAGCGGATTGCGCGGTAGCGCCGTGGCCACTTCAGTAGTTGGTATCCAGTCGTCGGGAACGGCTTCATGACAGACCTTTCCGGCAAAGTGGTGCTGATCAGCGGTACGGGTGGCGGTATGGGGCGTGCCGCCGCAATCGAATTCGCCCGACAGGGCGCGATCGTGGTTGGCTGCGATCTCAATGCGCAAGGCGCTCAGGAGACTGTCGACCTCGTACGGCAGAACGGCGGTCGGATGGACTCGGTGCATCCGGTCGACCTGGCCACCGAAGAAGGCGCCGCCCGCTGGGTCGAGGACGCAGTCCGTGCTCACGGCGGGATCGACGTGCTGTACAACAATGCCTCGGTCGCCCGGGTCGGACCGTGGGATGAACTTACCTATGAGGATTGGCGCTTCTCCATCACGCACGAGCTCGACATCGTCTACCTGTGTACTCGGGCGGCCTGGAGTCATCTGGTGGCCCGCGGAGGTGGTGTCGTGATCAATATCGCCAGCGTCGCAGGTCAGACCGGCGCGAAGTTCGTGCACCAGCACGCACACGGAGCCGCCAAGGGCGGGGTGCTCGCATTCACCAAGCATCTGATGGTCTCCGGGGCTCCGCACCACATTCGCGCGGTGTCGATCAGCCCGGGCCTGATCGTGACTCCAGCCACCGACCATGTCATCGCTGCCCTTGGGCCGCAGGGGAATTCGGGACTCATCGAGTCGATCCCCTCGGGGCGCCTTGGGCAACCCGAGGATGTCGCGACGTTGGCGGCATTCCTGGCATCGGATGCGGCCGGCTATATCAACGGGGCGGATATCGTCATCGACGGTGGCATCACCGCAGCGGGATAGGCCAGCCTCGCCGTCGGAGATCCCGGCGGGCTGGCCTATCCACTTTCAGGTGCGGGGCTACGCGTCGATGGTCACGTCAACTCGGTCGGCCGACTGTGTGATCGGCGCGAGATAGGTCGAAATGGCGTCGTAGATCGCCACGGCGGCTGGTATCGCCGTGGCGACGGTGAACGATGCGTGGATCAGTCCGTCCATGCATCGGTATTCCACCGGCACTCCGGCGGACGCGAGTGCCTCTGCATAGAGTTCACCCTCGTCTCGGATCGGGTCGAGTTCGGATGTGATCAGCAGAGCCGGAGCCACGCCGGTGAGATCCTCGATGCGAAGCGGCGCACTGGCTTCGGAGAGCTCCGCGCCCGCCAGGTAGATCTGCCAGAACTTCTTCGTCGCCGCGGTCGTCAGGAAGAAGCCGTCGGCGTACTCGATGTGAGAGGGTACGGGCGCCGCCGGGCCCAGCGCCGGGCAGAGGAGAACCTGCGCCGCCAACGGAATTCCCGCATCGCGGGCATAAACGGCCGCGAGGGCCACCAGATTGCCCCCCGCACTCTCGCCCATCACGACGATACGGGTCGGATCGCCGCCGAAGTCGGCGATGGTGTCGTAGGTCCAGCGCAACGCGGCGATGGTGTCGTCCTTTGCCGCCGGAAACGGATGCTCTGGTGCGAGTCGGTACTCGACGGAGACCACGATCGCGTTGTTCTCGACGGCCAGGCGTCTGCAGGTTGGATCGACGGTGGCGATCGAGCCCGAGACGAACCCTCCGCCGTGACAGAACAGGATGACGGGAGCGGGACCGTCCACCTTCGAGACGTACACCCGCACCCGCGGGTCGTCGACGTCGTGCGTTGGTACGTCGGGGCCCGGATCTTCGGCGGCAGCTGCGCCGTGGCTCATCTCGCGAATCTGGGCCACCGTCATGTCTTCCATCTTCGGGGAGCCAAAGGCAAGTAGCCCGGCGAGTACGAGCGCCGCACCGGCGTCGGCCGTCACGAGCGGAGGGAGCGGCGAAAGTTTCTCGTCCACGGACAATCCCGCAAAATCCCGGTCCACCACTTCGTTGAGAACTTTGCGATAGAAGGGGGAGCCGACGACCAACACATAGGCGGTGTTCGGCTTGCCCTCGACGTTTCCGCCCGAATACCACGACGTCTTCGATTCCGACATCAGATTTCGCGCGTAGACACCGTTGACGAGAGTGGTCCACGCCTCCTCCGCAGCCAGCGTCGTGTCAACCGTGCTGGCACCTCGTTGGCGCAGTGTGGCAACGAGACCCGCGATGTAGTCGACGTGGTCTTCGAGTATCAGTGGCGTGTTGGTCTGGGAGGCCACGCTGAGCACGTTGCCGACTGAGAACAGATTCGGGAAGCCGGCGATGTGCAGGCCGAGGTAGTTCCTCGGCCCGTCGGCCCAGTGCTCCTGCAATGACACACCGTCTCGACCTGTGGTCGGGATGGCCAGCACAGGTCCGGTGAAAGCATCGAATCCGGTTGCGAGGATGATGATGTCGACATCCCACGAGGAGTTGCTCGTCCGGATTCCGGTCGGTGTGATCGCCTCGATCGGGGTGGACCGAACGTCGACCAGCTCGACATGGTCGAGGTTGAAGCTGTCGTAGTAGGACGTTTCGAACGCGGGGCGCTTGACACCGTAGCCATGATCGTGGGGCGTGAGCAGTGCGGCGACGGCCGGGTCTTCGACGCGTTGGGCGATCTTCTCGCGAACGAAGTCGGCGGCAGTGTCATTGGCGGCGCGGTTCCACATGAGATCGCCGAATGTGGAGATCAGAAAGCTGAAACCGCCCTTGTTCCATTGCCGTTCGTATACCTCTCGGCGCTGTTCGGGATCCACTGCCAAGGCTGAGGGCAGCCCCCGCTCCAACGGCATATCCCCGACCCTGTCGCGGGAATCGGCTCGGACGTCTCGCCAGTTGTCTGCGTTCCACCGTTGGCGTTCGACGGGAACGGGTTCGTTGCGCAGCGGTACGGCGTAGTTGGGCGTGCGCTGGAATACCGTCAGGTGGCCGACCTTGTCGGCAATCTCCTGGATCACCTGGATGCCCGTGGATCCCGTTCCGATCACCGCGACTCGCTTGTCGGTGAAGTCGACGGGGTGGTGTGGCCAGCTGCTCGTCGAGTACAGCTCGCCACCGAAGGTATCCAGTCCGGGGAATTCGGGCTGCTTGGCTTTGGACAACACACCCACCGCCGAGATTACGAAATCGGCGGTGCATCTGACCTCGCCACCGACGGCGACGGTCCAGCGCGTGGACGACTCGTCCCAACTCAACGACGTTACGCGCGTTCCGAATTCGAATGTCCGCTCGAGATCGAGTTTCGCGGCGACGAACTGCAGGTACGCGAGGATCTCCGGTTGTGCGGGGTACTTCTCGCTCCATAACCACTCACGCTGGATCTCGTCGGAGAACGAGTAGCTGTAATGCACGGATTCGATATCGCATCGCGCACCCGGATACTGATTCCACCACCAGGTGCCGCCCACGCCTGCGGCCATGTCGAAGCCTTGTACCGATAGGCCGAGCTGGTCTCGGAACTCGTGCACCGCGTACAGACCTGAGAATCCGCTACCGATGACCACGACGTCATGATGCGCTGTCACGAAAAACCTCCGTTTGGTTATGAAGGTCCAACGTTATGGCTGGCCACGTGCCGTGAACCATGGACAAACGGTCGGACTGGCGGGCAGTTCTTGACCATTTGGCTACCTCGGCTCACACTCGCGGGGTGGCATACCAGCAGGAGGGCGCTACGACGACTTCCCCAGACGAAGTGATGGATGGGGTCCGCGCCACCGTCTCGTACCTGTTGCCACGGTCGTTCGACATCGCCGACGAACTCGCCCGGCACGCAATCGAGCGAACTCCGGAGGTCATCGAGCTCGGGCTCGATGACGTGGTCTTCGCGAGTTGCCGGGCGCACATGACCACATCGTTGGACTGTCTTGCCAGAGAGGTCCCGTTCGACTCGCTGACCCTGTCGTTGGAACTCGTGGGATACGCGCGCGTATTGGCCCGCAGTGGCCTGACTCTTCACGCCTTGATGCGTGGTCATCGGGCGGCGAACACCGCGTTCATCGCGTGCTGGGCGGATGCGGCGGCGGCGTGCCTGTCGTCCGAGCCCTTCGTTGCCGCGCAGGTGGTCAAGCGCGGTACTCAGTATTCGTTGAGCTGGCTTGAGGCCATCAGTGACCTGGTCTCCGAGCATTTCACCTTGGAGATGGAACGGCTGCGGGAGGAACAGTCACACGAGCGGCTGGACGAGGTTCGGCGAGTGCTGGCCGACACCCACCACGACGGTCGTGTGGTCGGCAGTCCCGGGTATCGGCTGACGGGTGGTCATCTCGCCGTTGTTCTCCTGGATCGTTCGGACCGGCCCGATACCGCTGCACTGGATGCCGCACTGCGGGAGGTGTGTATGCAGCTCGGGGTGACCGAGCGGCTCGGTGTCCGGGTGGATGCACGCCTGATGTGGTGTTGGTTGCGGTGGCCGATGTCTCGCGCAGCGGTCATCGGTGATGTCGCAGCACCGGTACTTGTCGGCGTTGGTGGGCCTGCCGAAGGCGCCGAGGGCTTTCGTATGAGTCATCGAGAAGCGTTGGAGGCGTTGCGAACTGCACGTATGGCCAGCCGTCCCGCCGGAACCGCGACAACGTACTCCGACGTGGCCGTTGCGGCGCTCTGCACCGCCGATCCCGATCGGGCGAGGGCATTTGTCGTATCCGAGCTGGGTGCGCTGGGTGTCCGTGACGACGTGGCCGATCGCGTGCGGGCGACGCTACGGGCGTTTCTTGCTGAGAACAGCAACTTCCGTGCCACTGCCGCGCAATTGAATGTGCATCACAACACCATTCGGTACCGGATCGAGCAAGCCGAGCGTTTGCTCGGTCGATCCGTCGGCGACCGCCGACAGGCGCTCGAACTCGCGCTGCATCTTGCCGACTATGTCGGGACGGCCGACTGATCGGATCGGGTGCAGCCAGTTACGTCAACCCCGCAACGCGGCGCAGCATGTCGATGAACTGATCCCGTTCGTCTGGGTCGAGGGCGGCCAGGATTTGTTCGTCCACGGCCGTCGAGAGCGGTGCGAGCTCGGCGAGTAGAAGGCGCCCGGTATCGGTCAAGACCACCATCTTGGTTCGCCGGTCATCTGGGTGCGCGGCCCGCGTCACGTGTCCAGCACCTTGCAGGTCGTCGACGATGGCCACGACAGCACTGGGATCGACGTCGAGGATCTCACTGAGTTCACGTTGAGCAAGGCCGCCGCGCTCGTTGACCGCCACCAGCACGGTGTAGTGCCGACTGCGCAGTCCCAGCTCGTCCAGCGCGCGGTTGAATCCGCGAATCGCCCGCCCCCCAGCCCTGGCGAGCAGGAAGCCGGGATCTCGCGACAGTGCTGGTGCGCTGGGAGGGTTACGGCGTGTGGCGGCGATGGCGGAACTTCCTCTCTGCTGCGGGCAGTCTCTCACGGCAGCGTCGCGAACGTCCTTGATTGCAGATCATAATGATTGACATTTACAACGATTGATGATCACATCCTTTTGGTTCAATCGGAAGGATGAAGCAGATGAACTTGACAGGCAAGGTCGCGATCGTGACCGGGAGCGGGCGAGGGCTCGGTCTGGCCTACGCCAAACAGTTGGCGAGCGTGGGCGCGCAGGTCGTGGTGAACGACGTCGACGCCGGTGTGGCCGAGGCCGCGGTGCAGGCGATCACCGCCGCGGGCGGCACCGCGGTCGCGCAGGTCGTCGCTGTCGGCACCAGCGAGGCAGCGCAGAGCCTCGTCGACTGCGCGGTAGATGCGTTCGGCCGCCTCGACATTCTGGTCAGCAACGCAGGAGTGCTCCGCGACAAGGTGCTGTGGAAGATGACCGACGACGAATTCGACACGGTGATCGGCGTCCATCTGCGAGGCACGTTCGTCTGCGCCCGGGCCGCAGCGATCCGCATGCGTGAACAGGGCCACGGCGGCAGATTGATCCTGGTCGGCTCACCGGCCGGACAGCGAGGCAACTTCGGGCAGACCAACTATTCGGCGGCCAAGGCCGCGGTCGTCGGATTGGCGCGTACCTGGGCGATGGAACTCTCCCGGGCGGAGATCACCGTCAACGCCGTCGTGCCGGTCGCCGCGACCGCCATGACCGAGACGATTCCCGCGCTCAAGCCGTATGTCGATGCCCTGCGTAGCGGGGAACCGATGCCGCCGTTTGCCCGACGCGCGCTCGGATTCGGCACCCCTGAGGATGCCGCAGGCCTGGTGGCGTTCCTGGCCTCCGACGCCGCTGCCGAGATCACCGGGCAGGCGATCGGCATTGGAGGCGACCGGCTTGCGCTGTGGTCGCACCCCGAGCAGATCGTCGCCGCCTACGCCGACGGCGGCTGGAGCCCCGACGCGATCGCCGAGGCGTGGCCGACAATCTTCGCGGGCCACGTGCAATCCGTGGGTGAGCAACTCCCCGAACCGGCCACGATCTGAATGGTCATGGATATCAACGCCTTAGATGCCATCGACGTCCACGTTCACGTCGAAGTCGACTGCCAGGGGCACTTGGCGTTGCCCGACGACTTCGTGGCGGCGTCAACTGCCTACTTCGGTGCCGATCAGCACAAGTCGAGTATCGACGAGATCGCCGACTACTACCGAAAGCGCCGCATCGGTGCGGTCTTGTTCAGCGTCGACGTCGAAGCATTCACCGGACATCAGGCGCTGTCGAATGAGGAGATCGCCGACGCCGCGGCCGGACATCCCGATGTCTTGATCCCGTTTGCGAGCATCGACCCGGCCAAGGGCAGGGCCGGTGCCCGGCGACTACGAAGCCTGGTATCCGACCACGGGGTGCGCGGACTCAAACTGCACCCCAGCATCCAGAACTTCGCTCCCGACGACGGCAGCGCCTATCTGCTGCTGGAGGTGGCCCAGGAGTGCGGGATCCCGGTGTTGTTCCACACCGGTCAAACCGGTATCGGTGCGAACATGCGAGGCGGGGGTGGCGTCCGGCTCGGGCTGTCGAATCCAATGCTGCTCGATGAGGTGGCAGTGCGGTTCCCCGATCTGTGCATCATCATGGCGCACCCGTCGTTTCCGTGGCAGGACGAAGCGTTGGCGGTCGCGACCCATAAGCCCAACGTCTACATCGACCTGTCTGGGTGGTCACCGAAATACTTTCCGCCCCAACTGATTCGCTATGCGAATACGTTGCTGGCCGACAAGGTGCTGTTCGGATCGGACTATCCGATGATCACGCCGGACCGCTGGCTCGCCGACTTCGCGCAGCTGGACATGAAACCACACGTCATCCCAAAGATTCTCAAGGACAACGCAGTACGAGTCCTCAACCTCGCGCCCGAAGGGACAACCACATGATCACCACGACGTTCGACGAACTGGCGACACTCTCGGGAACCGACCTTGGATCCAGCCAATGGCTCACGGTGAGCCAAGACCGCATCAACACCTTCGCCGACGCCACCGAGGATCATCAGTGGATCCACGTCGACCCCGAACGTGCCAAGACCGGACCCTTCGGCGGGCCCATCGCCCACGGATACCTGACGCTATCGCTGGTCATCCCGCTGTGGAGCGAGCTGCTCGATGTCGACGGGGTGAGCACGAAGGTCAACTATGGACTGAACAAGGTCCGCTTTCCGTCGCCCGTCCGCGTCGACGCGAGAATCCGTGCCACCGCGACACTTACCGACGTCCAGCGAGTCGCCGGCGATGGCCTGCAGTTGACCTCCGGTGTGCGCGTCGACGTCGAGAACGGCGACAAGCCGGCCTGCATCGCCGAGCTGGTCTTCCGCTTCTACCGCTAACCCACGTCCGGAGATGCCATGGTGTTCCGTAGTCCTCATCCCGACGTCGATATCCCCGACGTGGCTCTGCACGACTTCGTCATGGGCGCCGCTGCCCGCCGCTTCGGCGACAAGGTCGCTTTGGTCGACGGTGACACCGCAGAGACTCTGACCTATCGGGAACTGCACGACCGTGTGCATGCTGGAGCCGATTACCTCACCAAGATCGGTGTGCACCCCGGTGACGTCGTGGCCGTAATGAGCCACAATCAACCCCGCTTCGCCGTTGTCGCACATGCAGTGTTGTCAGCGGGCGCCGCGATCACGCCCATCAACCCGATGTACACCGCCGATGAGGTTGCCGCTCAACTGAATGCGGCCCACGCCAGTGTCCTGGTGACCTCGGCTGAGGCGGAGCCGCGCGCCGTGCAGGCGGCCAAGAGGGCCCGAATCAGACACGTTCTGGTCATGACCGGACCCGACGCGGGCTGGCTCGATCCGACCGTCGACAGACCCGTGGTCGAACCGTCCGGCCACGTCGACCCAGTGAACACGGTTGCGGTGCTGCCGTTCTCCAGCGGCACCACCGGCGTTCCCAAGGGCGTGCGGTTGACGCACCGCAACGTGGTGGCCAACCTCGTCCAAATGCGGCAGGGTTGGCGGATCCAGTCCGACGATGTCGTCCTCGCCGTGCTGCCGTTCTTCCACATCTACGGTTTCACCGTCATCCTCAACTCGAGCCTGCTCGCCGGCGCGACGATCGTCACCCAGGCCCGATTCGACAGAGAACGGTTCTTGGGCGCCGTCGCCCGGCACCGTGTCACACGCGCCTTCTTCGCTCCGCCGATGCTCCTGTCCATCGCCAAGAGTGAACTCGCGCAGCGATACTCGACAACAAGCCTGCGATATGGAATCTGCGGCGCCGCTCCTCTCGACACCGATGTGGTGACCCGGGTCGAGCAACGACTGGGGTGCAGAATTCGGCAAGGCTACGGAATGACCGAGGCCTCACCCGGCACCCACATCGTGGCCGACGACGCCGCGGCCGACACACCGTCAGGATGCGTCGGGACGTTGTTGCCCAACACCGAGGCCCGTCTCGTCGCGCCGGGCACCGACACCGATGTCGGACCCGGTTGCGCCGGAGAATTGCTCATCCGCGGGCCACAGGTGATGGCCGGGTATCTCGACGATGGCGCCGCGACGGCCGACGCCATCACCGATGGGTGGCTACGCACCGGCGACCTGGTCCGCATCGACGCCGGCGGCCAGTACTGGATTGAGGACCGGCTCAAGGAACTCATCAAGTACAAGGGTTACCAAGTGGCGCCGGCGGAACTGGAAGCGGTATTGCTGACTCACCCCAACGTGACAGACGCAGCCGTCGTGCCCGTACCCGATCCGACCGCCGGTGAAGTGCCCAAGGCGTTCGTCGTACTAAGCAGCCCGAACGCGGACCTCGACGAAGTCATCGCCTACGTGGCCCAACGGGTGGCGCCCTACAAGAAGATCCGCAGCATCGAGGCCGTAGAGACAATCCCCAAGTCGCCGACTGGCAAGATCCTCCGGCGTCTCCTGAAGGACCGCGAGCGCCTACAGCGCCCGGCCGATGCCGCGGGCTGCGACCTGAAGGGCGCCCAGTAGACGTTGGCGGTCCCGCTTGAGGCTGGGCACGACCACGCCGATCGCCGCGACCACGGCATGGTCTGAGGATTGGATGACTGGGACCGCCAGCGAGCATGCACCCAGCGTCATCTCCTCTGTGGTCGTGGCCATCCCGTCGCGGTGGACGCGTTCTAACTGCGCGGTCAGCGCAGCGGGTGAGGTGATCGTGTACGGGGTGACGCGCGTCAGACGCGTCAAGACGCCCCGCAGGACGTCCGGGGGTGCATGGGCGAGCAGTACCTTGCCGACGCCGGTGCAGTGCATCGGTAACTTGGTGCCGACGGTGCTGACGATGGGGACCGACGTCCGGCCCATCATCCGTTCCAGGTACAGGATCTCGTCTCCGTCGCGGACCGCGAGGTGGACGGTGGCCAGCGTGGCGGCGTAGATGTCGTGCATGAACGGTTCGGCCACCTCGCGCAAGCGGCCCTCGACGGGCGCGAGAAGGCCTGCGTCCCAGAGCAATCTGCCGATGACGTAGCGGCCGTCATCGCGGCGTCGAAGCGCGCCGCCTGCGACCAGCTCCGCCGCCAGCCGATGCGCCGTGGGCAGGGGCAGCGCGGCCCGCTGGGCGAGATCGGTGAGGGCCAGGCTGCGGTGGTGGTCGTCGAAGGCGCCGATCACGGCCAGCAGCCGGGACGCGACTGTTGCCCCCGGCGTGGAGGTATTGCCCGCCATCGTCCACGTGCCTTTCACTGAGTGGAAACCAGTGCTTACCGCTCCTTACTCTTGCACCCTGATCGCCGAGCGGGAAGGGCACGGTCTGCCGTCGATCGTCTGCGAGCGGCCGAGCTGTGGACGCCGCCAGCCGTGGTTGGCAGCCGTCGCCCCGGGCCAACGGGAGCAGCTGGCTGCGCAAGCCACCGAGGTGCTGGCCCGCCCGGCCCCATCGCTACCGAGCGCAATGGTGAACACGCAGACCATTTGGCACCGGTGCTCGCGCGCATCCCTTCACGGCGAATGAGCACGGGTGACGAGGTGGCTTCGGCCGAACTGCCTCGCCCAAAGCCGATTTCGCCCTTGTTAACCTCTCGGCATGCCACGAAGAATGAGTGACGAACAAATTGAGGCGTTTCTCGACAGCCGACCGGGGTGGGCGGCACTGAGCACCGTCGACGAGGATGGCTTTCCGCACACGGTGCCCCTGGGTTACTTCCGCCTTGGCCGCGACATCGTCATGGGTGTGCGGGACGGGACACGCAAGGTTGCCAACGTCGAGAGCAACCCGAACGTGAGCATCATGCTGGAGGACGGCTCGAGCATGGCCGACATCCGGGGCGTGATGATCCAAGGTCACGCCCGCATCGTTCGCGAACGAAGCGAAGCAGTCGAGCTCGCGAGAGAAGGTGCCCGGAGGCGGGGCGTGCCAGAGTCCGAATGGCCCACCGAACCCAGACCGGGTGCCGCCTACATCCGCGTGACACCGGTGAGAACGTCGTCTTGGGACTACTCGAGTTCAACGCCAGACGAGGCTTAGCTCGACCGGGGTTCGCGCGTTTCGCCGACGACGTCCGCCTCGACCATGACCGCGCGGTCAGCACGGTGTGGCTGTCCGGCGGGCAAGGTCAACTGCTGGCGTTGGCTCGCTCTCGGGGTTAGTAGGAATCGTCTGGCGGCCCGTCAGGACCTTCGTCCCGCGCCACGCCGCGATCTCTAGAATCGGAGGGCAATCACTCTCTGAAATGCGGCAGACCAAGGTCTCGCTTATGCGGCAGGGGGTCCGTCCGAACCGATGCCGATGGTGATCTGCGGATCCGCGGTCGGATCTAGCCACTCGAGTACCGACCGCATCTGTTCCCGTGCAATTGCCACACATCCCCAGGTGGGGTTTCCGTCGCTGACGTGGAGGAAGATGCCCGCCGAGTGGCCGGGGATGCGCTGGGGGTTGTGGTCGACGAGCACCGCGTAGTCGTACATCATTCCGGAGTCGTAGAGATTCTCCGCGTCCTCGGAGTCGATCTCGGCCGCGTGGACGTGGGTGTTGTAGGTCGGCGAATCTACGTCCTCGTCCCACCAATCCTCGTCAGTAGTTTGGAAGTACGGCATGCGGGTTCCGGGATTCGGTTGGCGGCCGAAGGACTGGCCGAGCGGGAACGTGCCTGTCGGCGTGCGGAATACGTCATCTTCTGGTGATCCGACGCCCAGTTCGCCGAGCATCGCAGGCGTCGGCCCTATCACGGCCTTCCAGGTGTCGCCCTCGCGCTCGTAGGCGGTGAGGCTCCCGGTCTGGGACGACGCCGACGGCGTGCTCACCATGATGACCTGCTTGGGGGTCTCCGCGTTCGCCATGATCGGATCCACCGATGCGCTCACGGTCATGGCCGCGGCGGCGGCCACGATGGGCAGACCGAAGGCGAAACGCCCAATCTTGGGGGACGGCATGTTGTCGATCCTTCGGGTCTGTGGCTGCTTGGCTGGCTTCTCGGCCTGCACTCCCCGTCCATGATTACCTGCGCGAGCCGCTCTCGGCCATCGGCCCCGGCGATTTCGGTTGGCCACCTGGCTGCGCACTCCCGCGCCCGCCGTCGGACCTTTGCCACTCGCGCGTGGATGTGACATGTTCGAAGTAGAGCCTCGACGAAGGCTTCCGGACGAGGGGTGCCGTACCCGGTGCGCGACAAGACGGCCCAGGGAGTTCCTCGTGTCCTGGATCGTTCTGGTCATATCGGGTGTCTTGGAGGCCGTATGGGCAACTGCCCTCGGCAAGTCCGAGGGTTTCAGCAAGCTGTCGCCAAGTGTGGTGTTCGTGGTGGCGCTCGTCGCCAGCATGGCTGGATTGGCCCACGCGATGCGGGACCTGCCGGTCGGGACCGCGTACGCCGTCTGGGTCGGTATCGGGGCGGTCCTCACCGTGGTCTACGCGATGGCGACGGGGGACGAGCCGGCGTCACTTCTCAAGGCGGCGTTCTTGGTGATGATCATCGGAGGCGTGGTCGGCCTCAAGCTGGTGCACTGACTCACCCGACTCAGGTGCCCCGCTAAAGTTCGAGGCCGTCTGTCAAGCTGCTCGGCATCGAATCACGGAGGAGAACGATGTCGACACCGCGGGACGCCGCTGCGCTTGAGCCCCTGTCCACCCACGGGCCGACTCGCGCGTGGGCCGCCGTCGCGGTGCTCGCTCTCGTCGGCACCCTCAACTACGTCGACCGCTTCCTGCCGGGCGTGCTGGCCGAGCCCATCAAGCGGGAATTGGCGTTGTCCGACACTGCAATCGGCGTCATCAACGGGTTCGGGTTCCTCATCGTCTACGCCGTGTTGGGCATCGTGATCGCCCGTGTTGCCGACCGTGGCATCTTCGGCGCTGTCATCGCCACCTGCCTGACGTTGTGGGGTGCGATGACGATGCTGGGCGGCGCGGTTCAATCCGGCCTACAGCTCGCGCTGACCCGCGTCGGCGTGGCCGTTGGCGAGGCGGGCAGCACACCGGCGGCGCACGCCTACGTGGCGCGCAACTTCGTCCCGGAGAAGCGGTCGGCGCCGCTGGCGGTCATCACCATGTCCATCCCGCTGGCCAGTGCCGCCAGCCTGCTCGGCGGCGGCCTGCTGGCCCAAAGCTTGGGCTGGCGGGCGGCTTTCGTGGTGATGGGCGGAATCAGCGTGCTGCTGGCACCCCTGGTGCTGTGGGTGGTGGGCAGCCGTCAGCGCCTACCCACCCCGCCCGTGCGGGAGCGCTCCGCGGCGCTGAACTGGTGGGATCTGCTGCGCAAACCCAGCTTCCTGGCCATGGTGGCCGGCACCGCACTGGTGTCGGCGGCCGGCTATTCGCTGACCACCTTCGCGCCCGCGTTCCTGATGCGCACCCGAGGCATGTCGCTCGGCGAGGTCGGTATCGAGTACGGCTTGGCCACCGGTTTTCTCGGAGTTCTGGGGCTACTCGTCGTCGGACGGATCGCCGACCGGCTGGCGACCCGCGACCCGCGCTGGCTGCTGTGGATCGTGGTCATCCTGATCGCGGCCCTGCTGCCGGCTTCAGTGTTGGCGTTCGTCGTCGAGAGCCGCACGGCGTGCGTGTGGCTGCTGGCACTGGCCTATGTCATCGGCACCGCATATCTGGCGCCGTCCATCGCGGCGATCCAGCGCCTCGTGCTTCCCGAGCAGCGCGCGACGGCGTCGGCCATCTTCCTGTTCTTCAACGCGACGCTCGGCGCGGTCGGACCGTTCCTGACCGGTGTCGTCAGCGATTCCCTGACCGCAGAGCTGGGCCCGCAGGCACTGGGCCGGGCACTGCTGATCCTGGTGCCGACCATGCAGCTGGTGGCGATCGGCTGTTACGCGCTTGCCGCACGGCGCTACCGCCGCGACATCGTCGAGGAGCCCTGAGCAACCGAATCCGTTGCGGTTGAGCGGTATTGCTCTTTGCCGTTTCGCATCCTCGAGGCCGCCGTTCGTCAAACCGGCGCGTAGGCAACGATGGGACGATGGGTCACCTGGAGGTCGCGCACGTTGACTACTACCTGCCCGATGGGCGGCTGTTGTTGGCGGATGCGAGTTTCCGGGTGGAGCAGGGCGCGACCATGGCCCTGGTCGGGCCGAACGGAGCCGGAAAGTCCACGCTGATGCGTCTGGTGGTCGGGGAGCTACAGCCCGACGAGGGCACGATCACCACCAGCGGTGGCCTCGGGGTCATGCCGCAGTTCATCGGTTCCGTGCGTGACGACCGGACGGTCCGCGACCTGCTCGTCGCGGTGGCTCGCCCGTCCGTCGTGGCAGCAGCCAAAGCGGTCGACGCCGCGGAGTTGGCGATCATGACACGCGACGACGAGGCCGCGCAGATGGCATACGCACAGGCGCTGAGCGACTGGGGTGACGCAGGCGGCTACGACTCGGAGAACCTCTGGGACGTCTGCACGGTGGCCGCCCTCGGCATGCCCTACGACAAGTGTCAGTGGCGGCAGGTGGGAACCCTGTCCGGCGGCGAGCAGAAGCGCCTCGTGCTGGAGGCGCTACTTCGCGGCCCCGACGAGGTGCTGCTGCTCGACGAGCCGGACAACTACCTGGACGTACCGGGCAAGCGCTGGCTTGAGGAGGAACTGAAGAGAACCACCAAGACGGTGCTCTTCGTCTCGCACGACCGAGAGCTGCTGTCGGTGGCCGCCGACGCGATCGTCAGCGTCGAGCCGACGCCCAGCGGGTCGGACGTCTGGGTCCACGGCGGCGGATTCGCGTCCTTCCACGAGGCGCGGGAGCGACGGTTCGAGCGGTTCGACGAGCTGCGCCGGCGGTGGGACGAGAAGCACGCCCAATTGAAGAAACTCGTCCTGGACATGCGGGGGTACGCCGGGCGCAGCGACGCGATGGCGTCCCGGTACGCCGCGGCCCAAACCCGGCTGCGGATGTTCGAGGAGGCCGGGCCGCCGCCGGAGCCACCCCGCAAGCAGGACATCAAGATGCGGCTGCGCGGCGGTCGCACCGGCCTGCGCGCCGTCACCTGCCAGGACTTGGGACTGACCGGGCTGATGGACCCCTTCAGCCTGGAGGTCTTCTACGGTGAGCGGGTCGCGGTGCTCGGCTCCAACGGCTCGGGGAAGTCGCACTTCCTGCGGCTGCTGGCCGGCGAGGACGTCGCCCATACCGGCACGTGGAAGCTCGGCGCGCGCGTCGTTCCCGGGTTCTTCGCCCAAACGCACGCCCACCCCGAGCTGGAGAAGCGGACCTTGGTCGACATCCTGTGGGAGGTGCACGCCAAGGGCCGAGGTGGCGCGATGAGTGCGTTGCGCCGCTACGAGTTGGAACAGCGCGGCGACCAGCCCTTTGGCAAGCTCTCGGGCGGCCAGCAGGCGCGCTTCCAGATTCTGCTGCTGGAGCTACAGGGTGCGACCGCGCTGCTGCTCGACGAGCCCACCGACAACCTCGACTTGGAGTCCGCCGAGGCCCTGCAGGAAGGCCTCGAGCTCTACCAGGGCACGGTGTTGGCGGTCACCCACGACCGCTGGTTCGCCCGCACCTTCGATCGCTTCCTGGTGTTCGGCGCCGACGGCAGCGTCCGCGAGACCACCGAACCCGTCTGGGACGAGGCCCGCGTCAAGCGCGCCCGTTAGACCCTACGGAGGCGCCTGCAAGTAAGCGACCAACGCATTGGTCAAACCCCTGCGTGCGACGTCGAGGTCGGCGTAGGAGCCGAGTTGGCGCTCCGACACGAGGCCGCGCATGGCGCCGGGAATCAACGCGGCCACCTCGCGGATGCGTTCCGGGTCGACGTCAAGATCGGCAAATGCGTTGCGGCAGATGGCCAACCACGATTGCCCCCACGAATACAGTTCCGCGGCGGTTTGCGGGTACAGGCGCTCCAGTTCGGAGGGGTCCCGAGGCAGCGCCGCCCGCAGGTTTTCGATGGCCCGAGAATCCGGGGCGGCCAGACCCTCGTACAGGGTATCGACGATGCTGGCGACCCGGTCGCCCAGGGGGTCGTCTCCGCCGACGGCGGCGAACACCTCCGCGCGGCGCTCGGCGGTTCGGTGCAGCACGGCGGCCCAGAAGCCGTCCGTGTCGCCGAATTGGTACTGAACCGCGCCCCACGTGGCTCCGATGTCCTTGGCGATCCGGTTGGCCGACACCGACCCCGGGTCACCCGAGGCCAGCGACTTCAGGGCGGCCTCCAGCATGTTCTCGCGAGTGGCCTGGCCGCGCCGATTGGGGCGCCGGGGTGGCGATGACGCGTCGGCTACATCGGTCATTCTGCGAGGGTAACGCGTCGGGCACACTTTTCGTCGAAACCACTATGAATGTTTCATTGACTGCTCTATGCTTCGCCGCATGGCCAAGCCGCCCCTTTCCATGAAACCGACGGGCTGGTTCCAGGTCGCCTGGTCCGACGAGGTCGGCATCGGCGACGTCCGCACGATGAAGTACTTCGACCAGGAAATGATCGCTTGGCGCTCGGAGTCCGGTCAGGTCACCGTGATGAACGCCTACTGCGAGCACCTCGGCGCGCACCTCGGATTCGGCGGCACCGTCCACGGCGAGATCTTGCAGTGCCCCTTCCACGGCTGGCAGTGGAATCAGCAGGGGCGCAACGTGTGTATCCCCTACGAGGACCGGCCCAACCGAGGCCGTCGCATCAAGACCTATCCGGTGACCGAGCGCAACGGGTCGGTCTACATCTGGCACGACATCGAGAACCGCGAGCCGTTCTTCGAGGCGCCGGACGTCTTCGCCGATTTCGGCGACGGACGCAGCGAGGCGGACTACTACCCGCAGCAGCGGCTCTTCCAGCAGGGCCTGGAGATGCACCCGCAGTACGTGCTGGAGAACGGCGTGGACTTCGCGCACTTCAAGTACGTGCACCAGACCCCGATCGTGCCCGTCTTCACGCGTCACGACTTCGACGACCCGGTGTCCTACGTCGACTTCACGATCACCTTCGAAGGCGACGACGGTCAGAAGATCGAGGACGTCAACAGTGGTGTCGAGGCCATCAACGGCGGGCTTGGGATCGCGGTCACCAAGAGCTGGGGGATGATCGACAACCGCACCATCTCGGCGATCACCCCGGTCGACGACTCCACCTCCGACGTGCGGTTCATGGTCTACATCGGCCGCCCACCCGCGGACTCCGCCAAGGACCCGGTGCGTGCCGAACGCAAGGCGACCGAATTCGGCGCGGAGGTGATCCGGCAGTTCAGCCAGGACGTCCACATCTGGGCCCACCAGCGCTACTCCGATCCGCCGGCTCTGGCGAGCTCAGAACTCAAGGGTTTCACCGCAATCCGCAAGTGGGCGTTGAAGTTCTATCCCGACGGCAAGGGCGGCAGCGCCGCAGATCTTGCCGCCCGCTCATCCGCACACTGACCGACCACGACCTCTTCAGAAGGGCTGTCCATGACCATCAAGGTTTTTCAGGTCGCGACCGGCAACGTCGGCTCCGAGATGATCAAGCGCATCGCCGATCAGCCGGACCTCGAACTCATTGGCGTGCATTGCTATTCACCCGACAAGATCGGAAGAGACGCCGGAGAACTCGCCGGCCTGGCGCCCAACGGCGTGACCGCCACCGGCACGGTCGAGGAGATCATCGCCGCCAAGCCGGACGTGCTGACCTTCCACGGCGTGTTCCCCGACGAGGACCTCTACGTCACGGTCCTCGAAGCCGGCATCAACGTCGTCACCACGGCCGACTGGATCACCGGCTGGCACCGCGACCGCAACCATCCGCATGCCTCGGGAAAGCCGGTCAGTCAACTGCTCCAAGAGGCTTGCGAGAAGGGCGGTTCCACGTTCTATGGAACCGGCATGAACCCCGGACTGAACCAGATCCTGGGTGTTGTCTGTTCGGCCGACGTCGCCGAGATCGAGAACGTCACCACCATCGAGTCCGTCGACGTGTCCTGCCATCACAGCAAGGACACCTGGATCGAGGTCGGCTACGGTCAACCCGTCGACGATCCCGAAATCCCCGGCAAGTTGGAGAAGTACACCCGGGTGTTCGCCGACAGCGTCTACATGATGGCCGACTGCTTCGGCCTGACGTTGGATGAGGTGAAGTTCAGCGCCGAGCTCGGGGCCTGCACCAAGGACGTCGACCTGGGCTGGTACCAGCTGCCCAAGGGATCACTCGGCGGCAACTACATCAAGTACCAAGGCATCGTCGACGGCGTCCCGCGGGTGGAGACGCACCTGGAGTGGCAGATGACCCCGCACACCGATCCCGGGTGGGACATCAAGGGCTGCTACATCACTCAGATCAAGGGCGACCCCTGCATCTACAACAAGCACATGATCTTCCCCAAGCCCGGCGTCGACCTGTCCAACCCCGACAACTTTGCCTCCATCGGGATGACCGTCACGGGGATGCCGGCGCTCCACGCGATCAAGTCCGTCGTCGCCGCAGCACCCGGCATCATCACCAGCGCCGACCTGCCGCTGCGCGGCTTCGCCGGGCGTTTCTCGCTCTAGACAACGACGATCTGCTCGTCAAGACGATTCGCAGCACGAAAGTCGACCGGTCGACGCCGTCGTGTAACGCCACGCCCCACCGGAAGCACTCCTTTTACGTAAGCGGTCAACCCGTCGATAAAAGGAACGTCAATGTCCTTGGACAATCGCACGTCTCGCCTGTATTGCCCACCCAACGCCTCTCGGGTGGCCCCGGTGGCGAAGTTGCTCGCAGTGGCGCTCTGGACGCTGGGTGACGCCGTGCGGACGCTGCGCTCGGAATCGCCGAGCCGATGACCGCCGGGCAGTTGAGCACCTCAACCAGAACGGTCTTCGGTGGCAGTAGCGGCAAGTTGGCAGGCAAGCTGGAGATGCCGAGTGACGCCCCGAGAGCCTGGGCACTGTTCGCGCACTGCTTCACCTGCGGCAAGGACAACGTTGCGGCAGGACGGATTTCACGAGCACTGGCGAATCAGGGATTCGCGGTACTGAGATTCGACTTCACCGGCTTGGGGGAGTCCGAGGGTGACTTCGCCGCGACCGGCTTCAGTTCCAACGTCGAGGACTTGGTCTTCGCCGCGGACCATCTCCGCGACCAGTTCAGTGCCCCCGCGGTGCTGATCGGGCATTCGCTGGGCGGGGCGGCAGTCTTGGCAGCCGCGCAGCGCATCCCCGAGGTCCGCGCGGTCGTCACCATCGGTGCACCGGCCGACCCCTCCCACGTCACCGGACTGCTGGGCGACGCGCTACCCGTCGTCGACGCCGGCGAAGCCACGGTGTCGATCGGGGGGCGGCCGTTTCGGGTGCGCCGCGAATTTCTCGACGACATCGCGATGCAACCGCAGCGCGAGCGCATCTCCACCCTCGACGCCGCGCTGCTCGTCATGCATTCCCCGATTGACCAGGTGGTGTCGGTGGACAACGCGCGGGTCATCTTCGACACCGCGCGGCATCCGAAGTCGTTCATCACCCTCGACGGCGCCGACCACCTTCTCAGCGATCGGGCCGACGCCGAGTATGCGGCGAGCGTCCTCGCCGCATGGGCGAGCAGGTACGTGGCGAACCCCACGACGTCCGCCGATCCGAACACTGATAACCCGGCCGAGGGCGCCGTGCGGGTGGCGGAGAGCGGACCCGGCAGACTCACCCAGCGGATCAGCACGCGCCGGCATCGGCTGACCGCGGACGAACCCCGACCCGTCGGCGATGACGCCGGCCCGACGCCATACGACTTGCTCCTGGCCGCGCTCGGCGCCTGTACGTCGATGACGGTGCGGATGTACGCCGATCGGAAGCAGTGGCCGCTCGAACGCATCGTCGTCGATTCCCGCCACTTTCGCATCCACGCCAAGGACTGCGCCGAATGCGAGACCGCCACGGGGATGGTCGACCGGATCGAACGCGACATCACCCTCATCGGCCCGCTCGACGCCGACCAACGCGCCAAGCTGCTCGAGATCGCCGACCGATGCCCGGTGCATCGCACCCTGCGTTCCGAAGTGTCCATCCACACCGCTGAAGCACCAACCGACAAAGAAACAGGCTGACATGAACCAAGATTCGGAATTCGACGTAGTCGTCATCGGCGGCGGCCCCGGCGGCGCCTCAGCGGCGGCGTACCTCATCGCCGAAGGGCTTGAGGTGGCTCTCGTCGAGGAACGCCTCATCGGCGGTGAATGCCATTACTGGGCATGCAATCCGACCAAGTCGCTGCTGCGCCCGATCGAAGTGCTGGCCCTGGCGAAGGCCGTTCCCGGCGTGCGGGAAGCCGTGGGGCTTGGCCAGCTCGACGTCGCCGCCGTCTTCGCCAAGCGCGACGCCATCGTCGACCATCTCAACGACGACGGCGCCACCGCTGGAATGCAGCAGAGCGGCCTGACGGTGATCCACGCCCACGGCCGACTGGCCGGCCCCGGGGAGGTCACTGTCACCCACCCCGACGGTCGCGAAGACACCGTCCGAGCGCGGCAGGCGGTCGTGCTCGCCACCGGTACCCGTCCGACCATCCCGGACGTACCGGGACTGGCCGAGGCGCGCCCCTGGACCAACCGCGACCTCGCGACCATGACCCACGTGCCACCACGAACCTTGATCATCGGTGGCGGCGTCGTCGGCGTCGAATTTGCCACCATCCTGGCCGGCCTGGGTTCCAAGGTCACACTGCTCGCCCGCGGCGGCACCCTGCTTCGCAACTGCGAGACCGTCGCCAGCGAGATGGTCACAGAGTCGTTGCGGCGCAGGGGAGTAGACCTCCGCTTCCAGGCTTACCCATCTGATGTCACCAGACCGGTCGCGGGCGGCGCCGTCAGCGTCACCGTCGGCGACGAGACCATCGAGGTCGACGAAGTCGTCTTAGCCGCGGGACGGACAGTCAACACCGATTCCCTCGGCTTGGAAACCGTCGGGCTGCGTGCAGGAGAGTTCGTCGCCGTCGACGACCATTTGCAGGCACTCGGTGTGGACGGCACCTGGCTGTACGCGATGGGCGACACCACCGGGCGTGCGCTTCTCTCGCATCTGTCGCAATATCACGCGGTCGTGGTCGCCGACATCATCGCCGCTCGCGCACGAGGTCGCCAGCTAGGCGCCGACGAACTCGTCGCCCGCGACCCACACAACCTCCCACAGGTCGTCTACACCGACCCTCAAGTCGTCGAAGTGGGCCGAACCGAAAGCGAGGCTCGCGCAGACGGATTCACCGTCACGACGGCCACCGCGCGCTACCCGGAAGCCGTACCCGACCTCGCCATCTTTCGCGACGGCTTCGACGGCTGGGCGAAACTGGTCATCGACGCCGACACGGACACCCTGCTCGGCGCCACCTTCGTCGGACCCGAGTTCGCGGAACTCGCCCAAGCGGCCACCCTCGCCGTCGTCGCGAAGGTACCGATCGAGACACTCCGTCACGTCGTCGCGCCGCATCCGTCGGTCAACCAGATCTGGAACCCGCTCCTCGCCCGACGGCGGGACCGTTCGGGTGATCCGACGTGAACGAGAAGACCAGCGCTATGGGCTCGGAAGCGGCTGAATGTCACACCTCGCCGTCAACACGAACCGGGATCGGCACCCATCTCACGGCTTCTCATGGGCATGCCGTCGACCACGGCGTAGATCCTCTGAAGATCGGGAACCTCGTCGACGCGGAACTTCTCGCCGCCGTCCTTGCCGATCAGCACGACGCTGAACGCGTTGTCTCCGATTGCAAACTGGTCCGTCAGCCGCCGTGACTCGTCGGCCTTGACGGCGTGACCGTCGAGGGTGCTGTCGCCCTCGGCGACCACCACTCCGAGCACCATGTCACGACCGGTGAAGTCGCATCGAGTGGCCTCGATCCGGTTCAGCGTCTCGACGAGTCGGGGATCGCTGGCCTTCGGCGCGAACACCAGTAGCGGACGACTCTCCCAGCGATAGTCACTCAGTTCGGCCGCCATGGCAGTAGCTGATCCGAGGGCGGTGCTCACCACCAAGACGACGAGCATCAGCGCCACTCCTCGAACACCGCGCTTGATTGCCATAACGATTTCGACTGTACCGAATTCAGGCATCCACGCCGCCGTTGAACTGGCCCCGTGGTCAATCTGGGAGCCGGACTCACCACCCAAGTTCCGTGGAGGTGTCCAGCGGCTTTGCCCAGGCCCCAAGTCGCGGACCCCCACCGCTGCGATCGCCGACAAACGGAAGCCCTAGCCGCATCCGCATTCCATCTCCGGGACGGTGCCGAAGCCTTACCTTCAGTGGGTGGCAACAGGGACGAGGAATCGGCGATGACGACCGAACAGCACGTGACGTACTGCCGGATCTGCGAGGCCCTGTGCGGCGTCATCGCCACCGTAGAGGACGGACGCCTGGTGAAGTTGCGGCCCGACGACGACAACCCGTTGTCCCGCGGCCGTGTCTGTCCCAAGGGCATCGCCATGGCGGACGTGCAGAACGACCCCGACCGAGTGCTGACTCCGCTGCGCCGGCGCCCGGACGGAGGGTTCGACGAAGTCGGTTGGGATGACGCGCTGGCCGACATCTCGGCGCGGCTGCGTCGCATCGTGGACCACCATGGCGGCGGCGCCGTCGCCCACTACCTCGGCAACCCGGCGGCGTTCGGCTACGCGACCAGTCTGTGGCACGGGTTGTTCATGAAGCGACTGAACTCGCCACACCAGTATTCGCCTGGCTCCCAGGACATCAGCAGCCGGTTCGTCGCGAGCCGGCTGCTGTACGGCACCATCAGTCAACTGCCATTCCCCGATCTTCCCCGGACCGACTTCCTGCTGATGCTGGGGGCCAATCCACTTGTCTCGCACGCCAGCGCGTTGCGAAGTCCGCGCATCAAGGACGACCTCGCGGGCATCGTCGCGCGCGGCGGACGAGTGGTGGTGGTCGACCCCCGACGCACCGAGACCGCGCGTAGCTACGAGCACGTTGCCGTGCGGCCCGACACCGACGCCTGGCTGCTGCTGTCGATGTTGAACGTCCTCTTCGAGGAGGGGTTGACCGACGACGTCGCGATCGCACGACAGACGACCGGGGTGGCCCAGTTGCGCGCTGCGGCAGCCGAATTCCCGCCGGAGCGCACGGCGAAGAGAACGGGTGTGGCTGCCAGCGTCGTCCGCGGCCTGGCGCGAGACTTCGCCTCGGCGCCGTCGGCAGCCGCGTACGGTCGCACTGGCGCGTGCTTGGGGCGACACGCCACCCTGGTCTGTTTCCTGCTCGACGCACTGTCGGTGGTCACCGGAAACCTCGACCGCCCCGGTGGAACCCTTTTCGGCCGCGGCGTCGTCCCGCTCGAAGAGTTCGGCGAACGGGCGGGAGCCCTGAGCTACGACCAGGTCCGCTCCCGCGTCGGCAATCATCCCGACGTCATGGGCACCTTCCCTGCGGCGATCATGGCCGAGGAGATGACCACTGCGGGGCCCGGTCGGATCCGGGCGCTGATCAGCACTGCGGGCAACCCCGTCCTGTCGGTTCCCAACGGCAAGGCCCTGGCGGACGCGCTGCCGACGTTGGATCTGTTCGTCTCCATGGACCTCTACGTCAACGAGACGAATCGACACGCGGACTACGTCCTCCCGGCCACGACGTTCCTCGAAAGACGAGACCTGCAATGGGGTTTCGCCGCGGCGTCACCGACGGTCTACATGCAGTCGACCGAAGCGGTCGTCGCGCCCTACGGTCAGGCGCGAGAGGAATGGCGGGTCTACGACGACATCGCCCGCTTGATGGGTATGTCGCTGCTGGCGCAAGGGCCGCTGGGCCGGTTCAACTCGATCTTCGTGTTCCTCGAACGCGTCGCGCCGGCACGCCTGACACCCCGCGCCATCTTCGAGATGCTCCTGCGTCTCGGGCCCTACGGTGACCGGTTCGGGTTGCGCCGCGGAGGGCTCAACGCACGGCGGTTGCGCGCACTGCCGCATGGTGTGGTGCTGGCGGAACACGCGCCGACCGGGATCCTACGCGAGATGGTCCAGCACCCGGACAAGCGAGTTCATCTGGCGCCCAATGAGATTCTTGTCGAAATGAGCCAACTCGGCGATCGGCATCCCGACGACGCGGCCTTCCCGCTGATGATGATCGGCCTGCGCGAACTCCGGTCACACAACTCGTGGATGCACAACAGCGAAACGTTGATGAGGGGAACGACGCCGCGGCGACACCGTGCCCGGGTCAACCCGACGGACGCGGCCGACGCTGGCCTCGTCGACGGAGGCAGGGTTCGTATCGTGTCGCCGTCGGGGACCATCGACACCGAGGTCAGCATCACCGACGAGGTGGGTCCTGGCACCGTCGCGGTCCCGCATGGCTGGGGTCACGACGGAGGATGGCTGCGGGCCAACGCGGCTGGGGGTGCGAACGTCAACGATCTGACGTCGAGCCGCAGCGAGGATCTCGAACGCCTGGCGGGAATGTCGGTGCTGAACGGCGTCGCGGTGCGGCTGGAGAAGGTCGACGAATCCGCCTCGGCGCCAGCGCTTCACAGCTAGACTGGACAAGTGTCCAGCGATGATTCCGGCGGATTCTCCGAACACACGCTGACGTGTCCCTTGTGCGAGGCCATGTGCGGTCTGCGGATACGGGTCGAGCGTGGCACCACCGTCGACGTCCGCGGGAACGCCGAGGACGTGTGGTCCCGCGGACACATCTGCCCGAAGGGCACGACACTCGGTCACCTGCACGACGACCCGGACCGCCTGCGAAAGCCCATGGTGCGTACGGCGGACGGATCGTTCCGCGAAGTCGACTGGCCGGAAGCCTTCGAGGAAGTGGAGCGTGTCCTGCGTCCCGTTCTCGCAGAACACGGGGCTCGCGCGATGACCGTGTACGTCGGTAACCCGGTGGCGCACAACCTCGGCCTCGCCACCTACATCGGCGCACTGGTCGGCATGGCCGGCGCCGCCGGAATGCCGGCCTACTACTCGCCAGGAACGGTCGACCAGTGGCCACTCAACGTGGTGAGCTCGCTGCTGTTCGGCGGGATGTGGAACGCACCGATTCCGGATCTGAGCCGGACCGACTACTTGGTGGTGCTGGGGGCGAACCCGGCCGTCTCCCAAGGTTCCATGCTGTCCACTCCAGACGTGGTGGGCAGTTTGGCCGCCATCCGTCGCCGCGGCGGCAAGGTCGTCGTGGTGGATCCCCGACGCACCGAGACGGCGTCGCGCGCGTCGGCGTGGGTGCCGATCCGTCCGGGTACCGACGCGTTGCTGTTGTTCGCGATGCTCAGGGCCCTCGTCGAGGACGGGGCGATCTCCGAAGCGCCACACCTGCGAGACAAGGTGCTGGGGCTCGAGGAGGCAATCGCGCTTTCCGAGCCCTTCACTCCAGAGCGGGTCAGTGCGGCCACCGGCGTCGAGGCGGAGACCATCCGCAGCCTTGTCGCAGAACTGGCGACTGCCGACAGGCCGGTCCTGTACAGCCGGATTGGGTTGTGCACCCAGGAGTTTGGGACCTTGGCGACGTGGCTCGTCTTCGTGTTGAACGTCGCGCTTGGCTCGGTCGACCGCCTCGGAGGGGCGCTCTTCACCAAGCCCGCCGTGTGGTCGCCGATGTTCATGAAGCCCCCCGACCAGACGGCAGATCGGTGGGAGTTCGGTCGCTTCTTCAGCCGAGTGAGCGGAGCGCCAGAGGTGCTCGGTCAATTTCCGGTCGGCTGCCTGGCCGAGGAGATCGACACGCCCGGCGACGGGCAGATCCGTGCGCTGATTTCCGTGGCGGGCAACCCCGTCGTCTCGGCGCCGGGGTCGCGGCGGTTGGACGAGGCACTCCCTCGACTGGAAGCCATGATCTGCGTTGACAACTGGCTCAACGAGACGACCCGGCACGCCGACGTCATCCTGCCCGGCCTGTCCCCGCTGGAACGGGCGCATGCCGACGACCTGTACTGGATGTACGCCACCGCGTCCTGCGTGAAGTGGTCGGAGCCGGTGTTCGCCGACCGGTCGGATCGCCCGGGCGAGTGGGAGCTGCTACTGCGCTTGGCGGGCGCCGCGTTGGGAACGCCCGTGCCCGACGTCGACGTCGCCGCCATGGACGACCTGTACGTCCAAGGGCTAGTCGCCACCGCATGCGCGACGGAGGGAACCCCGCTCAGCGGTCGCGACTCCGCGCTCGCCTTTGCCAGTCTCGAGGGGAGGGGCCCGGAACGCCTGGTCGACTTGGGCATTCGGCTAGGGCCATGGGGCGACGACCTGGGATCCCGACCCGGCGGGCTGACCCTCGCCGAGGTCAAACGGCATCCCAACGGTCTGTTCCTGGCCGACTTGGAAGAGGGACGCCTCGACGACGTCGTGACGACACCGTCGGGTTGCATCGAGTTGATCCATCCGCAGATCGTCGACGACGTTCCCAGGCTCGCCGCGCGGTTGGATCGGGAATCGCCGTCGCTGGTGCTCACCAGCAGACGTCACTTGCGATCGAACAACTCCTGGATGCACAACGTGCCTGCCCTCATGCGCGGCAGGGAACGGTGCACGTTGCTCGTGCACCCCGACGACGCTCGAATGTTGGGTCTGTCCGACGCGACGACGGCGACGGTGGAGACCGATGCCGGGTCGGTGGACGTGACGGTGCAGGTAAGTGCCGAGATGATGCCCGGAGTGGTTTCCCTGCCGCACGGATGGGGGCACGGGAGGCCAGGAACCATGCTTGCGGTGGCCAACGCGCACCCCGGTGTCAACGCCAACGTGCTCAATCCCGTTGGCGTCGTGGATGTTCCGAGCAGCACGCACGTCGTCAACGGGGTGCCCTGTCGCGTCCGGCCGCGGTCGTCATGACGTCCACGATGAACGCACGCTCATCTTCGCTCAGTCGCGCCCTCGCGACGTCGTACGCGGGCCAACACGTCGCTGTCGGCGCGAAACCGTAGCCGCCGCACCTGCCCGGACTCGACGGTGAAGTCGAAGGCGACCTTCACCTCGCCGCGATGAATCCACGCCGCACCGGGGCGATCGTCGACGAACACCGGAAAGGCTGCCGCGGCAGCGCCGTTGAAGAAGGTGGCCACCTCGTCGGCGCCCCGCAGATGGGTTGGCGTGCCGAGCGCGCTGGCGGCCGCGTCGGCGGATACCAGCACGTCGGGGGCCAGCAGTTCCAGCAGCCGGGCGAAGTCGCCTTCGCGGGCCGCGGCCATGAAGGCGTCCACGATCTCCCAGTCGGCGAGGGCATCCTTTGGCGCGGCGGGGCGCACCTTGGCGCGCGCCCGAGAAGCAAGCTTGCGCGCCGCGACCGCCGTCGTGTCGAGCATCGAGGCGATCACCTCGAAGTCGACGGCGAAGCTGTCGTGCAGCACGAAGGCCACCCGTTCGGCGGGCGTGAGCCGGTCGAGCACCACCTGCAGCGCGATGCCGACGGTGTCGGCGAGCACCACGTCGTCGGCGGGGTCCGGTTCGGTCGTCGCGACGTCGATCGATTCCGTCGGCTCCGGCGTACGTACCCGTAGCCGGTCCAGGCACAGTCGCGAGGTCACCGTCGTCAG
Organism: Mycobacterium sp. AT1; assembly: GCF_002043095.1. Taxonomy (GTDB): domain Bacteria; phylum Actinomycetota; class Actinomycetes; order Mycobacteriales; family Mycobacteriaceae; genus Mycobacterium. The sequence continues at coordinate 108,999 of NZ_MVOC01000002.1, read as the reverse complement.
CCAGCCCGGCAGGTTGTCGATGGTCTCGTCGGTGGCGTTCAACCTCAGCCACGCCTGCTGCACGATGTCCTCGGCCGCGTGGACGTCACCCAAGATCCGCGCGGCGATGCGCTCCAGGCGAGGCCGCTCGGCCTGGAAGCCCTCGCGCAGCTGATCGTCGCTCACCATGGCGGTCACACTTTCGTCGTCGGATGCGTCACCACTTTGACGCACCCGGATCGCCCGGTGTGACCAACACGGAAGGAACCTCGTGAAGTCCATGACGTGCCATGACCTCGGTGGCCCCTGCAGCCTCGCGCACCGCGGTGACAGTGCCGACGACATCATCAACGCCCAAGACCGACACCTGAAGGAACTGGTGAAGGCGGGCGACGGCGCCCACGTACCCGCCCGCGAGGACATGAAGGGCCGCTGGCGCCACCCGATGAAGTCACTGGGCTGGTACAACGACGTCAAGAAGCGCTTCGCCGCGTTGCCGGAGAGCTGACGCCTGGTTTGGCCGGTTTAGTCTGGGCGCATGACAGGCGGCGTCCGCTGGCGCGAGCGGAGCCGCCTGGTGCGCGCAGTGCGGCTCTGGCGTACGAGGAACCCACGCACGTTCCGCGAGAAGGTTCGCTACAAGATGCTACGCGACCATCGTGACCTCGTCGTCACGTTCGCCGACAAGGCGGCGGTCCGCGACTACGTCGCCGAAGTGATTGGGCAGCAGTATCTTCCGCGCGCCTACGCGATCGTCGACGACCCCACGGCTCTGTTCGACGTGAGCCTGCCCGACAGTTACGTCGTCAAGCCGACGCACGGCAGCGGAGCGGCCATCGTCGTCTCCAGCCGAGCTCCCCTGGAGGCGCGTCTGCCCTCGGAGGAGGGGAGCTGGGTGTACACGCACGTTGCGGCCGAGTTCGCGCCAAGAGCCGACGTCGTGCGGATCGCTCGGAGCTGGGTAGCCCAGCTCTACGGACAGGGGCCGAACCGGGAGTGGGTGTACGGGCGAATACCGCGGCGGATCATCGTCGAAGAGATGCTGGCCACCGCCGACGGCGCGATTCCCGACGACTACAAGTTCTTCGTCTTCGGTGGGAAGTGCGCCTTCGTGCAGGTGGATTCGGGGCGGTTCGGTCGGCGCACGCAGGACTTCTTTCGGCTGGATTGGCAACACCTGCCGCTCCGCGCCGGACCACCGTGGGCGGACCCAGAACCGGCGACGCCCATTTGCCTGGGCGAGATGATCGCCCTGGCCGAACGGCTCGGCGCCGAGACCGACTTCGTGCGCGTCGACCTGTACGACGTCGACGGGCGCATCGTGTTCGGCGAGCTCACCAGCTTCCCCGCCGGGGGCGACAGCCCATTCGACCCTGAGTCGTTCAACGAGGTGTTCGGCCAACCGTGGACCGTGCCGCGCCGCTACCGGTAAGCGGCGCGGGTGCTGTCGGACGCGGGAGTTCAGTGGCTTGTATGGATGTCTCCTACGCGATTCCCCGCCGGCACTTCCCGTCGAGAACGCGGTCAGGCCCGCGCGTCGGAATACTTGACACCTTGTCGAATATTAGTCGACACTGTGTCGAGTAGTGACGGGCCGCGATGGCCAACAAGCTCTGGAGGCAACCATGAAGACATTCCTGATCACCGGCGTCAGTAGCGGTCTGGGCCGCGCATTTGCCGTCGGCGCGCTGGAAGCGGGGCATCGGGTGGTGGGCACTGTGCGCAGGCCCGAGGACGTCGCGGTGTTCGAATCCCTGTCGCCGGGCCGAGCCCACGGCCGCATCCTCGACGTGACCGACGACGCCGCAGTCGTCAGTACGGTGGCCGACGTCGAATCGACCGTCGGGGCCGTCGACGTGGTGATCGCAAACGCAGGCTACGGCGTAGAGGGCACATTCGAAGAGACCCCGTTGTCGGAAGTGCGAGCACAGTTCGCCACCAACGTCTTTGGGGTCGTCGCGACCTTGAAGGCGGCGTTGCCCTACATGCGGCAGCGTCGCAAGGGGCATCTCATGGCGGTCACGTCAATGGGAGGCTTGATGGCAGTTCCCGGGATGTCGGCGTATTGCGCAAGCAAGTTTGCCGTGGAGGGTCTGCTGGAGAGCCTGGGCAAGGAAGTCGCGTCGTTCGGCATCCACGTCACGGCCATCGAGCCGGGTTCGTTCCGCACCGACTGGGCCGGCCGCTCGATGACACGTGCCGAGCGCACCATCGCCGACTACGACGAACTGTTCGACCCCATTCGCGCCGCTCGCGTGAAGGCCAGCGGCAATCAACTCGGCAACCCTGCCAAGGCGGCCGAAGCGGTTCTGGCCATCGTGGCGGAAAGCGATCCCCCGGCACACCTGGTCCTGGGGTCGGATGCGCTGAGGTTCATCGGGGCTGCGCGGGCGGCGGTGGACGACGACATCCGCCGCTGGGAAACACTTTCGCGCAGCACTGATTTCGCGGAGGGTGCGCAGTTGGCTACGAACTAACGGCGCTGAATTAAGATTGTGACGGTGACCAAGTCTTGGGCGTCTCGGCGCGCGGCGCCGGCCGAACGCAAGGGCGACCTTCGAGAGCGTGACATCCTGAACGCTGCGGAGGAGCTGTTGGCGACGCGCGGCTATGCGGCCATGACGGTCGGGGACATCGCCGCAGCGGCCGGGATCACCCGTGGGGCGTTGTACTTCTACTTCGCCTCCAAGCAGGACGTGCTCATCGCGTTGGTCACACGGACGGTGCAGTTCCTGCAGGAGAAGTCGGGGGCCGCTGCCGCCGACACCGCACCCGTCGATGAGGTCATCGCCACCGCATTGGAACGCACCGCTCAGTTGTGGCGCGAGCACGGACTGGTGATGCGCGCAGCAGTGGATCTCGGGTCCACCGTGCCCGAAATCGACCAGTTGTGGACGGGCGCAGCCGACGTGTTCGCGGATGCGATCGCCGCCGTCCTCATCCGCGGCGGCGTTCCCGCCGGCGAAGGACCCGGTGATGCTGCGGCGCTGGGGCGTGCACTGTGCTGGATGATCGAGCGCAGCTTCTATCGAGCGTCCACCGACCCGGTCAACGATCTGGACTTCGCCAAGCGGACGTGCGAAACGGTGTGGCTACGGCTAGCGCACGCTCCTCAGAAGACCTGAGTCCTGAACTGCACGGAGGAGGAGCGCCCATGAACGACCGTCCCGCAACGGATTCCGCTCTCGCGATCGAACGTCGCACGATCGAAGTCATCCCCGACGACGAGCGCCACGGAACGCCACGCAACCAGTTCACCCTGTGGTTCGGCGCCAACATGCAGATCACCGCCATCGTCGACGGTGCGCTGGCCGTCGTGTTCGGCGCGGACGCGCTCTGGGCAATCGTCGGACTGCTCATCGGCAACGTGCTGGGTGGAATCGTGATGGCGTTGCACTCCGCCCAGGGTCCGCGACTCGGACTGCCGCAAATGATCTCCAGCCGCGCGCAATTCGGAGTGTTCGGCGCCGTCGTGCCACTGCTGCTCGTCGTCCTGATGTACTTGGGCTTCGCCGCAACCGGGACCGTGCTGGCCGGTCAAGCGATCGGACACATCCTGCACTCCGACAACGTGGTGGTCGGCATCGTCGTGTTCGGCGTACTCACCGCAGTGGTTGCGGTGACCGGATACCGACTGATCCACACCGTCGGACGGGTCGCCTCCGTCGTCGGCGTCATCGGCTTCACCTACCTGGCGATCCGGCTGTTCGCCGACTACGACGTCGCGTCGGTCATCGGCGTCAAGCCATTCGACTTCGCCACCTTCCTCCTCGCCATTTCGCTCGGGGCGGGTTGGCAGTTGACCTTCGGGCCCTACGTCGCGGACTACTCCCGCTACCTGCCTCGTACAACCAGTGGTCGCGCCACCTTCTGGTCCACGCTGGCCGGAACCGTCATCGGGTCGTCGTGGTCGATGGCCTTCGGGGCGCTGGTAGCCGCCGTCGCCGGGGACGCCTTCCTCGACGACCAGGTGGGTTTCGTCGGTGGTCTGGCCGGGCCTGCCTTCGTCGCGGTGCTCATCTACCTGGTGATCGTGATCGGAAAGCTGACGATCAACTGCCTGAACGCCTACGGCGGATTCATGTCGATCCTCACCACGGTGACCGCGTTCAACGGTCAGACCCGCGTCTCCTCGACCGCCCGCGCCGCCTACATCGTCGGGTTCACCGCAGTGTCGGTCCTGATCGCACTCGCGGCCAGCGCCGACTTCCTGGCCAACTTCAAGAACTTCATCCTCACGTTGCTGATGGTCTTCACCCCGTGGAGCGCCATCAACCTCATCGACTACTACCTGATTTCCCGGGAACGCGTCGACGTCCCGGCGCTCTACAGTCCCGGTGGTCGGTACGGCCGATGGAACGCAACGGCGTTGGGCTGCTACGTCATCGGCATCGTGGCGCAGATTCCGTTTCTCGCGCAGGCGCTGTACACCGGACCCGTCACCGGGTTGCTTGGCGGCGCCGACGTCTCCTGGATCGTGGGGTTGGTCGTCACTGCCGCGATCTACTACCCACTGGCTCGGCGCACCAGCAACCCGCCGGAGTCGATGATCTACCCCGAACACGTCGACGGGGCGAGAGCGGGGTAGCGCTACTTCCCGAGCCGCGGCATTGGCCGGTGGTGGCGCGCCGCGGGCGCCTCAGCTGACCGGCACGATGTCGGCAGCTCCCAGCCGTGCACCGTCGGCGGTCTCGTCGTCGGGCATCGTCTGGCTCTCTCGCTCTGCGGCGACCCGCGCGAGGTAGTGCGCGACCTCCCGTTCCCGTTGCTCGGGAGACCATCCGAGTAGCGGCCCCATGAGGTCGGCGACTTCCTTGCACGAGTCGGTGCCACGGTCGAAGGTCTCGATCGAGATCCGGGTTCGGCGGCACAACACGTCGTCCAGATGCAGCGCACCTTCGTGGGTGGTGCCGAACACCACCTCGGCCCGTAGATAGTCGTCGGCGGCGGCCAACGGAACGCCCAACGCGGGATCGTCGCGGATGAGCGCGAGGACGTCGCCGACCATCGACCCGTACCGGTTCAACAGGTGGGTGATGCGGAACTCGTCGAGTCCGGATTCGGCGGCGAGTTGATTTCGCGCGTTCCACATCGCGCGGTAGCCCTCGGCGCCCAGCAGTGGCACGTCCTCGGTGATGGACGGCGGGACTCGACGGTCGAAGTTCTCGCCAAGGCCGTGGACCGCCTCGTCGACGGCGTCCTTGGCCATCACCCGATAGGTCGTGTACTTGCCGCCCGCGATCACCACCAGGCCCGGGACGCTGTGTGCGACAGCGTGTTCGCGGGACAGCGCAGACGTGTCGGCGCTTTCGCCGGCCAGCAACGGGCGCAAGCCGGCGTAGACCCCCTCGACGTCGGCCTCGGTGAGCGGGACCCGCAGCACGGAGTTGACCTCGTCCAGCAGATAGCGGATGTCCTTCTGGCTCGCTGCCGGGTGCGCCTTGTCGAGCGACCAATCCGTGTCCGTGGTGCCGATGATCCAGTGGCGGCCCCAGGGGATGACGAACAACACCGACTTCTCGGTCCGCAGGATGATCCCCGACGAGGACCGGATCCGGTCGCGCGGCACGACGAGGTGGATGCCCTTGCTGGACCGCACGTGGAACTGGCCCCGCTCGTTGGCCAGGCCCTGGGTGTCGTCGGTCCACACCCCGGTGGCGTTGACGACCTGCCGTGCTCGCACGGTGTAGGTGCGGTCGGCTTCGAGGTCGACCACCCGGGCACCGGTGACCCGCTCGCCATCGCGGATCAGGTCGACCACGCGGGTCCGCGTCGCGATCCGGGCGCCGTAGGTCGCCGCGGTACGGGCGATGGTCATGGTGTGCCGGGCGTCGTCCACGACCGCGTCGTAGTACTGGACCGCTCCCACCAGTGAGTCCTTGCTCAGCGACGGCGCCGTCCGCAGGGCGCCCCGGCGGGTCAGGTGGCGGTGCAGTGGGACGCCGGCCCCGTGCCCGGAGGCCTTCGACATCGCGTCGTACAGCGCGAGTCCGGCGCCGAGATACCAACGCTCCCAACCTCGATGCTTGAGCGGGTAGAGGAACTTCACCGGCTTGACCAGATGCGGGGCCAACTTCTCCAGCATGAGTCCACGTTCGGACAAGGCCTCGGCCACCAGGCCGAAGTCCAGCATCTCCAGGTAGCGCAAGCCTCCGTGAATCAGCTTGCTGGACCGGCTCGACGTGCCGGATGCGAGGTCACGTGCTTCGACCAGCCCGACCCTCAGGCCGCGGGTGGCCGCGTCGAGTGCCGCGCCTGCTCCGACGACGCCACCGCCGATGATCAGGATGTCCAGGGGTTGAGCCGCCATGTCCTCCAAGGCGGCTTCGCGGTTGGCTGGTGAGAGCGGGAATGCCTCCATGGCCGCTACCTGTTCTTTCTATGTTGAAAATCGTTGTTGTACAGATGAACTGACATGGGCGTGGCGATCATCAGCTGACGTCGACCCAGTCCAACGTGCGCTGAACGGCCTTGGTCCACTGGGCATGGCCGGTCGCGCGCTGTTCGTCCGACCAGGTCGGCTGCCAGCGCTTGTCCTCCAGCCAGTTCTTGCGCAACTCGTCGGTGTCCTTCCAGAACCCAACCGCGAGGCCGGCCGCGTACGCCGCACCAAGGGCCGTCGTCTCGGCAACCACCGGCTTCACCACGTCGACGCCAAGGACGTCCGCCTGGATTTGCATGCACAGCGCGTTGGCCGTGATGCCGCCGTCGACCTTGAGCACTTCGAGGTGGACACCGGAATCGGCCTCCATCGCCTCGACCACGTCGCGGCTCTGGTAGCAGATCGCCTCCAGCGTCGCCCTGGCGACGTGGGCGTTGGTGTTGAATCGCGACAGGCCGACGATCGCGCCTCGCGCATCCGACCGCCAGTGTGGCGCAAACAATCCCGAGAACGCCGGGACGAAGTAGACCCCGCCGTTGTCCTCCACCTGGCGCGCGAGAACCTCGGATTGGGCTGCGCCGCTGATGATTCCGAGCTGGTCGCGCAGCCACTGCACCGCCGAGCCGGTGACGGCGATGGAGCCCTCGAGGGCGTACACCGCGTCGGCGTCGCCGAACTTGTAGGCGACGGTGCTCAGCAGGCCCGCCTTGGACCGCACCAGCTCGGTACCGGTGTTGAGCAACATGAAGTTGCCCGTGCCGTAGGTGTTCTTGGCCTCGCCGGGGGCGAAGCACACCTGCCCGACGGTCGCGGCCTGCTGGTCGCCGAGGGCACCGGTGAGCGGCACCTCCCCGCCGAGCGGTCCCCCTGGGAGCGTCAGGCCGTAGGGCTCCGGAGACGACGAGGGCACGATCGTCGGCAGCATCTGACGGGGAATGTCGAACAGCGCCAACAATTCGTCGTCCCAGTCCAGGGTCTCCAGATTCATCAGCATGGTCCGGCTGGCGTTGGTCACGTCGGTGACGTGAACGCCCCCGCGGACGCCTCCCGTCAGGTGCCAGAGCAGCCAGCTGTCGGTGTTGCCGAACACGGCGTCACCGCTCTCGGCGGCGGCGCGCACGCCATCGACGTTTTCGAGGATCCACTGGATCTTGCCGCCGGAGAAGTAGGTCGCCGGTGGCAGACCAGCCTTGTGGCGCAGCGTTTCTCCGTGGCCTGCGGCCTCGAGCCTGCTGGCGATCCGGTCGGTGCGGGTGTCCTGCCAGACGATCGCGTTGTAGTACGGCCGCCCGGTCCGCCTGTTCCAGACCACCGTGGTCTCGCGTTGGTTGGTGATGCCCATGGCGGCCAGGTCGCTGCTGACCAGACCGGCCTTTCCGAGGGCGGTCTGGATGACCGACGACGTGCGTTCCCAGATCTCGACGGGATTGTGTTCCACCCACCCCGCCTGAGGCAGGAGTTGTTCGTGTTCGAGCTGATGTTGGGCGACGACGTTGCCGCCGTGGTCGAAGACCATGAAGCGGGTGCTGGTGGTTCCTTGGTCGACGGATCCGATGAAGTCGGGCATGGTGAGTCTCCTTGGTATGGGAAGGGTTCGACGCTTAGCGGGCTTCGGCGACGCCGACCTCGTGCGGAAGCGCTTCCGCAGCTGGCAGGAATCGTTCGATGCCGAAGACGAAGAGGGCACCGCCGATCAGTCCGCCGACGATGGGCGCGACGATCGGGAGCCAGAAGTACAGTTCGGGTCCGTTGGCCGAGAACATCGCGTCCTGGTAGCCGGTGATCCATGACGCCACACGGGGACCGAAGTCGCGCGCCGGGTTGATCGCGTAGCCGGCGTTCGTGCCCCACGCCATGCCGATCGCGACCACCAGCAGACCGATGATCAGTGGCGCGGTGTTCGCCAGCGGGGGGTCGTTCACGGCGCTGGTGAGGGCGAAGATCACCATCACCAGCAGTGCGGTACCCACCACCTGGTCGGCGAACGCGGTCATGATCGACACGCCTTCACCCGGCGACGTCGAGAAGATGCCCTGGGTCGCCTTGGTGTGGGTCGGGTCGACGTTGGCGATCTGGTCGGCGTAGACGAACCGGACGATGAGCGCGCCGACGAGGGCGCCGACGAACTGCGCCCCGATGAACGGCAGGATCTTGCGCCGATCGAATCCCCGGAACGCCGCGAGCGCGATCGTCACCGCGGGGTTGAGGTGAGCCCCGCTGATCCGGCCGGCGACGAAGACTGCCATCGTGACGCCGAGGCCCCAACCGAACGCGATCGAGTTGTGGTCGCCGGACGCGAGGGACTTCGGGAATCCGCCCGTCACGACCTGGGCGACGACGCCGCAACCGAACATGACGAGGATTGCTGTGCCGAGTAACTCACCAGACAACTCACCGATGAGTGGGTGGGCCTTCTTCATGTCTGCTTCCTCCGTGTGCCTGTCGCTGCGCCCAACTGGTGGCGCTCTCGGTGACCTGTTGCGAACCTACGAAGGGAATGTGACCCAGATCAATCGACGTTGTTCGACAATGTCGAACGAGGCAATGCGGCCGGGGTCACAGCTGGCTGCCAGTTAGGAGCTGTGAATGCCAGGCCCGATACAGGCGCTCGAACGCGCCACGGTGATCCTCGATCTCGTCGAGCGCAGCGACAGGTCGATGCAGTTGCGCGACATCGCCCAGGAGGTGGACCTGTCGAAGACGACCGTTCACGGCATCCTGCAGACCCTGACCGCCTTGGAGTACCTGGACCAGGACCCGGACACGGGCGCCTACTCCCTGGGGTCGCGGATGTCCTCGCATGACGTCGTCGAACTCGACGGCAACGACCTGCGCTCTGCGGCCATGCCATGGGCCGACGGGCTGGCCTCGGACACGGGCTTCGAAGTGCTGATGACGATCGTTCACGATCAGGAGGCCGAAGTCGTTCACCATGTGTTCCGTCCCGACGACAAGCCCCAAACCTTGCGGGTCGGAGAACTGCTTCCTCTGCACGCCACCGGATGCGGCAAGCTGATCCTGGCGTATTCGCCTCTGCGCGAACGGCTTCTACGCAATCTGCCGTTGGATCGCTACACGCGTCGAACGTCGACCAATCGTGGTCGGTTGGCCGCCGTCATCGAGCAGATTCGAATTGCCGGAGTCGCGACCGGCGACGGCGAGTTCGATCCCGACGTGGCCGACGTGGCGGTTGCGGTGCACGGTGGCAGCCGCTCCAGCGTGGCGGCACTCGCGTTGCACGGTCCGCCGGAAGGCTTGCTGGCGCCCGACGGCACGCCCCGTCCGGAACCACTTGCCGCTCTGCGGCTCGCCGCCATGTCGGTAATGCACGCACTCGAGCCCGCCCGGTGACCAACCAACGCGTGGTGGCGGCAATCGACCTGGGCACGACGTCCGCGCGCTGCATGGTGTTCGACCACGGGGGTCGGATGCTGTCGATCGCGCAGCGCGAACAACGGCAATCCTTCCCACAGCCGGGGTGGGTCGAACAGGACGCCGCCGAACTGTGGCGCAACGTGCGTCGGGTCGTGCCCGAGGCGCTGAAGGCGGCGGGGCTGGACACGTCCAATGTCGTCGCGCTCGGCATTGCCAATCAGCGTGAGACGACGGTGGTGTGGGACCGCCGGACGGGTGTGCCGGTGGCGCCGGCGATCACGTGGCAGGACACCAGGACCGGTCCGGTGGTCGACCAGATCGAACCCCACGCCGAGGACTTTCGTCGGATTGCGGGCCTCGACCCGGCTTCCTACTTCGCCGCGCCTCGCCTGCGCTGGTTGTTGGACAACGTCCGCCGCCTGGATTCTCGCGCCCACAAGGGCGAGGTGCTGTTCGGCACTCTCGAGTCGTGGCTGATCTGGAACCTCACCGGAGGTCCCAAGGGAGGCATCCACGTCACGGACGTCACCAACGCGAGCAGGACGCTGCTGATGGATCTGCGCACGCTGGAGTGGAGCCCGAAACTGATGGCCTTACTGGACATTCCGGAGGCGATGATGCCGCGGATCGTGACCAACTGCGAGGTGTACGCCAACTGCTCGGTGGTCCTGCCGGGTGTGCCGATCGCCGCCGCGCTCGGTGACCAACAGGCGGCACTGTTCGGCCAGATGTGCTTCGAACCCAGTGATGCCAAGTGCACGTACGGGACTGGGGCGTTTCTCCTCATGAATGTCGGCACCTCGATCGTCGAATCCACCAACGGCCTGTTGTCGACCGTCGGATACGCCGCACCGGGAGCCAAGCCGATGTATGCCCTGGAGGGACCCATTGCCGTGGCCGGCTCACTGGTGCAGTGGTTCCGTGACCAGCTGGGCGTGATCGACACCGCGCCGCAGATCGAGACGCTTGCCCGTACCGTCGACGACAACGGTGGCTGTTACATCGTCCCCGCTTTCTCCGGACTGCTTGCCCCGCATTGGGATTCGGCGGCCCGAGGAATCGTCGTCGGATTGACGTCCTACATCACCAAGGGTCACCTCGCGCGGGCAGTTCTGGAGGCCACCGTCTGGCAGACGTGGGAGGTGGTGAACGCGATGACGCTCGAATCCGGAGTGCCCTTGGCGAGATTGGCCGTCGACGGTGGGATGACCTCGAACCATCTGATGATGCAGTACAACGCCGACGTCCTCAACGTCCCGGTGGTGCGCCCGTTCGTCTCGGAGACGGTGTCGTTGGGCGCGGCGTACTCGGCTGGGCTGGCGGTCGGCTATTGGCCCGATCGTGCTGCGTTGCGGGCGAATCGGCACATCGCGGCGGCGTGGTATCCCAACATGGATTCGCGGACCCGCAGGCGTGAGGCCGCGGGCTGGAAGTCGGCGGTCGCGCGGGCGTTGACTCCTGCCGACGTCGGGCTCCGCGACGACGGCTCTTGACCGCCGCGATCGTCACCGCGCGGCGCCGATCACCTTCTCGTCGACCCGAAATCCGAGCGCTTCCACCTGCGCTCGCATCAACTTCCTCTGATAGGCGGCGGGCAGGCGCTTGGGATACAACTCGGCGTGCACCGACAGCCCGTCGATGACGGCGATGAGCAACTCGGCGACGTCGGCGTCGGTGAGGTCGCTGTCGAGCCGTCCCGCTGCGCGGACGTCGGCGACCAGAGTGCGCAACCGGCCCAGCAGGTCGCTGGCGGCGTCGCGTTGAAACTCACGGGAGGTGGGGCTGGAGACTGCGCGAGGCCAGAAGGTCATCTCCATCAGAGTCTCGACCCGGCGTTCGTCGTCGAGGGGGAGATTCTGCATCAGCATCACCCACAGGCGGCCGAATTCGTCCTTGCCGCGCATGCTCTGCTCGACCCGGTCCAAGAACTCACGGTGGGTCTTCACCAGGATCGACTGCAGGATGTCGTCCTTGTCCTGGAAGTAGTGGCTCAGAACGCCGTTGGAGTAGCCCGACTCGAGGGCGATGGCCCGCGTGGTGGTGTTGTCCAGGCCGACGCTGTCGATCACCCGGATGGCAGCCTGCAGAATCTCTTCGCGACGCTCGTCGTGATCGACGATCTTCGGCATCAGGTCCCCTCGGCTCTCCGGCTGTGAACCGAGTGTAAGACCCGGGCCGAAGCGCAGTCAGTGACCGTACGCCAGCCGGCTGCTCTGCTCGGCCACCGCGGCGAGGTCGCCGTCGGTGAGCAACGCCGGCGTGCCGAGGCTTCTGGCAGCCAGGTAGACGTCGCAGACCCATTCGGTGAGGCAGGCGTGCTCGACGGCTTCGGCAAGCGTTCGTGCGCTGCTCACCGCGCCGTGGTTGCGCATCAGGACGGTGCCGTGACCCCCGGCGACGGCAGTGCCCACCGCTTCGGCCAGCTCGTGGGATCCGAACAGCAGATACGGGATGGTCGGGATGCGGCCGCCCAGCCGGAGCAGGTTGTAGTGCACCAACGGCATCTCGTCGCACACCAGGCCGACCGCGACCGAGCTGCGGCCGTGGGTGTGGACGACGGCCCCGGCCACCGAGCGGTGGTAGATCCCGAGGTGGAGGCCGGTCTCCGAGGACGGCCTGGCACCGTCGACGACGTCTCCGGCAAGGGTGACGACGGTGACGTCGTCGGCCTCGGCGGTCTCGAACCGCATCCCCGCACGGGTGATCAGGACGTGGTCCTTCGACCGCACGCTCACGTTGCCTGCACCGGCCAATGCGACACCGTGAGTGGCCAATTCGCGGCACCGTTCCGCCACGTCGGCGCGCAACCCGTGCAGGTCGGTCATGGCTGCGGGTACCGGGCTCGAAGCGCACCGAAGGCGCCGTCGAGACCGGTGAGCGCCATGTCCAGGTCGGCGTCGGTCATGGCGGCGGAGACGAACCAGTTGTGTTTGGGGTGCACGTAGACCCCGCGCGCCTGGGCCTCGGCGCTGAACGCGACGGAGAGTGCGTAGTCGGAGTCGTTGGCGAACAACAGGTTCGGCATTTGGGCGGGTCCGGTGTAGTGCACGTCGAAACCCCAACGGGTGGCGCCGTCGAGGATGCCGGTGCGCAACTGCTGGCCGAGCTCACGCATCCGGGACACGGCGTCACGGCTGGCGAGTTCGGTGATCGTGGCCAGACCGGCGGCCATGTCGACGGCTCCCATCCAGAACGAGCCGGTCACGAAGATGCCGCCGGCCGCGTCGCGGTAGCGGTCGGTGCCGGTGACCGCGGCGAGGGCGTACCCGTTGGCGATCGACTTGCTCCACGGCGTCATGTCCACTTGCACGCCAAGGGGTTCCCAGCTGCCGCCGTGATGGAGGCGGAAGCCGGCGCGCACGTCGTCGAGGATGAGCGCCGCACCGATCTCATCGCAGTAGGCCCGGACGTCGCGGGCGAAGGTCGGGTCGACGAGCTCCTGATCGAACCCTGCGTCGTGCCGGAAGGGGCTGACGATGATCGCGGCGACGTCGTCGGCGTGTTCGCCCGCGGCGGCACGGATGGACGCGATGTCGTTGAACTGGAATTGCAGCAGGTTGGCGCGGTCCGCGGCGGTGACGCCCGCCGGGAAGGGGGTGCACCAAGGCGCGGCGCCGTGGTAGGCACCCTCGGCGACCAGGATCTTCGTGCGGCCGGTCGCGGCGCGCGCGATCGTGCAGCACATGGTGGTTGCGTCGGTGCCGTTCTTGGCGAACATCGCCCAGTCGGCGTCCGCGACGGTGGCGACCATGGCCTCGGCCAGCTCCACCATGACCGGGGCGGGTCCGTTGAGGCAATCACCCTGTCGGCGTTGCCGTTCGGCGGCTTCCTCGACGACCGGGTCGCCATGGCCGAGGATCACCGGACCCCAGCTGCACATGAGGTCGACGTACTCGTTGCCGTCGACGTCCCACAGGCGTGCCCCCCGCGACCGTGCGACGTACTGCGGGATCGCCGGCAGCGCGTTCATGTTCTGGTGGCCGTACATTCCGTTGGGCACGACGGCCTTGGCGCGGCGGCGCAGCTCGGTGTCGGCGCTGCGCTGCCGCCGGTCGGTGGTGACGTCGATGTGCGTGGTCACGGGGTTTCTCCTCTGAAGCAATGGATCTGGATCACGCGTCGAGCGCGACGTTCGTTCGGGTGGCGACGAGACCCTCGATGCGGCGGCCCGACTCGGGGTCGAAGTCGGTGATCAACGCCAGCACGCCGGCGAGGTCGACGATGCCTGCGTCGGAGCCGAGTCCGGAGGCCACCTGCGCACCGCAGGCGCAGCCGATGAGGGCGGCGTCCTCCGGGGTGCATCCGGACAGGAGTCCCGCGATCATGCCCGCGTTGAACGAGTCTCCGCATCCGGTGGTGTCGACGACGGTCGTGGGTAGCGCGGGAACCGACACGGGTTCGACGTCGGGGCGTATCAGGAGGGCGCCCTGTTCGCCGACGGTGACGGCGACGGCACCAACCCCACGCTCGAGCAGTATCCGCGCCGCGGCGTCGAGGTCTTCGACTCCGCTCAGTCCGCGCAGCTGCTGGTCGTTGGGCAGGAACCAGTCGATCAGCGGCAACAACGGGGTCAGCAGTTCGAGCGTCTCGGGCCTTCCGGGGTAGAGCAGGTCGACGAAGATGGGGACGCCGGCTGCGTGGACCGCGCCAAGGAGAGCGATTCCGTCCGAATTCATCAGTGACGGAGTCGTTTCGGGACCTCCGAAGAGCACGGCGTCGGCTCCGAGCAATGCCGCACCGTCGACGTCGGCGGCTTTCAGGGACGCCATCGTGCCCGGGACGTGCAGCGCGGGCCGTTCGCCGTTGGGCCGGATCGGCAGGATGGTGGCCGCCGTCTTCTCCCCGCGACGCGTCACCAGCCCTGCGGTGTCCACCCCGTGCTCTTGGAGCTGGGTGATCAGGAGTCGGCCGAGGACGTCGTCGCCGATGGCGCCGAAGGACGAGACCGACATGCCGAGCTTCGCCAGGTCGACGGCTGCGCCGCCGCCGGTTCCGGCCACCGTGACTCGAATTTCGTCGAGGACGATGCTGCCCTGTCCCGGGGGAATCTCCGACACCGGGCGGCCAAGTACGTCGACGAGATGCGGCCCGATGACCGCCACGGTGCTCACGCCTGGGCTCGATCCATGGGCGCGGGTACGGGATCGAAGTCGACGACGACGTCGCGGCGACGGTGGTACACGACGAGGCCGATCACGAATGCCAACGGAATGGTCCAGGGCAGCAGATTGGGCAGGGTGTCCTCGGTGCCGGTCAGCACCGAATAGTTGGCGATGATCAAACCAGTGGCCGTCAGCAGTCCAACGGCCCCAATGGCAGGCGCTACCAACGTCTTCCACAGTCGGCGATCCTTGCGCTTGCGGAAGAACACCACCACGGTGACGGCGACCGCGCCCTGCATCGCGACGATGCCGACGGTGAACAGGCCACCCAGGCTGGTGTAGACGCCGAGGTAGGGATCGGCGCCGATGATCACGAATACGGCGACCAGCACGGCCGTCAGGACCGACAGAGCCTCGCTGGCCCGGGCCGGGCCCTGATACTTCGCATGCAGGGTGCCCAGGAACTTCGGCATCGTGCCCTGCGTGCCCATGGTCTGCAGGTACCGCGTCGTCGCGTTGTGCAGGGCCACCAGGGACGCCAGGACGCTGGTGAGGAAGAAGATCTGCATCAGCGTGGTCAGCACGGTTCCGCCCTGCTCGCCCGAGAGGGTGAACAGCAGGTCGCCCTGCGCCTTCTCGGTGACGGGCACGATCTGGTCGACGCCGACCGAGCCGACGATGAGCCAGACCGTGAGGAAGTAGAACACCGAGATGACGCCGACGCAGAGATAGATCGCGCGGGGCACCGTCTTGCCGGGGTTGCGCGCCTCGTTGGCGTAGATGACCGCGGATTCGATGCCGATGAAGGAGGTGAAGGCGATCATCAGGGCGGGCCCGACGCTGCCGGAGAACACCTGCTTGGGGGAGAACACGTCCAGGGGGAGAGCCGACAGTCCGCTGTGCGAGAGGATCAGGATGTCGAGCACGATGAGCATCGCGAACTCCGCAACGATCATCACCAGCAGGACCTTTGCGCTCAGGTCGGCGGCGTAGCGACCAATCGTGCCGACGATGACCATTGCCACGATCGAGTACAGCCACCAGGGCAGGTGCAGTCCGTGGCCCGCAGCGATGACGTCGGCGAAGTATCCCGCGGCGGCGGTGATGGCGATCGTTCCCGACCCGTACGCCAGGGTTGTCGCATAGGCCGCGCCAAGGCCGGCCCCGGGTCCGAACCCGGCATGCACGTAGCGGGCGAATCCGCCGCCACCGGGGACGGCTCGGTTGATGGCGACGTAGCCGGCCGCGAAACAGGCCAGGACCAGACCGGCCACCAGGAAGATGATGGGCAGGCCTGCGCCGTTGCCCAGGGTGAAGCCGAGCGGCGTGTTGCCGATGACCGACCCGAGGGGCGCGGCGCAGGCGATGACGAGCAGCGCGACTCGGCCGGTGCCGAGGTTCGCCTTGAATTGAGTCGGCCCGCTGGCGGACTGCGGCGCCGCAGAAGCCGTGTCTGCAGCGTCCGGTGCGTGTGCTGACATTCGAGTTCTCCCAGGGGATCTCGCAGGGTTTCGTGCCGGGTTGGCCCCATGCGTTCCGGCTCCTCGATGACCTGGATCGCACGCTTCTTCGGAACAGTAGACGGACGTCCGAAATAGAACAAGAGCTGTCGAGCCTGTTAACCGGATGGAAACGCGACCGCGAGCGAGCGTCGTCTCCGGGGCAGCGCGAGCTCGCCAACCGGCTGATCGACGTCCTCCTCGACGGTCTGCGGATCCGGGGACGGGGCGCAACCCTCGTTAGTCCCGGACGAAAACCGAAGCGGTGAACACGATTAGCGACGCAGTTGCCAGCATGGCTCCCAAGCCAGGCGCCCGCGGCGTTGCCGATCTCGACAGCGCAATGGGTGAGTGCGCCGGCGAGCGTCCGGGCGTCGGCGGCGACGTCCATCAGCCCCGTCTGGAGTGCGGGCGTGAACGCGGCGCTGGTCGCCCCGATGAGGAACAGCACCGGGAGTGCCGTCTACGTGCGGTGAGACGCGGCGACGAAGATCGCCAGCACGACGGCTTGGGCGGCCATCGACAGGTAGAGCGCGCGCAGCACCGACCGGTACGCCGACGCCGGGGTCGACCCAGCGTTGCCCTACGAGGTCAATGACTACCGCACTGCGGCTGGTCTGGTGCGACACCGGTTGGGCATCACTCTGATGCCGGCGACGGAAGCCGCACGATGAGACGACCTGCGGGTGCTGCCGGTCGAACCGGCAATCGTCTGGAACCTGCACCTGGCGACGGCCGGCCCACGACGCTCGTGACGTCTCCCGCTCATCGGTGTCGCAGCGCGCGGCGGGCATGCGGCCAGAACGGCAGTCCGACGGCGAAGGTGGCGCCCGCGGCGGTCAGGGTGACGGCGGCGTCGACGCTGGTGCGGCCCTGACGGGACCAGTAGACGTCCTCCAGGTCGATGAGCAGGGCCAGCTCGTCGACGATCAGCGCCACGGCCGAGCCGTAGGTGACCGCGGTCAGCGGGTGGCGCCGATGCCGCTCGCGGCCGCGCAGCGACACCGCGCCAATGCCGGCGAGGCCCGCAATTCCGAGGTTGTAGTGATGAAAGTGATGTCCGCCCAACGACATTCCACCACTGGCCGGACCGTGCCCATCGTGGATCCAGTGTGTCAGGGCGCGCACCCCGGCGAAGGTCGCCGTGAAGGAGGCCCAAGCGATGAGCGTGGACCGCTCGCCGGGTTGCAGTCGTCGCGTCCATTCGTCCTCGAGGCGCTGCCACCGGGTCGTCGGTGGTACCGGCCGCTCTGAGGCAGCCGAGACGTCGGTCGGGTGTACGACGTCGCCTGGTCGCGTGGTCGATTGCGTCATCGAACTTCCCGTCTACGTTCGTGCGTGCCGCGTCGCGCGCTGTCCGCACGGTAGATCCGGCGGATGTCACCGCCATGGACGCAACGCTGTCGATGTCCTGTCAATCGCGTGCCCAGCGCACCACGGTGAGTGCAGCTGGCTGGAGCACCGTCTGTCAGACTGATCTGACGACCAGGTCAACAGGTGACGGGGGGCTCGATGGCAGGCCAGATGGGGCAGGTGGACCGGCGACCGCTATACGAGCAGGTGGCGGATCGTCTCCGCGAATTCATCGACACCAGCGGAATGCAACCCGGCGACAAGCTGTCCAACGTCCGCGATCTGGCATCTGAATTACAGGTCGGACGCTCCTCGGTCCGGGAAGCGATCACCGCCCTACGTGCTCAGGGCATCGTCGAAGTTCGACACGGGGACGGTATCTATCTGCTGCAGCGGCCCGAGAACATCATCGCTTCGCTGGCGGCCGAGCTCGTCGAGACCCATGTCGACCATCCCTATATCTGGGAGACGCGACAGGCGCTGGAAACCCAGTGCGCGAGATTGGCAGCGGTGCACGCCACGAAGACCGATCTGCGCGAGCTGGACGCGGCCCTCAAGCAGATGAGTGCCGAAATCGACTCGGGTTCAGCGGGACTGGACGGAGACCGACGATTTCACCTCGGTGTGGCCGCGGCCGCGCACAATCCCTTGCTCCTGCGCCTGCTCAAGGGAATGAAACCCGCACTTGACCGGACCTCTGAGACATCCTTGACCAGACCCGGGCAGCCGGCGCAGTCGCTTGCAGACCACCGGGGCATCGTCGAGGCCATTCGTGCGCACGAAGCGACCCAGGCGGCGGACCGAATGCTGGCCCACCTCGTCGGCACCACCGATCGGCTCATCAGGCGCTGAGCGGGACAAGGGTTCGGCTCCGTAGAACGTGATCCCGCATTCGAAGTGCCGGGTGCTCGGGATGCTGTTACATTTCAGGTGATCTGATCACCTGCACACCGTGCGCCGGGTCCGAGACTCGACATCAGAGCACCTGAACACTTGGAGAGGCGTCACATGGGCTCAGCATTCATCGCCGCGAACGGTTTGTGGTCTCAAGAACAGCAAGAGGCAGGGGCGCGTTTGCTCTCGCGTCTCGAGGAGCTGGACCTCCGTCAGGTACGCGTCAGCTGGGGTGACCAGCACGGCATCCTGCGCGGCAAGACCCTCGAGATCGACGCCTTTCGGTCGGCGTTGAAGGAGGGCAAGGACTTTCAAACGGCGACCTTGATCTTCGACACGACGAACAACCCCGCTGTTCCTCCATTCGAGGCCCACGGTTTCGGCGATGCTCGGCTCACCGGGCTTCCGGACGCGGTTCTGGTGCCTGACCCGACGACGTTCCGCGTGCTGCCCTGGGTGGACCGGACCGGCTGGGTGCTGTCCGAGATGTACTACCGCAATGGGGAACGGGTTCCCTTCGACACCCGTGGCGTCCTGAAGGCGCAGTTGGCGAAGCTGGAGTCGGAGGGGTTCAGCTTCACCACAGGCGCTGAACTCGAGTTCTACATCACGCGTCTGGTGGACCCCAAGCTGAGTTTCGCCGATTCCGGATGGCCCCCTGCACCACCAGAGGTGACGGCGCTCTCGCATGGGTACCAGTACCTCACCGAGAATCGGGGGGACGAGGCCGACGCCATCCTGTCGGTGCTGCGCGATGAAATCGTTGCGCTGGGAATGCCGTTGGCCACCGTAGAGGACGAGTGGGGGCCCGGGCAGGTGGAGATGTCCTTCGATCCGCTCAGTGGTACCCAGACCGCTGACAACGTGCTGCTCATCCGCAGCGCGATCAAGCAAATCTGTCGTCGCCACGGCTATCACGCCACCTTCATGTCGCGTCCGGCGTTCCCCAACATCGTGTCCAGCGGGTGGCACTTGCATCAGTCGCTGGGCGACGCAGGCTCGCCGAACGTATTTCCCGGCAAGGATGGCAAGCTTCTCTCCGACACCGCAATGCATTACATGGCCGGGTTGCTTCAGCATGCCAAGGCCAGCTCGGTACTCACCACGCCCACCATCAACGGCTACAAGCGGTACATCGCCAATTCCTTTGCGCCCGATCGCATTGCCTGGGCCGAAGAGAATCGCGGTGCGATGATCCGCGTCTCAGGGGCCCGCGGTGACGGGTCGACGCACCTAGAGAACAGGATCGGCGAGCCCACGGCGAATCCATATCTCTACATGGCCTCACAGTTGATCAGCGGCCGCGACGGCATTGCGCGCAAGCTCAACCCCGGGCCATCGGCCGACGAGGCCTACACCGCGGACGTCCCGCTGATACCGAGCACGCTGGAAGAAGCCCTCCGCCATTTCACCGAGAGTGACATCATGCGTCGCGAACTTGGTGATGCCTTCGTCAACTACCTCACCACCGTGAAGCAGAAGGAGATCTCGCGCTTCAACGCGCATGTCACCGACTGGGAACACCGCGAATACTTCGAAGTCTATTGACAGACGACGGGCATTCGAAGGTCGAGGCGTCATGACGCTGAAAGTCATTGCAGAGCGACGCGAACCGGATCTGGGACCGCACTCGATCACGGTGGCCGCAGCGCAGTTGGGCGGGCCGTGGCTCAAACCCGAAGCACGGTTGACCCGAATCGCCGACGCCGCGCAAGTCGCCGCAGCCGAGGGTGCCACCCTCGTCGCCTACCCGGAGACCTACTTGTCGGGCTATCCCTTCTGGCCGTCCCGCACCCAAGGCGCCTCGTTCGACGATCCAGACCAAAAAGACTGCTACGCCTACTATCTTGATGCGGCCATTGAAGTAGGGGGCAAAGAGCAACGGGAGATGGAGTCGGTTGCCGCCGACCTCGGAATCACGATGATCGTCGGAGTGACCGAACGTGGCCGCTCGGCGGGCCGTGGCACGGCCTGGTGCACGCTGCTGACCATCGATCCTCGATACGGACTCGTCGGGCATCACCGAAAGTTGGTGCCCACCTACGACGAACGGCTGTTGTGGGGACAGGGCGACGGCGCCGGCCTGGTCACGCATCCCGTCGGCAACGCCGTCGTGGGCAGTTTGAACTGCTGGGAGAACTGGATGCCTCAGGCGCGCACCGCGCTGTACGCGCAGGGGGAGACCGTGCACGTCGCGGCGTGGCCAGGCTCGAGCACGCTCACCGGCGACATCACCCGGTTCGTCGCCGCCGAGGGCCGAGTCTTCAGTGTCGCCGCATCCGGAATCATCACCGCAGACTCCATCCCCAGTGACTTCCCGCTGGCCAAGCAACTGTGCGAGGCCTCGGACACGGTGGTGTTCGATGGCGGCAGCGCCATCGCCGGGCCCGACGGTAAGTGGCTGATCCCCCCGGTGGCGGGGGAGGAGGGCGTGATCGTCGCCGACCTGGATCTCGACCGGGTCTTCGCCGAACGGCTGAACTTCGATCCCACCGGTCACTACACGAGACCGGACGTCTTCCGGTCCGTCGTCAACCGAGCGCGCCACGAGGGCGTGCAATTCACCGAGGATGCCTTCGACCAATGACCAAGTTCCGGCTACGGTTCGATCCGCAACACCGTGATCGCGCTGTGCGTGCTGGCACTGTCGACGGTCTCCTACGTCGCCCGCCGCGTCGGGCAGGACAGGCTGCCGCTGCGGTGGCGTGATTGTGAAGGCGAGGACGACCAGCCCCACGTGGTGGCCTGAGAGAAGGCGTCACGCCAGGCGGGCCGCCGCCATGAAGCGCTCCCCTGGAACGCCGTGTCGAATACGTAACCCTGCGTGTAGCCGAGGGTCTCGGCGTATGCAAAGAGCTCCGGGACCTTGGAGGTCGGGGGTAGACCAACGCTGAGTTCGACGTCAATCATGGTCGGGCACCCCCGATCGATCCGCCGCCGTCGGCGCGCAGGACGTGCCCGGTGATGAAGGCGGCGTCGTCGGACAGCAGGAACGCCGCCGCCGCCGAGATCTCGCGGGGCGTGCCGAACCGGCGCATGGGTACTGCGTCGAGGTAGCGTGCCTCACCGTCGGATCCGGGCGCGTTGTTGGCGCGGAACAGTTCGGTTTCGGTGGGCCCGGGGGCCACCGCGTTCACCGTCACCCCGGTCTCGGCGAGTTCGGCGGCCCAAGCGCGGGTGCAGAATTCGAGCGCAGCCTTGGCGGATCCATAGGCCGTGCGTTCCGTCATCCCGACGGTCACCAGACTGGTGATGTTGACGATGCGACCCCAGCCCTTGGCCAGCATCCCTGGCAGGACGGCCTGCACCGACTGGACGGCCACGCGCACGTTGACGTCGAACACCGCGGAGAGGTCGTCGAGGTCGACCATGCCCAGCCTGGCCGGACGTACCAACCCGACGTTGTTCACCAGGGCGTCGACCGGACCTGCGTCGAGGATCTCGGTGAGCGCGTCGGCGGTCTGCTGACGGTCGGCCAGGTCGGCGGCGACGAACGTGCCGGGAAACTCCGCCGGCGCGGTGCGGGCGATACCGACCGGATGGTGCCCGACGTCGGCGAGCAGTCTCGACAGTTCCAGCCCAATTCCCTTGGAGGCGCCCGTGATGACGATTCGCCTGCCGGTTGACTCGCTCACTGGCGGTAGGCGAGGTCGGCGGCGGTCAGGCCTTCCAGGGCCATGCCGAACGGCACGCCCTCCACGATCCGGCGCAGGAGGTGCTGGTTGAGCGTCTGCTTCTGCAACGACCGGTACAGCGCCGGCTTGGCTGCCAGGGTGCGGGCAAGCTCCAGTCCGCGGTCATACGCCCGGTCGTGCTCGACGACTTCGTTGACCACACCCCATCGTTCGGCGGTGGCGGCGTCGATCGTCTCACCGGTCCACAGCAGCCACTTCGCGCGGGCGGTACCGGCGATCTCCTCCCAGACCACCTGCAGTCCGTCGCCGGCGGTGATGCCGAAGGCGGGATGCGGGAAGTCTCCGTATGTCGCGCGGTCGGAGGCAACGTGAATGTCGGTCAGCAACAGGTATTCCGAGTGCACCGTCGCGGGACCGTTGGCAACGCCGACCACCGGGATCGGCAGGCTCGCCAGGCGCTGCAACACGGCCAGCCCCTCGCGGCGGATCTTTTCCCAGACAAGGGGTTTGAATATTTCGCCAAGGCTGTCGCCGTCGATGCTGTCCATGAACGCGTCGCCGGTGCCGGTCAGGATCATCGCCCGGTTGTCGGTGTCTAGGGCGATGTCCTCGAGGGCCTTGGGTAGGTCTTCGTGCGTCTGTCCCGTGAAGGTGACCGGTCCGCCGTTGGTGTGGAACCGCATCGTCAGGACGCCGTCGTCGGTGCGGTCGAAGGCGAGGTTCTCGTAGCGAGTGAAGTAAGAGGGGGTGGACATGGGGTGGTGCTCCCTTTGTGAAAGTGGTTGAAACGAATGGGCTTAGTAACCAGGAAACAAGGCCTGCAGGTCGTCGAGGGGCAGTGCGCCCTCCGCCGTGACGTCGTCGACGTCGCGCAGTCGTCCGTACACGAGGCGCAGGACCGCCTCCGCACTGCCGCGTACGGTGGTCGACGGCTCGGCAGGCTCGCAGGCCAACAGGTGCAACTCGGCCCCGAGGGTGAGGCAGTACACGCCGTCGGGGGAGGCGGTCCGCAGCTCGACCTGGCAGGGCGTCAGGCGTGCCAGAACGTCGGGGGCCCGGAATCGGGTGGCGACGAGATCCAGCCGCTCCCACAGCAGCCTCACCTCCGTCGGGGCGATGGCGGCCCGGAGGTCCACCGCGACCGCGACGTCCCACCCGTGCACGGACTGCTCGGAGAGCCGGTATCCGGCGTACTCCTGAACAGTCAGTAGGCCGGCGAAGTAGGGAACCCGGACTGGGAGCTCGGCGGCGGCTCGCAACGCCCGTCGGTGGGTGGCGTCGGCGTCGACCCACTGCGCGAGTTGCTCCATGGGAGCCATGGCATTCCACCGTTCCCACACGGGCTCCGTGTCGGCAGGTGTCGGCGCGGACGCATCGCCGTCGACGGCACGTCGCAGCAGGACGGTTCCGATCTCGGCGGCGCTGCCGAGGTGTGACAGCACCTGCGCGACGCTCCATCCCGCGGCGTACGACGGAGCGGCGAGCTCCGCGTTGCCCATGTCCGCCACGAGCGCCAGGAGGCGGTGCGAACTGTCGTCGACCGCGGCCAACCAATTGGCCGACCCGGTCGTGATCGTGCTGTTGCTCATCGTGTTTCCCTTCGACACGCCTGACTCAACGCCGCCGGGCGGCAAAAGGCCCGTGCCGGCGCATACCGACCTCGACGGTCGGCATAGGACACGCTTATGGCCGCAGGTGGTGTGATGGTCGGGTGGAACTCCGAGAGATGCGCATGTTCATTGCGGTGGTGGAGGAAGGCAGCGTTACCGCGGCTGCGCGTCGCCTGCACATCAGCCAGCCCGCACTGTCGCAGGCGATGGTCGCCTTGGAACGTCGACTCGGATTGGACCTGCTGGTGCGGCACCGCACCGGCATCACGCTGACCGACGCCGGCAACACTCTGCTCACCGAATCGCGTGCCGTACTGGCCCGGTACGACCAAGCGCTGGCCGCGCTCAACCGCCACGAGCCGCCCGGGGACGTTCTGCGCCTCGGAATACCCCTGGAGTTGCCGCCCGACCTGCTGCCCGGACCGCTGGCCACACTGGGCGCCGCGCATCCCGAGACCCGCGTACAGGCCCGGCACGCGTCGACCGCCGCCCAACTCGACGCCCTCCGCGTGGGCGAACTCGACGTCGGACTGGTGCGAGAGCGGCCCACCGGCACCGACCTCGACGCGACCCTGGCCGCCGAGGAACGGTTGGGAGTGTTGTTGGCCCGCAGCAGCGCCGAGCCGCTGCTCACCGGTCGCGGTGTGCGACTGGATGCACTCGCCGGCCTGGAGTGGGTGGGATTCCCGCGCTCCGGCAGCCCGGCGTGGTTCGACGAGCTCACCGCGATCTTGCGCAGCCACGGGCTGAACCCCGGGGCGGATGCACCGGCCGGGGAGCACCTGATCGCCGAGGTGAAGTTGGCGGCGGTCACCTCTGGCCGCGCGTTCGCCTTGGCTCCGCCGCACTGGTCGCAGCCCATGCCCGACGAGGTGAGCTGGTACCCGCTGGCCGGTCATCCGCTGATTCGGCGCACCTGGGTGGTGTGGCCGGCGGACTCCCGGCGACGCGACATCGCCCGGTTCGTCGACGCTCTGCAGTTCGACCCGGCCGACGGCGGCGCCGCACCTTGATCGTCGAGTGGCGTCGCGACGGGGCGGTGATCTCTAGGGCCGCAGAATGTCGGCGGGGGTGGCAACGGTGACGAATGATGTTGCTGCCGAGGAGAGTTCGTCGTCGGCGGTGACCAACGCGTCGGCTTGTAACTGGGTGAGTGCGATGTACTGGGCCTGGTGGACGTCAGGCCAGTTCATCTGGACGGCCAGCCGCCACGCGTGGTCCTCCAGCGATCGGTCGCCGAGGAACCGGATCCGCAGCCCACGGATGTCGTCCAGGATCTTCCGGCCCGCCCTTTCGTCGATCTCGCCACGGTGCACCGACTCGTACACCAGGGCCAGAACTTCCGAGCGCAGCAGCGTGGGCGCCGTCAAGCTGTGCTCGGGCGGAATGGTCGCGCCCGCGGTGGCGAGGTCGACGGCCACCCGCGCGTCGACGACGAAGGTGGTCGGTTTAGCTGTGTCTCCTGAACCTTCGGTGTTCTGCGTGCCGACGCGCAGCCCAACTCGTACGACATCGCCGTCGTCGACGCCTTCGGCGCGACGTAACGCAACCTTGAGCGGCACCAAATACACGCCGTCCCTGGGTATCAGCGATGTCGTCACCACGGTGTCCCCGATGCGTACCTGGGCGGGGATGACTCCCCAGCCGTAGGTCAGCTCGCCGTGGTGAGCGTGCAGGAAGTCGTTGACGTGCGTAGGGGTGGCAACGAAGAAGTACGGCGCGGGGCCGCGCCACTGAAACATCTGGGCGTCGAATTGCCAGTCCACGACGACACGCTAAGGCCGTGGGCCATTCAGTGCACACGAAACCGCGCACACCGTGATTGCAAGCAGGGAAGTCCGGGCCTGCCTACTATCGGAGGGCATGGTGTCGCGATCACCGAATACCGAGAAGTCGAGCTGGCTCAGCCACCACGAATACGTCGACGCTCTGCAGGAGCAGGCAGCTAGTTTCTCAGCGGCTCTGCGCAACTGCGCTTTTGACTCGCGGGTGCCGTCCTGCCCGGACTGGACCGCACTGGACCTGGTGCGGCATGTCGCGCAGGTGTACGCCCATAAGTCGGCGGTGCTGCGAGCTGGCAAGGCGGTGCCGGGCCGCGAGGTCGACGCCGCTGGCGGCGCGCCGTATCCAGAGGCACTTGAGCGACATGACGAGTTGGTCGCCGATCTTGCAGATGTGTTGGCGGGTATGGCTCCCGACGACGCGGCGTGGACGTGGATGGAGGGCGCGGGTGAGTCCACGGCGGGGGCGTGGGCTCGGCGGATGGCTCACGAGGCGTTGGTGCACCGCGTCGACGCCGAGCTGACCGCCGGAATGGCGATCAGTCCGGTCGTGGACGCACTTGCGGTCGACGGGGTGAACGAGGTGCTGACGTGGATGGCGGGCGACCCGGACGTCGCGGAGGACGACCGCGCGGTGGGATCGGCCGGCAACGTACTGCTCGATTGCGGTGAGGTCGCCTGGCTGGTGGACCTCGGCGACGGCAGGCATGTCGTCACTCCGACGCACGCCCGGGCCTTGGCAGACGCCCGGATCAGTTCTGATCCGATGGCGCTGGATTTGCTGCTGTGGGGTCGGCCGTCGCCCGCGACATGGCCGGCCGCGGCTCAGGTTGACCGACTGCGAGCCCGCATCACCAAAGCGCTTCTGTAGGAAGCGCTTCGCCGCGACGAGTGCGACTAGTGGCCTGGGCCGGTGCGCGATTTGCTATCCGGCGCGGGGAGGGATCGCCGTGCACATGACCCTGGTGCCAGACGGATCGCCGACTGTGTGGACTTCCTTCGGCCGATTGTGCATTTCCAACGAAAGCCCACACAGTCGAGACCGGACTTCGCCGTCAGGCTCGCGGCCAAGCCGCCATGACGTTTGCCGCGACGGCCTGCAGTTCGCGGCGTGTTACACCGTCGCGGGCGCGGGCGGAGAGTCCGTTGACGACGATGATCAGGTATTCGGCGAGCGTCTCTGGATCAGCGGACGCCGGGAGGTCGCCCTCGTCGACGGCTCGGGCGAGGCGCTTGGCGATCACCGTGCGACCGTTGTCGCGCCGGTCGACCAAGAGGGGGTCGGTGTTCACCAGGCATCCCTTGGGTTGCCCCCTCTTGGTGCAGTCGACGATTGCCGCGTCGAGCAGGCGGCCGGCGAACTGGTAGGCGGTGGGCTCGGTCAGGGCGAGGGTGAGGGGTGTGCCGGGCCGTTGTGCGTAGAGTTCGACGGCCTCGTCGAAGAGGTCACGCTTGCTGCCGAACGCGGCGTACAGGCTGGGTGACGAGATCCCCATGGCTTCGGTGAGCTGGCTGACCGAGGTCTGGTCGTATCCGCCGCATTCCCAGAAGGCAAGCATCGCGCACTGCAAAGCACGGGTCCGGTCGAACTCGCGCGGTCGTGCCATGTCGAAGATTCTATGGCGGGATCAGCTGGTTGCCGTTGGCCCGCCCCGCTCGACGAGATCCATTTCCGGTGGGCTGTCCCCGGCGATGGGCTGGGAGACGAAGCTGTGACCGGTCAGCGGCCCGCCAAAGGACTGCAGTCGGCCGCCGGCGTCGTTGCGGCCCAGATCGATTGGTTCGAAGCCGAACTGTGCTGCCAGAGCGGCGACTTCGGCGTTGGCCGCGGGATCGTTGCCAGAGATGAAGGTGACGCGGCGTCCGCCGTCTCCGGTATCCGGTTGGCGAGCCAACACCTTGGCCCAAGTGCTTCCGAATGCCTTCACGACGCGCGCGTTCCTCGCCCATTCGGCGACGACGTCCGAGGACTCGCGTCCGCCGAGATCGGCGGGGGAGAAGTCGCGGGAGTCGATGGCGTTGGTTGCATCGACGATGATTCGCCGGTTCCAGTCGGGAACCTGTTCGACGAGTCCCCGTACCGAATCGAAGGGAACGGCCAAGGCGACCACTTCTGCCGCCAGCGCGTCCCGTACTTCCGTCGGGATGATTTGAGGTCCAAGCCTTTCCCGTAGTGACGTCGCCCCTGCGGGGCCCCTCGAGGTCGCCACGGCTACGTCGATTCCCGCGCGGGTGAATTGGCGACCCAACGCCGATCCGATCGCGCCCGCACCGATGATCGCGTACTTGATGACCATCGTCCCTCCACCCGTAGCCGTTGTTTTGTGACGATCGATATGTAATCACACCGAATGCATCACCGCACCATTTTGTATGGATCGTTATGAAACCCCCGTTCAGCTCAGTGGTGTGTCGGAGATGGCGGCGAACACCGCCTCCAGAAGGTCGACGAGGTGGTCGGGGTTCCGCGCTGTCTCGTAGGAACCTGCTTGGTTACGCTGGGCGTGTGGCGCAGTTGGGCAAGGGGCCACTCGGGCTTACGTCGGGGGTGGGGCGCACGCGCGCATTCTCGCCGCCTTCGACACCGCGTGATTGAAGGGAAACGATTCGTCATGACCAACACCCATCGCATCGCCGTCATCCCCGGTGACGGCATCGGCACCGAAGTCGTGCCCGAGGGTCTGCGGGTGCTCGACGCGGCCGCGGCGGCATTCGACTTCAAGGTCGACTTCGAGCACTTCGACCACTCCAGCGCCGACTACTACGTCAAGCACGGAAAGATGCTGCCCGACAACTGGTTCGACGAGCTCAAGGACTTCGACGCGATCTACTTCGGCGCCGTAGGTTGGCCAGAGGTGGTGCCCGACCACGTCTCCCTGTGGGGCAGCTTGCTGCAGTTTCGGCGCGCCTTCGACCAGTACGTCAATCTTCGGCCAGTGCGGTTGATGCCGGGCGTGCGCAGCCCGCTGGCCGGCCGCGAACCTGGCGACGTCGACTTCTACGTCGTGCGGGAGAACACCGAAGGCGAGTACTCCAGCGTCGGCGGGAAGATGTTCGAGGGCACCGATCGCGAGATCGTCATGCAGGAAACGATCATGACCCGCACCGGTGTCGACAGAATCCTCAAGTTTGCCTTCGATCTGGCCGCGACCCGCCCCAAGAAGCACCTCACCTCGGCGACGAAGAGCAACGGGATCTCCATCTCCATGCCGTACTGGGATGAACGCGTACAGGCGATGGCCGCCAACTACCCGGGCGTCGACGTGGACAAGTACCACATCGACATCCTCACGGCCAACTTCGTCATGCACCCCGACTGGTTCGATGTCGTCGTGGCCTCAAACCTGTTCGGCGACATACTGTCCGACCTCGGGCCAGCGTGCACCGGCACCATCGGCATCGCCCCGAGCGCCAACATCAACCCAGAACGCCTGTTCCCCAGCCTGTTCGAACCCGTGCACGGATCCGCCCCCGACATCGCCGGCAAGGGAGTCGCCAATCCCATTGGCCAGATCTGGTGCGCATCGATGATGCTCGAGCACCTCGGCGAGCCCGAGGCCGCCGCCGCGGTCCTCGCCGCGATCGAAACGGTGCTGGCCCATGGCGGTGACACTCTCACCCCGGACATGGGCGGCACCGCCACCACTGGGGCCCTTGGCGCGGCGGTCGTCGACGCGCTCGGGGCGGCGTGAGTGACGTACCGGATGGCGGGCCGTTCTTTCACGGCACCAAGGCTGAGCTACGCCCCGGTGACCACCTGACGGCGGGGTTCACTTCGAACTACCGGCCCGAGGTCGTCATGAACCACGTCTACTTCACCGCGTTGCGCGACGGGGCCGGGTTGGCGGCGGAGGTCGCCGCGCTCGACGGCTCGACACCTCGTGTCTACGAGGTCGTGCCCACTGGGCCGTTCGAGGACGATCCGAATGTCACGGACAAGAAGTTCCCGGGCAACCCGACGCGGTCCTTTCGTAGTCGGGCGCCGCTTCGCGTGGTGCGCGAAGTTGCCGACTGGAGGCGGCTCAGTCCGGACGACTTGCAACTGTGGAGGGATCGACTGTCCGCGATCCGCGCCGACGGGCGAGGCGAGATCATCAACTGACCCTGCCGGACCAACAAGGCGATTCGCCCTACAACGCGAAGGCGCGGGGCGGTCCAGCGAGACTTGCCTTTGCATCGACGGCCATGGCGTCCAGTATTTCGATCTCGCCGGCCTCGATCACGACGGCTGATCGCGGGCCGTCAATCGTTACGGCACAAGCGAATCGACGATCATGTCCAGAATGCGGTCGGCTTGCCGCAGCCCGCCCGCGCCGGGGGGCACCCGCCACAGTGCGCCAAGCAGCAGAAGCACGTCCCTGGCATCGACGCCGGGGCGAACGTCGCCGGCGGCCTCGGCCGCGTCGAGGAGTTCTTGGATGGCGTTGGTGACCGGAGCGTAGGTGGCGTTGATGATCGCTTGGGCGGGAGCGGTTTCCAGTGCTTCGCCGAGGCCGTGCTTGATGCGGACCAGTTCCGCGAGTTGGCGTGCCCAGATGCGGAAGGCTTCCAGGGGCGGGGTCCTGTCGAGCACGAGCTGAACCGATTCGCCGAGCGACTCGATGTGCTGCTGGTACACCTCGAGCAGTAACGCCTCGCGGGTGGGGAAGTGTCGATACAACGTGCCGGGCCCCACCCCGGCAAGTTTGGCGATCGCGTTCAAGGACACCTGGGGATCCTCGGCGAACGCCGACAACGCCACGTCCAGAATCCGCGCCTTGTTGCGCTGTGCGTCGGCACGGCGGATCTCGGACACATTCCCTCCCGTTGATAAGTGGAGAACCCTCCGTTACGGTGAAACGGAGACATCTCCACTACTCATTGAAGGACCTCTCGTGCGATACCGCAAGCTCGGCACCACAGGCCTGGACGTGTCACCCGTCGCGATCGGCGCCATGACCTACGGCGAACCCGACCGCGGGCACCCGGTGTGGTCGCTGGCCGAGGACGACGCCCGCCCGCTGATCAAGTACGCCCTCGACGCGGGGATCAACTTCTTCGACACCGCGAACATGTACTCCAACGGCTCCAGCGAGGAAATCCTCGGTCGCGCGCTCAAGGACTTCGCCGACCGCGACGACGTGGTGATAGCGACCAAGCTGCGCCACCCGATGCGCCCCGGACCCAACGGTCGAGGACTGTCCCGCAAGGCGATCATGACCGAGATCGACCACTCGCTGCGCCGGCTGGGCACCGACTACGTCGACCTCTATCAAATTCACCGCAACGACCATGCGACACCGTTGGAGGAAACCCTGCAGGCCCTCGACGAATTGGTCAGGGTCGGGAAGGTCCGTTACCTCGGGGCGTCGTCGATGCCCGCCTGGGAGTTCGCCAAGGCGCTGCACCTGCAGGACCAACACGGTTGGGCCCGCTTCGTCACCATGCAAGACCACTACAACCTGCTGGCCCGCGAGGAAGAGCGAGAGATGATCCCGCTCTGCCTGGACGAGGGAGTCGGGACGATCGTGTGGAGTCCGCTGGCCCGCGGACGCTTGGCGCGCGGTTGGGGCGAGGCGAAGGCCACGACGCGGGCGCAATCCGACGGCGCGTTCGCCGACGCGCTGTACTCGGCGGACGAGGACTCCAACCGGGCGATCGTCGACGCGGTCGGATCGATCGCCGGTACGCGCGGGGTGTCCCGGGCGACGGTGGCGTTGGCGTGGCTGCATCGTCAGCCGGTGGTGACCGCGCCACTGGTTGGCGCCGGCTCAGTCGGTCACGTCGACGAGGCGATCGCCTCCTTGGAAATCCAGCTGACCGACGACGAAATCCGTTCCCTACAAGCTCCTTACACCCCGCGACACGACTTTCAAGGTGTCTCCGACGAGGCCGACCTTGACGCCATCCGGGCACGCATCCCCGGCATGGCACTCACGTAGCGGCCCAGGCCGCTAGTGCCAAGTCTCGTCAGCTGTGCGTCTCACGGATGCATGTTCCACTGGCCGCAATCCTGGGCCAGCACGTCGTTGACATCCACTTCGAGCCCGCCGACCACCGGTCCCGGGTTCGACGCGGTGCTCACGATCCGCTGGTAGAGAACGGCGGCGGGAAAGATCTGTCCCTGCGACCACGACCGCGTCTGCCACGCCCAGACGTGGCCCGGCGATTGCGATCGCCCGATCACGCCGTCGGCGGCGGCCCACTGGCAGGGTCGGATACCGCCGTAGATGCCGGTGCGTTGCACGCCGATGACGGAGTTGATTCCGCGAAACCAGGGGAGCGCCAGGTTGTTCCATGTCTCGCGGTCGATGTCGTCGTCGACGCTGAAGAAGACCGGCGCGCTCTGGCCGCCACCTGCGGCGGTGTGCAGCTGCCAGGCGGTGCGGGCGTCGGCGACGCCGCCGGCTTGCCCGCGGGTGAAGTCCGACGGTGCGGTCCCGCCTGGCTTGCCGTACTGGTAGTTGCTGACGATGACCAGTCCAGCGGCGGTCAGTTGCCGGGCGTACGGCAGGGTGATGGGCTTCGCCCCGAAGGACGAGCCGGGCCGCGACGTCGAGACGTAGTTGATGACCCCGGAGTGGCCCGCGGCACGGATGTCCTGGGCCGCAATTTGACGCATGGCGAAGTCGATCAGGGTGGGGGCGGCGGCCGACGCCGTGGGTGCGCCTGCACCTGCCGAGGCGGCACCGAATCCGGCCAGCGCCGACGCCGCGGCGGCATAGCGCAGCGCATCACGCCGGGAAACGGGGCGCGACGGCCGCAGGTCGGTGAAGTCCGGCGAGTCCTGCACCGGGCGACGTTAACAACGTCGACCCCAATTTCCTGGGACCTGCGGCTTGCCGTGTCCGGTTCGCGATCAACGCGACGCGAAGCCGAAACAGAGTTCACGACGACCGAGGAGCGCTAGCCAATTCCGTCGGCAGCGGTTCGGGGCGCGAGCTTCGGCGACGGCTGATCACGACACCGCCGAGCGCCAGTGCGCCGCCCACGAAGCCGAGGACCGTCGGCACTTCACCGAGAAACGTCCACGACATGAGGATGGCAATGGCCGGCACCGCCAACGTGGTGGCCGCCATGGTGCCCGCATCCGTACGGTTCAGCGCGTACGCCCAGGTGAGGAAGGCGATCGCAGTCGGGCCGACGCCGAGGAAGACCACTCCGGCCAGAGCTGTCGGCGGAGCCGTGCCAATCTCGTCGACGGCCCTCAGGGCGAACGGCGCGGTGGCCACCATGCCGACCGCACATCCGACCCACGTCGCGGCGATGGCGTTGACGGTCCGCAGGGCGACCTTCTGTAGCAGCACACCTGCGGCGTACAGGGCCGCGGCCAGCAGTCCCAGCATGACGCCGAGGCGATCGTTGACGCCGACACCGGAGCCGCCGAGCGCAATCAGCACCACTCCGCCGAACGCGATCACCATGCCCACCACCAGCGGCCGGGGGAACCCTTCCCCGAGGAACAGTCCCGCGAACACGGCGACGAGGATCGGCGCGAAGTTGACCAGCAGGGCCGCCGTCCCGGCGTCAAGATGTTGTTCGGCCCAATTCAGCACGACGGTGTAGACGCCAAACCACAGGAGGCCGTAGCCGATGACGAGCGCCAAGCCACGTCCGCGCGGCAGCGGGGGCCGATAGATCACGGCTACTGCCGTCAGGACGATGGTGCCAACGCTCAGCCGGATGAATGCCATTGCTCCTGGGCTGAATTCGGAACCGGAGAAGCGGATGACGACGAACGACGAAGCCCACAGAAGAACTGTGACTACGGCCGCGATGGCGGCGAGGCGGTCTGGAACTACGAGTTTCACTTGATCAGTCTTCGCATAGGCACTCGCCTCGTACAAGCGGATTTGCGACACGACAGTGGCAGATCCCGCCAAAGTGCCACCCGCTCGACCGCGAGGCGGGCGCCCGCGCGAGCTAGATCTTGCCGCCAGGGAACATCGTCTTGACGGCTTGGGTCATGGTCTCGCGGGCGGCAGCGGCGCTGACGGGGTCCAGGGAGCTGATCGCCATCACGTACCGGCGGTCGGGGCCGATCACACCGGTGGACACGTGCAGTTGGTTGGCGCCGCTCCAGCAGCAGAACCATCCCTGCTTGACCGCGACGACCTCGGCGTACAGCCCCTCGGGGATGCCGAACCGTTGCGGGTAGCCGTCGGTGCCCGTCGGCGTGGATTGCGCAAGGTTGGTCATGATGACGTTGGCTTGCGCGGGTGGCAGTCCACCGGTGCCGTTCAGCAGCATGTCGTAGTAGCGGACGAGATCGGCTGCGGTGCTCTGCGTGACGTCCCAGTGTCCGTTGTAGGGGGCCGTGGTGCTGGCCAACCCGTACCGGGCCTTGACGCGCGCGATGATCGCATTCTGGCCGCTGCGGTCCCAAAACATCTGGGCCGCACTGTCGTCGGAGGAGCGCAACATCACGTCGAGTGACTTGCGGTCGGCGGCCGACAGCGTCGTCTTGCCTTCCGATTCCTGCAGCAGCAGATCGTCGGCGATGAACAGCTTGACCACCGACGCAATCGGGAACGGCTGGTT
Source organism: Mycobacterium sp. AT1 (assembly GCF_002043095.1). Classification (GTDB taxonomy): domain Bacteria; phylum Actinomycetota; class Actinomycetes; order Mycobacteriales; family Mycobacteriaceae; genus Mycobacterium. Next base: position 74,869 of record NZ_MVOC01000002.1, on the reverse strand, counting down.
GGATCCGTTGGAGACGAGCTGGCCGGTGTCGCGGTCCAGCACCACGGCCTCGATGTCGGCACCCGACTTGGCGGCGTCGGCGGTGGCTTGGCGGATGCGTACGTCGAGACCGTCCAGCGTCGCCGTCGGCGGCCCGGGTGGGGCCTCGGGGGGTACGGGAAGCGAGGCCTGCGGGGTCACGGCCGGCGCCTGAGGGGTGTTTTGCGTGGCCGGTGGTGAGCCCCAGACCTGCGCCTCGCAACTGCTGACCAGCAGCGCTGCCGCGCAGAGGACGGCCATTCGCGTCGTCGTCGATTTCGGTAGCCGCAAGTGCATGGGTCTCCTCCGAGCCGATCTTGAACCAGGGAGGCGACGCTGCGACCACCGGTCACCCCAGCCTAATCAGCTGCTCGGGCCAACACGCTGGCGAGGCCGACGACACCGGAGCGGACGGTGTTTGCTCAGGTAGTCACCCAGTCCGCCATGACGTCGGCAAGCGCCTGGGCGCCGACGTTGCAGTCGTCCGGCTCGGCGTACTCGTCGGGGGAGTGGGAGATCCCGGTCGGGTTGCGGACGAACATCATCGCCGTCGGCACCTTGGCGGAGAGGATCCCCGCATCGTGACCTGCCGCCGTTGGCAACGTCGGGATGTCACCGAGGTGTGCCAGGGACCGCACCAGCCTCGCCCGGGGCCCCGACGGGAACTCGACGATGGGTGTCACGGATTCGACGAGCACGTCGAGGTCGACGCGGTCGGTCGCGCAGTGCTTCCGGGCTTCGGACTCGATGTGAGCGACCAGTGAGTCCAGCGTCTGTTGGTCGGCGGCCCGCGCGTCGAGCCAAGCCTTCACCATCGAGGGAATCGCGTTGGCGCCGTTCGGAAGTACCCGCACCTTGCCGAACGTGGCGACCGCATCGTGCAGCGCCGCCGCCGAACGGGCGCTGTGTACCGACGACGCGAAGGGCAGCATGGGGTCTCGACGGTCCACCAGCCGGGTCGCGCCCGCGTGGTTCGCCTCGCCGGTGAAGGTGAACTCCCACCGCCCGTGCGGCCAGATGGACGACGCGACGGCCAGCGGTGCGTCGACCAGGTCGAGCGCTCGTCCCTGCTCGACGTGCAACTCGACGTACACGCCGACCCGGTCGGTGAGGGTGGTGTCGGCGCCGACGTGCCGAGGTGCGCGACCAGCCTTCGTCATCGCCTCGGCCAGGGTGACCCCGTCGACGTCCCGCAACCCGAGGGCGCGTTCCGGTGACAGGGCTCCCGTCGTCAACTGGCTTCCGACGCAGGCGACACCGAACCGCGCGCCCTCCTCGTCCGAGAACGCCGCCACCGCAATCGGAATCGTGGGTTCGACTCCGCGCTCACGCAGGAGGTCGACGGCGGCGAAGGCCGACACGACGCCCAGCGGGCCGTCGAACGCACCGCCGTCCGGCACGGAGTCCAGATGCGAGCCGGTGACGAAGGCCCCCTTCGGGTCGCCGGTCCAGCCGACGGGCATCCACCACGCCCACAGGTTGCCGTTGCGGTCCTCCTCGACGTCCATGCCGCGGCTCGCGGCGTTCGATCGAAACCACTCGCGCAGTGTCAGATCGGCATCGCCCCAGGCGAATCGGCGATATCCGCGGGTCGAGTGATGCTGGCCGACGTCGAGGATGCTGGCCCAGAGGCCGTTGAACGAGCTCACGGGTCAGTACCGGCCGGGGATCCAGTTGGTTCCGGCCAGCGGAACTCGGGCCATCGCCGACGCCTCGACTGTCAGGGCGACCAGATCCTCGGGTTCTAGGTTGCGCAGGTGCGACTTGCCGCATGCCCGTGCCAACGTCTGGGCCTCCATTGTCAGCACGCGCAGGTAGTTGGCCAACCGGCGTCCACCTTCGACGGGGTCGAGGTTCTTGGCGAGTTCCGGATCCTGGGTGGTGATTCCGGCAGGGTCCCGTCCGGCCTGGAAGTCGTCGTAGTAGCCGGCCGCCGAGCCCAGCTCCTCGTACTCCCTCGCGTACCGAGGGCTGTTGTCGCCCAGCGCAATCAGGGCCGCAGTGCCGATCGCGACGGCGTCTGCACCCAGGGCCATCGCCTTGGCGACGTCGGCGCCGCTGCGGATACCGCCCGAGACGATCAACTGCACGGAGCGGTGCACGCCCATCTCCTGCAACGCCTGCACGGCCTGCGGGATGGCGGCGAGCGTCGGGATGCCGACGTGCTCGATGAACACTTCCTGGGTGGCCGCGGTCCCGCCCTGCATGCCGTCGACGACGACCACGTCGGCACCGGCCTTCACCGCGAGTTTGACGTCGTAGTAGGTGCGCGTCGCGCCGACCTTGACGTAGATCGGCTTCTCCCAGTTGGTGATCTCGCGCAGCTCGAGGATCTTGATGGCGAGGTCGTCGGGTCCGGTCCAGTCGGGGTGACGGCAGGCGCTGCGCTGGTCGACGCCCATCGGCAGCGTCCGCATCCCCGCGACACGTTCGGTGATCTTCTGCCCCAACAACATTCCACCACCACCGGGCTTGGCGCCCTGGCCGAGGACGATCTCGATCGCATCGGCCTTCCGAAGGTCGACGGGGTTCATCCCGTACCGCGACGGCAGATACTGGTAGACGAGGTTCTTGGACTGCCCGCGCTCCTCCGGCGTCATCCCGCCGTCACCGGTCGTCGTGGAGGTGCCGACCTCGCTGGCACCGCGTCCGAGGGCTTCCTTCGCCTGGCCGGACAGTGCACCGAAGCTCATCCCCGCGATGGTGATCGGGATGTCCAGGTGCAGAGGGAACTTCGCGTGCGTGTCGCCGAGTACGACGTCGGTGTCGCACTTCTCGCGGTAGCCCTCAAGGGGGTAGCGCGACACCGACGCCCCGAGGAACAGGAGGTCGTCGAAGTGCGGGAGTGCCCGCTTGGCGCCCCAGCCGCGGATGTCGTAGATGCCGGTTTCGGCGGCGCGTTGAATCTCGGCGATGACGCTGCGGTCGAAGGTTGCGGATTCGCGCAGCCGCGTTGAGTGGATGGGTGTCGTCATGACCTGGCTCTCCTAGTACGCGCTGGCGTTGTCGACGTGGAAGTTGTAGAGCTGGCGGGCGGAGCCGTAGCGGGTGAACTCGCTGGGGTCGTGCGACATGCCTGCCGCGTCGAGCAACTCCTTCAGCTCGGCGAGATGCTCGTCGCGCATCTCCTTCTTGACGCAGTCCGCACCAAGTGACGCGACGGTGCCCCGGACGTACAAGCGGGCCTCGTAGATCGAATCACCCAGTGCTTCACCGGCATTGCCGCACACGACGAGCCGCCCGGCCTGGCCCATGAATGCACTCATGTGGCCGATGTCGCCGCCGACGACGACGTCGACGCCCTTCATGGAGATGCCACAGCGCGCCGCCGCGTTGCCGTCGATGACGAGGAGACCGCCGTGGGCGGTGGCGCCCGCCGACTGCGACGCGTCACCCTTGACGTGTACTCGTCCCGACATCATGTTCTCCGCAACACCGACGCCCGCGTTGCCGGCGATGGTGACGGTGGCCTTCTGATTCATGCCCGCGCAGTAGTAGCCGACGTGACCGTCGATGGTGACGTCCAGATCGGCGTCGAGACCGCACGCGAGCGCGTGCGCACCCTCGGGGTGGGTGATGGTGAGCGTCGCCGGGGCGCCGGGCGAGCTGAGCAATTCGTTGACCTCGCGGGTGCTCGACGCTCGGAGGTCGACCACTCCGTTCGCGGGCGTGCTGGTGGTCACTGTCGGTGCCATACGTAGACCTCTTCTGGCTCGGGTTCGAAGATTCGGGCGGTGTCGATGCCTGGGAGTTTCGCCAGGGCGCGGTATTCCGACGCCATCGCGACCCAGCGGTCGGTTTCGGCGATGATCGCCGGCTTGCACGCGATGGCGTCGCGGACCACGGCGAAGGAGTCGCTGGTGGAGACCAGCAGGGTGTAGAAGCCGTCGAAGGTCTCGTTGAGCATCAGCAGGGCCTTCTCCAGGTCGACCCCCTCGGCGAGTTGCTTGGCGACGTATCGGGCGCCCACCTCGGTGTCGTTCTCGCTGTCGAAGCTGACACCAGACCGTTCGAGCTCGTGCTTGATCGACATGTGGTTGGAGAACGACCCGTTGTGCACCAGGCACTGATCCGGACCAACGGCGAACGGGTGCGAACCCTCGGCGGTGACGGCGGATTCGGTGGCCATCCGGGTGTGGGCGACGCCCTGCCATCCGCTGGCGGAACGCAGGCCGAAGCGGTCCGCGAGCTCGGTTGGGTTGCCCATCCCCTTGAGGACCGTCAGATGGTCGCCGAAGCCAATGATCCGGGCGGTGGGAACCGCGGAGCGGACGGCGGCGGTCAGCACGTCGGTCGCCACGGGGGCGTGCACCACGATGGTCGGGTCCAGGTCGTGTCCGGTCACCGGCGCCGACAGCAGGGTGCCGAGCTGTTGTGCGAGTTCGGTTGCGGGGATGGGGGAGTCGAGAAGCGACACGGTCGACTCGCCCTCCGGGGACCAGATGGGGTCACCGTAGACGGCCATGCCGGCCGAGTCGGGGCCCCGGTCGCACATCGCGTCAAGCATTCCGGACAGCAGGGCACCCAGCTGCGGATGGAGCGTGGCGTCACGCAGATGAAGACCGACGATTCCACACATGGAATGCCTCCTCGAAGAGTTGTAGTGGGTCAGAAAGAGGTGAGGTAGCGGTCGATCTCCCAGGAGGAGACCGTGTTGTGCCAGTCGAAGAACTCCTGGCGTTTGCACTTGGCGAAGTACTCGGCCACGCCGGGACCGGCGACGTCAAGGGCGTCGGTCAACACCGAGTCGGCCTCGAAGGCGTCCATCGCATGCAGCAGCGTCATGGGCAGCATCTCGCTTGGGGAGTCGCCGGTGCCCGGCTTGCCGGGGTGCAGATCGCGGCGCACCCCGTCGAGTCCCGCGGCGATGGCGCCCGCTGCGGCAAGGTACGGGTTCGCGGATCCGTCACCGCCACGCAGTTCGACGCGATTCTTGTCGGGCACCCGGAGGTAGTGCGTGCGGTCGTTGCCCCCGTAGGTGGCGTATCGCGGCGACCAGGTCGCCCCGCTGGTCGTCGCGGTGGCACCGGTTCGCTTGTAGGAGTTCACCGTTGGTGCGATCAGCCCCTGCAGTGCGCAGGCGTGCTCCAGGATTCCCGCCACGAAGGCGTATGCGGTCCGCGACAGCCCGAGCCCGAGCTCGTCGTCGGAATCGGGGAAGACGGCGCCCGCGTCGTCCCAGAGGGACAGATGCATGTGCAGCCCGCTGCCGGTGCGAGTGGTGAAGGGCTTCGGCATGAACGTCGCCTGCATGCCGCGCTTCTCGGCGACGACCGACAGCAGATACCGCAACGTGATGACCCGGTCCGCGGTCGTCATGGCGTCGGCGTAGTCGAAGTTCTGCTCGAATTGTCCGTTGCCGTCTTCGTGGTCGTTGGCGTAGTTGCCCCAGCCGAGCGCGTTCATCGCCGAGGAGATCTCGGTGAGGTGGTCGTACATGCGGGTGACGTCCCGCGCGTCGTAACAGGGGGTGGCGCTGGTGTCACTGCGGTCGGCGGTGACGAGTTCCCCGTTGACGCGGTTGACCAGGAAGTACTCGATCTCGGCGCCGACGTTGACCGTGAAACCCAGTTCGGCGGCCTTGCGCAACTGCTCCCGCAGGATGATTCGCGGCGCGAACGGCCACGGCTTGCCGTCCACGTGCGGGTCGCAGTGCACGATCGCGAGACCTGGCTTGATGAACGGGATGGGGGTGAACGACGTGACGTCGGCCCTCGCCACCAGATCGGAGTCCTTCGGCTCCTGCCCCATGTGGCCCGCGGCGTAGCCCGCGAATCCGACGCCGTCGACTTCGAGCTGTTCGACCGCTTGGATCGGGACGAGCTTGGCGCACGGCTTCCCGGACAGGGTCACGAAGAGGGCGAGGATGAAAGTGGTGCCACTGGCGTGCGCCACCTCCGACAGGGTGGGCGCCCGCGTGGTGTCCTCGGAGGGGGACGCCAAAGAGGTTGTCACCTCGTTGGTTTCGATGTCGTGGAGGTCGATTTCGGCTCGGGTCATCGCATTTCTCCTGCGCCCTCGTAGGGATGGAGGCTGAACAGCAAGTCGCCTTCGGCGAATCGCGAGTATCGGAAGTCGTCGGCGTTGACGTTTGGCAAGGAGGTCTTGCCGTCGAGTAGCAGGTCGGCGACGAGCTTGCCCACCGCGGGAGCGATCTTGAATCCGTGGCCGGAGAATCCGGTCGCGAGGAACAACCCGTCGACTGGCGACGGGCCGATGATGGGGTTGTAGTCGGGAGTGACGTCGTAGGCGCCGACGTACGAGCTGGTGATGCGCGGGTCAGGCATGTCGGGAAGTCGATGGCCGAGCTTGACGATGTTCTTCTCGACCGCCGAGTCGTCGGCCCGGTTGACGTACTTGTCAGGGTCGACGTACTGCGGGGTCTGGTGGTCTGAATTGCCCACCAGCAGTTCGCCGTTGGGTTCGCGGCAGATGTACTGCAGACCGGCGAGATCGGACAGGACGGGCACTTCGGGAGTGGGGACGCCCTGGTCGACCAGCACCAGCTGGGCCCGCTGCGCCTTGACGTCCAGGTCGACGCCGACGCTGGCGGCGAGCGTGGGTGCCCAGGGGCCGTTGGCGAGGATGACGTGGTCGGCGTGAATCCGTGAACCGTCGGCCACCGTCACTCCGTACACCGAGCCCTGGCTGTCGGTCAGCAGTTCGGTGACCTTCGTGCCCTGGCGGATGGTGACGCCCATCTTGCGTGCCGTCGCCGCGTAGGCCATGCCCGACATGTACGCCTCGCCGCGTCCACCGAGCGGTTCGTAGGCGAAGAGGGCGAAGTCGTCGAGGTGCAGTCCCGGCCACAGGTCGGCCATGGTGTCATGGTCGATGAATTCGGTGGCGATGCCCAGGCCCTGCATCATCGCGATGTTTGCCTCGAGCGGCTTGACGTTGTTCTCGGCGACGCCGACCACGTAGCCGCATTGGCGAAACGACATGTCGTCGCCGAAGAGCTCTGTGGCGCGGGTGAATACGTCGATGCCGTACCAGGACATCGCGGCCAGCGACGGCGTGCCGTAGTGGCAGCGGACGACCCCGCTGGACTTGGCGGTCATGCCCGAGCACAGGGTGTCGCGCTCGAGTACGAGGACGTCGGTTTCACCGCGTTCAGCGAGCGAGTAGGCGATGGCAAGTCCCTCGAGACCGCCGCCGACGATCAAGAAGCTGGTGGTGTCCGGCACGTGAAGATCCTCGTGGGTCGTATGTTTCCTTACAGGAGTCACTGTAATCTAGCATTAGACCCAGGGGTGCGCACGTCGGCGCAATCGAGTCGCTGGACTAGCGAGGGGTATCTCGGTGGTATCGAGCGTTTCCCGGCACTACACGTGCTGGTCGACCGCCAGCGGTCTCATCGTGGCCACCAGAATGGTCGCGGTGCCGGTTGCCTCGACGGACTGCCGGGCGACGAACAAGCAATCGCCGGCCGTGGCGACGTGGTCGCCTGAGGCGACGCTGCCGCGGTGGACGTAGATCACGGTCTCCGCATCGGGGTCGGTGAGCACGCCGGAGTGGGAGAGGTGGTGCGGCGCGACGTGCGCGGCGGTCGTCGCGGATTCGACCATCACGTTGAACGCTTTCGTCGGGCCTGCTGCAACGCAATCCGGCCCGAGCTCGCCGTCGAATCCGAAGGGGTGGAGGGGGGCGAGATCGACGGTACGGCGGTCCCATTCGAGGGCCACACCGTGGTCGCCGATCACGGTGAAGACGCGATTCACGCCCGGGAACGACGAGAACGTCGTCCGCCCCGGCCCGATGTCGGCCACGCTGACCCGCCAGGCCGGTGAGTCTCCGTCGCCGGTGGCGATCACCTCGGTGGCGCCGGCGCCGTTCTTCCAGGGAACGCGCCGACGATCGGACCGTCGGATCAGGGCCGTTCGGGCGTTCCCGTCGGTCAAGAGTCCGAGTCGTCTGGATAGGCGGTGATGGCCAGGAATCGGATGGGCAAGCGCACCAACTCGTGCGGGCCGTGCAGCCCCTCGCCGTCGAGCAGCAGTGAATCGCCCGGCCGCAGCGTGTACTCGGACTCGCCGTGGCCGTAGACCATCACGCCCTCGAGCATGTAGAGCATCTCGGTGCCGGCGTGCTGGAAGAGCGGGAACACCTCGCTCGCATTCGTCAAGGTGACGAGGACCGGCTCGAGTCGTTTGTGTTGTCCCCGAAGGGCGCCGAGCAGTTCGTAGTGATGCCCGATGCGTGTACCCCGTCCGACGATTACCGCGCCGTGACCGGATTCGACGAACACGGCTTCACGTTCGGTGTCGGCGCCACGGAACAGCGACGTGACGGGGACGTCGAGACCGGCGGCCAACCGTGCCAGGGTGTTGAGGCTGCAAGACGTCTGCGCATTCTCGATCTTGGACAGCATGGCCTTCGAGATCCCGACCTTGACGGCCATGTCGCCCACCGACAGTCCGGTCGAACGGCGAAGCGCACGAACCCGTTTGGCGATGACCTTCTCGAGGTCGACACCTGTGGGCGTGTCGCTCGGAACCTCACGCTCGACCGGCGCGGGATCGCCCGTGTCGCGGTGCTCGTCGACCGGGTCGGTTCTCGTCATCGGCAAAGTCTATAAGGACGGCTTCGGGCGCCAACTCCGCGCGATCCGGCACCGAGGCGCCGGCGCACCGTCACGCTCGCGTGAACCGGTCGACGAGTAGTTGCAGTCGCTCCGCCTCGTAGCCGGGACGCAACCGTCCCGTACGGGTGAGGATGGCCAAGCCGTGCAACGCGGCCCAGAAAACCTCGGTCAGCGTGTGGGCATCCCGACCGCCCGCGGCGTCACCGACCGCATCGCTCAGCACGGCGAACGCCGCGCTCAACTGGGGCGGGGTTTCGTCGGTGGCGAATTGCAAAGTGGTCGCCCGCAAGAACATCGCGTCGTACACCGCCGGGTGATCCCTGCTGAAGTCGAGATACGCCTGCGCGACTCGACCGAGCGCGTCGCCCGCCGCACCGGCACCGGAGTTGGCTGCCCTCAGGGCGTCGGCGAGCTCGCCGAAACCGTCGATTGCGACGGCTGCGGCGATCTGCTCCATGCCGGCGAAGTGCTTGTACAGAACGGGCTGGCTGTACTCGATCTCGGTGGACAGGCGTCGCGTGGTCACGGCTTCCCAGCCCTCGGCCTCGGCCAGCTTGCGGGCCGTGGCGACGATCAAGTCGCGGCGGGCGGCCCGTTCCCGCTCTCGACGATCTTCGATTGCCATGGCTCAAAGTATCATGGCTAGAAGTGCTAGCAATGCTATTGACAGGTGTTCGCCGCGAAGCTAGCGTTGCTAACACCTGAGGGCGTTCACCCTCCGGGTTCCACTCACCAGGAGGCGACGATGCTCCAGCTCAGGACTTACACCCTGCGGTCCCCCGAAGCCCTTCGGGAATACGCGACCACGCACTGGGCTCGTCACCTCTCCACCTTCGCCACGTTCGGGGTGACCGCGCACGGGGTGTGGACCGAATCAGGCGGCCAGGGGAATCGACTCGTCGCGTTGATCGGCTACCCGCCGGGCGCCGACCCCGACGAGATCACCCGGCTGATCATGGCCAGCCCGGAGTTCGCCGCCGACATGGCCGGCTTCGACATCGACGACGTCGTCGAGGTTCAGACGACTCTGCTTGAGCCGACGCCGTTTTCACCCGTTCACTGACCAACCAAGGAGCGTTCACCATGACCATCACCGCCACCATCGGCTACGTGCTCGCCGGCGTCATCGCCGCCGCAATCATCTTCATCGGTGCCCGCTTCCTGGTGGCGCCACGCGTGGCGGTCGCCGGCTACGGCGTGCTCGCCGACGCCGACCAACCGGAAACCCGCGCCTACTTGAGCGTCAAGGGCATCCGCGACATCGCCTCGGGACTCCTGGTGATCGTCGTGATGATTGCGGGTACCACCCACCTCCTCGGCTGGATCATCCTGGCGGCAACCATCATTCCGCTCGTCGACGCCGCCATCGTGCTTCGCAGCGGCGGAGCCAAGTCGACCGCCTACGGCGTGCACGGCGCCACCGCCGCGGTCATGCTCGTCACCACGGCGCTCCTCCTTCTTTCCTGAGCGCCTCGGAAACCCACAGAACGGAATGACCGACATGCGAGACGATCTCCTGTCCCCGCCCGACAGTGCTGCCTATCGGGCCGCGACGACCCCCCACAACGCCACGGTGGTACAGCGGCCAGCCAAGGTGGCGCAGGTCCGCAGCGCCGACGACGTCGGCGACGCCGTCCGGTGGGCCGCCAAGCACGACCTGCGGGTCGCAGTTCAGGCCAGCGGACACGGCGCCGGGGCGCCGATCGGCGCAGAGCACCTGCTGGTGGACACGTCCGGATTGAACTCGGTCGACGTGGACGCGGCGGGACGCGTAGCCCGCGTGGGTGCCGGTGCGACGTGGTCGGCGGTGAACGCGGTGGCCGAGCGCGACGGGTTGCTCGGACTGGCCGGCTCCTCGCCCACCGTCGCCGTCGCCGGCTATACGTTCGGGGGCGGAGTGGGGTACCTGACCCGTCCCCACGGCATGGCGAGTTCGGCACTGCTGGCAGTCGACTACGTCGACGGAAACGGGCAGACGCGGCGGGCGACCCAGGACGCCGACGACGTCGTCGACCGTGAGGCGTTGTGGGCGTTTCGGGGTGGCGGCGGGGTCGGCGTGGCCACCGCCCTGACCGTGGAATTGGTTGAGCTGCGCCAGCTCTGGGCCGGATACCAGTTGTGGAGCGTCGATGCGCTCGAATCGGTCGCCGAGGCGTGGGCGAATGCCATGGCGCAGATCGGTGACGCGCTGTCGACCAGCCTCAGCGTGCTTCACACGCCACCGGGTGCCCCCGCCTTCCCGCCTGCGCTGCAGGGGATTCCGATCGTGCACCTGTCCTTTGCGTCGCCAGAGGGTGCGGAGGCGGCACGTCCCCTGTTGGAGGCCCTGCGCGCGGCGCCGCAACCCGCCGTGGACAGCAGCTGGGCACCCGCCGACGCGGCACGACTCGCGCAGATTCACCTCGACCCGCCCAATCCCGTTGCCGCACTGGGAATGGGTAGGTGGCTGGGGCAGGACGGGTTCGGCACGGCTGGTGAAATGCTGAGTGCCGCCGCAGGGGAGGACTCACCGCTGGCGATGGTCGAACTGCGCAACCTGGACAACGCCGCACCCACCCGCGACGGGGCGTTGACCGCGGTGCCTGGCCCCCTCCTTTTGCACGCGGTGGGCGACGCCGCCGACGATGCCGCCCGCACCCGTGTCGAGGACGGGTTGGCCCGCCTGCGTGGCACGGCCGCCACAGCCGACCTCGGTCGTTCCTCGGCGCCCTTCGCCGACGGCCGCGCCTCCGATCCGGGCGGGCTTGATCAGAGTCAACGGAGTCGCCTCGGGGGCATCGCCGCCGCCGTCGACCCAGATCGACGCCTCGCGCCCACGCGCATCCTCGCGTCAACGATTGATTCTTGGCTGCCCGGGTAGAGCGAAGACGGCCTTCGTCGGATCGAGCGCTGTGAGTCCGCTGTCAGATTGCGGCGTCAAAGCGGCTCGCCAAGAGCCCAATTCACCGCGACGGCTTTCTTCACGGAAGCAGCGTCACGAAAGGACGTAGACCGCTAGCGTCGCGGTCGGGACGCACGTCTCATCGACATCGGTCGCGAACGGGGTTCAGTCGGCGCATGGGGGCATCAGCACACGTAGGTCGGATCGGTGGCTTGGCCGCGGCGTTGGGAATTGGCGCGGTCATCGGATTGGGGTGCGGCGTCGCCTCGGCTGACACGACCGGACAGTCCACCTCGTCGTCATCGTCATCGTCATCTGAGTCGGCCGAGTCGGCGAAGTCGGCGTCGGGCTCGTCGCCTGGTCAGGCAACGAGTTCGGTGGGTGCGCACGAGGACGCGGGCACTCCGACGAAGGTTTCAACTGGGAAGCCCCCCCGCACGGTCACGATCACGGGCAAGCCGCACCGTGGTTCCCGGTCGACGCCCGTCGGGTCCGCGGCCGCGACGGCGAAGCCCGACACCGAGCCGTCCTCGAACACTGCCGCACCTGCCAAGGACACGGAACCGGCCAAACCCGTAACGGCCTCCGAGGCCGACGTCGCCTCCAGCCCCACGATCGTCGAATCCCCGCAGGCCACGACCCCGGAGGCGGCCAAGACCGCTCCGACCCCGACCCCGGTGACGCACGACGCCGTCACCGCCGTGCCCGCGGCCGTCGTCGACCCGACCGGTCCCCACTCAGGCGGGTCACCGTCCTCACCCCCGGACTCGCCGGTCTCGTGGACGGTGGCCGCGGCGGCGCGCAAGGAGACGTTGGTGCCGGCGACGCCCGCCGTGTCGTCCGATGCCGGGGTCACTCCGAAACTGGCCGCCGCCGTCACCGCAGCCGCGCCCCCGGTGGCCGTGATCCAGACGCCACCGCTGGCGTGGTTGCAGCGGGTTCCGGTGATCGGGCCGGTGTTCGTGACGCCGATCGTCGCCGCCATCCACATGGTCCCGATCGTCGGCGACGTCATCCATCCGTTCATCGGCTACCCGGTACAACCCGGCGCCCCCGGCGCACCGGTGTCGCGCGACGTGATGATCACGTCGTTCGACGGCACGAAGATCTACGTCCACTTCATGCCCGCGAGCGGACTGCGGGCCGGGACGGTCGCGCCGACCATCCTCGAAGGACCCGGACTCGGGATGCCCGGCTCGACGAGTCTCGAGGTCACGCCGTTGGACGGCATCCTGACCGACGCGCTCGGCGCGGTGGGCGTCGGCACGCTGCGTCACGCCGGATACAACGTGGTCACCTGGGATCCGCGCGGCGAGTACCGCTCGGGCGGCGTCCTTCAGCTCGACTCCGCGGACTACGAGGCGAGGGACGTGTCGGCCATCGTCAGCTGGTTGGCCACCCAACCCGAGGCGCAGCTCGACTCGCCAGGCGATCCGCGGTTCGGCATGGTCGGCGCGTCCTACGGTGGCGGCATCCAGTGGGTCACCGCCGCCACCGACCACCGGGTCGACGCGATCGTGCCCAGCATCTCCTGGAACACGCTGAACACCTCGCTGTACAAGAGTGCGGCGTTCAAGAGCGGCTGGGGCACCCTGCTTACCGCCGCGCTCCTGCTCACCGGCGCGCGCCCCAATCCCGCGATCTACCCCGCGTCCGTCCAGGGCGCGCTGACCGGGGTGCTCACCGCCGCGCAGCAGGCCCTGCTCGCCGAACGCGGACCTGCCGCGCTGCTGGGCAGCGTCACCGCGCCGACGCTGATCATCCAGGGCACCGTCGACACCCTGTTCTCACTGCAGGAGGCGCAGGCCAACGCGGCGGCGCTTGCCGCAGGCGTGCCCACCAAGACGCTGTGGTTCTGCGGCGGACACGGACTCTGCACGAACAATCTGTTCGACCCCACCGACGGTCAGGTGGTCACCGACGCGACGCTGAACTGGCTGGCGCGCTACGTGAAGGGGCAAGACGTGTCGACCGGGCCGACGTTCGAATGGGTCGACCAACGCGGGCAGTACTACTCGTCGAATCCCGGTCCGACGGCCGCGGGCGTGCCGATCGTCGCCGCCAGCGGCCGAGCCGGTGTGCTGCCGCTGGTGCCGTTGATCTTCGGTTCGGGGCCGCTGTTCGGTGTCCTGCCGATCGGAGCGACCAAGGCGGCCAACGCCTTCAACCTCGCCATTCCCACGGTCACGACGACGACGTACGTGGTGGGAGCACCGCAAGTGACCCTGACGTACTCCGGCACGGGGACCAGTCGGCACGTCTTCGCCCAACTGGTCGACGACTCGACCGGCGCGGTTCTCGGCAACCAGGCGACGCCCATTCCCGTGACGCTTGACGGCAAGACGCGCACGATCAGCATCTCGCTGGAACCGGTGGCGCAGACCTTGCGACCCGGTCAAACCCTCACGCTGCAGTTGGTCGCGTCGACGGCGAACTACGAGAACTTCGGCGCCTTCGGGGCCCTGACGGTGTCCAGCCTGCAGGTGTCCTTGCCGACCATCACCGACGCCGTGGCGGTGAACGCGGCGCGGACCGCCGTGCTCACGTAGCCGGAGACGCTTGCCCCACCTGGCAGAGTGACTGCGTGTCCGAAGACGACGACGCCGTCCGCGCCCTGTTGGCCCAGTTGGGCGCCGCGATGGTGGCCACGGGGCAGCCGGTCAGCGACGTGGAGGACGAGCTGGCCGAGGTGAGCACCTCACTCGGCTTCCCGGACGTCCAGATCGCGGCCTCGCCGACCGGGGTGTTCCTGAACCTGGCCAGCGGCCTTCCCTCGACGTTCGAGTCGGTCCAGGGCGGGCTACGACTCGACCAGGCCGCCGAGGTACGGACGATCCGCCATCGGCTGGCGCAGTCCGCCCTCACGGTGTCCGAGGCCACCGAACAGCTGCGCGACCTGCGCCATCGCCCACCCCGCTATCCGGAGTGGATGGCCAACCTCGGCTGGATCGCGATCGCCACGGGCATCGCGCTGATCCTCCAACCCGGCGGCGCCAACGTCGCCTTCGCTGCCGTGGGCGCGGTCGTGGTGGTGGCACTCTTCCGGCTGGGGCAGCGCTTCGCCTTGGTCGCCACGCTTCTGCCGATGCTGGCGGCCTTTCTCTTGGCGTGCGGGGTCTTCGCCGCCGCCAACGCCGACTTGTTGGACGGACCGCTGCGCACGCTGCTGCCGCCGTTGGCCGTGCTGCTGCCCGGCGCGTTGATCGTCACGGCGATGTCCGAACTGGCCGCGGGCGACATGGTGGCCGGAACGTCGCGGTTGACCTTCGGACTGGTACAGCTGCTGTTGTTCACCCTCGGCATCGTCGCGGCAAGTCACGTAATCACCTTGCCGGCAGCCGAATTGACCAATCTGCGTGTCGAGACACTCGGCTGGTGGGCCGCCCCGGTTGGGCTGATCCTGATCAGTGTCGGCATCGGGGTCTTGGAAAGCCCCCCGGTGCGGCTGCTGCCCTGGATCACCGTGGTCCTGATCCTCGCCTTCGCCGCCCAGAGCTTCGGGCAGCACGTTGGCGGCGCCGCGGTCGGCAGCTTTCTCGGGGCCGTCGCCGCCACCCTTGGTTCCTCGCTCGTCGAGGCCGTCCGTCCGAATCTGCCGCGACTGGTGGTGATGCTTCCGGCGTTCTGGCTGCTGGTCCCCGGCAGTCTCGGGCTGCTGTCAACCACAGCGCTGGTCACCGACCCCGACGGTGGTGGGGCGAACGCGTTCGGGGTCGTGACGGTGGTCTGCGCGATCGCTGTCGGCTTGTTGGTCGGAGCGTCGGTCGCGCGGTCCGTCGGCGGTGCGCTCGGCAGGCTGCGACGCGGGTACCCGCTGAGCGCGCGTGGTCGGCTGGGCCGCAGCCTGCCGCGCTGACGTCGGGACTAGCCTTTTCACCACGCGCCCCGAGGCACTGGAGGTCACCGCATGACACCACCGGCTCAGCCACTGATGAGCGCCGCCGACACGCTCGTCGGAGACCTTCAGGCCGCACTCCCGCACGGACGAGTGGTCGTCGACGCCGACGTGGCCCGCAGTCTCAGCCGGGATCAGGCGGCGGGGGCTCCGGTCGGAGAGCCGGCAGCCGTCGTGCGTGCCCGCAGCACCGAAGAGGTGCGCCAGGTGGTCGAGATCTGTCTGCGGCACCGCACCCCCGTGGTGGCACGCGGAGCGGGCACCGGGTTGTCCGGTGGCGCCAACGCCGTCGACGGTTGCGTGGTGCTCTCCTTGGAGGCGATGTCGGAGATCCTCGAGATCAACCCGTTGGAACGGCTGGCGGTGGTTCAGCCGGGTGTGGTCAACGACGATCTTCGAGCCGCGGTGGCGGAGCACGGGTTGTGGTATCCGCCCGATCCGGCGAGTTCTCCGTGGTCGACGCTGGGCGGCAACGTCGCCACCAACGCAGGCGGACTGTGTTGCGTCAAGTACGGCGTCACCCGCGAGTACGTCCTCCAGCTCGAGGTGGTGACCGGGTCGGCGGAGGTGGTGCGCATCGGGCGCCGAACCGCCAAGGGTGTCGCGGGCTACGACCTCGTCGGCCTGCTCGTCGGGTCCGAGGGAACCCTTGGCATCGTCACCGAGATCACGGTTCGCCTCCGCAGCTTGCCAAGCGCGCCGATCACCGTGGCGGGCTTCTTCCCGTCGCTGGTTGCCGCAGGCGTCGCGGTGCGCGCGGTCGGCGCGGCGAGCATCACCCCCTCGGCGTTGGAGCTGATGGATCGATATTGCCTACGCGCCGTTGACGATTGGAAGCAGATGGGTCTGACCGACGCGGGCGACGTGCTGTTGCTCGCCAGGGTGGACGACCCGGAGCCCACCGGCACCGCACTCGCCGACGAGATCGTCGAGCTCTTCCGCACCAGCGGCGCCAACTGGGCCGAACGGTCCACCGACGCCGCCGAGGGCGAGGCCTTGTTCGCGGCCCGTCGCCTGGCGTACCCGGCGCTCGAGCGGCTGGGGCCGGTCATCACCGAAGACGTCTGCGTGCCCAAGGAGAACGTGCCGGAGATGCTGGCCCGCATCGAGGCGCTGGCGCGTCAACACGACGTGCACATCGCGAACATCGCGCACGCCGGCGACGGCAACCTGCACCCCTTGATCATCGGACCTCCCGACGACGACGCCGACCAGTGGCGACGAATTCACGCCGCGTTCGACGGCATTCTCGATGCCGCGCTGGACCTCGGCGGCACCATCACCGGTGAGCACGGCGTCGGCTTGCTCAAGCGCGGCGGCCTGGTCAACGAACTGTCGCCGACGGTGATGGCACTGCACTGCGCCATCAAGGAAGCCCTCGACCCTGCGGGAATCCTCAACCCGGGCAAGATGTTCGAGTAGCTGGCTCGTTGCTCGCCACCGCGGGACGCAGGGCCGAGGTGACGAGGTGACGACGCAGCCGCCCACCCGAGGTCCGGAAGAGGCAGTTCATCGCCGCGACGATGCCGGAGACGTCGTCCCGGGCGGTGAGGTACGTCCAGCGGTGCGGCTCGGGAAGCGCGAAGAACTGCTCGAAGAAGGCCGGGACGTCGGTGGGTGGCATCCGCAGCAACGACTCCAAGCCGATCCGCCGGACGTGGTGCACCACACGGGCGTCGAGCGGCCACACGGTCTTCTGCGCGGCCGCCAGGGCCGCGCCGGGGTCGGCCGGCAGGTGCGTGGCGAGTGCTGAGGCGACCTGCGGTGCGAGTCGCAGGGTGCTGGCCAGGCTGAACCCCGTCGCGGGATGGATGAGCGGTGCGGCCGCACCGAAGCCGAGCACGCCGGACCCGCGGTGCCGCGGGTGATCCACCCGAAACGAGACCCGTTCGCTGCGAGCGTCATTCGGTGGCCGGACACCGTGGTGGGCCAGCCGGGCGTGCAGTCGCCGCCGCAAGGTGGACAGCGGTAGACCGGGCCGGCGCGCCAGTGAGGTCTCCTCGACCAGTACCTGGCCACCGCCGAGCGGGATGACGTAGAGGAACGTCGGCCAGCCCGTCTCGCCATGATCGGCGCGCCAGTCCATGAACAAGGCGTCGCCGGGCGTCACGAGCGGCGCGGCGGCGTCCTCGTCGACGACCAGTCCGTAGGCGGTCTGGGCAGCAGCCGGTCGGCGCGGCCTGATCCGATCCAACGGCCGCGCTCCACCCCCGGCGTCGACGACGACCGAGGCTCGCAGCTGCGACCCGTCCGCCAAGTCGACGACGCCAGCCTCAGGAGACCCGACTACACGCCCGGCGTGAACGCGTACGTCGGTCAGGCCGTCGGCAAGGTGCGCTTGCAGCGCAGGAACGTCGAGAACGGCGTATTCCCAACCCAATTGGTGCTCCGATACGGCGATCGCACGACCGGCGGCGCGCGCCGCGACCACCGACGTCGGAATGTCGGCGGGAAGTTCACCGCTCCACATGCCGTAGGTCGCCGTCCACGGCCGATTCGGGGCGGGGTCCACCAATTCGGTCGTCAATCCGAGTCGCCCGCACGCCCCGGCGAGGGCAAGGCCTGCCGGCCCGCTACCCACCACCAGAACGTCCGCGTGCGTCATCGCGCCCCGTCTCGAAAGCGTGCCCACACACTACGAAGGTAGCGGGTGTGGCGGGACGCTCAGTTCGCGGCGACCGACTCCGCCTCCCAGAGTGCCCGCCAATCGTCTTCTTCCTGCTGCTTGTCGTGATGGAGTTCGGCCGAGGGTGCGGTGAGGTGGATCGCTGGGTGGGGGAGACCGAAGAAGTCGCCCTTGCCTTGGGCCGAGGTGTGCGATCCGGTGTCGATGAAGCAGTAGCCCTCACCGGAGAGGGGATTCGCGTGGTCGGTCTTGCCGAGGTACAGCAAGACGTTCTGCGCTGCCGCGGCCGCACCGTTCTTGGCGAAGATCGCGGCTTTGGGAAGAGGGCGCCCGGAGGGGGACGTCACGGTCGTCGCGTCGCCGATCGCGAAGATCCCTTGGTGCGCAGTCTGCATGGTGGCGGCGTCGACGGTGATCCAGCCCTCTCCGTCGAGGGTGACGGCGGGCCGGTGCGGCGGGACGAAGACGAGGAGGTCGAAGTCGGCCACCGAGCCGTCGGCGAATTCGACGCGTCGACGATCGCCGTCGACCTTCTCCACACTGCTCTCGCCGTGGAACTCGATGCCGTTGCCGGCGAGCATGGTGATGAGCTCCTGACCCGCGTAGGGGCCGGCCGATGGCATCGGCTGCTTCTCCGGACTGTAGACGTCGATAGTCGTCGCCGAACGGGAACCGTTGTCCTGCAGCAGGTCTGCGGCAAGCAGTGCGCCTTCGTACGGGGCGACCGGGCACCGGTAGGGTGCCGACGTGACGAGGAACATCAGCTTCCCGCCGGTGAAACTGGTCAGTGCGCGGTGGGCGTCTGCGGCGGCTGCAGCGCTGTAGTAGTGCACGGCCGTTCCACCGTCGACGGCCCGTTGCAGCCCGGGGACCGCGTCGACGGCGTTGCGTGCGCCGGTGGCGATGACCAGGGCGTCGAAGGAGATGACGGTCGAATCCGCGAGCGTGACGGTGCGCTGTTCGGCATCGACGCGCTGAACGGACCCGGCCACGGTGTGAATGCCTTGCAGGGCTTCGGCATTCGGCCGAATGGGGATGCTGTCTTCTTCGCGCCATCCGCGCATCACCCACGGCAGCGTGAAACCGAGGAAGTGGGAGAAGTCCTCGTCGACGATCGTGACGTCGACGTCGGCCATCGAGATGCCGGTGGCGGCGAGTTCCTTGAGGACGCTGAGGCCGCCGATGCCGGCGCCGAGGATGACCAGTTGCTTGTTGCTCGTCATGTTCCTACCTTCTCTTCCAGAATGGACTTCGGCGGGGTGTCGAAGCTTGGGTCTCGGGGTGACCGCCGCACCACTGGGCGGCGGCCACCCCCCGTTTCACCGCGTCGACGTGGCGGCCACATCCCGACCAGGTGGTCTTTCCGCAGGTGCGGCATTTCACTGCGTGACACATGGCTGGTCCTCTAGTCGTGAGCCGGGCGAGGGCGCTGCAGTTGGGTGAACGAGCTGGTAGCCGCCAGCGTCGCGAGGGCTGTGAACAGCGGCGCAGTCTGATCGTCGGTGGGGACGGAGGTCAGCACCGGTCCGAAGAAGGCATGTCCGCCGACGGACACGATGGGACTACCGCCGGTCTCGCCGAGGGCGGTCTGTCCGCAGGCGTGGGACGTCGCCACCAGCTCGTCGAGGGACGAGTCCGTCAGCGCGGAAGCGGAAACGCCACCGGCGTTGGCACTGGTGAGCACCTTCGTGACCAGGTCGTCATCGACGACCCCGGGCGACTGGTCGAAGTAGTGCTCACCGAAGGTGAAGTAGCCTGCGGACAGGCCTGCCGATCCTGTCTCGCGGCGGACGGCGGCCATTAGCCTGCCGATGCGGCGTGAGTCGGACATGCGCGCCTGCTGTTGCGGTGGAAGCTCCCGGCCCTCGTTGAGGATCGCCAGGCTCGCCAGCTGCCAGTCGATCTCGAAACCGACTGCGTCACTTGCCTTGACGAGCCAGCGGGCGGTGTTCCAGGAGAAGGGGCACACCGGGTCGAGCCATATGGTCACTGACGCGGTTCGGGGATCCGTCTCGTCGTGAAATTCGGTCATTGTCGTACGTCCTTTCGTAGCGCTTCCGGGTTGGGCGTCACGCCAAACTGAGGAACAACTTCTCCAACTGTTCGATGGTCATCGCCGGAGCGCCGGCCGCGCCGACGTTCGGCTGGTCGAGGCAATCGCGCAAGCCGGTGGCGATGATCTTGAATCCCGCCCGGTCGAGCGCCTTGGACACCGCCGCGAGCTGGGTGACGACGTCTTGGCAGTTGCGACCCTGCTCGATCATGGCGATCACCCCGGCCAGCTGACCGTGTGCACGGCGGAGGCGGTTGAGGGTGGCGTTGATGTCAGCGCTGTGGTGCGCGGTGATCGGCTCGTTCTTCTCCATGGGGTCATTTATACCATACCCCGTATGGTATAAATCCTCTGTCGGCCTGTCGCCGGATGCCGCATACGTGGCGGGGGTCCCGGGTCCGGGTCGTCCGCCGCGCCTATACATCGGAAAGCAGTGATGAAATCGATAACCGCCGTGATCAAACGGTTTTGGGTAGTGCTGATCGTCGTGGTGGCCGTCATGGTCGCCGGTGTCGTGGTCTCGCGCCTGCGTGGGTTCTTCGGATCGGATCTGCCGGCGTCGGCCGGTGAGGCAGGGACGGACGTCATCGTGGCGTTCAACCGTAAGACGGTGACCTACGAGGTCGTCGGTCCACCGGGAGCCTCTGGTTCGGTGAGTTACCTCGACGTAGACGGGCGGACTCGCGAGGCGAGCTTCACCGAGTTGCCGTGGTCGGTGTCGGTGACCACCACTGATCCCGGTGTGTTCGCGAACCTCGTTGCCCAGGCAGACGTCTGGACACTGGGCTGCCGGATTCTGGTCAACGGCAAGGTCACCGCCGAACAGCACGCATCCGGGCGCGATGCGCAGGCATTCTGCTTGGACAAGTCCGCATGAGCACCCACGGTGGCCAGTCGCGCACTGCCCGGGTCATCCGGGTGGCAGCGATCCCGATCATTCTCGCTTGGGTGGCGGTGACAGCCGCCCTGAACCTGCTGGTACCCCAGATCGAGGTGGTGGGGCAGCAGAATGCGGTGTCGTCGTCTCCGCCGGATGCCCCCGCGGTCGAGGCGGCCAAGGCGATGGGCAAGAAGTTCGGCGAATTCACCTCCGACAGCGTGGCCATGGTCGTGCTGGTCGGCGACCAACCGCTGGGCGACGCGGCTCACCGCTATTACGACACCCTGGTCGACAAGCTGCAGATGGACACCGTCCACGTCGAACACATCCAGAACTTCTGGGGTGACCTGGTCACCGCGGCCGGCGTGCAGAGCAGCGACGGCAAGGCCGCGTACGTGCAACTAAACCTGGCAGGTGACCAGGGCAGCACCCAGGGCAACGCCTCGGTCGAGTCGGTGCGCGACATCGTGGACCGCACCGCGGCGCCCCCGGGGGTGCGGGCCTACGTGACCGGGCCGGCACCACTGACCACCGACACCGCCCTTGCCGGTGACAAGAGCATGGTGATGATGATGGCTGTCACGATGGCCGTGATCACCATCATGTTGCTGATCGTGTACCGCTCGATCAGCACGGTGCTGCTCATCCTCGCGATGGTCGGCGTCGAGATGGGCACTGCGCGCGGCGTGGTCGCGCTGCTGGGCCACGCCAAGCTCCTCGACTTCTCCACCTTCGCGGTCAGCCTGCTCACCGCGTTGGCAATCGCCGCCGGAACCGACTACGCCATCTTCCTCATCGGGCGTTACCACGAGGCGCGACAGTCGGGCGAAGACCCAGAGACGGCGTACTACAGCGCATTTCGCGGCGTGGCACACGTCATCCTGGGTTCCGGGTTGACCATTGCCGGCGCGGTGCTGTGCCTGCGACTGACCCGGTTGACCTACTTCAAATCGCTGGCCATCCCGTCGGCGGTCGGCGTGGTCGTCGTCGTCGCCGCAGCGATGACAGTGGGACCGGCGATCCTTGCCGTGGCGAGCAGGTTCGGGCTGCTCGAACCCAAACGCGCGATGAAGACCAGGGGCTGGCGTCGCATCGGAACGGCGACGGTCCGCTGGCCCGTTCCCATCTTGGCCGTGGCGACTGCCATTGCCGTCCTGGGAATCCTTGCGGTTCCCGGCTATACGACGAGTTACGAGGACCGCCACTACATTCCCGAGACGGTGCCCTCCAACGAGGGATACAACGCAGCCGAGAAGCACTTCAGCGCGGCACGGCTCAATCCCGACATCATGATGGTCGAATCCGACCATGACATGCGCAACCCCAGCGACATGATCGTGTTGGACAAGATCGCCAAGAAGCTGTTCGAGATTCGCGGAATCGCCATGGTACAGAGCATCACCCGGCCGCTGGGATCCCCGATCGCACACAGCTCCATTCCGTATCAGGTGAGCATGCAGTCGGTGCCGATCACCCAGAACCTTCAGTTCCTGAAGACCCGGATCGACGACATGGACACGATGGCCACCGACCTCGGCACCATGATCACGTCAATGCAAACCATGCACACGATGATGACCCGGTTCTCCGACGCCACCGGTCGCACGGTCACCGACATGTCCGCAATGAAGGACTCCGTGGACCAGATGCGCAACCACCTCGCCGACTTCGACGACGCGGTGCGTCCACTGCGCAATTACTTCTACTGGGAGCCCAACTGTTTCAACATCCCGGTGTGCTGGGGAGCCCGGTCGGCGTTCGACGCCGTCGACGGCGTCGACGGATTCAGCGACGACATGGGAGCCCTTATCAAGGACTTCGGCGACATCGACGCACTCACCCCGCAGCTGGCCGCGCAGCTGCCGCCCATCATCGCCACCGCCACCACCATGCAGCAGACCCTGCAGGCCATCCACACCACGTTCGCCGGATTGTTCGACCAAATGCAACAGCTGACCGACACCGCAACCGCGATGGGACAGGCCTTCGACGCCTCCAAGAGCGCCGACTACTTCTACCTTCCACCAGAAGTGTTCCAGAACGCGGATTTTCAACGCGGGCTGAAGCTGTTCCTCTCCCCGGACGGCAAGGCGGCGCGTCTGATCATCACCCATGACGTGGATCCGGCGACCGAGGAAGGCATTTCGGTGGTGGACGACGAGATCATCGCCGCCCACGAAGCGATCAAGGGGACCCTGCTGGCCGAAGCGAAGGTCTCGCTCACCGGTACGGCGGCCACCTACCGGGACATCCAGAGTGGCGCCAAGTATGACCTGATGATCGCCGCCTTCGCCGCGATCGTGCTCATCTTCCTGGTCATGCTGCTCATCACCCGCGCCTTGGTGGCGTCCTTGGTGATCGTCGGCACCATCGTGGTGTCGCTCGGTGCGTCGTTCGGGTTGTCGGTGCTGATCTGGGAGCGCATCATCGGCATGGACATGCACTGGATCGTGCTCGCCTTTTCGGTGATCATCCTGTTGGCGGTGGGCTCGGACTACAACCTGCTCCTGGTGTCACGGTTCAAGGAGGAGGTGGGGGCGGGAATCAAGACCGGCATCATCCGGACGATGGGCAGCACCGGAAGCGTGGTGACCGCCGCCGGGTTGGTCTTCGCCTTCACGATGGCATCGATGCTGGCCAGCGACCTGCGCCACATCGGGCAAGCAGGATCGACGATCGGACTCGGGTTGCTGTTCGACACCCTGATCGTGCGGTCCCTGATGACGCCGTCGATCGCGGCGATCCTCGGTCGGTGGTTCTGGTGGCCGCTGGACATCCCGAACCGCCCGCGCCGCAAGGACGTCCGAGGCGTCGCAGGCGCAGTGCCGGACGCGCCGACGGTCGCAAGCGGATAGCCGGAGCCGCCTACTCGGGTGACCCGTCGGTGCGTGCGGACCACTCGGGCGTCCGCTCGCGGGTGGCCGCGCGGAGTGCCCCACGCGTGCGGTCGGCGTCGAAGTCCTTGCCGTACACCGGAGTTCCGGGCTGCTGCCGCCAGGACTCGGATATCGGCCCTGCGTCAACCGGTTCGAACCCAAGTTGGTCGACGACCCCGTGCACCAGTTCACGGCCGGGACCGTCCTGACCTGCCACGGGCAGCGCGATGCGGTTCGCCGCATCGCTCGGTTTTCCGTTCTCGAGCAGGTGCTTCCACCAAATTCCGTTGAATACCTTGTACACCGGTGCGCCGATCTGCTCCGCGACCCACGCGCTCTCGACCTGGCCGTCCTCGATCGCCGCGATCTGACCGTCGCGTTGCTGGGGGTAGTAGTTGTTGGTCTCGATCACCGGGGCGCCCGGCGTGCGGGCGTCGACGATTCCGTCGGCGAGGTCGGGCACGTTCTTCTGGGGGATGCTCACGATGACGAGATCCGCGTCGGTCGCGGCGTCCCGAGCCCACACCGCGGTCGCGCCGGTTTCGGCCGCGAGCTCTGCGAGTGTCTCCGGCGACCGTGAATTCGAGACGGCAACCTCGTGTCCCAGTTCGCGCAAGCGGCGTGTCAACGTGCCGCCAATCTGTCCTGCGCCGATGATTCCGATCTTCATGCATCGCCTCCGCGAGTTGGTGACAGCCCCGTTGCGGCAACGCCGGTCGTAGCCGGCCTATTCCAGACCGGCCGGTAGGACATTGGGAGCTCTAGGGTCTCAATCGACCACTTCTATGTATTTCACACCGTCCAATCGGAGTCCTACGGTGGAGCGATGACCGACGTCGTGATCTGCCATCCGCTACGCACACCGGTCGGCCGAATGGGCGGCGTCCTCGCCTCGCTGTCCGCCGCCGAGCTGGCCACGATCGCGCTCAAGGCGCTCGTCGCCCGCTCCGGCCTGGGGGAGGGTGACGTCGACGACGTTGTTCTCGGCAACGGCTACCCCAACGGCGAAGCGCCGGCCATCGGACGAATCGCGGCGCTGGATGCGGGACTCGGCACCGGCGTGCCCGGTCTGCAAATCGACCGCCGCTGCGGCTCGGGCCTGCAGGCGGTGCTGTACGCCGCGGGGCAGGTCGCCACCGGCGCGGCTCGCGTCGTGGTGGCAGGCGGTGCTGAATCGATGTCCAACGTCGAGCACTACGCCCTCGGGCTGCGCAGCGGCGTCCGCCAGGGCGGCATCGCTCTGCTGGATCGTCTCGACCGGGCCCGCGAAACAGCTGGTGGCACGACATATCCCGTCCCCGGCGGGATGATCGAGACCGCCGAGAACCTGCGCCGCCAGTACGGCATCACCAGGGAGGAGCAGGACGAGCTTTCGGTCCGCTCGCACCGCCGCGCCGTCGCCGCCCACGAGGCGGGACGGTTCGCCGACGAACTCGTCCCCGTCACCGTTCCAGGGACGCGGGGCAGACCCGACACCGTCGTCGACCGCGACGAGCATCCGCGAGCCGACATCACCGTCGAACGTTTGGCCGCGCTGCGCCCCATGCGCATCAAGGTCGACGACCAGTCGACGGTGACCGCCGGAAACGCCTCCGGCCAAAACGACGGCGCCGCAATCTGCATCGTCACCACCCGCGCCGAAGCCGACAAACGAGGTCTGACCCCGATGCTGGCGCTGCGGTCGTGGGCCGTCACCGGCTGCGCACCCGACGTCATGGGCATCGGCCCGGTGAGTGCTTCGGCCGCCGCCCTCGATCGGGCCGGGCTCACCCTCGACGACGTCGACCTGATCGAACTCAACGAGGCGTTCGCCGCCCAAGCACTCGCGGTGTTGTCGGAGTGGAAGGTCGACCCGCTCGACGATCGCGTCAACCCGAACGGCTCGGGAATCTCTCTCGGTCACCCCATCGGGGCCACCGGCGCCCGCATTCTGGCGACCGCGGCGTTCGAAGCGCGACGCCGCGACGCGCGGTTCGTTCTCGAGACCATGTGCATCGGCGGTGGCCAGGGGTTGGCGGCGGTGTTCGAGACGGTCCGGTGAGAACTGGCCACTGCCGATGCGAACGACTAACTGCGCCAGTCGGTTTCGGTGTTGCCACTGTTCCGGCGTATTGACGCTGCTAGCGGGTTGTCGCCGCGACGGTCAGTCGCCAGCCGCCAGAGCAGCCGTGGCGGCGACCAACGCCCGGAGGCAAGAGGCCTCGGCGGCGTCGTCGGGATGGACGAGGTGCTGGACGGTGAGGCCGTCGAAGCCGGCGTGGAAGAAGCGGGCGATGGCGTCGGCGGGCTGAGCGAGCTGGCGGTCGGCTCGTGCCGCAGCCTCCTCGATCAGCCGTGATGTCACGGCGAGTACGCCGGTGTAGTGGTCCTGGACGACGGTGCCGAGGCGAGGGGTGCGCAGTGCGTACATGGTGAGCTCGCTGAGGAGCTGATGACTGGTCGGCTGTTCGCGGACCGTCTGCCAGAGCGCCGAGGCGAGGGTGCCCAGCGCCCGGTCGAAGTCCGGGTCCTGTGGTGCGGCCTGCTCGACTTGGGCGACCAGCTGCTCGGTGAGCTGCTCCATGACCGCGTGGTAGAGCTCCTCCTTGTTGCCGAACGTGTAGTGCACGGTGGCCTGGGCAACCCCTAGTTCGGCGGCGATGGCACGGGTGCTGGCGGCGGCTACACCTTCCCTGGTCATGAGATCGATTGCCGCCCGTATCAATTGGGGGCGACGCTCGGTCACCGGGACATGTGCCATGAGTTGATCCTAACGATCCGGCTGGCTACCCGGCCCAGACGTCTTCGACGTAGCGCTGAGACTTGACGAGCGAGTCCAGCCACGCGGCGGCCTCCCCGACTCCCGCGTCGGTGTGCTTGCGGTACACCGAGATGACGGCGGCACGGACCGCCGGCGCCATGCGGCGGCCGTCGCCGCAGACGTAGACGCGCCCGCCGCCCTGCAGGACCGCCCACACCTCGTCGGATTCTCGTTCGATGCGGTCCTGCACGAACCGGACACCGTCCCGGGGGGAGTGCATGAAGGCCGGTCGCAAGTCGACGACCCCCGCCGCGTGCGCCGCCTCGAGCTCCGCCCGGTGCAGGAAGTCGACCTCTGGTGCGTCACATCCGAAGTAGCACAATAGTGTTCCGACTACCTGATGGTGGAGCCGATCGAGGATGGCACCACGAAATGGCGCCAGTCCGGTGCCTGCGCTGACCGCGATGACGGGAATCGAGGCATCAGACGGCAGCCGGAACGCGTCGCAGCACGGCAGCACCCTGGCCTGGACGACGTCACCGGCCTCGGCCGTCTGCAGGTGGTGCGACGCGATGCCGGTGTACATGCCGTCGCCGCGGCGATGCGGGGCGGTCAGCAGCGACACCATGACGTCCACCTCGCCGGGCGTGGTCTCCGACGACGAGGAGATGGAGTAGTGCCGCGGTCGCAGTACTGGCAGCACCTCGAGGAACTCCTCGAAGGGCAACGCGCACGCGGGGTGGCGCTCCATCAGGTCGAGGACACTTCGCCGGGGCTGGGTCACCTGCTCGTCGAAGTCCGCTTGCGGTGCGGACGCTAGGTCAGAAAGCGGGCGTCCTTCGGGTGGGCATGGGATGTGGGCCGCCAGCGTCGCCACCTGCTGTCGAGTTGCGGGATCCTGTAATTCGACGAACTCGGTCAGCAAGTGGCGCAGGGTCAACGGACGGTCAACGGGCAACGCGTTGCGGCTCTGGCGTCGTACCCGGATCGTGACGGTGCGGTCCAGGTCGAGGTCGAACCGGTCGGCGACGCGTGCGACGAGGGAGTCGGGATTGCGGGGGAGCACGGCGAGGTGGTCGCCGGTGCGGTAACCGACGCCGTCGGGCAGCCGTAGCTTTAGGAACCGCTTCGACCTGCCGAGAGGATGGGTGACGTCGACCAGCTCGCGCGCCTCCAACACCTGCATCGGTCGCACGCCGTGACGGGCCGCCAGTTGCCCGGTTGCCGAGTCGGCGGCGTCCAACACTTCGTAGAGCGATTGGTGTTCGGCTGCAATCGTTTCCGAGTTGGCGGGGCCACCGGCGTTCGGTTCGATGAGCGCGTCCCACAGCCCCGCAGTCCATCGGTCTACGACGCCCGTCAGGTCGGCGGAGGCGTCTGCCGCGCCGCGAGCCACCACGGGGGCGGCGCCGGCCGCGGCCAGGCGCTCGTCGATCAGCGTGGGAATGCGCTGATACGTGCCGGCCCAGTTGCGGTCCCCGATGCCGAGCACGGCGTACCGCACGCCCTGCAGCGAGCCGGGCACCAGGCGCTCGAGCCAGTCGACGAACGCGGCCGCGTCGTCGGTGGGGCGCCCGTTGTAGGACGCGGCGACGATCACGACGACGCCGCCGTCGGCGGATAGCGCGCCTACGGCTTCGTCTAGGGACGCGACGGCGGTGGTGAAGCCGAGGTCGCTGCCGCCGTCGGCGAGGTCGCGGGCAATGCCTACGCAGGTGCCCAGGTTGGAGCCGTGCAAGACGGTCAGTGCCGTGCCGGAGGCGGGACGGCGGGCGACGTCGCGGTGCCGCCGCATGGGGTCGACCACGGCGATCGGTGCCGCACGCTCGTCGTCGGTACGACGTGCGATGCCCACCGTGAATCCGTCAGGCTTGATGGTGAGGGTCTGCTTGAGCTTCAGTTGGTAGTTCGCGTGATCGTTGAGCCGGTAGCGGTGTACCAGCAGGCCGAGCACCAGAGTTGCCTCGTGCAGGGCGAATTGGCGTCCGATGCAGGCCCGTTCGCCGGTGCCGAAGGGCTTGAACAGGTGGGCAGGCCGCGACTCCTCGCGGCGGGTGGTGAAGCGGTCGGGGTCGAAGGACTCGACGTTGTCGCCCCAGGCGGGGTCGCGGTGGAGCGCCGGCGTGAGCACCATCAGGGTCTCGCCCTTGCCGACCGCGTACTTGCCGCCGATGACGGTGTCCTCCCGAGGCTCCACCGCGTAGGACGGAGCCGTCGGCCACAGGCGCAGGCTCTCGTTGAGCACCTGCCGGATGTAGGTCAGCTTGCCGACGTCCTCGTACCGCGGTCCAGGGTCGTCCACGCTACCCCACATCGAGTCCACCTCGGCACGTGCACGGGCCAGCGCGGCTGGATGCTTCGTCAGGTAGTACAGCGCGAACGACATTGCGCCGCTGGTGGTTTCGTGCCCGGCGATGAGGAAGGTGATGACCTGGTGCCGGATGTTGACGTCGTCGAGCGGTTCGCCGGTTCGGGCATCCGGGGTGTGGAGCATCCGGCCCAACAGGTCGTCCATTCCGGTGTCGCCCAAGGCCCTGCGCCGCATGACCACGTCGTCCACTAGGGCGTTCATCGAACGGACGTCCTCGTCGAACTGGCGAGCCCGCCGCCACCTGAGCACCTCCGTGCCCGGGATCGACTCGCCCGTGGCCTGAGCGAATGCCAGCGCACGCCCCATGGCTCCCACGAACGGGTGCGGCTCCTCGCGGCCGAACGAGTCGAAGTCGTGCCGGAACCCGCAGAGGCCGATGGTGTCGAACGTCAGCCGCGTCATGTCGGCGACCACGTCCACCGGCTGGTCGCCGGCGCGATCCCACTTGGCCAGCAGGCTCCTTGCGACCCGCAGCATCGTGGTGTGGTAGCCGCGCATGGCGGACAGGGAGAACGCCGGCATCAGGATGTCGTGAGCCTTGGCCCAGTTGGGTTCGTCGTTGAAGGCTGTGAACAGTCCGTCGGCGCCGATCCGGC
This sequence comes from Mycobacterium sp. AT1, assembly GCF_002043095.1. Taxonomy (GTDB): domain Bacteria; phylum Actinomycetota; class Actinomycetes; order Mycobacteriales; family Mycobacteriaceae; genus Mycobacterium. The sequence goes on along the minus strand of NZ_MVOC01000002.1, from coordinate 45,349 downwards.
GTAGATAGACCAAGTCGGCGTGCACGTTCTTCCGGAATCGGCGCTCGTCGGACAGTTCGGTGACCAGGTCCAGGCCGGAGACGATGGTGACCTCGGTGCCGAAGATGCGCAGCTTGAACAGCGGCCCGAGCTCCTTCGCCTCGGCCATCAGATGCAGCAGTCCGTCGGCGCCGGCGGGGATGCCGAGCGCGTGGCCGACGAAGGGCAGGGCGGCGCGCTCGGGGATCGCCTGCATCGACGGGGCATTGGCAGTGGTCATGGCGGACGTCCTCGGGTGGGTCGGGGTGGTGGAACCCACCGTACATACGACATGGTCATACGACAATGTCGACTGACTAAGTTCGGCGACGGCCCGCGCGGCGGTCCGAGCGGGCACCATGGAGGGCGACTCGACCGGCGAGCGCAGGAGACGGCTATGGCGGAACCACCTGGCAGCTCCGGTGATGGTCTGTTCGCCGGAACCGCTTGGCATTACGCGCGATACCGCCCCGGCTACCCGGACGTGTTCTTCGCCGACGTCGTCGCGCGGTTCCGACTCGACGGCACCGGGCGACTACTGGACCTCGGCTGCGGCACCGGTCAGCTGACCGTCCCGCTCGCACGAAACGTCACCGAAGCGCTTGGTGTGGACCCCGAGCCCGAGATGCTCGTCGAAGCCGCCAACCGCGCTCGCGAGTCGAACGTCACCAATGTGGCTTGGGCGCAGGGAAGCTCAGAGGACCTCCCCGGTGAGTTTGGACGTTTCAACCTGGTCACCATGGGGCGGTCATTTCACTGGATGAACCGTGAACGAGTCCTGACGGCCCTCGACGGCATGGTCGACGCAGACGGTGGAGTCGTGATGGCCAACGACAGCTGCCTCGTCCGACCGACGACGGCGTGGCAGCGGGCCGTCGAGGACCTCCAGTCCCGCTTCTTGCCGCCCGACGCGTTACCCAGCCCGAGCCCAGCGTCCTCGGGCGAGTCGCACGAGTCGATAATGTCCCGCTCCCCATTTCCCAACGTGCACCGGGTGATTCACGAGTTCACGCGCGAGTGGACGGTCGACCGGATCATCGGGTATCTCTACTCCACCTCGCTGCCGCTTCGCCGACTGCTCGGCGAGAGGCGAGCGGCCTTCGAGCAGGACGTCGCCGCGGCCTTGCTCGCGATCGAACCCAGCGGACGGTTCGTCGAACCCGTCTTCCTCGTGGTGCACACGGCAACCAGGGGATAGGCACGGCCACCGCCCGGCGCGTCTACCGGATCGAGGCGAGGCGGCCCGCGCAGCGCTGACCGGACGATTTGATCGCGAGCGATTGCTTGCGCTGAATCGTAACTAATAAGTCGCGGCGGCCCCGCCCGACGCAGGCGGTACCGTACGCTCGGAGATCGATCGGAGAGGCGGGTCGCCATGGCGCGGGTGCGAAATCAGGATGCGCGTCGCAACCAACTCGTCTCGGCCGCGATCGACGTCATCGCCAACCGTGGGGTCGGCGGCATGCGGGTCAAGGACATCGCCACCGCCGCGGAGATCTCGCCGAGACTGGTGGCGTACTACTACCCGGAGATCGAGGACCTCGTCGACGAGGTCTACCGCAACGCCGTGGACCGGTACTACTGGCAGCGGCTGGATGCCATCAGCAAGCTCGACGATCCGCGTGACCGGTTGGTCAACCTCATCGAATCGGGACTGCCCGCCGGTGACGACGACATGCTGAACCGGGCACTGTACGAGTTGGCCGTCAACGCAGGTCGTGACCCTTCGCACGGGACGCTTCTGACCCTGCTGTTCGACCGCGAAGTGTCGCTCTACGTCGCCGTACTCGAGGCGGGCAGCGCGTCGGGGGCGTTCGAGCTGACCGAACCGGTGCTGTCCATCGCGCAGAACTTCGTTGCACTCGAAGACGCGTACGGAATGCATCTGAACGGCGGCAACTCGTCGCTGGACCCGTCGGTGGCCGCCGGCCTGATGCGGTCCTACGCGCGTTCGGTTACCCGCGCCGACATCTAGCTGCCGCCGCTTTCCGCGTGCTGGTTCAGCGCGTCAGTCCACGAGCTGGTCGCGTCGCCGCGCCGCGTCGCCGACCCCTCGGCTCCCGCCACCCCTTGACGGCGCCGCGATGTAGGGGCATTCTTTGCGTTCAAGCGCAGAGAATGTGAGAGAGGCTACGGAATCCATGGAATGTGACGGCGGCAGGACGGGCTTCTATCACGACGAACTCTGTCTATGGCACAGCACGGGTGAAGCCGTTCTCTTCCTCCCCGTCGGCGGTTGGCTGCAACCCCTTGCCGGCGGCGGGCATCCCGAGTCGCCGGAGACCAAGCGCCGACTGAAGGCCCTCCTCGACGTGTCCGGCCTGACCAGCCAGCTCGCGGTCAGCAGCGCCGAACCTGCGACCGTCGACGACCTGCTGCGCGTGCACACTGCCGACTACGTCGAGCGCTTTCAAACCCTCAGCGCGGGTCGCGGCGGCGAGATCGGACCCGAGGCGCTGTTCTCTCGTGGCGGCTTCGACATCGCGTCCCTGTCGGCGGGACTGGCCAAGAGGGCCGTCGTCGACGTGCTCGAGGGCGTGCGGCGCAACGCATACTCGCTGTCGCGCCCGCCCGGGCACCACTGCCTGCCCGACAGCGGGATGGGATTCTGCCTACTCGCCAACATTCCCATCGCAATCGAAGCGGCGAAGGCGAGCCACGGTCTCGGTAAGGTGGCGATCCTCGACTGGGACGTCCACCACGGCAACGGAACTCAACACATCTACTACCAGCGCGACGACGTGCTCGCGATATCGCTGCACCAGGAGAACTGCTTTCCGGTCGACACCGGAGCAGTCGACGAGCTCGGCGACGGGCCCGGAAGGGGATTCAACCTCAACGTGCCCCTGCCGCCGGGCTCCGGTCACGACACCTATCTGCACGCCATGCGGACGATCGTGGTTCCGGCTCTGGAGGACTTCCGGCCCGATCTCATCGTGGTGGCCAGCGGCCTCGACGCCAACGCGGTCGACCCCCTCGCGCGACAACTGCTGCACGCCGGCTCCTTTCGTGAGATGACCCGCATGGTCAAAGACGTCGCCGACGAAGTGTGCGGCGGTCGGCTGGTCGTCGTGCACGAGGGCGGCTACGCCGAATCCGCCGTTCCCTTCTGCGGTTTGGCAATCGTCGAAACGCTCTCGGGCATCCGCACCGACGTCGTCGACCCCTTCGAGGAGACCTTCGTCGCGCAACAGCCGACGGCACGCGTCGTCGAATACCAAACCGCGATCGTCGACGACATCGCACGCGAACTCCGCAAGAACCGCACCCCCGCCAACTGAGAGGACAGCGTCACCCATGACCGACACCATCGAGAGTTCGGAAACATCCGCTCCGACCGACGAATCAACGAGCGACCTCGGGCGGCTGGCCCAGCGCCACCTCGTCATGAGCTTCACCCCGGGATCGGCCTACACCGACGCTCCACCGCCGGTCATGGTGCGCGGCGATGGCAGCCGGCTCTGGGATTCGGAGGGCCGCGAGTACATCGACGCCCTCGCCGGATTGTTCTGCGTCAACGTCGGATACAGCTTCGGCGGCGAGATCGGGGACGCTGTACGCGATCAGATGGCCGAGCTGCCCTACTACACCAACTGGGGAGTGGCACATCCCCCGGCGGTGAAGCTGGCCGCCAAGATCGCCGAACTGGCGCCACCCGGTCTGGACCGCGTGTACTTCACCTCCGGCGGAGGGGAGTCCAACGAGGCGGCCATCAAGCTGATCAGGCAGTATCACCAGGCGCGCGGCGAACACTCGCGGATCAAGTTCATCTCGCGGCGCGCGGCCTATCACGGAACCTCGTTCGGAGCCCTGTCGCTGAACGGTATGACCAACCTGCGCAAGCAATTCGAGCCCCTGATGTACGGGTCTCGGCACATCACCAACTGCAAGCGTTACAAGCGTCCCGCGGGCGAGACCGAAAAGCAGTTCACCGAGTCGCTCCTGCGCGAGATCGAGACCCTGATCGTGCAGGAAGGACCTGACACCGTCGCCGGCATCTTTCTCGAACCGATGCAGAATGCCGGTGGGTCGTTGGTCCCACCAGCGGGGTTCCACGACGGGGTGCGCGAGATCTGCGACCGGCACGGCATCGTGCTGGTGGCCGACGAGGTCATCTGCGGATTCGGCCGGCTCGGCGAGTGGTTCGGTTCGACGCGATTCAACGTACGACCCGACATCATCACCTTCGCCAAGGGCGTCTCGTCGGCACACGCACCCCTGGGAGGCATGATCACCAAGAGCGAGATCCTCGACACCGTCAACAATGGGCCCGACGGTATGTATCTGCACGGCTTGACCTTTGGCGGACATCCCGCGGCGTGTGCCGCGGGGCTGGCCAACATCGCAGTGATGGAGCGCGAAGACGTCCTCGGCAACGTCAAGCGCAACGAGGCGTACTTCCGCGCCCAACTGGACACGTTGCTCGACCAGCGTCTCGTTGGCGACGTCCGTGGCGCCGGCTATCACTACTCGTTGGAGTTGGTCACCGACAAGGAACGGTGCACGTGGTCGGCGGCGACGACGGCGAATGACTTCGTCCACACCATCCTGGCGCCCGCGCTGTTCGACGCCGGAATCCTTTGTCGCACTGCGGTAGACCACGAAGGCACACCGCTGGTGCAGTTCTCACCGCCATTGGTGTTCAGCCGCAGGGACATCGACGAACTGGTGGGGCGTCTCGGCCGGATCCTGGAGGTACTCGCCGACCGCGTGCTGTAGCCAGCCGACACGTACCGTTCGCCCGCACCCGACTTGGGTGCGGGCGAATTGTGTTGTTCAACAACGGACTCAAGTCGTACATTAGGGCGGCCGGTGCCAAATATGCACTGCTGCAACCGGTATCGGAATATCCGATCTTCTAATCAGGAAAAGCGTCCTTTACAGATCGCGGTGTTGCCCGCAGTGTCATACCTCACAGGAGCAGCACCGCTCGCCGACCAATCAAGCAAAGGCGCGACAGATGGCCTCAGGCAACTCAATTGAAGTAGGGGCGGGCGAGCGCACCGCTCGTGCCGCCAGCGAGACCAAGAATCTCCAAAAGTCGCTCGGGCGACTGGACATCATCTTCCTCATCGTCGCCGCCGTGGTGTCGATCGAGGTGCTCGGCCAGGTGTCGAGCTTCGGCGGGCAGACGTTCACGTGGGCGCTGGTCCTCGCCGTCTTCTTCCTGCTGCCCTACGGTCTGATCTTCGCCGAGATCGGCAGCACCTTCACCGACGAGGGCGGCGTCTACGTCTGGGTGCGGCGCGCGTTCGGTCGACCGCTCGCCGCGTTGGCCTCGTTGTTGACGTGGGTGACGCAACCCGTATGGGTGGGCGGCTCCTGCACGTTCATCGCTGCGGAGGTGGTCAGCACCTACGTCGTCCACTTCGAGCACGGATCGCCAACCGACTACCTCTTCAAGACCGTGTTCGTCTGGATGACGGTGCTCGCAGCGGTCGTCAGTCTGCGCCATGGCAAGTGGATCCCGAACGTGGGCGCCATCCTGAAGATCTCGTTCCTGGTGATCTTCATCGTGACGGCGGGGATGTACGCCGCACGCAACGGGTTCGCGGGCCTGACCGCTGGTGACTTCTCTCCGACGCTCGCCGGCCTTCTCGGCGTGACGCCGCTGCTGCTGTTCTCCTACCTCGGGTTCGAGTCGGGAAACAGTGCGGCCGAAGAGATGAAGAAGCCGGCGCGCGACGTGCCGATCGCCATTGCACGCTCCTCGGCGATCGCGGCCGCCGCATACCTGCTCCCGATCGCGGCCATCCTGTTGGTGGTGCCGGCTGACCAGATCACCGGGATCGGCGGTCTCATGGAGGCGGTCGCCACCGTGTTCGGCGTCTACGGCTCGGCCGCCCCGGTCATGATGACGGTGAGCGGAATCGTCTTCGCGCTGGTGTTGATGACCCAAGGTGCCGCCTGGATGATCATCAGCGACCGGATGCAGGCGATGGCCGCAGCCGACGGCGCGTTCTTCGGTGGGTTCTTCGGCCGATTTCATCCGAAGTTGGGGACGCCGCTGCGCGTCAACCTGATGTCCGGTGTGGTCGGCACGGTCTTCATGCTGGCCGCGATGGCGGTGCAAGGTTCGGCCGCTGCGGTCTTCGGTGTGGTGCTGACCATTTCGGTGTCGACGTTCCTCCTGAGCTACCTGATCTCGATTCCTGCCGCGGTGCGTCTGCGTACGGCGTTCCCCGACGTGGTCCGGCCGTTCAAGGTGCCGGTCTCGGACAACGTGTTCCGAGCCATGGGTGCGCTGTGCTTCGCCTGGGTGGCGCTCGGCAGCTGGGTGGCCGTGTTTCCCGGCACGCTCGACCGGCTGTTCGGCCTCGACTACGACTTCGAGGAGACGTGGGGCGTCAGCATGTGGGTGTTCGAGCTCTTCACCCTTGGCACCCTTGCAGCCCTGGCGGCGTTGGGGATCGTGGGCTACCTGACGGCCAAGCCGCTGCGGGTGGAGGTCCGGCGCAGTGATCGGAGCCCGTTGGCGCGGGAACCGTCCGCGCTGGTCGTCGAACAGGGGCGAGCAGGCATCTGACCTGCTAGATCTCAAAAACCGATGCAATTGCCCGGTTCTTTGTGATTTACCTGTCCTAGCAGGCCATCAATACTCGGGTGATCGAGGTCACCACCTCGCGAAAACCGCCGTCGTCGAAAGTCGGAACCCATGACTGCACCCGTCCCCAGCCCCGACGCCGTCGAGCGCAGGACAATCGAGCACATTCCGGTAGACGAACGTCACGGTCGAGCCCGCGACCTCTTCACCGTGTGGTTCGGATCCAACATCATGTTGTTGACGATCATCACCGGAGCGCTCGCCACCACCGTGTTCGGGCTGCCGCTGTGGGCCGGCGCGTTGTCGGTGGTGCTCGGCAACGTGATCGGCGCCGTCGTGATGGCCCTGCACGCCGCCCAGGGTCCGCAAATGGGGGTGCCGCAAATGCTGCAGACCCGCGCCCAGTTCGGCTCCTACGGAAGCCTTCTCGTCGTCGTGCTGGTCGTGTTCATGTACCTGGGCTTCTTCGCGTCCAACGCCGTGCTCGGCGGCCAGGCGCTGGCCAAGGTCACCGGGCTGCCGCCGAATTGGTCCATCGTCATCATCGGACTGATCAGCGTGGTGGCAACGATGGTCGGCTACCGGCTCATCCACCGCGTGACCGCGGTGCTTTCCATCGTCGCTGGCGGCGCGCTACTCGTCGCGTTCGTCTGGATCGTCGGAGTCAACGGCGTGCCGGACGGAACGTGGCACACCGACGGCTTCTCGTGGGCCGGCTTCATGGCGACCTTGTCGGTGGCTGCCCTGTGGCAGATCGCCTATGCACCATACGTTTCCGACTACACCAGGTATATGCCGCGCGACACCGGCCAGCGGGCCGCGTTCTGGGGCACCTACTCTGGCTGCGTCCTCGGCTCGGTCTTGCCCATGCTCCTCGGTGTGCTGGTTGGCGCGGCGCTGCCGGACGACGACACCATGGACGGCCTGTCCGCGTTGACCCACGGTGTCAGCACGGGGGTCTTCGCGATCTTCGCCATCGGCATCACCGCGACGAACGCCATGAACCTCTACTGCGGCACGTTGTCGACGATCACCGTCGGCCAGAACGTCTTTCCGAAGTGGCACCCCGGAGCCGGAAGCCGCGCAGTGGTGTCAGTGGTGCTCTTCGTCATCGCCCTGATCCCCGCACTGGTCAGTGCCGACGACTTCCTCGCCAACTACGCTAGCTTCTTGGCCCTGCTGCTTTGCGTCCTCATCCCGTGGACTGCGGTGAACCTCGTCGACTACTACCTGCTGCGCCACGGCGACTACGACATCGACGCGTTGTTCGAACGCGACGGCGGGCGGTACGGCCGCTTCAACTGGGTGGCCATCGGCTGCTACTTCGCAGGAATCCTGGTGCAGATCCCCTTCCTGTCCACGGCCCTGTTCACCGGTTTCGTCGCCTCCGCGATCGGCGGAGTCGACGTCTCCTGGATCGTCGGCTTGGCCGTCATCTGCCCGCTCTACTACGTCTTGATGAAGCCCCGCATCGCCACGGCGCCCCTCGTGCGCCAGCAGGAATCCGTCGCGTGACGGACGCGGACTACCTGATCGTCGGCGGCGGCACCGCCGGATGCATCGTCGCCGCCCGGCTGTCCGAGGATCCCGGCGTGACGGTGACCGTCGTCGAACCGGGCCCCACCGACGCCGACGAACCACGCGCACTGGACATTCGGCGGTGGGCGGAGATGCTCGAGGGTGAGTACGACCTCGACTACCGCAGCATCGCCCAGCAGCGCGGCAACTCGCACATCAGGCAGGCCAGGATGCGCATTCTCGGCGGCTGTTCGACGGCGAACACCATGATCACGTGGCGTCCGTTGCCCGCCGACCTCGACGAATGGGCCGCCCTTGGCGCCGACGGCTGGGACGCGGCGACGGTGAACCGGTACTACGAGCGCATCGCGGCACCCATCACGCCGGTGTCGACCGTTGACCAGAACCCGTACGTGGCCGACGTCGTCACCTCGGCGAGGGCGGCCCTCGACCTGCCTGCGCGCACCGCCTGGAACAGCGATCCCGACTTCGCCGAAACCGGCAGGGGCGCCGGCTTCTTCGAGATCGGATACACCCCGGAGACGCATCTGCGTTCCTCGACGTCGGTGCACTACCTGCACGACGCCATCCGCACCCGCCCGAACCTACGTGTCCGGCACGGCTTGCAGGCGGTGAAGGTGCTCGTCGAGAACGGACGGGCGGTCGGCGTTCTGGTGCGTGACGGCGACGGTGAGGAGTCCGAGCTGCGGGCCGGCCGCGAGACGGTGCTGTGCTGCGGAGCCGTCGACACGCCGAAGTTGTTGCAGTTGTCCGGTATTGGCCCGGCGACGGTTCTCGCCGATGCCGGCGTCGAGGTAGTCGTCGACAGCCCGGGTGTCGGAGAGAACCTGATGGACCACGCCGAGGGGTTGATCGTGTGGGAGGCGCGGCGCGAGGTCCCGAGTACCTGCGCCACCGGCTGGGACGCGGGGGCAGCCATTCGACTGCACGACGACGGCCCCGCACGGCCCGACGTGTTGATGCACTTCCCCGTCGAGGCCGTCGCCGACCATGCCGTCACCTACGGGACGGAACTGCCGGAGCGCATCGTGTCGATCGCGCCCAACGTCGCGAAGCCCAAGAGCCGGGGGCGGGTCTGGATCACGACCGACGACGCCGCTGCCGCGCCGAGCATCGACTACGGCTACTTCACCGATCCCGACGGCGTCGACGAGGCGACCCTGATCGCCGGCGTCAGGCTGGCGCGGCGGATCGCCGCACAGTCGCCGATGTCGGACTGGATCGGTCGGGAGGTCTTCCCCGGCGCCCACCTGACCACCGACGACGAACTGTCGGCACCGCTGCGTGCGACGCACCAGACCGTCTACCACGTGTCGGGGACGTGCCGGATGGGCGCTGCGGACGACCCGATGGCCGTGCTGGATTCGCGACTCCGCGTGCGTGGCGTCGCGGGGTTGCGGGTCGTCGACGCCTCGATCTTCCCGACCATCCCGTCGGTGAACCCGGTGGGAACGATCATGACCGTCGCCGAGCGGGCCTGCGACCTGATCGCCGAGGACGCCGGCCGGCTGATCGCCCTCTCCTAGAAGGCGATCCACGTGGTCTTGAGTCCGGTGTACTTGTCCAGCGCGTGCAGGGACAGATCGCGGCCGAACCCGGATTGCTTGAAGCCGCCGAACGGCGTCTGAGCGCTCAGCGCGTCGACGGTGTTGACCGACACCGTGCCGGCTCGCAGCGCGGCGGCGACCGTGTGTGCGCGGCGCAGGTCGGTGGTCCACACCGAGGCGGCCAGGCCGTAGGCGCTGTCGTTCGCCATCCGGATCGCCTGGTCCTCGTCGTCGAAGGTCTGCACGGCGAGCACCGGGCCGAACACTTCGTCGGTGACCAGTTCGTCGGTCGGGCCGAGGCCAGTGACGACGGTCGGTTCGACGAAGCAGCCGTCGCCGACCCGCTGCCCGCCAACTCGGACGTCGGCGTAGGCACGGGCGCGGTCGACGAATCCGAGGACGCGGTCGGTGTGGTCGGCGTCCACGATCGCGCCCTGCACTGCCGTCGGATCCAGCGGATTGCCCGGGGACATCGTGGCGGCGCGGGCGATGAGGTCGGCGACGAACTCGTCGGCGATCGACTTCTGCACCAGCAGTCGGGAATTGGACGAGCACACGGCGCCCTGGTTGTAGAACGCGCCGAAGAGCGCCTTCTCGACGGCTGCGTCGAGGTCGGCGTCGGCGAACACCAGATTCGGACTCTTGCCGCCGCATTCCAGCCAGACCTGCTTCATGTTGGAGTCCGCGGCGTAACGCAGGAACTGCTTGCCGGTGGCGGTCGATCCGGTGAACGCGAGGACGTCGACGTCGGGGTGCAGGCCAAGCGCGGCGCCTGCGGTCTGGCCAAGGCCGGGGACGACGTTGAACACGCCGCTGGGAAGGCCGGCCTCGACTGCCAGTTCCGCCAGCCGCAGCGAGGACAGCGGCGCGCGTTCGGAAGGCTTGAGCACCACGGAGTTTCCGGCGGCGAGCGCCGGCGCGACCTTCCACACGGCGAGGTCGAGCGGGAAGTTCCACGGGGTCACCGCGCCGACGACACCGAGCGGCTCGCGGGTGACGAGCGCGAGATTCCCCGGTTCGGTGGGTGCGATCTCGCCGTTGACCTTGTCGAGGGCCTCGCCGTAGTAGGCGAAGAGTCCTGCGGCCGATGGCACGTCGACGGTGAAGGCCTCGGAGACCAGCTTGCCCATGTCCATCGAATCGAGGAGCGCAAGTTCAACCCGGTGCTCGTCGATCAGTGCCGCGAGGCGCAGCAGGACTCCCTTGCGCTCACTGATCGAACTGCGCGACCACCCGCCGTCGTCGAAGGCGTGGCGGGCCGAGGTGACCGCGAGGTCGACGTCCGCGGCCTGAGCCGACGCCACGGCGGCGATCACGGTGCCCGTGGCGGGGTTGACGCTGTCGAAGGTGGCGCCGGACTCGGCGGGCCGAAACTCGCCGTCGACGAAGATGCCGTCGCGTGGCCGCACGTCTGCGGCGGAGCGGGTCCACTCGGCCAGGGTCGCGGGCTGGGCTGCTGCAGTGGTCATCTGGTGGTCTCCTTCGCCGCCGCGACCGAAGGGCCGCGTTGTCGGTTCCACCCTGCAATGAAGCAGTACAGCTGTACAGCCGGTCTTTCCGAACCGTAGGATCGGTTTACCTGATGCAGGAGGCCGCGAAGTGTCCGATTACACGCTGCGACAACTCGAATACTTCGTCGCCGTCGCAGAGGCGGGCAGCGTCACCCGCGCAGCGGCATCGGTACACCTGTCGCAGTCGGCGATGTCCGCAGCTCTTGCCGACCTGGAGAACGCGTTGTCGGTGCAACTGCTCGTACGCCATCACGCCAGGGGAATCAGCCTGACGCCGGCCGGCAAGGAACTGCTGGTGGCCAGTCGCCAACTTCTGGCTTCCGCGGCCGATTTGCGGGCGGTGGCACAGGGTTTGGGGACCTCGCTCAGCGGAACGCTGTCGATCGGTTGCTTCGAGGTGGTCGCCCCGTATCTGCTGCCCGAACTCTTGGCCGCGGCCGCCGAGAAGCTGCCGAAACTCCACCTGAACACCACCGAAGTCGACCTCGCCGATCTCGCGGAGGGCGTCGCCAACGGCACGTTCGAGCTGGGCATCGGCTACGACCTTGTCGCCGACACCCGCCTCAAGCGGTGGCCGCTGTTCATGCTGCCGCCGTACGTGCTGGTGGCCGGAGACCATCGCTTCGCCAAGCGCGAGAGCGTCGACCTGGCCGAACTGGCCGACGATCCCATGGTTCTGCTCGACCTTCCGCACAGTCGCGACTACTTCCAAAGTGTGTTCGCCGCAGCCGGTGTCACGCCAAACATCCGCTACCGGTCGACGACGGTGGAGACGTGTCGGGCGCTGGTCGGCCGCGGTTTGGCCTACTGCGTTCTCAACCTGCACGCCGCGGTGCCGGTGGCACTCGACGGCCACGCCGTCGCCGCGGTCCCGCTCAGCGGTGACCCGCCGAGCCTCACGGTCGTCCTGCTCGACGCCGTGGCTGCCCGGCCCACCCGGCGCGCCAGCGTCATCGCCGAACTCTGCCGCAGCCTCTTCGCGGGACCACCCGGCGTCTAGCGTCGTGAGCTGCGAGGATCGATTTCCCCGATGCCGTACATCGGATCTACGCGCTGTACAGATGTAGGCGGTGGGCTGAACCATGGAGGCCGAGCACGATCAGTGAATCCGTGGAGGTCAAGTTGTCGAGCCAAGAAGTCGAGGTTCTCGTCGTAGGGGCGGGACAAGCGGGGATCGCAATGAGCGAACACCTCGGAGCGCAAGGCATTCCGCACCTCGTCGTCGAGCGTGATCGAGTAGCCGAGCGCTGGCGGTCGTGGCGCTGGGACTCGCTGGTGGCCAACGGCCCCGCGTGGCACGACCGCTTCCCCGGGCTGGAGTTCGACGTCGCGCCCGACGCCTTCGCGGGCAAGGAGGAAGTCGCCGACTACCTCGTCGCGTATGCCGACAAGGTGGATGCGCCGATCCGTACCGGCGTCGAGGTGTACTCGGTACGAAAGATGGATGGCCGAGCGGGTTTTCGCGTCGAGACCTCCGACGGGAGCGTCGACGCGCGATTCGTCGTCGCCGCCACCGGAGCGTTCCAGAAGCCGGTCATCCCACCCCTGGTCCCCGAGACCGCCGGTCTGCATCAAATCCACTCCAGCGACTATCACAACCCGCAGCAGCTGCCCGACGGTGGCGTACTGGTCATCGGGGCGGGATCGTCGGGGGTGCAGATCGCCGACGAGCTGCGCCAAGCCGGCCGTGACGTCCATCTGGCGGTCGGACCGCACGACCGTCCACCGCGCAGCTACCGCGGTCGTGACTTCTGTTGGTGGCTGGGCGTTTTGGGCAAATGGGACATGGCGGCGCCGCCGCGTGGTGCCGAGCACGTCACCATCGCGGTGAGCGGTGCGCACGGCGGACACACCGTCGACTTCCGCGATCTGGCCGCCAGCGGGATCACGCTGCTTGGCATGGCAGGCCCGTACGAGGATGGCGTGATGGCCTTCGCGCCGGATCTGTGCGAGAACATCGAACGCGGTGACGCCAACTACCTTTCGATGCTCGACGAGGCGGATGCGTACATCGTCCGCAACGGCGTCGACCTCCCCGAGGAACCGCAGGCGCGGGTCTTCGGCCCAGACCCGGAGTGCATGACCAACCCCATCGGATCGGTCGACCTCGCCGCTGCCGGCATCACGTCGATCATCTGGGCCGTCGGTTTCGCCTTCGACTACGGGTGGCTGCAGGTCGACGCCTTCGACGAGAACGGCAGACCGCGGCACCAACGTGGCGTCTCGACCGAGCCGGGAATCTACTTCCTCGGCCTGCCCTGGCAGTCCCGTCGAGGATCGAGCTTCATCTGGGGTGTCTGGCACGACGCCAAGTACCTCGCCGACCAAATCGCCATCCAACGAAGCTATTTCGCCTACCAGGCGCCCGCACTGGCAGAGCGGTGACGGCACCACCAAACCAGAGAGGAGTTCCGTCGATGACCGACGAGACACCCGCAGGCGCGACCCATCGCAGAATCCGGCCCTTCAACACGAAGGACACCTACCCGGAGCAGAATCTCGCCAACGACCTGTGCCAAGCAGTGGTTGCCGGCGACGTCGTCTACCTGCGCGGGCAGATCGGTCAGGATCTCGACACCCGCGAATCGGTGGGAGTCGGTGACGTCGAGGCTCAGGCAGAGAAGGCCATGGCCAACATCGCCATGCTGCTCGAGGAGGCGGGCAGCAGCCTCGCCGACATCGTCAAGGTGACCGTCTACCTGGTCGACATTCGATACCGCGAACCGGTCTACCGGGTGATGGGTCGCTGGCTGAAGGGCGTCTATCCGGTGTCGACGGGCCTCGTCGTCCAGGCGCTGGCGCGGCCCGAGTGGCTGGTCGAGATCGATGCCACCGCGGTGCTCAGCCAGGGAACGTCGTGACGTTCTCGTTGGTCGTGCGCGACGGTTCGGCGTTTGGGATGGTCGTCTGCTCGTCCAGTCCGGCCGTCGCGTCGCGCTGCGTGCACCTGCGTGCCGGGGTGGGCGCCGTCGCGAGCCAGAACGTGACCAACCCGCACCTCGGCACCGTCGCACTGGACGCACTCGCTGGCGGAGCGGCCGCCGACGAGGCGCTGAAGGCGACCGTCGCCGGGGAGCCGCATGCCGACTACCGCCAGCTGATCGTCGTCGACGGGTCCGGTCGGACCGCGATCCACACCGGCACCAAGGCGCTGGGCATCCGTCACGAAGTCGGCACCGAAAACGCCGCAGCGGCAGGCAACATGCTCGCCGACGAGGCTGTCGTCACCGCGCTTCTGGACGGCTACCTGCGGTCCGAAGCGAACACCACCGAACAGCGTCTGCTCGACGGTCTCGCCGCCGCGCTGAGCGCCGGAGGCGAGGCAGGACCCGTGCACTCCGCAGGACTGCAGGTGGTCGACGACGTGCCGTGGCCCGTCACGGATCTGCGGGTCGACTGGCACGACGACCCGATCGGTGAGCTGCACCGGCTGTGGACGGTGTGGCAACCGCAGAAGGCCGACTACCGCACTCGAGGGCTGGACCCCACTGCCGCACCGACATACGGGGTTCCGGGGGACCTATGAGCCTCGAACTCGAAGACGCCGTCCGGTCGGCGGCCGACCGGGTGATCGACCGGCTGCTCGGGCTGTCGCACGACTTGCACGCCCACCCCGAGATCGCCTGGGAGGAAGTGCGATCGTGTGCCCGCGTCGCCGGTGAGCTGGCCGACGCCGGGTTCGACGTGCAGGAGCGGTTCACCGGTTTGGAGACCGCCTTCCTGGCACGCCGTGGCACCGGCCCGCTGCACCTGGCGGTGTGTGCCGAGTACGACGCGTTGCCGGGCATGGGACATGCGTGCGGACACAACGTCATCTCCGCGATCTCGACCGGTGCTGCGCTGGCCCTTGCGCCGCACGTCGACGATCTCGGGATCACGCTCTCGGTGTTCGGCACGCCCGCCGAGGAGGGCGGCGGCGGGAAGATCGAAATGCTCGACCGCGGCGGGTTCGCAGGCGTCCACGCGGCCGCCATGGTGCATCCCGGTCCAGTCGACGTCGCACGTGCCGAGCCATATGCCGTGTCACACAGTCACATTCAGTACGACGGCAAGTCCGCGCACGCCGCCGCCTACCCGGATCGCGGGATCAACGCCGCCGACGCGTTCACCATCGCCCAGGTCGCCATCGGGATGTTGCGTCAACAGTTTCCGCACGACGTCCGGGTGCACGGCGTCATGACCAACGGGGGCGAGGCGCCCAACGCCATCCCGCAGCGCACCGAGGGGCGCTGGTACGTGCGGGCCGGGTCGCTCGCCGAACTGGCCGCCCTCGAACAACGGGTCACCCGCTGCTTCGAGGCAGGCGCATGGGCCACCGGCTGCGAGTTGACGGTGACCCCGGAGAGCAAGCCGTATGCGGAGTTTCGCAACGACGACGGGTTGCTCGACGCCTACGTGCGGCGTGCAGAGCAGCTTGGCAGGCGCTTCAGCTCGGGTGCCGACTCGCTCATGAACCGGGCCTCTACCGACATGGGCAACGTTTCCCAACGCATCGCCGCGATCCACCCGTACATCGGCATCGACTCGTTGCCCGCCGTCAACCACCAGCCCGAGTTCGCCGCCGCGGCGATCTCGCCGGCCGCCGACCGGGCTGCGGTCGACGGGGCACGTGCGTTGGCCCTGACCCTACTCGACGCGGCGTCCGATCCCCAGACGCGTCGGCGACTTCTCGATGCCGAAGAGGGAGTTCGACCGTGACGAGTGTCGAAACGCGGGTGGAGCACGACCTGCTCGGCGACTACGACGTGCCGGAGGCCGCCTACTACGGCGTGCACACCGCGCGTGCGCTCCTCAACTTCCCGATCACCGGTATGCCGATCTCGCGGTACTCCGAACTGATCGTTGCGCTGGCGTGTGTGAAACTGGCTGCTGCGCAAGCCAATCATCGGCTCGGTCTGCTCAGCACCGAGCGTACCGACGCGATCGTCGCGGCGTGCCACGAGATCAAGTCCGGTAAGCTACACGACCAGTTCGTCGTCGACGTGATCCAAGGTGGTGCCGGCACGTCGACCAACATGAACGCCAACGAAGTCATCGCCAATCGTGGTTTGGAACTTCTGGGTCATCGGCGCGGCGACTATCGGCATCTGCACCCACTCGAGCACGTCAACCTGGGTCAGAGCACCAACGACGTGTACCCGACGGCGCTCAAGGTCGGGCTCCAATTCGCCGTGCACAGGCTACGACTGGCGATGACGGAGCTGGTCTCGGCGTTCGCGGACAAGGCAATCGAGTTCGGTGGGCACCTGAAGATGGGGCGCACGCAGTTGCAGGACGCGGTGCCGATGACGCTGGGTCAGGAGTTTGGCAGCTACGCCGTCATGATCGGCGAGGACGGCGACCGGTTGGCTGAAGCCGTCCTCCTGATCTCCGAGATCAACCTCGGGGGCACCGCGATCGGCACCGGGCTGAATTCGCACCGGGGTTACGCCGAGGCGGTGTGCGAGGAGCTGCGCGCCATCACCGAACTGCCGTTGGTGACGGCGTCGAACCTCGTCGAGGCCACCCAGGACGTCGGCTCCTTCGTCCAGCTGTCCGGCGTGCTGAAGCGCACCGCGGTCAAGCTGTCGAAGATTTGCAACGACCTGCGGCTGCTGTCGTCCGGCCCACGCGCCGGCCTCGGTGAGATCAATTTGCCGCCCGTGCAAGCGGGTTCGAGCATCATGCCGGGCAAGGTCAACCCGGTGATCCCCGAGGTCGTGAATCAGGTTGCGTACGAGGTGATCGGGAACGACATCGCGGTCAGCATGGCCGCCGAGGCCGGTCAGTTGCAGCTCAACGCCTTCGAGCCGATCATCGCGCACAGTCTGTTCGAATCGCTGGCACATCTGACGGCCGCGTGCGACACCTTGCGGACGCGCTGCATCGTGGACATCACCGCCAACGTCGCGCACATGCGCGCCATGGTCGACCACTCGATCGGTTTGGTGACCGCGCTGAACCCCTACATCGGCTACGAGGCGGCGTCCCGGTTGGCGGCCGACGCGCTGAGCTCCGGCTCCGACATCGCATCACTCGTGTTGGACCGCGGCCTGCTGACGGCCTCGGAGCTCGCGACGATCCTGGAGCCCCACAACCTGACTGGGCCGCGCTAGGCTCCGGCGCCGAGAGCCGCGAGGGACTGCACCGCGCCGCTATGTCACCGGCAACGTCCGTGCCAGGTCCGGATTGGCCGCGAGGTAACCGGCGAGCAGTTCCCGCGCGACGGTGACCGAGTCGACGAGTGGGTGCAGTGCAAACGCCTGAAGCGCTTCCGAGACCGACCCCGTCGTGGCCGCGGAGATGGCATGGCGTTCAACGGCTTTGACTTGCTGCATCAAACCCAGCTGATGGAGGTCCGGCTGGGTCTCCAGCGTCAGGGGGTGCACGCCGTTGGCGTCGACCATGGTCGGCACCTCGACCACCGCGTCGTCCGGCAGGCCGGCGATGGTGCCGCGGTTGCGCACGTTGAGGATCATCGTGCGCCTCTCGTCACGGCTGATCGCCGTCATCACACCAAGGGCCACCCCGGCGTAACCCAGATGCGCGGGATCGGTTTCGCGATCCCGCTCGACGGTGGGCGCGCCCTGCACGCCGCCCTTGGCCTCCGCCATGTAACTGGCGCCACGCTCGTCGACCGCACCCGTCCACAGCTTGGCCGCGAGGTGGGGTTCGGCGGCGGCGTCGTCGAAGAACCGGCCCTGAGTCTCCAACAGGAAATCGCCTCTCGTCTGCGGAGATTCGAGAATGCGCCGCACGGCGTCGCGGTTGAAGTAGTAGTAATACAGGTACTCGTTGGGGATCAATCCGAGGGTGCGGAGCCACTCGGCGCCGAACACCTGGGTCTCCTCCATCCGAGCCAGGCGCCGATCGTCGGCAAGCAGCGCGGGCAGGACGTCGACGCCGTCGACCAGGACCCGCCGCATCCACCCCAGGTGGTTGAGGCCCACGTAGTCCATCTGGATGCGGGTGTGGTCGTAGCCGAGGACGCCGGCCACGCGTCGCCCCAAACCCGATGGGGTGTCGCAGATTCCGAGCGCCCGGTCGCCCAGCACGCTCTGCAGCGCTTCGGTGATGATGCCCGCCGGATTGGTGAAGTTCAGGAAGTAGGCCTTCGGGGCCACCCGGCGGATGGTCTCGGCGATCTCGAGCATCACCGGCAGGGTGCGTAGGGCGTAGGCGACACCGCCCGGTCCCGTGGTCTCCTGGCCGAGCACGTTGAGGTCGAGTGCGACGTGCTCGTCGCAGCACCGTTGCTCGACCCCGCCGACCCTGACGGCGGCGAACACGAAGTCGGCGCCCTCCACGGCGGATTCGAGATTGGTGTGGGTGCTCAGGGTGGGTACGTCGGCGAATCCGTCGGCGAGCTGGTCGAGGATGGCGGTGATGGTGGCCAGCCGCGACTCGTCGACGTCGTAGAGGGCGACCTCCGTCACGCGGGGCGAGCCCTGATCGCGGATGAGGGCTTGCCAGACGTAGGGGGTGCGGAATCCGCCGCCACCGAGGATCACGAGCTTCATGCGACGATGACCTTTCCGCCGCCTTCGCGGCGCTTTGAGATTTCTTCCTCCGGGGTGCCGGGGGTGGTGATGAGCACGTCGACCTCGTCGAGGGAGCACAGCCGTAGCGCCCCCGAGCCGGGGAACTTCAGTTCGCTTGCCAGCAGCACGATGCGATGGGAAGCGGCGATCATCGCGTGTTTGATGGGGGCCTCGACCGCCATGTTGTCCAACACACGACCGCCGCGAACGCCGGTGCAGCTCAGAAACATCACGTCGGCGCTGAGCTGGCCGAGGACCTGTTCGGCCAGTGGCCCCACCAGTGACTGCTGGTTGCGGCGCAGCACACCGCCCAGCAGCACCAGCTCGACCGCGTCGTCACTGCGGACCTCGTCGAGCACCGCCAGATTGGACGTGATGATGGTGACGGGGCGGCCTCGGAGTTCCCGTGCGACCAGCGGAGTGCTCGACCCGATGTCGAGCACGACGACGTCGCCGTCACCGACGAGCCGGGCGGCCTCGACCGCCATTCGCTGGCGCAGCTCGTAGTCGGCGCGGGTCTCGGAGACGAAGGGATCCTCGACCCCGCCTGAGTCGGTGATGTTGGCACGGCTGCCCTGGGTGAGCATCGCTCCGCCGTAGAGGCGTTCGAGCCGGCCGCCCTTGGCCAGCACGTCCAGATCGCGGCGGATGGTGGATTCGCTGACACCCAGTGCCCCGGCAAGTTGCACGACCGACTGCCCCCCGCTGCTGAGCGCAGCGAGTATCCGTTCATGGCGCTCGGCGAGGAACATGCGGGGAATCGTACCCACCACCTGACCGACTATGCGTGACTCTGATGGACTTTGGTCCAAATATCTCGGATATCCGGCGCATTCACCACCGCAACGCTATCGTCACGCAGTGAATGCAAGATGAGCACGCGCAGAACGTCAAACTACGTCAGACGGTGGAGGTAGCCGGGAGTGACCGATCGTGACATCGACGTCCTAGTGGCGGGCCGGGTCTTCGCCGACCTGGTCTTCACCGGAGTGCACGCGCCCGAACCGGGCGCCGAGGTGTACGCCGACGGATTCGCGATCTCACCCGGAGGTGCCGCCAACCGCGCGGTCGCTTCCGCGCGGCTCGGGGCTCGCACCGCGTTGGTCGCCGAACTGGGGGACGACCCCATCGGGTGCATCGTCGCGCGGAGTCTGAAGGCCGAGCCCGACCTGGATCTGCGCTTCGCCGTAGAGCGGGCGGACTACCAGATCCCGATCTCCGTGGCGATCACCGACGGCCACGAGCGCTCGTTCGTCACCTACGAACACTCCGGGGAACTACCGCCGTGGCCGGCGTCCACCCCGGTGCGAGTTGCCCATGTCGGCCTCGGCCGCGGTCCCGTCCCCGCTCAGGCAACACGGCTGCGCGCCAACGGAACCACGATCGTCGGCGGGGTCGGATGGGATCCCTCTGGGCAGTGGTCGGAGACCCTCCTGGACCATCTCGAAGGCGTGGACGTCCTCATCGTCAACGATCACGAAGCGGTCCAGTACACCCGAGCCGGCACGGTGGACGCCGCTCTCGACGTCTTGGCCCGGGTGGTCGACACGGCCGTCGTGACCCTCGGCCCACGCGGTGCGGTGGCTGCGCGGGGATCTGCCCGGCTGCACGTGCCTGCGATCGCGGTGGACGCGGTCGACCCCACGGGCGCCGGGGACGCGTTCGCCGCGGCCTTCATGGCTGCCACGGCATGGGAGTGGGAGCTGCATGACCGGCTGAGGCTGGCCAGCGTCTGCGCCACCTGCTCGGTGCGCAGCGCCGGCGGAGCACGCAGCGCACCCCACCCCGTCGAGATCGCGCAGCTGCTCGCCGACCACCATTCCGACCCCGGCTGGGCCTCGGTCCGGCAGTGGGCCGAACAACGCTCTGAAAACCCCGTCCCCGCAACCCCAGGAGCACTGACGTCATGATGAGAAACCGACTGTTCCGACTCGGCGCCGCCGTCGCCGCGGCCGGCGTGGCGTTGTCGTTGTCTGCCTGCGCCCCAGGGCCTTCCGGCGACACGGCGGCTCCGTCCCCGACCAACGAGGCGTCCAAGGACATCTCGTCCGCGGGTCCGGTGACGCTGACCGTCTGGGACCAGAACACCGACGGCGGCATCTCCAAGGCCCAAGACCAGCTGAACGCGCAATTCCACGAGAAGTATCCGAACGTCACCATCAAGCGGACCGTGGAGTCGTTCAGCGATCTGAAGACCACCCTGAAGCTGGCCTTGTCGAGCAACACCCCGCCCGACGTCGTGCAGGCCAACCAGGGGTACCCAGACATGGGCGCCTTCGTCGCCGCCGGGATGCTGCGCCCGATGAACGACTACGCCAAGCTCTACGGCTGGGACGGCTACTACCCGGAGGCGCTGCTCAAGCAGAACAGCTTCTCCAGCGACGGCAAGACGTGGCAGGGCGACACGCTGTTCGGGGTGTCCCAGACCGGCGAGGTGGTCGGCATCTACTACAACCGGCAGCTGCTCTCCTCGCTCGGGCTGCAGGCGCCAAAGACCCTCTCGGACTTGAACTCTGCGATGGCGGCGGCCAAGGCCAAGGGCATTTTGCCGATGGCCTTCGGCAACCTCGACAAGAGCCCGGGAATCCACATGTTCGGCGTGGTCCAGGCCGCTCTGGCCGGCGCTCCCGCGGTCAACGAACTGGTCAGCGGCCAGGGCGGGGCATGGACCGACGAGCCGTCGTTGAAGGCAGCCCAACAAGTCGCCGACTGGAGCAAGCAGGGGTATCTCACTCCTGGCACCAACGGGGTGTCCCGCGACGACGCCGTCGCGGGATTCGGCAAGGGTGGAGCCCTGTTCACCTTGACCGGCACCTGGTTGCAGCAGACGATGCAGGACGACCTCGGTCCGAACGCCGGCTTCACGACGCTGACCTCAACCGACGGCCAGCCGGCGACCACCGGTGGTCAGGGACTGGCGTGGGCGATCACGTCGAAGTCGGCACACCCCGACGTCGCCGCCGCCTACGTGGACTTCATCACCAACGCCAAGGCCGCCCAGACGCTCCTGGACACCGGCAACCTGCCCACCGTGCTGCCTGCGGACTACCAGCCACAGCCGGGCACCGTCGCCGCCGACATCGCGACCCAGTACCGCGACGTCCAAAAGGCCAACGGCGAAGTGCCGTATCTGGATTACTCCACCCCCACCTTCTACGACACCATCACCGCCGGGATGCAGGAACTCATCGGCGGCCAGTCCGACCCGCAACAGTTCGTCGACACCCTGCAGAAGGACTACGCGGCCTTCCTGGCGGGCAAGAAGTAGCCCGTGACGCTGCATCAACCCGAGCAGCGGGCGGTCACCGGGCCGAGTGAGGGCGAGGCGGTGGCCGCTACTCGGAGGCGCCCGGTCCGCCACTCCAAGAAGGCGTATCTGTACGTGGCGCCCGCATTCCTGGTCTTCGCGGCCTTCCTGGGTGCTCCGGTGGTGCAGACCGTGCAGTACTCGTTCTATGACTGGGACGGCATGGGCAGGTCCACCGCCGCCGGGTTGTCGAACTACGTGGCGGTGTTCACCGACGAGCGCCTTCGGGACTCCTTCCTGCACGCCGGGGTGTTGATGCTGTTCTACGCTGCCGCACCGGTTTTGATCGGGCTGTTCCTCAGTGCGCTGATCTCTCGGGCGCACGCGATGAGATCCATGTCGTTCTTTCGGACGGTGCTGTTCCTGCCGCAGGTCATCGCGACCGTGGTGATCGCGACCATCTGGATCTCGATCTACTCCCAGGACGGGTTGCTCAACCAGACCCTGCGCCTGGTCGGACTCGACTCGCTCAGTCGCGTGTGGCTGGGCGACCACACCTTCGCCCTCGTCGCGATCGGCTTGGTCGGCACGTGGCTCAACATCGGTCTGTGCCTGGTGCTCTTCCTGTCCGGCATCGGCAACATCGCCCCCGAGCTCTTCGAGGCCGCGCGCCTCGACGGAGCCGGCCGGGCAAGGGAATTCATCGCGATCACCCTGCCGTCGCTGCGTGGTCAGATCGCCGTCGCGTTGACGCTGACGGTGGTGTCCGCGCTGAAGACCTTCGACCTGGTCTTCATCACCACGCGCGGTGGGCCGGGCAACGCCACGTCCGTTCCGGCCTTCGAGGCCTACAACCGTGCGTTCAACACCGGTCAGGTCGGGCTGGCGTCGGCGATCGCCGTCGTCCTGACGGTCGTGATCGTGCTGCTGACGGTGTCGATCAGTCGCATCGCCTCGCGGGAGTCCGAATGAACCCGTCCCGCACCGAGAGGGTCGTCAACCAGCTGATCCTGGCCGTCTTCGCACTGTTCGCGGTGGTTCCGTTGCTGGGGGTGCTGTTGTCGTCGGTGACCCCGGCCAGCCAGAACTCCGGCGGGTTCTCGATCCCGGACTCCGTCGACCTGGGCAACTACGGGGCTGCGTGGAGTCGCGGCAACTTCAGCGGCTACCTGCTGTCGAGCGTGCTCGTCACCGCCGCGGTGGTCATCTTGAGCGTCGTCCTGGCGACACTCGCCGGATTTGCGTTCGCCCGCATGCACTTTCGCGGCTCTTCGGTGCTGTTCTATCTGCTTCTCGTCGGGCTGACGCTGCCGACGGAGGCCTTCATCATCCCGCTGTACTTCAACCTGCGGACGATCGGACTCACCGACACCTACTGGGCGCTGATCCTGCCGCAGACCGCGCAGTCGCTGGCCTTCGCCGTGTTCTGGATGCGCAACCAGTTTCGGGGGTTCCCCGGCGAGATCATCGAGGCCGCGCGCCTCGACGGCTGCAGTGACCTGCGGGTGCTGTGGAGGGTCGTCGTCCCACCGTCCCTGGCGCCCATGATGACGATGGCCGTCGTCATCACGATGTGGACCTGGAACGAATTCCTGCTGCCCCTGGTGATGGTGGTCTCGGACAGTCGGCGCACCGCCCCACTGGGATTGGCGCTGTTCCAGGGGCAACACCTGACCGACTACTCACTGCTGGCCGCGGCCGGGGTGATGGTCGCACTGCCCATCGCCGTGCTCTTCTTCGCGCTGCAGAAGCGCTTCATCAACGGCATGGTCGGCGGCATCTCGTCACGCTGACCGCGTCCCCACCACCACGACTCACAGGAGCACCCATGGCCGCGATCCGATTCGAGAAGGCCCAGCACTGGTATCCCAACGCGCCGGCGGCGGCGGTGGCCGGCATGGACCTGGAGATCGCCGATGGCGAGTTCATGGTGCTGGTCGGCCCGTCCGGCTGCGGCAAGTCGACGACGCTGCGGATGTTGGCCGGCCTCGAAGAGCTCACCGCCGGCTCCATTTACCTTGGTGATCGGGACATCTCGACGACGGCGCCCAAGGACCGCGACATTGCGATGGTGTTCCAGAACTACGCGCTGTACCCCCACATGACCGTGGGCGGGAACATGGAGTTCTGCCTCAAGAACGCCGGCATGTCCCGCGACGAACGCAAGCGCCGGGTGGCTGCGGCCGCACAGACGCTGGGGCTCACCGACTACCTCGACCGCAAGCCAAAGGCGTTGTCGGGTGGTCAACGGCAGCGGGTCGCGATGGGTCGGGCCATCGTTCGCAATCCGCAGGTCTTCTGCATGGACGAGCCGTTGTCCAACCTGGACGCCAAGATGCGCGTGCAGACCCGCACCGACGTCGCCAAGCTGCAACGCGACCTCGGCGTCACCACCGTCTACGTCACCCACGACCAGACCGAGGCGATGACGATGGGCGATCGCGTCGGTGTCATGAAAGACGGAGTACTGCAACAGGTTGGCGCCCCGATGGAACTCTACGATCGTCCCGCGAACGTCTTCGTCGCCGGTTTCATCGGCTCGCCTGCGATGAAGTTCTTCGACGCGGACGTCGACGGTTCCTCCGTGACGGTGTGCGGACACGCGATGGCGTTAGCGCCCTCCGGTGGCCACGACGGCCCGGTCGTGGTCGGAGTGCGTCCGGAGGGCTGGCGACTGACGACCCCCGGCGACGGCATCCCCGTCACCGTCGGGGTGGTCGAGACCCTGGGCGCCGACGCATACCTGTACGGCACGGCGCGCGTCGAGGGCGGCGACGCCGACGTCATCGCCCGCATCGGCAACCGCGAACGGGTCGGGACGGGCGACACCGTGCACATCACGGCCGACGGACCCGCGATTCACCTGTTCGACCGGGTGACGGGCGTGCGCGTGAGTTGACCGCCGGTCAGCGGCCAGCAGGCTTGGCCGTCTTGGTGATGCGGTCGACCACGTCGAGCAGGCCCTGGTCCGCCTCCGACGTCGGGGGATGCCCGCCGAGGGCACGGTTGAGGGCGTTGTAGTAGAGGCCGTCACCGATCAGCTTCACCGCACGTGCGACGTCGAGGTCGCCGAGCGCGTCGTGCAAGATGGCCAGCCAATTGTCGGAGGCTTCTTCGATTGCCGCCCGTGCCCGGCCGTCGCCGGACTGGCGCAACCGGGAGACCGCCACCAGGGTTCGGTCCAGGGGGGTGTTCGCGTACTGCGACGAGCGGACGTAGTAGCGGGCCGGGCCCTCGTCCGAGGCGCGCATTGCCTCGGCATCCTTCGCGGCGAGGATCGCCAATTGGTCGCAAAGCCCCACGGCGAGTTGATCTTTGGACGGAAAGTGATAGAGCAACCCGCCCTTGGACACGTCGGCCTTGGCGGCCACCGCTTCCAGCGTGGCTTGACGCTCACCCTCGGTGATGAGGAGGTCCGCATACGCGTCCAGGATGCGGTCCCGGGAAGAGGTCACGAACTCAGTTTACGACGACCGCCCCGAAGTGTACCGTCTGGACGGTGTAGTCCCGTGGCTTGGCATGGGTACGGAGTGGAGGAACGGGACGATGGGCGCCTACCGGAACCTGTTGCGGGTGCCCGGCGTGGTGAACGTGACGGCTTCGCAGCTCTTCGCGCGCCTGCCGTTGGGCATCCTGTCTCTGGCGATCCTCATGCACGTGCACCGGCTGACGGGCTCCTACGCTCTGGCGGGCGTCGTGGTCGCGGCGGTCGGCGCTGGCGAGTCCGCCGCGATGCCGCTGACCTCGCGGCTCGCCGGCCGAGTCGGGGTGGCGCGCACCCTCGTGACGGCGGCGGTTGTCAACGCCATCAGCACCCTGTGGCTGGCCTTCGCCGGCTCGTCCGCGTGGACGTTGACGGCGCTCGGCGTGATTGCGGGCGCCTCCATTCCCCCGCTGATGCCGGTCGTGCGGGCCCTGTATCCCCGGATGGTTCCCGAGGACGAAGTCCGCACTCTGTTCGCGCTCGACACCACGGCGCAGGAGCTGATCTGGGTCATCGGCCCCGTCGCGGCCACCGTGCTGGCGTCGTCGATCTCCACGATGTTCCCGTTGATCCTGTGCGCGGCCGTCACCCTGGTCGGGACCGTCTGGTTCCTCCTCGGCTCGCGCCGCCTGCACCCGGAGAAGGCGGTGAACGAGAACAGGTTTGGTCGCGTCCTACTGCACAGGGCGGTGATCCTGGCGATGGTGTCCAGCCTCGTCCTGGTGGGGTCCTTCACCGCGCTGGAGGTCGGCATCATCGCCGCGTTGGGCAAGGACGGCGTCACCGCGGGAGCGGCGATCGCCTCGGCAAGTGTCGGTTCGCTGCTGGGCGGCTTGGTGTTCGGGCATCGGCGCCTCGGCCTGTCCGGTGTCGTCGCGGCGCTGTCGACCGTCGGCGTCGGAGTCGGCCTCTACGGCGTCGCCGACGGTCTGCCACTGCAATTCGCGGCCCTGTTCGTCTCGGGCGTCGGATTCGCTCCGGCGATGTCTGCGCTGTACCTGATGGTGTCTCGAGAAGTCGGTCAGCACATGGCCACCGAGGCATTCGGCTGGCTCAGCAGCGCGGCGATCGTCGGGGGTTCCATCGGCACTGCCGTCGCAGGCGTCGCCACCGACGCGTACGGCCCTCGCGGCGCGGTCGCGGTGTCGCTCGTCATGACCGTCCTGTCCGCGGTCAGTCCGCTCGTCGCCAGGGCGTTCGGTCCGCTGCCCGGCCTCGCGAGGGTCCCGGCGCCGCGCGCGCCTGCCCCGTGCGTCAACTGAACGACGACACGTCCCTGACTGCGCCACGATCGGCGGACGTCGCCATGGCCGCATATGCCCGAAGAGCGCTGGACACCTTGCGCTTCCGCGACGCCGGCCGATAACCGCCATGGTCGAGACGCCGCTCGTGGCGGGCGTCCAAGACCTCCTTCGGCACTAGCAGTTCGATGCGACGAGCCACCACGTCGACCTCGATGAGATCGCCGTCCTCGACCAGGGCAATCACGCCACCGGCGGCCGCCTCGGGTGACACGTGTCCGATCGCGAGCCCCGAGCTCCCGCCGGAGAAGCGACCGTCGGTCACCAGTGCGCATACCCGGCCAAGGCCACGACCCTTGAGAAAGGACGTCGGGTGCAACATCTCCTGCATTCCCGGGCCGCCTCGGGGTCCCTCGAAGCGCACCACCAGGACGTCTCCGGCCGTGATGCGGCCACCCAGAATGGCGTCGACCGCTTCCTCCTGTGACTCGACGACGACCGCAGGACCCGTGAAGTGCTGCATGGTCGGATCGATCCCCGCGGTCTTGAGCACGCAACCGTCTTCTGCGAGATTGCCGCGCAGCACCGCAAGGCCGCCGTCGACCGAGTAGGCGTGAGCGACGTCGCGGATGCAGCCACCGCTGCT
The DNA here is from genome assembly GCF_002043095.1 of Mycobacterium sp. AT1. GTDB lineage: Bacteria > Actinomycetota > Actinomycetes > Mycobacteriales > Mycobacteriaceae > Mycobacterium. The sequence continues at coordinate 18,052 of NZ_MVOC01000002.1, read as the reverse complement.
GTCGCGGTCCGGCGACTCCCATCGGTTCGACTGTGAGAACGCCGTCGCCGAGCGTTGACCACCCGGCGCGGCGCCGAACAGTTCGACGGCGTCGGCGGACGGCTCGGCTCCGCGGATGTCCCAGCGGTCGAGCCATTCGACGAGGTTGGGTGCATGCACGGAGTGGACGTTCTGGTCGAGGACGCCGCCGCGGCTCAATTCCCCGAGCAGTGCGGGGATTCCGCCGGCGCGGTGCACGTCCTCCATGAGGTGGACCCCGTTCGGCGCGACCTTGCACAGGCACGGCACGCGGCGGGCAATCGCGTCGACGTCGTCGAGGGTGAAGTCGAGCTCGGCCTCCTGCGCCGCAGCGAGGAGATGGAGCACCGTGTTGGTGGACCCACCCATTGCGACGTCCGTCGCCATCGCATTGGCGAACGCGGCGCGGCTCGCCACCCGTCGGGGTAGCACCCCTTCGTCGTCGTTGTCGTACCACCGGTGCGCGATCTCGACCACCAGAGCGCCGGTTCGCTCGTAGAGACCGCGCCGCGCAGTGTGAGTGGCCAGCGTCGAGCCGTTCCCCGGCAGGGCAAGCCCTAGCGCTTCGACCAGACAATTCATCGAATTGGCGGTGAACATGCCGGAACACGATCCGCAGGTCGGGCAGGCCGCGTCTTCGACTCGTGCCAGATCGGCGTCGCTCACCGCGGTGTCCGCGGCGCCGCTCATGGAGTCGATGAGGTGGAGTCCGGCCCGGACCGTGCCGTCGACCAGGGTTGCCCGCCCGCCCTCCATCGGTCCGCCCGAGACGAATACCGTCGGAATGTCGAGCCGCAGCGCCGCCATCAGCATGCCAGGAGTGATCTTGTCGCAGTTGGAGATACACACCAACGCGTCAGCGCAATGAGCCTCCACCATGTACTCGACCGAATCGGCGATGAGCTCTCGGGACGGCAGCGAATAGAACATTCCTGCGTGTCCCATGGCGATGCCGTCGTCGACGGCGATCGTGTTGAACTCGCGTGGAATCCCGCCGGCCTCCCGAACCGCCTCGGAGACGATGCGCCCCACCGGCTGCAGGTGGGTGTGGCCGGGGACGAACTCGGTGAAACTGTTGGCGATCGCGACTATTGGTTTTCCAAAGTCTTCGCGGGCGACCCCGGCGGCCATGAGCAGCGCGCGAGCGCCAGCGGCGTTGCGGCCGTGGGTGACGGTTCTGGATCGAAGCTCTGGCATGTCTCGACCCTCCCCGACCACGGGCTCCTCGAGAAGACGGCTCTACTACTAGTAGTGAGAGCACTAGCATCGACACCGTGAGTGGCGAGCCCGAACGTCGGTCCGAGATGGGCGCGTTCCTGCGATCTCGACGTGAACAAATGCCCCGTGCCGCCCACAACCTGCCGCCGCTGCCTCGGGGCCGCGTGAACGGCCTCCGCCGCGAGGAGGTGTCGTACCTCTGCGGCGTGAGTGTCACCTGGTACACGTGGCTCGAACAGGGCAGGGCGATCACGCCATCCCGCCAGGTGCTCGACGCCGTCGCCCAGACACTGCGCCTCAGCGGCGCCGAACACGAGTACCTGCTCGGACTGGCCGGGTACGCCGCGCCCGTACCGTCGGCGCCGATCGCCGTCACGCCAGCGCCGCCGCACATTCAGCGGTTGCTCGACGAACTCGGTGACCGGCCCGCCTACGCGCTCTCCGCCGACTGGTCCATCGCCGGGTGGAACGCCGCATATGCCGCTCTGTATCCCAACGTGGCGCGCACCGAACCCGGCCAGCGCAACCTCCTCTGGTTGGTGTTCACCGATCCCGCGGTGCGCGACCTCCTCGACGACTGGGAGGTCACCAGTCAACGATTCCTCGCAGAGTTCCGCGCCGAGACGGCGTCCCGACTGACCGACTCCCACATCCAAGACGTCGTCACGCGACTGCGCGAGGCCAGCGCCGAATTCCGTGCGGGATGGGACGGACATCCGGTCGCCGGATTCGTCTCGCGCGAGCGCACCTTTCATCATCCGACCGTTGGAACCCTGCATCTCGAGCACCATCAACTACGCGCGTCGGACCATCCGGACCTACAACTCGTCATCTACACACCGTTGGACGACACCACGCGGACCCGCCTCGCGCGGGCGTGACGGACGCTACGCAGGCGGCAACGTCTTGGCGTACAACGACTTTCCCGACGCGTCGCACAGCGTGACCGTCAGCGCCCTTGAGTCCGAAGCGATGCTTACTTCGCCGAAGTGTTGGTAGCCCTCGGCAGGGGAGACGTTCTTCTCCTTGGGGGCATGGACGAACTCGTAGCGTGCGCCGAAGGTGCCGTCGAGCGGGCTCTCCGGAAACGCGCCAGCGTTCAGCGGCCCGGAGACGAACTCCCAGAACGGCGTGAAGTCGGTGAAGCCGGCGTGCTCCGGGTGATACGAGATCGCTGCGGTGTAGTGCACGTCGGCCGTGAGATACACGATGTTTCGGACCTCTTTGGTCTCGGACAGAATCCGCGAGAACGCGATCTCACGGCCCAGCGGGCGCCCGTTCTCACCCTGCGCGACCGCCTCCATGGACGGCGGACCGCCGACCGGGTTCGACGCCGCATCCGGTACCACGATGCTGATCGGTAGGTCGTTGGCGACGACCTTCCAGACTGCCGTCGAGTTCTTCAAGCCGTCGATCAACCACCGAGTCTGTTCGCGCCCAAGGATTCCGTCGTCGTCGGATTGCCCCCACGCGTTTGGATTCGGATCCTTGTAGGAGCGCATGTCCAGGACGAAGACGTCGAGCAAGGGCCCGTAGGCGATCTTGCGGTGCAGTCGACCGTCGACGGCCTCCGACGGTTCGACGGGCTGCCACTCACGCCACGCCTGAGCCGCGTAGCCGGCCAGCTCGTTCACGTCGACGGTGGTGTAGCCCTTGCGGTCCTGCCCGGCGAGCGACTCGCCGGGGAACCAGTTGTTGAGCACTTCGTGGTCGTCCCACTGAATCAGTTGGGGGACTGAGGCGTTGAATCGGCGGTAGTGGTCGTCGGTGAGGTTGTAGGCGTAGTTGCCGCGGAAGTCGTCGAGCGTCTGAGCCACGTGGTCCTTGGCCGGCGCCGTGACGCTCGCGTACGTGCCGCCGTCGTTCTGCTTCTGCGTCTCCGGCACCGGACCGTCGGCATAGATCGCGTCACCGGAGTGGACGAAGAAGTCTGGTTGCCGGTCGGCCATGGCGCCGAAGATCGCCATGCCGCCCTGCCTGCTGATTCCCCACCCCTGGCCGACGACGTCGCCCGACCAGACGAATTTGACGTTTCGTGGCTGTGTCGCAACGGTTGTGAAGACGCCGACCGCGGGCTCCGACCTAGCTCCGTCCTCGCCCTCCAGGGTCACCCGATAGTGCACCGTCTGCCCCGGCTCGAGGCCGGTGACGCGGATGCGCCCGGTGCCGTCGGACGCCGGGGTCAACCGAGGTCCGTCGATGCGGACCGGATTCGAAAACGACTCCGTGGCAGAGGTTTCGACGATCATGCGGGCGGGGGAGTCGGAGCGGGCCCACACCAGTGCGCCGTCGGTACGTGGATCACCGCTGGCGACGCCGTGGGTGAGTCGCGGACGATTGGCGATCAGGCCGGTGCTCGTCGGGGGCCCGCCGGTGCCCGCGGCGCCGCAGGCCTGCAGGGCCGCGGTTGCGGGCACTATCAGTGCGCCGGCCAACGAGGCGCGCAGGATGGAGCGACGGCCAATCTGTCGGTGCTCGGTAGGGGCCATGCGGGCCAGCATGCGGCGTCTCGGCGACGCGACGGCCAACTGCGGTCGGGGGCGTGGTGTCGGGCCGGTGTTGCGTGGGTTAACGGTCGGCGGCGTCCGACATGTCTTCGAGGCCTTCGGTGAACCGCTCGAGTGCTGCCGCGAAGGCCGCCGCCTCCGCGGCTGGCCACCCGGACAAGACGTCGTCCATTGCCGAACTCAGCGCACGTCGCGTGGCCACGAGGGCGGTCGTGCCGGCCCGTGTCAGTGCAAGTCGAGTGGCGCGGGCGTCGCCGGGGTCGACCGTGCGATGAACCAATCCACTGGCTTCCAGCTTGCTGGCGTAGCGGGTGGTGGCGGAGCGGTCCACCCCGATGACGGAGGCGAGATGGGTGGCGGTCGTCGGGCCGAGACGCCCCAATCCGGACAGCACGGGGTACGTCGTCACGTCCAGTCCGTCGACGCCGTCGACGAGGCGCTGGTAGAGGTGCTGCCGGGTGCTGCGGAGCAACAGTCGGCCCAGCTGGTCGGCAACCCGGTCCCCGGGTGAAGCGGCGGTCACCACCCGAATTTTACGTGACTTCTGCACGCATCAGCGCTAACTTGGTATGCGTGCAAGATGCACACATATGACGAGGAGGCGACATGAGTGACACCACCCCCATCCGTCCAGAGGACGTGCTCGCCGACGGTGTGGAGGTGACGACGGTCGACGGACTCGACGTCCGCAAGGGCACCGTGGCCGCGTTCGTCGCCAACGCCAAGAAGCTCGCGCTGCTCGAGCCTGACGACGTCAACCGCGAACCACTCGAACGTCAGCTTCGAGCCCTGGCACCGGCACTTCGCGCCGTCGGGCTTCTCGACGTCTTCGCTCCGCGCTCGGCGGCCATCGCCGCGATCCTCGGCCAGGGCGAAGCCGGCGGCCGACGGTAGCGTGCATGGCCCGGGGTCGGACGAATCCTGACCCGCTAACGTCGTCGTCGATGTCCGACTTGCCGTTTCGTCAGTCCTGCCGCGGCCTCGTGCTGGCCGGTGGACGGATTCTCTTGGCCGAGCATCGGATTGGGTCCACGGCAACCGTGTGGGTCGGACCGGGCGGAGGGGTGGAGGCGGGTGAGAGCCACCTCGAGGCGTTGGCGCGCGAGCTGCACGAGGAGACCGGGCTGGTTGTCACCGATAGCCATGTCCCGCAGCTGGTTTGGGTACAGACCGCCGTGTTCCCCGAGATGCGCGCCAACGGCTACCAGGGTGTGGTCAACCACTACTTCCTGCTCCGCGTCAACCACTTCGAGCCGGCCAGTGGTGTCGCCGCGGGAGCCGCGGGTCATCCCGAACGGGAGGGCATCGTTCACCTGCAGTGGTGGACACTGGGTGAGATCGAGGCGGCGCGCGGCGTCGGGGTGAGGTTCTCGCCGAGGGCCCTGCCGGATCTTTTGGGGCCGCTCTTGCGCGACGGCGCACCACCGTCACCAATCTCGATTGGGCTCTAGGGCAGTCGGCGCGACGAGATCAACCCGTCTGTGAAGTCGCGACGCAGGAGGTCGACGACCGAGCGCCGCCGAAGTGGCGGACTGGTGGTGTGCGCGCGCTGCGCAACCCCTTCCAGAAGACCGGCCAGCGCTTCCCGTGCGGTCCACTTCGGCGTCTAATCGAGTTGCGCACGGGCACGAGAGCAGTCGAGCAACGGGGCAGATATCCGCGGCGCGACGACCGATACGAGGTGGCATGCAGTGTGGCACCCATCGCCGTCGCCGGGGCACCGCGCGCATCGGGTTGACCGACTACCCTTTACCTGCTGACTGCTGCGCCGCTGGACGGGCGGCCGTAAACCGGCCAACGCGGGGGTAGCCATGGTGAGTATGCGGTTGCTGGTGTATTCGAAGAGCGTCGAGGCATTCAACGGTTTCGTCCGGCAATGGTGGCGCGAGCCGGTGGACTACACCGCTCAGGTCGAGTACTTCGGCAAGCGTTCGATGGCGCGTGCCATTCAGACGCTGATCGGGTTCGGCACCGGCATGCACGGCATCGTCACGCTGACGGTGATCCTGCCGTTCGTCGGGACCCTCGCCTCTCACATCGTCGTGGCGTTGTTCGGGCTCTTGCAAATTGGCTGGGGACTGTGTTGGTGCTTCCGACCATGGCCGTCGCGCGCGACCTCGCTGGCATTTGCCGTGTCGGCGGACATCGGGATAGCCGCGATGGTGCAGGTCGACGCGAGCTGGCTGACGGGTCTGTTCGGGTTCAACGCGTTCGCGATGATCTCGGTGTACCTGATGTTCTTCGACGGACCAAAGGTCCTTGCCGGGCACGCGCTCTGGGTCATCCTGTCGTCCGCGGTGTTCGCGATGCAGATCAGCGAAAACACCGCCTTCCCCACCGTGTCGTTCACCTTGAGTACGGTCGCCGCGATCACGCCGGTGGTCTTCAGCCCGCTGGGCGTCCAACTGGGAATCTGGGCGATGCGGAAGGACGCGCACGAGTCGGTCACCGACCCGCTGACCGGTCTGCTCAACCGGCGCGGGCTGTCCCTTCACCTCGAGGATCTGCTGCGCAACACCCCGCCGGCGTGCACCGAGGTGGTCGTAGTGGTCGTCGACCTGGACCGCTTCAAGGACGTCAACGACACCTTTGGCCACCTCGTCGGTGACGAGGTCCTGATTCGCAGTGCGCGACGAATCAAGTCGGCGGTCCCCGGTAGCGCCCTGGTCGCCCGCGTGGGTGGCGAAGAATTCGTCGTCGTCGACCTCGCCGACCCTGGCGTCGAGGACCGGTGGGACTTCGACCGGATCAGGGAAGCCATCGCCGCACCTGCCCCGCAAGAGATCACCGCCAGCGTCGGGGTGACGAGCATCAGCCTGGCCACTTTCGCCGAGCCAGGGGCGAATTGCCTCGCGCTGATCGACGGCTGCATCGCGTCCGCCGACCGCGCGATGTTCGATGCAAAACGCAATGGCGGCAACACAACCATCATGTAGTGCGTTGGCCTTGCCCCTTTCACTATAAGGCGGGGTAGGGGGCTTGCGGCAAGACCCCCACGAGGCGGCAGAATCTCGCCGCAACGTCGTCGAGAGCGGGGAGTCGTCATGCCGAGTTCACCAAAACCCTTTGAACGACATGAGTCTGGTGCGTTCCTGCACGGCACCAAGGCAGCCCTCGAGATCGGTGATCTGCTGGTGCCGGGGCGCTACTCCAACTACGAGGAGGGGCGCGTCATGAACCACGTGTACGTGACCAAGACGCTGGATGCCGCGGTGTGGGGAGCGGAGTTCGCCAAGGGCGACGGCAGGGGTCGGATCTACCTCGTGGAACCCGAAGGCGCCGTCGAGGACGACCCGAACGTGACCGACAAGAAGTTGCCGGGCAATCCGACGCTCTCCTACCGCACCCGCGAACCCGTGCGGATCGTTGGCGAACTGACCGAGTGGCAGGGCCACACCGGGGAGCAACTCCAAGCCATGCGAGACGGCCTCGCCGATCTGAGGCGCCGCGGACTCGACGTGATCTACGACTAGCCACCTCGCGGCGCCTCGGGTCGGCGAATGCCTCCGGCCCGCGAAGAGCCTCGCTGCAGTCGCACCCGCTGCATCCGTCCACTCTCGCTACCATCGATGAGACTTAGGCAAGGCGACTCGGCGGGTGGGGGCACGTGACATGCGGTCGACGACGGTCCCGGCCGACGACGGAACCTTGCTGCACGTTGGCCTCACCGGGGTCGGTCCTGACGTCGTTGTGCTCTCCGGTGGCCCCGGGTGTGTCCACTACCTCGAGCACGACGATCTCGCGCCGCGGGGGATGCGGGCGTGGTACCCGGAGCCACGGGGAGTAGGACGCTCCGAGGGTGGGCCACACGACCTCGGTCAGGCCGTCGCCGACCTCGAGGCGGTGCGAAGGCATGCAGGAGTTGACGATTGGAGCGTCCTCGGCCACTCCTGGGGATCGGACCTCGCGGTGCGGTATGCGCTGGAGCATCCCGACCGGGTGAAATTGGTGGTCGGGATCGCCGGCCATGGATTGCACAAGGACCGCACGTGGTCGCAGGTGTACGAAGCGGCGCGGCATCTCGAGGACGACATCGTGATCGACTGGGTGCCAGCTGTTCACGCCGCACTCAACGACTCGTTCGTGCAGTGGATCCACCAGCCCGACCTGTTTCGGCGCCTCGCCGATTCCATCGTTCCCATGTCGTTCATCGCCGCGGAGAACGACATTCGCCCGTCGTGGCCGTTGCGACAACTCGCGGCCCTGGTGCCCGCCGGCAGGTTCGAGGAACTTTCGGGCGCCGACCACAACCTGTGGGCCACCGACCCGCACGTCTGGGTCGAGACCGTGACGCGGGCGTTGAGTAGCGCCCCCTACGGGGCGAGGTAGCCGCCGTCGACCACCAGCGACGTGCCGGTGACGTAGCTGGCTTCGTCACTGGCGAGAAAGAGTGCGGCGTAGGCGGTTTCGATAGCATTGCCCGGGCGGCCCAACACGGTGCCGGCGATCAGCGCGGCGTTGATCTCGGGTGCCTGGTGCTCGTTCATCGGGGACAGGATGTAGCCCGGGTGCAGCGAGTTGCAGCGCACCCCGTCCGGGCCGTGCGTCGCGGCAACGTTCTTGCTCACGTTCAGGATTGCGCCCTTGGCCGCCTGGTAGGCGTACGAATTGGGGACTCCGGCGAGTCCCCAGATCGACGACACGTTGACGATCGATCCCTTCTTCGCCGAAACCATGTGCGGCAGAACAGTCTTCATGCCGTAGAAGATGCTCTTGAGGTCGACGTCGAGGACGCGGTCGTAGATCTCGTCGGTCGTATCGAGGATCGGCTCGTACAGACAGATCGCCGCGTTGTTGATCAGGATGTCGATCCGGCCGTGCTCGGCGACGATTTGGCCGACCACCGTCTTCCACTGGTCGGATTTGGTCACGTCCATGGTGAGGAAGGTGACCTCGCTGGTGTCCGCGTCGGCGGCGTCCAGGACGTCGGCCGAGTACACGGCCGTGGCGTTTTCGCGGACGAAGAGTTCGGCCATCTCGCGGCCTTGCCCCCGCGAGGCGCCGGTGATGAGTGCAACCTTGTCGTCGAGTCGTCCCATGGAGCGTTCCTTTCGAGGTTGGTCGCCTAGGGGCGCGTCGTGACATCAGGGTCGCGGCGGGACGAGAGCGACGCTCGTGAGGCGAGCGGAACCTCATCCACTCGTCCTGGATTGTCGGATCGTATGACAATATGAGTGATTGAAACTCGTCGTCGGCAGTCTTGTCAACAGCCAATTTGGGTAACACCCAATCCCTTGCAGCATTTTGTATGACGGTCATATAGTCGGGTTGCGACGTCCCGTTGGAGAGCGTGCCGCTCGGTGAAACCAGAAGAGGCGAGGGAGTTTTCGTGAATGTAGGCTCGGATCCGATCAGCGTCTGGCAAGTCAAGTACGGCGAGCGGGTAGTCCGCCGCAGCGACGTCTTCAACGACTACGCCCAGTACGACCAGCCCGACGGCGACCTGAACATGGATTACAACTTCTGGGTGCTCAGGGCTGGAGACAAGACGATCCTCGTCGACACGGGCTATGACATTCCGGCTCGGGACTGGCTCGGCGAAATCAGCGTGACGCCGCCCGCCGTCGGCCTCGATCTCGTCGGCGTCGATCCGGCGACGGTCGACATGGTCATCACGTCCCACTTCCACTACGACCACATCGGCGAGCTTCGTCTGTTCCCGAACGCTCAGGTCGTCTCGGGTCAGCGCGAATACGACTACTGGTTCGGTAAGTGGGACGCCGACGCGTTGGAAGGCGAGTTCACCACTGCCGAGAACCTCGAACCCGTGCGCAAGGCGCGCGACGAGGGAAGGCTGCGCTTGATCTCCGAGGAGACGGAGGCCTTTCCTGGCATCACGGTCTATCCGATAGGCGGGCATTGTCCCGGGGAACTGCTCGTCCGCGTCGAGACGGCAGACGGAGGTCTGATCCTCGCCGTCGACGCCGCGCACTTCTACGAACAGATCGACAACGAGTGGCCCTTCTTCGCCTTCACCGATCTCGACGAGATGAAGCAGGGCCTTGCCTTCATCAACCGCCTCGCCGCCGAGACGGGTGCCACGGTGATACCTGGACACGACGCCCGAGTCAGGGACCTATATCCGGCCGCTCCGGGTCGTGCCGCCGCCGTCGCGAACGTGCTGGCCTGAGTCGCTCACACGTCACCAGGACCGCGACCGGCGCATAGTCTGAACCCCATGTCTGGCAACTCGCTCGCCGCGTCCTGGTCGGCCACCCCGATCGGTCGCACCGCCGCGCCCCTGCGCGAACAGGTCATAGCGACGCTGCGGCAGGCGATCATCGACTTTCATCTCGTGCCAGGCCAGCGGTTGGTCGAGCGCGAGCTCATCGAAAGCCTCGGTGTTTCGCGCACCACCGTCCGCGAAGCGCTGCGCGAACTCGCCTCCGAAGGGCTGGTGACAGTCGTCCCCCAGCGAGGCGCGATCGTGACCGTGCCGTCGCTGGACGACGCGGTGGATCTATACGAGGTGCGCGCTTCGCTCGAGTCGCTCGTCGTGCAACGGTTCGTCGAGCGGGCCGGCGACGACCAAGTGGCGCAGCTCGCGCGGGCGGTCGAGCAGTTCGCCGCGGTCGTGGAATCCGGTGCCGAGGTACGCGAGATACTCGCGGCGAAGAACGAGTTCTACGTCGTGCTCATCGCCGGAGCTGCCACGAATGCCGTGCAGCAGCTACTCGAGGCCATCCAGGCGCGGGTCCAGGTACTGCGCGCGACCTCGCTCGCCGAGCCGGGCCGCGCCCATGACGTCATCGCTGAGCTGAGGGCGATCGTCGCGGCCATCGCCGGCCGGGATGCGACGCGAGCCTCCGAGTTGATGGCCGCACACATTCGCACGGCAGCTCGTACCGCACTGTCGAGCCTCAAGGACAACGTCGTCTGACGAATGGCCGGTCCCGCGTGGCTGGCACTTCCAGGCCTTCCGCATCTTCGAATGAATTGAATGACTGTCATACAATCTTGGGGTAGTTTGGGTGACGCAGCTCATCACTGGAGATGGGCCACGAGGAGGTCGCTGAAGTGAACGCAACGACGACCGGGGCGCCGTCGAGTCGCACCCGCATTGCGATCGCCGTCGGCATCGGGAACTTCATGGAGTGGTTCGACTTCGCGGTGTACGGGTTCTTCGCCGCCATCATCGGCACGCTGTTCTTCCCACCGGACACGTCACCGTTCGTCGCGCTGCTGTCGTCACTGGCGGTGTTCGCGGTCGGCTTCGTCATGCGACCGCTCGGCGGATTCGTGCTCGGCCCGATCGGCGACAAGTACGGCCGCCGCGTGCAACTGTCCGTCTCCGTGGTGGCGATGGGTGTCGCGACGACGCTGATCGGCGCACTTCCCGACTTCGCGAGCATCGGCATCGCCGCGCCGTGTCTCCTGGTGCTGCTGCGATGCGTCCAAGGATTGTCGGCGGGAGGCGAGTGGACGGGTTCCGCCGCGTTCCTGGTCGAGTCGACGCCTGCCAATCGTCGCGGCATCTTCGCGAGCGTCGTGTCGGGCACCGCCGCGCTCGCGACGATCGTCGGCAGCCTCTTCGCCTTGCTTCTCAACAGCGTGTTGTCCGAAGAACAGGTTCTCAGCTGGGGATGGCGCGTGCCGTTCCTCTTGGCAGCGCCGCTGGCTCTCGTCGGCCTGTACATCAGGTCGCGTCTCTCGGAGACCCCGGTCTTCGAAAAGGTCAAGGCGCAACAGGCCGTTCGGGTAACAGATCGGCCCTCCGCATTCCGTGGCTTTCGACAGAATCTCAGGCCCATCCTCCTGACCCTCGCCATCGCGGCGGTGCAAGGGCTCGGGTTCTATTACCTCGCAACATATGTCGTCAACTACCTGATCTCGACCGTGAAACTCGACCGAGGCGCGGCACTGGGCCTCGCCGCGATCGGGCTGACCATCTACATGGTCCTGTGCCCCGTTGCGGGTGCGCTCTCGGACCGATACGGCCGCCGCAAGCTCAACATCATCGGCACGATCGGATACGTCGTGCTGCCGTTCCCTGTCTTCGCGATGATGTCGGGCGGTCAGAGCCTCGCCGTCGTCGCCGGAATCAGCATCCTGAGCGTCGCCCAGTGTCTCGTCAGCGTGACGACGGTCGTCATGCTCGTCGAGCTGTTCCCGGCCTCGACCCGCGCCTCGAGTAGCGCACTGGGTTTCAACTTTGCGTTGGCCTTCATCGCCGGACCCGGCCCGTTCATCGGCGCGTGGATCGCCGGAGCCACGGGCAGTTCCGTCGCACCCGCCGGATATCTCGTGTTGGTCGCGGCGCTCGCGCTGGTCGTCATCCTCAAATGGCTTCCCGAAACGGCGGGTCGGGACATCTCGACCGACGACCAGCCAGCCGATCAGACTGCCGGTGACGGCGCAAACACACTGCCCGCCAACCTGATCGGATCGAAGGGAGACGTGCAATGACCTCTGCCAACTACCGAGTCACGATCGTCAAGTACGGCGAGCGGACCACCCGCAAGTCGGACGTGTACCTGAACCACCACGTCTACGGCGAACGCGACGACCCGATCGGCATGGACTACTTCTTCTGGGTGCTGCAGAACGCCGATCGCACGATCATCGTGGACACCGGCTTCTCCAAGCATGGCGGAGAAGTTCGCAACCGCACCTTCGGGATTGATCCCGCCCGCGCCTACGCGGCGCTCGGGGTGCGCCCTGACGCTGCGCCGGACGTCATCGTCACGCACGCGCACTACGACCACATCGGCAACCTCGGTCTCTTTCCCACGTCGACGCTGGTGATCGCCAAACGTGAGCTCGACTTCTGGACCGGCCCGCTCGCCACTCGCAAACAGTTCCACTACTCGGTCGAGGACGACGAGATCGCATCCCTCGTCGCCGCAGACGAGGAAGGCCGCGTGCGCACCTACCAGGATTCACTCGAGTTGGCGCCGGGCGTCACCGTGCTCGAGTTAGGCGGGCACACACCAGGACTGAGCGTCGTGCTGGTCGACACGGACGAGGGCACCGTCCTCCTGGCCTCGGACTCCATGCACTACTACGAGGAGCTCGAGGCGGACATGCCCTTCGCGTTCGTCGCCGACCTTCCCGCGATGTACACCGGATTCGACACGATCACCGAGCTCGTGTCGTCCGGCCGGGTGGCTCACCTGGTGTCCGGCCACGACCCGAGCACGCTGTCGCGATTCACGCCCGTCACCGATGGCGAACTCGCGGGAATCGCCGCCACGATCGGATCACTCGCGTGACGCCGCAGAGTGCCACGCCGGGGCGATTCGCCGGTCGCGTCGCCGTCGTCACGGGCGCAGCATCTGGACTCGGACGCGCCTCGGCCGAACGCTTGGCCGACGACGGGGCCCACGTCATCGCGGTCGACGTCAACGGCGACGCCGCCGAAGCGCTGGTTGCCTCGCTGCCAACCGATTCCGTCTTCGTTCGTGCGGACGTCTCCGAGGAAGCGGGCGTCGACGCGTACATCGCGGCGGGCATGGAGACGTTCGGACGAATCGACCTGCATCACCTCAACGCCGGCATCTTCGGCAGTTTTGCCGAACTGCCCGACCTCACGCTCGACGACTTCGAACGCGTGATGGCCGTCAACGTCCGAGGACAGTTCCTTGGGCTTCGCGCCGCATTCCGCCTGTTCCGCCAGCACCACACCCGCGGAGCGATTGCGGTGACGGCATCCATTGCGGGACACACTGGTTCGGCTGACCTCTTGCCCTATCAGACCTCTAAGCACGCCGTCGTGGGCCTCATTCATGCGGCCGCCGTCTACGGCGGACCACTCGGCATCCGCGTCAACGGTGTCGCGCCAGGGATCGTTCCGACCGAGCTGTTCGCTGCGGCTGCCTCGACCTCTGGCGGAAAGAACGACATGGTGAAACGCGCATCGACGACGCCGCTGCGCAGGGAGGGCAGGGCCGCCGAGATTGCCAGTGTCGTGTCGTTCGTCCTGAGCGAGGACGCGGCGTACATGACCGGGGAGGTCATCTCGGTCGACGGCGGAGCTTCGATCGTGAACACGGTGCGGCCATCCGGCGGTGCCGGAGCTTGGGACGCGGGCGCGGTGGACGACGCCCTGTATTCGAAGGAGTGGGACCGATGACGGCACCGAGGATTGGGTTCATCGGCCTGGGAAACATGGGCGGCCGCATGACGGCGTGTCTGGTACGCGCCGGAGTCGACGTGCTGGGTTTCGACGCCCGCGAGGGCACCGCCGCAGAGCTTGGAGCCACCGCAGCGGCCACCGCGGCCGCGGTCGTCGCCGAAACCGACGTGGTGCTTCTCTCGCTGCCCGACAGCAAGGTGGTCGAGACCGTCGTGTACTCCGATCCCGCGTTCCTGCAGAACGTGCGACCGGGGCAGGTCATCGTCGACCTGTCGACGTCGGCACCCGAGTCGACCCGAAACATCGCGGCGGACGTCGCCTCGCGGGGCGCAAGCTACCTCGACGCGGGTATCTCCGGTGGCGCTGCGGCTGCCGAGAAGGGCACGCTCACCCTCATGGTCGGCGGTGACGTCGCCGCGTTGGAGGTCGCCCGTCCTGCGCTGGACCACTTCGCCGACAAGGTCTTTCACTGCGGGGAGAGCGGCGCGGGACACACGGTGAAGCTGCTGAACAACTTCCTCAACGCCGTCACGCTGTCGGCGACGGCGGAGGTCATGGTCGCGGCGAAGAAGGCCGGCCTGGACCTCAAGACCGTGCTCGACGTCGTCAACGCCAGCTCGGGTACGAGTTTCGCGAGCACGAACCGCTTCCCGAAGATCATCGAGGGCGACTACCTCAAGGGCGGCCTGACCAACACCCTCATGCTCAAGGACGTCACGCTCTATCTCGAACTGGTGGCAACGCTCGGCGTCGCGAGCCTCAGCGCACCGGGGCCCGTGGCCGCCTTCGGTCTTGCCCGACAGCTTGGCTACGCCGACGAGATCAGCAACACCGTCGTCGACGCAATCGGCGACGTCTCGGGCGGAATTCGACTGCACGACCCAAAGGGGGACGCTTCATGATCATCACACCAGCGCGATCACAAGCCGGGACCGCGGGAAAGTCAGGCTCCCAATTCACCGGCACGGCCTATCCCTACCTGACGATGCCGGCGACTGACGGCGTGACGATCAACACCGTCGACTTCACGCCAGGAGCCCGGACCCATTGGCACTCACACGAATCCGGTCAGATCCTCCAGGTTCTGGCCGGACGCGGTCTCATTCAGTCCGAGGGTGGGCCAGTGCACGTTCTGCGTGCCGGTGACACCGTATGGGCGCCTCCCGGCGAGCGGCACTGGCATGGCGCCGCACCCGACAGCTTCATGGTGCACACCGCGATCTCACTTGGCGTGACGGCCTGGGAAATACCGGTCACCGACGACGAATACGCAGCGGCACCCCTTACCGAGGAGAACGAACGATGACCATCGGCGGCACGCACGAGGAGAGCTACGAACGCGGGCTCGCGATTCGCAAGGAGGTACTCGGCGAGGCGCACGTGCAGAGGTCGCTCGACGCGGTCAGCGAGTTCTCCCGTCCGATACAGGAATTGGTGACCGAGTATTGCTGGGGCGAAGTCTGGTCACGCGAAGGCCTTGACCGACAGACTCGTTCGATGTTGAACCTCGCCATGCTGACCGCACTGAACCGCTCGCACGAACTCGGGGTGCACGTCCGTGGAGCGATGAACAACGGTGTCACGCCGACTCAGATTCAAGAGGTGCTCATCCAGGCCGCGGTCTACGTCGGTGCGCCCGCGGCGCTCGAATCGTTCCGAGTCGCGGAGCGGGTGTTGAAGGAGATGGGCGTCGATGTCTGACGTCGCGTCGTCTGACTCTCCAGAGCCGATTCCGACGATCGGCTTCATCGGGCTCGGCAAGATGGGCAGTCCGATGGCGCGACTACTGGTCGCCGCTGGACATCGCGTGCTCGGATTCGACCTGTCCGAGGAGGCGCTCGCCCAACTCGCCGAGGCGGGCGGCACAGCGGTGCACTCGGCAGGTGAGGCCGCGGTCGCCGACGTCGTCATCCTCATGCTGCCCGATTCGAACGTCGTCACCGCGGTCCTGCGTGACGCCGACGTGGTGTCGGCGCTCGCACCCGACAGCATCGTGGTCGACATGAGCTCCTCGGAGCCGTTGCGCACGCGCGAACTGGCTGCCGAGCTGGCCGAACGCGGCGTCCGTCTCGTCGACGCACCCGTTTCGGGTGGCGTGCGCGGAGCGGAGGCAGGCAAATTGACGATCATGGTCGGCGGCAACGGTGAGACGGTCGACCGGGTCGAGCCGGTGCTCGCCCTTCTCGGGCGGCCCGTCCGGTGCGGTGACGTCGGCGCCGGTCACGCCGTGAAGGCTCTCAACAACCTCATGTCGGCGACCCACCTATGGGTGACCAGCGAGGCGATGATCGCCGGTGAGAGGTTCGGTCTGGACCCCGAGGTCATGCTGTCGGTGTTCAACGGGTCGAGCGGGCGCAGCGGGTCCACTGAGAACAAGTGGCCAAACTTCATCCTGCCCGGTGGCTACGACTCCGGCTTTGGACTGCGACTCATGCTCAAGGACATGAGGATCGCCACCGACCTGGCCCGAGCGGTCAACGTCGAACCAGCCCTCGGCGACGGCGCCGTCGAGCTCTGGAGCCGCGCCGCCGAGGACCTGGAACCGGCCGCCGACCACACCGAGGTCGCCAGGTGGATTGCCTCGGCCTCTCCAACTCCCGACAACTGAGAATCCCCCGAAGACTCAAGGAGACAACATATGTCACTGACGACGCGCCAGCAGCAGGTCAAGGACGACTTCGTCCGCATCCGCGGTACGTGGAGCGACCTGTGGGAGAGCATTCTTCTCCTCGACGCGGACTTCCTCGAGGCCTACACGGGGTTCTCGTCGGTGCCGTGGCGGGACGGACACAACCACCTCGACGACAAGACGAAGGAGCTCGTGTTCATCGCGGTCGACGCGGCCGCGACGCACATGTACGCCCCCGGTGTGCGCCAACACATCCAGGCGGCGTTCGCCGCGGGCGCGACGCCGGCCGAGATCATGGAGGTCATCGAGCTGACCTCCACCCTCGGCATTCACGCGATGAACATCGGGGTGCCGATCCTGGTGCAGGTGCTCGTCGAGAAGGGCCTGCGCACCGGACCCGCACCGCTGGATGCCAATCAGGAACGCATCAAGGCCGAGTTCACTGCGAATCGTGGTTACTGGCACGCATTTTGGGATGAGATGCTCGAATTGGACCCCGACTTGTTCGAGTCCTACACCGCCTTCTCGAGCGTGCCGTGGAAGTCGGGAACGCTGTCGCCGAAGGTCAAGGAGCTCGTCTACATCGCCTTCGACACCGCGGCCACTCATCTGTATGTGCCCGGCCTCAAGCTGCACATCGAGAACGCGATCGGGTACGGCGCGACGGCCGGCGAGGTTCTCGAAGTGATGGAGATTGCGAGCGTGATCGGTATCCACGCCGCCACGATGGCCGTTCCGATCCTGCTCGAGGAAGCCCGGGAGGCGGGCCACCAGGTGGGCTGATGCCGGTGCCGGCCAGCGTTCCACCCCGCGCGGCGTCTACCGCGCTCGAAAGTGGTTGGCGGACAGCCAATCCAAAACCCGCGTGGTCAGTCAGGGGCCTGGTTCGGCGAGGAGTCGTTCGGGGTGGTGGAGGTAGTTGACGCGGGCTTGTCCGACGTCGATGGGTGGTGGGGGTATCCATTCGACGACGCCGCTACGGATCTGAACCGTCCAGCCTTGTTCGGCTAGGCGGTTGTCTCCGCCGCAGGCGAAGGTCACTTCGTCGATGTTGGTTTGGCCGTTTTTCTTGGCCCAGCCGTTGGTGTGGTGGACCTGGGTGCCGTAGCCGGGGACGGTGCAGCCGGGTTTGGTGCACCCGCGGTCGCGGGCGTGCAGCATGATCCGCTGCCCGACCGAGGCGAGGCGCTTGGTGCGGCCCAGGTAGAGGGCTTCGTTGGTGTGCTTGTCGAACACCGCCAAGTAGTGGTGCGCGTGGGAGGCCATCCGGATCACATCGGCCATCGGGAGCAGCGATCCGCCACCGGTGACACCGGACCCCCGGGCGGATTCGAGGTCTTGCAGGGTGGTGGTGACGATGACGGTGACGGGCAATCCGTTGTGCTGGCCTAATTCCCCGGAGGCCAGGGCAGATCGTCCGATGGCGATGAGCGCGTCGTGGTTGCGTTGTCCGACGGTGCGGTCGTCGGCGTCGATCTGCTCCTGGCTCGGCGTGCCCGAGGTGCGCGGATCACAGTCGGCGGGGTTGCACATGCCTGGTGCGCCGTATTTGGCGAGGATCGGTTCGACGATCGCCCGCGCCTCGGGATCGAGCAGTGCGGTCAG
>NZ_MVOC01000019.1 GCF_002043095.1 Mycobacterium sp. AT1 | reverse complement strand
CGGCCTGCGGCTTCGGCGCGGCGGGCCGTGGCCCTCCGGGCTTGGGTGCCGAGCTGGTGACGCCGCCGTTCGCGGACACGCCGGCTGCGGGTGCCTTGGGCGCGGCGGGGGCCGCCTTCGGGGCGGCGGGCTTGGAGCCGCCACCCAATGCCTCACGGAGCCGTCGGGCGACGGGCGCTTCGACGGTTGAGGATGCTGATTTGACGAATTCGCCTTGCTCGCTCAGCCGGGCGAGAACTTCCTTGCTGGTGACACCGAGTTCTTTAGCCAACTCGTGCACGCGGGCCTTGCCTGCCACTACATCTCCTGTCTAGGAGGCGACAGCAGTGGGCCGCGCCTCGGGTTTAGCTATGACGCATGGTCATCGGAACTTCACGGTGTGCTCATGTTCTTGACTACCTGTTCTGTTGCCGGGCGAACCGAGTCTTCGTTTCTGGTGAAGAACTCGACCACCGCGGAGGTGTTCGGCGAACCGGTGATGCGCAACGCTCGTGCGAATGCTCGCCGCTTGATTGCCACCTGTAGACACTGCTCGTCGGAGTGCAGCCATGCACCCCGCCCAGGCAGATTACCCGCTGCATCGACGGTGACGGCGGATTCGCCGTCTCCATCGTCTACAGCGGCCACTCGAAGCAAATCGGCGGCCAGCTCACGCTTCCGGCATCCCACACACGTTCGCACTGGTCCTTCGGGACTTTTGTGCTGCCGCGCGCGGTTGGCCGAACTCTCGCGCTGGATCACGGTTCAGTCTACCGTCACGATCACCGCAGAAAGAAACGCGTGCCAACTACCCCTCGCGAGAGGCGCTGTGGGGCGCCTCCTTCTCGGGCGCGGGTTCCGCGTCACTGCGAATGTCGATGCGCCATCCGGTCAGTCGGGCGGCCAACCGAGCGTTCTGCCCTTCCTTGCCGATCGCCAGCGACAGTTGAAAGTCGGGAACGACGACACGGGCGGCTCTTGCGGCCTCGTCGATCACCGACACCGACACGACCTTGGCCGGCGAGAGTGCGTTGGCGACGTATCGCGCCGGGTCCTCGTCGAAGTCGATGATGTCGATCTTCTCGCCGGACAACTCGCTCATCACGTTGCGCACCCGCTGTCCCATGGGCCCGATGCAGGCACCCTTGGCGTTGAGGCCCGCGACCCGCGACCTGACCGCGATCTTCGAGCGGTGGCCGGCCTCGCGGGCGACCGCCGCGATCTCCACGGAGTTGTCCGCAATCTCGGGCACCTCCAGTGAGAACAGCTTCCGCACCAGGTTCGGGTGGGTACGTGACAACTCGATCTTCGGTTCGCGCGCACCGCGCGTCACGCCGATGACGTAGCAGCGCAGCCGATCCCCATGCGTGTAGGACTCCCCCGGCACCTGTTCGGCGGGCCTGATGACTCCCTCGGAACCCTTCGCCTCGGTGCCGAGGCGCACGACGACGTTGCCGCGGGTGTTCTCGCGGGCGTCGCGCTGGACAACGCCGCCGACGATGTCGCCTTCGCGCGCCGAGAACTCACCGAACATCCGTTCGTTCTCGGCGTCGCGGAACCGCTGCAGCATCACCTGACGGGCGGTGGTGGCCGCGACCCGGCCGAATCCCTCAGGGGTGTCGTCCCATTCGCTGACCAGGTTGCCGTCGTCGTCGGTTTCCCTCGCCATCACCTTGACGATGCCGCTCTTGCGGTCGATGTCGATGCGGGCCGCGGCTTCGTGCCCCTGGGTGTGGCGGTAGGCGGTCAGCAGCGCGGACTTGATGGTCTCGAGCAGTTCGTCGACCGGAATCCCCCGGTCCACTTCGATGGCATGCAGCGCACCCATGTCGATGTTCACTCTTCAACCTCCTCAACAGACACCCCGGCCAGCTCGAGCTCGAGCGGGTTCGGCGGTGAGAATTCCACCTGGACAACGGCATTGGCGACGTCGTCGATGGAAAGTTCGCGAATCTTTGGTTTGGCGCCACGGTTGGCGACGACCAGTCGCAGGACACCGTCACCCGGTTCCCCCAACCGCCCGACCACCTGGGAGCCGTCGGACAGCGTCACTTCGACCTTGCGCCCGTGGGCACGGCGAAAGTGTCGCTCGGAGGTCAACGGCCGGTCCACTCCGCGCGAGGTGACTTCCAGCACGTAGGTGGCTTCGTCAGGCGTGTCGTCGATCTGGTCGAGCAGTTCGGAGGCCAACCGCGACAGTTCGCCGAGGGCGTCCAGGTCGAGTCCGCCGTCACCATCGGCGATCACCACGATGCGTGGCGGCCGGGCGGCGGCCTCGACGACGACGTCGTCGACGTCGTATCCGGCGCGGCCGAATGCGCCTTCGAGCAGCTCGGTCACCTGCTGCGGGGACGGCAACCGCGCAGACCGTAGCGGATTCTCCGATGCCACGGTGAGCTCCTCGTCTTGAGTTGTACGGACGCGATTCCGCCAAGCGTTGCGTGGAACCGAGTGTCAAGGATACGCCAGCCGAGGGGCCACTCTTGGCAAACGTTCGGCGAGACGACCGCGGTCGAGTCCAGACGAGCCCGCGCCAGCGGGATGGCAGGATGTCGATGTGCCGAGCACCATTCCCACCGTCAGCAGGCGGCGCGTGCTCGTCGGCGCCACGGCGTTGGCCCTGCTGGGGGGCACCGTGGCCACGGCCTGCGGCTCGTCCCCGCCCGTCAAGGACGTCGACGCCCTGATCGCTGTGCTGGAGCGCGCCCGCGACGACAGTCAGCTGGCGGGCAACGCCGCGGCAGCGGCGGCACCCAAGATCGCGGCGGCGCTGTCGGTCGTCGCCGACCAGCGGGCCGCCCACGCTCGGGCCCTCACCGACGAGATCACCAGAATCTCCGGCGAGGCGCCCACCACCTCGGCGTCGACCTCTGCGTCGTCGACGTCTGCCACTCCGACGACGTCGGGTCCGCCCCCGAAGCCACCCACCAGCGCTGACGTGGTCGCCGCACTCAAGCAGTCGGCGGACGGCGCCGGCCTGCTCGCGACACAGCAGTCGGGGTACCGGGCCGGACTGCTCGGGTCGATCGCCGCGGCGTGCACGGCCGCGGCCACGGTCACCCTCGCCACTTCAGGGGTGACGTCGTGACCTCTCCCGACACCGGCTCGTCGACCGCACCGTCGCCGTCCCGCCCGTCGGACCCCGCCGACGCCGCCCTGTTCGACGCGGTCGCCGTCGAACACGGAGTCATCTACGGCTACGGGCTGGTCTCGGCACATTCGACACCCGACTCGAATCAGCTGGTGTCCAATTCCCTTGCGGGACATCGCGAACTGCGCGAAGAGGGCATCCGTCGACTCGTCGAGCGCAAGGTGACGCCCCCGATACCGGCGCTCGGTTACCAGCTGCCGTTCGTCGTCGACGACCCGACGGGTGCGGCGAAGCTCGCCGTCCGGATGGAGGAGGACTCCGCGGTCGCGTGGCGCGCGGTGCTCGAGCAGGCCGCTGCCGGTGACGACCGCGAACTGGCCGTCACCGCACTGACGCGCGCCGCGGTGACGGCCGCAAGGTGGCGAGCGGTGCTCGGCGTCGAGCCGACCACCGTCGCCTTCCCCGGCGGCAACGACTGACTAGCCGGCCAACTTGCCGGCGATCGTCGCGGCCGCGCCGTCGACCGCGATCTCCTCTACCTCGCCGCTGAACCGGTTTCGCAGCTCGACGACACCGTTGGCCCAGCCGCGTCCCACCACGACGAGCCACGGCACGCCGAGCAGTTCGGCGTCCTTGAACTTGACCCCCGGCGACATCTTGCGGTCGTCGAGAAGGGGTTCCACCCCGAGCAGGTCGAGCTGCTCGGCGAGTTCCGTTGCCCCGGTGCGGGCGTCGTCGTCCTTGTTGGCGATGACGACGTGCACGTCGAAGGGCGACACCGACGACGGCCAGCGCAAGCCGATGTCGTCGTGGCTCTGCTCGGCGATGACGGCCACCATCCGCGACACCCCGATGCCGTAGGAACCCATCGTCAGCCGCAACGGCTTGCCGTTCTCGCCGAGGACGTCGACGGTGAAGGCGTCGGCATACTTGCGGCCGAGCTGGAAGATGTGGCCGATCTCGATGCCGCGCGCCGAGACCAGCGGGCCTCCCCCGTCCGGCGACGGATCGCCGTCGCGCACCTCGGCGGCCTCGATGGTGCCGTCTGGCACGAAGTCCCGTCCCGCCACCAAGCCGACGACGTGCTTGCCGTCCTCGTCGGCTCCGGTGATCCAGGTGGTTCCGTCCACCACGCGTGGATCGACCAGGAAGCGAACACCGTTGGCCAACAACGCCTTTGGCCCGATGTATCCCTTGACCAGGAACGGGTACTTGGGAAAGTCCTCCGCAGGCAACATGACGTACTCGGCCGGGTCGAGGGCCGCACCCAGTCGCTTGTCGTCGACCTCCCGGTCACCGGGCACGCCGATCGCCAACAGCTCCCACTCGCCGCCCGGCTGGCGAACCTTCAGCAACACGTTCTTGAGGGTGTCGGCGGCCACGACGGTGCGACCCGCGAACTCGGGCAGGTTGGCACCGTTGGCCCAGTCCACCAGCGTCGCGATGGTCGGGGTGTTCTCCGTGTCGTGGACGACCGGCGCTGGCAGTCCCTCGACGGGCAGCGACTCGGGCCGCTGGGTGATCACGGCCTCCACGTTGGCCGCGTACCCGGATTCCAGGCAGCGGACGTAGGTGTCCTCCCCGACCTCGCTCTCGGCGAGGAATTCCTCCGACGCGCTGCCGCCCATCGCGCCCGACACCGCCGAGACGACGACGTACTTGACGCCCAGCCGCGCGAAGATCCGCTGGTAGGCCTCGCGGTGCGCGTCGTAGGCGGCCTTGAGACCGTCGTCGTCGACGTCGAACGAGTAGGAATCCTTCATCACGAACTCGCGCCCGCGCAGGATGCCGGCCCGCGGCCGCGCCTCGTCGCGGTACTTGGTCTGGATTTGGTAGAGCCGCAACGGGAAGTCCTTGTAGGAGGAGTACTCCCCCTTCACGGTGAGGGCGAAGATCTCCTCGTGGGTGGGCCCGAGCAGGTAGTCGTTGCCGCGGCGGTCCTTCAGGCGGAAGAGGCCTGCGCCGTACTCGGTCCACCGATTCGTGGTCTCGTACGGTGCGCGTGGGAGCAGGGCTGGTAGCAGGATCTCCTGTCCGCCAATGGCATTCATCTCCTCGCGGATGATCTGCTCGATCTTGCGGAACACGCGAAGCCCGAGGGGCAGCCAGCTGTACAACCCCGGTCCGATCGGCCGGATGTATCCGGCCCTGATGAGCAGCTTGTGGCTGGGCACCTCGGCGTCGGCGGGGTCGTCGCGCAGCGTGCGTAGGAACAGTTCGGACATGCGGGTGATCACAGCCGACAACCTTATCTACCCGCGCAGCTAGTCCCGACCCTGCCACGTGCATACGCACACCTCGTTGCCCTCGGGGTCGGCCAGGACCCAGAACGCGGGGGCGGCGGCATCGGACTTCAACGTGCCGCCCGCCGCCAGCGCCGCGTCGACGCGGGGCCGGGCCAGTTCGGGCGGGACGTCGACGTCGAGGTGGATGCGGTTTCGCTCGATTCGTGGCTCGTCCATCTGCTGAAACCAGATGGCGGGTCCGCGTCGCAGCGGGTCGACGAGGCCGCCGTCGGGCAGATCCATCTCGGCCGGCTGCTCGACGTACCCCGTCACCGCCTTCCAGAACGGCCTGACCAGGGGTATGTCGACGGCGTCGACCGCGATCTCGAAGGTCTGCGGCGCCACGTCGTCGACCGCAGGCTGCGTGTGCAGCCCGTGGGCCACCAGCGCTGCGGTCACGCGCGCGACCAGCTCCAGGTCGGGCTCGGTCACCGAGCCGGCGTCGACGGTGTGCACGCGGAGGACCAACCGGTCGGCGTGAAGGTCGACGGTGAGGTGCCCGTCAACCCCGTCGGTCGAGATCGCCACCGCGGCGGCCTCGGCTGCGGCGGCCAAGGTGGGCACCCGCACGTGGGTCACGGCGACCCCGAGGATCAGCCGCCAGCCCAGCGGGTCGACCACGTCGGAGATGCGTTGGCGGGTGAGTTGCTCGGTCATGGGGCCACGCTAACGCGGTGCCCCGACAGCCCACCCGTTACAGCTCGCCAGCCTCCACGGCCTCCTTCGTGTGCTGGGCGCGGGCGATGTCGCGGGCGGAGAAGCCGATCCAGAACGCGGCGACGCCGACCAGGATCGAGATGCCTGCCACCCACAGCAGGGAGTAGGTGTAGCCGGCTCCGAGCGCGTCGAGCTGGGTGGGCGTCATGTTCTTGACCGGGCCGGTGGTGCCCCCGAGGTACAGCGTGCGGGAGGTTTGCACCGCCATGATGGCGACCAGCACCAGCGGTCCGCCGAGGTTCTGCACCATCAGGGTGATCGCCGACACCGGACCGATCTCACGCGGCCCAACCCCGGCCACCGCGCACAGCGGCAGGATCACCGAGATGATGCCGATTCCGAAGCCGCCGAGCACGATCGGGATGAAGAGGTTCGGGAAGTACGGGATGCTGCGGTCCAGCGTGGAGCCGTAGAGCATGGCCGCGAGCACGTAGATTCCGCCACCGATGATCAGCCAGCGCGGCGCGACCAACGGCGCCAGCTTGGTGGCCAGTACGTTGCCGACGCCAACCGCGACGGCGAACGGCAGGAAGCACACGCCGGCCCGCAGCGCCGAGTAGCCAAGTACGTCCTGCGCGAGCAGGCCGACCATCACCGTCACGGTGAGCAGCACCCCGCCGCCGAGGAACCATGCGGTGAACGTCATCACCCGGTTGCGGTCGTTGAAGACCGAGAACGGCACCAGCGGATTCTCGGCGGTGCGCTCGGCAAGGAGGAAGGACACGAAGAAGACGATCGACGCGACGGCGGCGCCGATCACCCACGGGTCGACCCAGCCGCGCGGTGGTCCCTGGGTGAACACCAACACCGCCGACGTGCAGCCCAGCGTGGCCAGCAGTGCGCCGGTGATGTCCAGCTTGAGCCGTTCGTGGTGCGTCTCGCCGATCCGCAGCCATGCGATGACGATGATGACGATGCCGATCGGCACGTTCATCAGAAATGCCAGCCGCCACGAGATGACCGTGAGCAGTCCGCCGAGCACCAGCCCCATCACCGATCCGATGGCCTGCATTCCCGCCGAGACCGCCATGGCCTGGTTGCGCGCGTGTCCGACGGCGTAGGTCGTGGCGATGAGCGCCAGGCCGGTCGGGGCGGCGACGGCCGCGCCGATGCCCTGCAGGGCGCGCGCGGCGATGAGCGTGAACTCGTCCCCAGCCAGACCGCAGATCAGCGAGGCGATGGTGAACACCCCGACGCCGGAGAGAAAGGCGCGCTTCTGACCGATCGCGTCACCCACCCGCCCGCCGAGCAGCAGCAGCCCGCCGAAGGTCAGAACGTAGGCGGTGATCACCCAACTCTTGCCGGCGTCGGACAGGTCGAGATCGGCCTGCATGCGCGGTAGCGCGACGATGACGATGGTGCCGTCGAGGGTCGACATGAGCTGCATGCCGGTGATGGCCACGATGGCGATGCCGAGCACCGACGACGACAAGGGCGCGGTCGAATTCTCCGTCGAACCTGAGGTACCACCCGCGGCAGACATTGCCGACACCCTACCCAGCGGGACCGATCGTGAAACCGATGTCGGCGGTGGCGGCGTTGGCGCGCTGCGCGGTTAGTTCTTCGAGGCGGCCGCGCAACGCGTCGGTCACCAACTGCCAGGCGTCGGATCCCAGCACCAGCCGGCGGGGCGGATCGTCGGAGTCACCCGCCCGGATCATCGCAGCCACGGTCTTCTCCTGGCTGTCGACCATGTCGTCGATCGTCGGCGCAGGCCGGTCCGCCGGCCCACCCCGGTACGGCGCGCTCAGGGGTATCCGCGTCGCAGCGTCGAAGAAGCCGGTGCGGACGACGCCCGGCTCGACCAGGGTGGTCCGGATGCCGAACGGCTCGACCTCCTGGGCCAGCGCCTCGTAGAAGCCCTCGATGCCCCACTTCGTCACGTGGTAGAGGGAGAAGGCGGGAAAGGCGATGTGCGCGCCCATGCTCGACATCTGCATCAACAGGCCGCCGCCCGTGGCGCGCAGGTGCGGCACGGCCGCCCTGGCCAGGTGGATCGATCCGGTGAGGTTGGTGGCGATCATCGAGTCGATCTGCGCGTCGGTGAGGTCTTCGGCGACACCGAACACTCCGTAGCCTGCGTTGGCGACCACGACGTCGACTCGCGCGTGGGACGCGAACGCCTCGTCGGTCACGGCGCGGACGGCGGCGGGGTCGGTGACGTCGAGCGCCCGCACCCAGAACGCGTCGCCGTAGCGGTCGGCGAGGTCGGCGACGTGGCCGGTGTCGCGGACCGTCGCGGCGACGTGGTCGCCACGGGCCAGCAGTTGTTCGGCGAGTTCGCGTCCCATGCCGCGTGATGCTCCGACGATGAACCAGGTCTTGGGCATGTGTCTCTTCTCCTCGATGTCACGTGCTGTCGGTCCTGTTCAACCTCCGGGGCGGCGGCCGCAATCCATACCGGCCATGACGGTCTCAGATCGCTGCCATACGGTTGACGCATGGCTAGGGTGACGCCATGGACGACATGACCCTCGCGGGGCTGCGCGTGGTCCGTGAGGTGGCGACCCTCGGTTCGTTTACCGCCGCGGCCCGGTCACTCGGCTATTCGCAACCCGCCATCTCGCGCCAGGTCGCCGCCATGGAGGCCGCCGCCGGCGTGCCCCTGTTCGTGCGCAACGCTCGCGGGGTCAGTCCCAGTGCCGCTGGCGCGGCGGTGGTCGCCCGCGCCGGACGCATCCTGGCCGACGTCGACTCGTTGCGGCGCGATCTCGACGGGCTGGGCGACCGGCTGGCGGGCCGCGTGCGATTGGGCGTGTTCCCCGCGGCCGCCGCGGTTCTCGCGCCGCGCGCCATCGCACGGCTGGCCGGCGAACACCCCGGTCTCGAGGTACGGCTGACCGAGGCGTCGACCCCGGCGCTACTTCGAGAGGTGCGCGCCGGACGGGTGACGGTGGCCGTCATCGGCTCGGGCACGGGCCTTGAGGACTACGACCTGACCGGCTTGGCAGTACGGCGGGTGTTCGCCGGCGACCTCTGCGTCGCGGTCCCCGTTGGGCACCGGCTCGGCGCGGCGGCGACGGTGCCGGTCCGCGCGCTGGAAGGCGAATCGTGGGTGGTCGGCGAGGGCAACGCCGGCGATCCGCAGTTCGGACCTTGGCCGACGCTGACCGATCCGGTGGTCGCGCTGCGGACCAAGGGCTGGCAGGCCCGGCTGGGTTTGGTGGCCGCCGGGCTCGGCGTTTGTCTGCTACCCGAACTGGCCGCTCCGTCGGTGCCCAAGGGTGTGACGACCGTCCGCGTCGAGGACCCGAATTGGTTGGGCCGCGTCACCCTCGCGGTGACCCAGCCGACCCCCGGTGAGGCCGCGCGGGCCGCGGTCGCGGCGCTGGTCGCCGCCGGTGACGGCATTCGCGCCGAACCGGCACGGTCGGCCTAGATCTCGCCGGCGTCGATCGCTTCCTTGGTTTCCTGAGCCTGGGCGACCTGCTGCGCGGTGTAGCCGATGAAGAGCGCGACGACGCCGACGATGACGGCCACGGCCGCGACCCACAGCAACCCGTAGGTGTAGCCCTGGTCGAGGGCGTGCATCTGGGCGGCGTCCATGTTCTTGACCGGCCCGGTGGTTCCCCCGAGGTACAGCGTCCGCGACGTGATGACCGCCTGGATGACGGCAAGCACCACGGGGCCGCCGAGGCTCTGCAGCATCAGCGCGATGGCCGAGACCGGACCGATCTCGTCGATCGCGACGCCGGCGATGGCCGACACCGTGAGCGGCACGACGATCATGCCGATGCCGAAGCCGCCGACCGTGATCGGGATGACGAGGTTCGGGAAGTACGGGATGTCGCCGTTGAGCGTGGAGCCGTAGAGCATGGCCGCGAGGACGAAGACGCCACCGATGATCACCAGGACCCGCGGCGGCAGGATCGACACCAGGTAGGACGACAGGCCGAGCCCGATGCCGAGCGCGATGACGAACGGGATGAAGCCGATGCCGGCGCGAAGGGCGCTGTAACCCATGATGTCCTGCACGTACAGGCCGATCAGCACGGTCAGCGTGAACATGATGCCG
Organism: Mycobacterium sp. AT1; assembly: GCF_002043095.1. Taxonomy (GTDB): domain Bacteria; phylum Actinomycetota; class Actinomycetes; order Mycobacteriales; family Mycobacteriaceae; genus Mycobacterium. The sequence goes on along the minus strand of NZ_MVOC01000019.1, from coordinate 37,298 downwards.
CCGCCGAGGAACACCGCGGCGAACGTGGCAACCCGGTTGCGGTCGCGGAAGAGACTGAACGGCACGACGGGGTTGACCGCGGTGCGCTCGACGAAGAGGAAGGCGCCGAAGAGGACGAACGCCGCCACACACGAGCCCACCGTCAGCGGGGCGGACCAGCCCTTCTCCGGGCCCATCGAGAAACCGAAGACCGCGGCGGTGCACGCGAGGGTGGCGAGGATGGCGCCAGTCGCGTCGAGCTTCATCCGTTCGCGGTGCGTTTCGCTCAGGGTTCGGCGGGCCAGGTAGATCATCAGCAGACCGACCGGGACGTTCACCAGGAATGCCCAGCGCCAGGAGAATTCGGTCAGCGCGCCGCCGACGACGAGCCCCATCACCGAGCCGACGCCGGTCATGGCGGCGAACACCGCCGTTGCGGTGTTGCGGGCCGGACCCTTCGGGAACGTGGTCGCGATCAGGGCAAGGCCGGTGGGCGACGCGATGGCCGCGCCGACGCCCTGGGCGAGCCTGGCGATGACGAGGGTCGTCTCGTCCCACGCCACGCCGCAGAGGATGGACGCGATGGTGAACAGTGCGACACCGACGATGAAGGTGCGTTTGCGGCCGATGGTGTCGCCGAGTCGCCCGCCGAGCAGCATCAAGCCGCCGAAGGTCAACACGTATGCGGTGATGACCCAGCTGCGCCCCGCGTCGGACAGGTTGAGCTCGTCCTGGATCTTGGGGAGCGCGACGATCGCGACGGTGCTGTCCATCGTGGCCAGCAGCTGCATGCCGCCGATGGCGATGACCGCGGCGATGAAGCGGCGCGACGGTAGCCATTCGGGATACCAGCTGCTCTTGACGATCTGCGTCTGGGTGATCGGCATGGGAAGAGCTCGTTCGGCATCTCCCGCATCACGCTCAGCGGCGGCGCGGGCTGCGTCGTTGGGAGCCGTCATATCGGGTTACCCTACAGTAATCTTAAGAACCCTCTAAGTGGCGAAGCCCGCGACAGCCCCGATCACGATGATTGCGGGAGGTCGAATGCCGTCCGCGCGGATGTGTTCCGGCGCGTCGGCCAGCGTGGTGCGCAGGGTTCGCTGCGCGGCCGTCGTCCCGTGCTGCACCACCAGAACCGGCGTCTCCGCTGGTCGGCCGCCTTCCAGCAGAACCTTCGCGAACAATTCGATCCGTTCGACGGCCATCAGCAGGACGATCGTGCCGGACAGCGCGGCCAGCGCATCCCAATTCACTAACGATTCGGGGTGCCCCGGCGCAAGGTGGCCGCTGACCACCACGAACTCGTGGGTGACCCCGCGGTGGGTGACGGGAACGCCCGCCGCAGCAGGAACCGCTATGGCACTGGTCACACCGGGCACCACGGTGACCGGAATGCCCGCCTCGGCGCACGCCAGCAGCTCTTCGTGACCGCGCGCGAAGACGTACGGATCACCGCCCTTGAGCCGCACGACGAACTTGCCCGCCTTGGCGCGGTCGATCAGGACGGCGTTGATCGCGTCCTGGGCCATGAAGCGGCCGTAGGGGATCTTCGCGGCGTCGATCACCTCGACGTGCGGCGCCAGTTCGGCGATCAGTTCCTGGGGGGCCAGGCGATCGGCGACCACCACGTCTGCCTGTGCGAGCATCCTGCGCCCACGAACGGTGATGAGCTCGGGGTCGCCAGGGCCGCCGCCGACGAGGGCGACACCGGCGTACTGCGTGCCAGGTGCCCCGACCTCGGCGGAGGAGGCGATCACGCCCGTCTGCAAGGCCTCGTGGATGGCCGACCGGATGGCCGCCGAGCGGCGGTGCTCGCCGCTGGCCAGGACGCCGACGCTCAGTCCGTCGTATTCGAACGACGCGGGCGTCACCGCGGTGCCGTCGCGGGCGACGTCGGCCCGGACGCAGAAGATGCGCAGCCGTTCGGCCTCGGCGACGATCGCCGCGTTCACCGTGGGGTCGTCGGTCGCGGCGAGCGCGTACCAGGCACCCTCGAGGTCACCGGGTCGGAAGTCGCGCAGCACGAGGGTGATTCCGTCGAACGCCTCCACCGCGGGCGTCGCCGCACGGGCGATGACGTGCACGTCGGCCCCGTTGGCCAGCAGCAGCGGGATACGCCGCTGCGCGACGCTACCGCCACCGACGACGACCACCCGCTTGCCGTTCAAGCGCAGGCCGACGAGGTAGGCGTTCTCAGTCAATTCCTCGCTCCTCGCGTGCGCAGTCATGTCCTCGCTCCTCGCGTGCGCACCCGGCGAGCTTAGAGGTAAGTGCAGACCCTACGAACCGGGTGGCCGCCAGCGGGTGCGCCGCCGCGTGCGCGTGGAGATAGGCGGCGTGGACCCCGACGGTGACCGCGCCGTCGGTGACCGTGGCGCCGGCGCCGTCGCGGAAGCCCCATGCGGGCTCGCACTCCCCGACGAACGTGACGGCGGTGCGGTGGAACTCGTGTCCGACCACCCGGGCGCCGGCCCGGTGCACGGACGAGTCTCCTAGCGCGACCGCGTCGCGGTATCCCAGCGTCAGTCGCTCGGTGAATCGGGCGCTGCCGGGCACCACGCCGCACATCGGATGCCCGTCGAGTTCGTCGACCAGGTAGGTCAGGCCTGCGCATTCCGCGTGGATGGGAGCACCACGGCTCGCAAGCTCCCTGATCTGCCTGCGGACCACCTCGTTGTCGGAGAGCTCCGCGGTGAACTGTTCGGGGAAGCCGCCGGGGATCACCAGGGCGTCGGTGTCGTACGGCAGCGGATCGGTCAAGGGGTCGAACGCGACGACGTCCGCGCCTGCGGCGGCGAGCAACTCCGCGTGCTCCGGGTAGCCGAAGGTGAACGCTCGCCCCGCGGCCAGCGCGACGGTGACGCGACCCGCGACGGGTTCGGCGATCGTCGGCGTCCACGGCTCGGAGGCGACGTAGGACCGGGCAATGGCGGCCACCGCGGCCAGGTCGACGTGCTTGGCCACCAGCGTGGTCATCGCCTCGACGGCCGCGACGGCGTGCCTGCCGTGCTCGGTCGCCGTCACTAGGCCGAGATGCCGTGACGGCACGGCCAATTCGTCGGCCCGCGGGATGGCCCCGAGCACCGGAACGCCCGCCTGCTCGCACCCCTGCCGCAGAACCGCCTCGTGCCGAGGCGAGCCGACCCTGTTGAGGATGACGCCGGCCAGGTGGATCGAGCTGTCGAACGTCGAGAACCCGTGCACGACCGCGCCGATGCTGTGGCTCTGCCCGCGCGCGTCGACCAGCAGGATCACCGGCGCCCCGAGCAGACCGGCGACGTGGGCGGTCGAACCGCGGGCGAGCCCGGTGGCGTTCGGGTCGATGCGGCCGTCGAACATGCCCATCACGCCCTCCACCACCGCGAGGTCGGCGCCGTCGCTGCCGTGGCGGTAGAGCGGGCCGATCAGGTCGTCGCCGACCAGGACGGGATCAAGGTTGCGCCCCGGCCGACCGGAGGCGAGGGCGTGGTAGCCGGGGTCGATGAAGTCGGGCCCGACCTTGAACGGTGCGACGGTACGGCCGGCTCTGCGGAACGCGCCCATCAGGCCGGTCGCCACGGTGGTCTTTCCGCTGCCCGAGGACGGTGCGGCGATGACGACGGCCGGTGTGCTCACCACTCGATGCCGCGCTGACCCTTGCGCCCGGCGTCCATGGGGTGCTTGACCTTCGTCATCTCGGTGACCAGGTCGGCGGCGTCCAGCAGTCGCTGCGGGGCGTCGCGCCCGGTGATGACGACGTGTTGCCTGCCGGGCCGGTTGAGAAGGACCTCGACCACCTCGTCGACGTCCACCCACCCCCACTTCAACGGGTAGGTGAATTCGTCGAGCACGTAGAAGTCATGGCGCTCGTCGGCCAAGCGGCGTGCGATCTCGGCCCAGCCGTCGGCCGCCGCGGTGGCGTGGTCCACCTCCGAGCCGGGCTTCCTGGACCACGACCATCCGGAGCCCATCTTGTGCCACTCCACCGGGCCGCCGGCGCCGTGCTCCTCGTGCAGGCGGCCGAGTTCGCGAAATGCGGACTCCTCGCCCACCTTCCACTTCGCGCTCTTGACGAACTGGAAGACGCCGATGTCGAAGCCCTGATTCCACGCCCGCAGGGCCATCCCGAACGCCGCGGTGGACTTGCCCTTGCCAGGGCCGGTGTGGACGGCCAACAACGGGGCGTTGCGACGAGCCCGCGTCGTCAGGCCGTCGGCCGGGACGGCGACTGGTTGACCCTGTGGCATGGAACATCTCCTCCGTGACGAATCAGGCGGCGCGGTCGCCGGAATGCGATCGGACCAACCGGGTCAGACCGTCCGCGCGCAGCTCCGCGAGCCGAACCGCGGGCGCTTCAAGCTGGGTGGCCAGCACCTCGGCCAAACCCAAACGCACATAAGAGGTTTCGCAGTCGACCACCACGGCCGCCGCGCCCTCCGCCAGGAGCATCGCCGCCGCGGTGCGGGCTCGTCCGAGCGGGTCGGGTCCGCCGGTCGCCCTGCCGTCGGTGAGGACCACCACCAGACTGCGCCGCGCGCGGTCGCGCGCCTTCTCCCTGACCACCACGTCCTTGGCCGCGAGCAACCCCTGGGCCAGTGGTGTCTTGCCGCCGGTGTCGAAGCGGGCCAGGCGCCGGCCCGCGATGTGCACAGACGTGGTCGGCGGAAGCAACACCTGCGCCTGGGCGCCGCGGAAGGTGATCACGGCGACCTTGTCGCGACGCTGATAGGCGTCGCGAAGCAGCGACATGGTCGCGCCGCCGACCGCCGAGAGCCGGTCTCGCGCCGCCATCGACCCCGATGCGTCGACGAGGAAGATGACCAGGTTGCCTTCCCTGCCCTCGCGGATCGAGCGGCGCAGATCAGCGGGACCCAGCCGTGGCCGGCCCGGTCGGGTTTGACGTTCGGCGGCGGCCAGCAGGGTACCGAAGACGTGCAGCCCGTGACCGGCCTGCGGATCGTCGGTCGCGGCGATCGGTGTGCCGGTGCGGTTGCGGGCCCGGGACCGACGGCCGGGAGCACCCTCGCCGACTCCGGGCACCACGAGGGCCTTCGCGCGGAACGTGGCCGCGGGCGCGTCGTTGGGCCGCGGTGTGGACGACGGCGAATTGCGCTGCTGCGCAGGACCGCTCGACGCCTCGGATTCGGAGGACTCCGGCGCCTCTCCCCCGCCGCCACCCGGCGGGTCGGGCTCGGGTTCCGGCTCGTGATCCGGTCCGGGCTCCGGGTCCGGCCCCGGCTCGTCGGCGGCCTCGCCGGCCTGGCTCATCGCCTCGTCGAGCCGGTCTTGATCCAGGCCCGGGTCGTCGAACGGGTCGCGGCGACGACGGTGGGGCAGCGCGAGTTCGGCGGCGACGCGGACGTCCTGCTCCTCGACCCGCTCTCCGCCACGCCACGCGGCATGCGCCACCGCAGTCCGCGCGACCACCAGGTCCGCGCGCATCCCGTCCACGTCGAACGACGCACACAGCGCCGCAATCCGACGTAATTCACTGTCCGGCAACACGATCGAGGACACCATCGCGCGCGCAAGCGCAATCCGACGGGCCAGGTCGACGTCTCCGTCGGCGTATCGGGCGGCGAAACCGTCGGGATCGGCTTCGAAGTCCATGCGGCGCCGGATCACCTCGACCCTGGTGTCCACGTCGCGGGACGCGCGGACGTCCACGGTCAGGCCAAATCGGTCCAGCAGCTGGGGCCGCAGCTCACCCTCTTCGGGGTTCATGGTGCCGACGAGCATGAACCGGGCCTCGTGGCTGTGCGAGACACCGTCGCGCTCGACGTGGACCCGACCCATCGCGGCCGCGTCGAGGAGCACGTCGACCAGATGGTCGTGCAACAGGTTGACCTCGTCGACGTAGAGCACGCCGCCGTGCGCCCGCGCCAGCAGGCCCGGCGAGAAGGCGTGTTCGCCGTCGCGGAGTACGCGCTGCAGGTCCAGCGATCCGACGACCCTGTCCTCCGTGGCACCGATCGGCAGCTCGACGAGGCGGGCTCCCTCGTCGACGTCGGCGAGTACCGACGCCAACGCCCGAACGGCAGTCGACTTGGCAGTCCCCTTCTCGCCGCGGATCAGCACGCCGCCGATCTCTGGCCGCACCGCGCACAGAATGAGCGCGAGCCTCAGCTGATCCTGACCAACGAGTGCGGAGAAGGGATATGGCGTCGGAAGTGAAGTCGTCATCGCCTCTCAGCTTGCCCCATGAAGACCACTGCGCCGCAACATGGGGAGGTGCGGAATCCCGTCGTCGAGGAACTCGTCTCCGTCGGGGACGAAGCCGTGCTTGGCGTACATGTCCACGAGGTAGGTCTGGGCGTCGATGCGGCAGGGGTCGTCGCCGACCTCGGCGAGTGCGGCCTGCATCAGCCGGCTGGTGTGGCCGTGGCCTCGGTCGCTTCGCCTGGTGCAGACCCGACCGATCCGAAAGACCTTCTCGCCGCCGGGATGTTCCTCCATCAACCGCAGGGTCGAGACCACCTTGCCGTCGGAATCCTCGAGCCAGAAGTGTCGCGTCTCGGCAAGCAGGTCCCGTCCGTCCAGCTCGGGGTACGGCGTGGCCTGCTCGACGACGAACACCTCAACCCGAAGCTTCAGCAGCTCGTAGAGCGTCGCGGCGTCCAGGTCCTTCGCCCAGCTACGGCGCGGCGAGACGGTCACGGCGCCACCGTCATACGGGGACCGCGGGCACGTCCGTGGCCTTGTGGTCGAGCTTGAGCACCTTGGTACCCCAGTCCCACACTTCGCCGAAGAGCTTGGGGTCGCCGGACAGCTGGGTGCCGAACGACGGCACCATCTCCTTGATCTTGGGCTGCCACGACGGGAACCGGTCGGGAAAGCATCGTTCAAGGACGTCGAACATCGCCGGAACGGCCGTCGACGCGCCGGGCGAAGCGCCGAGCAGACCGGCGATGCTGCCGTCGGCCGCCGAGAGCACCGTGGTGCCGAATTCCAGCACGCCACCGGCGCCCTTCTTCCGGATCACCTGGACGCGCTGTCCCGCGATGTCGAGCTCCCAATCGGAATCGATTGCGCCGGGCGCGAATTCACGAAGCGCGTCCACCCGGTCGGCTTCGCTGAGGGCCAGTTGACCGACCAGGTACTTGACCAGGCTCATCTCGGTGAGGCCGACCCCGAGCATCGAGCCGAGGTTGTTCGGCTTGACCGAGAACGGCAGATCGGTGACCTTGCCCTGCTTGAGGAACTTCGGCGACCACCCGGCGAACGGGCCGAACAGCAGGTAGGACCGGCCGTTGATGATGCGAGTGTCCAAGTGCGGCACGGACATCGGCGGAGCTCCCAGCGGCGGGGCGCCGTAGACCTTGGCCTGGTGCTGGGCGGCCAGCTCGTGGTTCCCGGTGCGCAGCCACTGGCCGCCGACCGGGAAGCCGCCGAAGCCCTTGGCCTCATCGATGCCCGACTTCTGCAGCAGCGGAAGGGCGCCGCCACCGGCACCGACGAACACGAACTTGGCGTTGATCTTGCGCTTTTGGTGGGTGCGTCGGTTGGTGACCTTGAGCGTCCAGCTGCCGTCGGATTCCTTGGCGAGGTCACGCACCTCGTGGCCGAACAGCGTCGTCATGCCGCGTTCGACGGCGTAGCCGATCAGCTGCCGCGTCAGGGAACCGAAGTTGACGTCGGTGCCGTCCTGGGTCCAGTTCAGCGCGACGGGCTCCGAGAAGTCGCGCTTGGCGGCCATCAGGGGCAACCGACGGGCGAACTCGTCGGTTGAGTCGACGTACTCCATCGTCGCGAACAGCGGGTTGGTCACCAACGTTTCGCGGCGGCGCTTGAGGTAGTCGAGATGCTTGGCGCCGTGCACGAAGCTGACGTGCGGGATCGGGTTGAGGAAGCTGCGGACGTCGGGGATGACGCCGTTCTCCACCGCGTGTGCCCAGAACTGGCGCGACACCTGAAACTGCTCGTTGACGTGGACGGCCTTGGCGATCTCGACCGTGCCGTCGGCCCGTTGCGGGGTGTAGTTCAACTCACACAACGCGGAGTGCCCCGTGCCTGCGTTGTTCCACGGATCGCTGCTCTCGGCGGCGGCACCGTCGAGCCGCTCCACCAGCGTGATGGACCAGTCGGGCTCCATCAGCTTGAGCAGAGTGGCGAGCGTGGCGCTCATGATGCCCGCCCCCACCAGCACGACGTCGGTCTTGGCTACCTCAGACACGTGATCCTGGACCCTTCGTGGTCGCGAACTCCGCTCGTCACGGCTTTCAGATTTACCAGGTTATCCCCTGCGCGTCGGGCGCATTCCGTCGGCCGACACCCCTGCCGCCCCGCCGTGACGGGTCGACGTCCGCCTAGAGTTGAGGCCGTGACACCGAGGGAACCCGGCGAGGAGCCCGTGTGGCAACCCGACGTCCTTCCCGGGTACTGGCAGCAAACCCTGCCGCTCGGCCCCGATCCGGACGGCGAGGGTCAGCTGTTCGCCACGCTGGTCCGGCGCGGCGAGGCGGGTAGCGGCCCGCATGCGGTGCTGGCGCTGCACGGGTACACCGATTACTTCTTCAACACCGAGCTGGCCGACCACTTCGCCGATCGCGGCTTCCGGTTCTACGCGTTGGATCTGCACAAGTGCGGCCGCTCACGCCGCGAGGGGCAGACGCCGCACTTCACCACAGACCTGACCCGCTACGACGGTGAATTGGATCGTGCGCTGGCGCTGATCGCCCGCGACGCCGTCGACTCCCCCGCCGACCCGCCTCGGGTCTGCGTCTACGGACATTCGGCTGGCGGGCTCATCGCCACCCTGTGGTTGGACCGGCTTCGGGAGCGCGGGCAGGCGGCGCACATCGGAGGGCTGGTGCTCAACAGCCCGTTCTTCGACCTGCACGGGCCTGCGATCTTGCGCACCGCGCCGACGTCGGCGGCACTGATCGCACTGGCCCGGCTCCGCAAGCGGCAGGTGATCCGCAAGCCCACCCCCGGCGGCTACGGCACCACGCTGCATCGTGACTACGCCGGCGAATTCGACTACGACCTCGAGCTGAAGCCGCTCGGCGGGTTCCCCGTCACGTTTGGCTGGATCAACGCGATCCGCCGCGGTCAGGCGAAGCTGCACCGCGGTCTCGACGTCGGCGTGCCCAATCTGCTGCTGCGATCCGACCATTCCGTCGCCGAAGCCCCCCATCCCGAGGCGATCCAACGCGGCGACGCCGTCCTCGACGTCGCGCAGATCGCGCGCTGGGCCGGCTGCGTCGGGAACCGTCAGACCATCGCACCGATCACCGACGCCAAGCACGACGTCTTCCTGTCGCTGGCCGAGCCTCGCGCGGCTGCCTACAGCGAGCTGGCGCGTTGGCTCGACGACTATCTGGGCTCCGACTCTCGGAGCACGACAACGAATTTCGGACGGGACTAATTACGTGGAACACTTCGATCTGGCAATCATCGGCACGGGGTCTGGCAACAGCATCCCCGACCCGGGCGTCGACCCCAGGTACGGCGACATGCGGGTGGCGATCTGCGAGCAGGGCACCTTCGGTGGCACCTGCCTCAACGTCGGGTGCATCCCCACCAAGATGTTCGTCTACGCCGCAGAGGTCGCCGAGACCATCCGGCACAGCGCCCGGTACGGCATCGACTCGACGATCGACAAGGTCCGGTGGTCCGACATCGTCGACCGCGTCTTCGATCGGCGTATCGACCCGATCGCGGCGGGCGGCGAACGGTACAAGCGCGGCCTGCCCAACGTGCGGGTGTATGCCAGCCACACCAGGTTCGGCCCAACGCAGGCCGACGGCCGGTACACGTTGCGCACCGACGACGGCGACGAGTTCACCGCCGACAAGGTGGTCATCGCCGCGGGCTCGCGGGTGCACGTTCCGCCGGCCATCGCCGAGTGCGGCGTCGAGTACCACACCAGTGACGACGTGATGCGGATCGCCGAGCTTCCCGAACACTTGGTGATCGTGGGCGGCGGTTTCGTGGCTGCGGAGTTCGCGCACGTCTTCTCCGCCTTGGGCGTGCGCGTCACGATCGTGGTCCGCGGTTACGGTCTGTTGACCCACTGCGACGAGTCGATCTGCCATCCGTTCACCGACCTCGCCACGGAGAAGTGGGATTTGCGCACCCACGAGAACGTGGTCGGAGTGCGGCAACGCGACGGTGGCTGCGTGCTCGAGCTCGACGACGGCAAGACCATCGAGGCCGACATGCTGCTGGTCGCCACCGGGCGGGTGCCGAATGGGGATCAGCTCGACGCGGAGCTGGCCGGCGTCGAGGTCGACGACTCGGGCATGGTGGTGGTCGACGAATTTCAAAGGACCTCCGCGCGTGGCATCTTCGCGCTCGGCGACGTCTCGTCGGCGTATCAGCTCAAACACGTCGCCAACCACGAGATGCGGGTCGTGCGGCACAATCTGTTGCTCGACTGGGACGACACCGAGTCGATGCGCGCCTCCGATCACCGCTTCGTGCCGTCGGCGGTGTTCACCGATCCCCAGGTCGCGATGGTGGGCATGACCGAGGACGAAGCCAGAGCCGACGGATACGACGTGGTGACCAAGGTGCAGAAATTTGGCGACACCGCCTACGGCTGGGCGATGGAGGACGAGCACGGCCTGGTCAAACTGATCGGCGACCGGGCGACAGGCAAGATCCTCGGCGCCCACGTCATGGGCCACCAGGCGTCGTCGATCATCCAGCCGGTGATCCAGGCGATGACCTTCGGGCAGACCGCGAAAGAGGTTGCCGAGAACCAGTATTGGATCCATCCCGCGCTGCCGGAGGTCATCGAGAACGCACTTCTCGGGCTGGTGCAGGGCTAACCGTTGGCGCGGGTCGGGCCGTGATGCCAACTCCCGCTCGGTGTTGAGTCGGTTCAGATGCTTCCACAACGCCAACCCACGGCCCGACCTCGCATGCCTAGGTTATCACGTGAACACATGAACAGTTGGACAGATACGGCTGTTCGCCCCTAGGCTTCGTGGTGCACGGAACACGCATTGCGAGAAGGGAATTGCATGGCCGAGTACGCCCTACCCGATCTTGGTTACGACTACGGAGCGCTCGAACCGCACATCTCCGGTGAGATCAACGAGATTCACCACGGCAAGCACCACGCGACCTACGTCAAGGGTGTCAACGACGCCATCGCCAAGCTCGAGGAGGCGCGCGCCAACGACGACCACGCCGCAATCTTCGGAAACGAGAAGAACCTGGCGTTCCACCTCGGCGGCCACGTCAACCACTCGATCTGGTGGAAGAACCTGTCCCCCAACGGCGGTGACAAGCCCACCGGAGAACTGGCCGCCGCGATCGACGACCAGTTCGGATCGTTCGACAAGTTCCGGGCCCAGTTCACCGCCGCCGCCAACGGGCTGCAGGGTTCGGGCTGGGCGGTGCTCGGCTACGACACGCTTGGCCGGCGACTGCTCACCTTCCAGCTGTACGACCAGCAAGCCAACGTGCCGCTTGGCATCATCCCCCTGCTGCAGGTCGACATGTGGGAGCACGCCTACTACCTGCAGTACAAGAACGTGAAGGCCGACTACGTCAAGGCCTTCTGGAACGTCGTCAACTGGGCCGACGTCCAGGACCGGTTCGCCGGCGCCACCACGAAGGCACAGGGGCTGATCTTCTAGCGCACGGCAGTTGCGCTGCCGCCCGGCCACTTTCGTGTGAAGGTGGTTCCCATGAACGGAGTCGAGGCGGCGGCGTGCTCATAGCGCAACTGTCGGATCCCCACGTCCGGCCCAAGGGCGAGCTCTATCACGGGGTGGTGGATTCGAACGCCGGTCTCGCGGCGGCGGTCGAGCACGTGCTCACCCTGGACCGCCGCCCGGATCTGGTGCTGATCACCGGAGATCTGGTCGACCACGGCGAGCCCGCGGAATACGACAACGTCCGGGAAATCCTTCTGGCACTTCCCATTCCGTTCCTCGTCATCCCCGGCAACCACGACGATCGCGAGAACTTTCGCCTCGCCTTCGCCGATCACGACTACCTTCCTCGCCGTGGACCGCTGCACTACTGCGTCGACGACCATCCGGTGCGCATCATCGGACTGGACTCCACGGTGCCCGGCCACCACCACGGGCACGTCGACCAGCCCGGCCTGGAGTGGCTGGCCGCCACGTTGTCTCAGGACACCACCAAGCCGACGCTGATCATGCTTCACCACCCGCCGTTCGTCAGCGGCATTCCCTACCTCGACGAGTACCGGTACTTCGAGGGCGCCGAGCTTGCCGCCGTGGTCGAGCGCGCCCCGAACGTCGAGATCGTGATGTGCGGACACGTTCACCGGTCGATGGTCAGACGGTGGGCGCGGACCGTGATCGTCACGTGCCCAAGTACGACAACGGAGATCGACCTCCAACTCGCGGCGTCGGCGGAGTCATCCAGCCACGACGGACCACGTGGGTACCTGCTGCACCTCTGGGACGAGCCAGAGGGAATGACGAGCCACGCCAGGCAGATCGGTGACTTCGCGGGCCCCTATCCCTTCGCCTGAGGCTCCCAGCGTTCTTCGATGCGCCCGAAACGCCACACCGCGAGGGCGATCACCCACACCAGTACGAACAGCCCCACGATCGTGAAGCCGACGAACTCCAGGTCCGCCGAGCCGATGAACGCCAGCGGCCCCGAATCGATGCCGAGCCGGTCGACCAGCAGGCCGATCAGCACGATGCCGCCGATCACCAGGGCGACGAACACCGACAGCAGCGTGATGGTCAGGTTGTAGTACACCTTGCGGATCGGCTTGAGGAACGCCCAGCCATAGGCCCGAGCCATGAAGACACCGTCGGCGGCGTCGAACAGGCTCATGCCCGCCGCGAACAGCACCGGTAGCACCAGGATCGCGTACCAGGGCAGAGTGAAGGCCGCGGTACCCGCGGCGAGCACCAGCAAGGCCACCTGCGTCGCGGTGTCGAAGCCGAGTCCCATGAGCAGCCCCACCGGGTACAGGTGCCACGGCTTGCTGACCCGTCGCATCACGCGCCCGAGCAGCCGGGCGAGGAACCCGCGACTGTTGAGTTGGCGTTCCAGTTCGGCCTCGTCGAACTCACCGGTCCGCATCTCGCGGAACACCTTCGCGATGCCGACCACGGCGAACAGGTTGGTGAGCCCGATCAGGATGAGGAACGTGCCTGCCACCAGTGAGCCGATCATGCCGAGCGTTTGCAGCATCGACGAGTTCTCGTCCTGGACCGGCCCGATCAGCGCCTTGACGCCGAGAGCCAACAGGAACGCCAGCCCGAACACCACACTCGAGTGCCCCAGCGAGAACCAGAACCCGGTGGACAGCGATCGCTTGCCCTCGCCAACCAGCTTGCGGGTGGTGTTGTCGATGACCGCGATGTGATCGGCGTCGAAGGCGTGCCGCACTCCGAGCAGATAGGCGGTCAGGCCCAAGCCAACGCCGAACACGCCGGTGGAGCCCAAGGTGATGTGCTGCGGGGCGACGCCGAAGACCAGCACGCCCCAACCGAAGACGTGGAGGAAGACGACGACGGCACTCATACCGGCGATGGACAACCAGTCGGAACGATTCAACTTGCCCACCACGGTCGGGCTGAGCGGGGACTCCGACGACGTATCGAGGATCACACGGTCGAGCTTATGGGGATGTCCGCACGCCTGTCTAGCTGTACAGATGTTCAGGCCGACGGACTACCTGGATGGGCAGGTCAACCGTGCGCGGCGCCGATCCAGTGCAACAGATCGTGGACGATCTCGTCGTCGAGCCGGTAGGCCACCGACCGCCCGACCCGGGTACTGCTCACCCACCCCTGCTGGCGAAGCACCCGCAGTGCCTGAGAGACGGAATTCTCCGACCGGCCAACCACGGCGGCCAGGTCACTCACGCAAATACCGGGCGCACGATGCAGGCTGAGCAGGATCTCCAGCCGATTGGGATCGGACAGCAGGTCGAATCGCAAGTTCCAGCCGCTGATGTCGACGTCGGACAGCGCCGACGACGCACGTCGCACCATCGCCTCGCCGCCAGCTTCCATGTCTGCAACTTAGTCGACCGACAGGCCGACCACTAGCTGTCCAGGAACCCGTGCAACAGCGCCGCCGATCCCCACACGTGTGCCGTCATGGTCTCCGCAGCGCCGTCGACGTCCCCGGCCAGGATCGCCATCACGATCGCCTCGTGCTGCTCGTCGGAGTGCACGATGTTGCGCGCGAGCAACGGGATGTGGTCAAGGAGTTCGTTGAGCCGCATCCGGTTGTCGGCGACGAGGGGTACCAGCGACGGCGCCCCTGCCGCCTCGGCGATCGCGAGATGCAACCGGGAATCCAGCCGCCGGTAGTCCTCCAACGCGGCACCCCGGACGTCGGCCAGCCTGGCCCAGAGGGTTTCGCGGTCGGTGGCGGCCAACGTCCGACCCGCCGCCATCCGGGCCGCCCCCACTTCGAGCACCTCGCGCAGCCGCAAGGTGTCGTCGATGTCCGCACGACTGAACCGAACCCCGTCCGCGCTGGGCGCGGGTAGGTCGTCGGCCAGGAAGGTTCCGCCGTACCGGCCTCGTCGCGACACCAGATACCCGGCGTCGGACAACGACCTGATGGCGTCGCGCACGGTGTCGCGACTCACCCCCAGCCGCGCGGCGAGTTCGCGTTCTGGCGGCAGGGACTCACCCGGCTCCAACAACCCGAGTCGGATGGTTTCGAGCAAGCGGCCAACGGTGTCCTCGAAGGCGTTGCCCAGCCGGACCGGACGCAGCAACGCTTCGCTGGCGGGCTGCGGATCCGGTGTGGGGTGGGCAGTCATGTCGGCTACAGCGGCGTGACGTAGTGGCCGGTGATGCCGCCGTCGACCAGGAACGTCGACCCCGTGATGAACGATGCGTCGTCACTAGCCAGGAACGTGACGGCGGCGGCCAGTTCGTCGGGCTCGGCGAAGCGGCCCATCGGCACGTGGATCAGCCGGCGCGCGGCGCGCTCCGGGTCCTTGGCGAAGAGTTCCTGCAGCAGAGGGGTGTTCACCGGGCCGGGGCACAACGCGTTGACCCGAATGCCCTGCCGCGCGTACTGGATTCCAAGCTCCCTCGACATCGCGAGCACGCCGCCCTTGGACGCGGTGTAGGAGATCTGCGAGGTCGCCGATCCGTTGACCGCGACGAACGACGCCGTGTTGACGATCGACCCCTTCTGCGCGGGAACCATGTGCCGCAGCGCGGCCTTGCAGCAGAAGAACACCGACTTGAGGTTGATGTCCTGAACGCGGTCCCAGGCGTCGATGCCGGTGACCTCGATCAGGTCGTCCTCCGGCGGGCTGATGCCCGCGTTGTTGAACGCGATGTCGACCGAGCCGTGGGTCTCGGCGGCGGTGTCGAACAGGTTGTCGACGGCCGCCTGGTCGGACACGTCGACCTGGACGAAGGTCCCGTTGAGGTCCGCGGCGACACTCTTGCCGGTGTTGGGGTCGATGTCTCCGATCACGATCGTCGCGCCCTCGGCCCGCATCCGCTTGGCCGTCGCGAGACCGATACCGCTGGCGCCGCCGGTGATGACGGCAACCTTTCCCGCCAGCCGCTGGGTCAAATCCATCTAGAGCTCTCCAATCGCAAAGAAGACGTTCTTGGTTTCGGTGAAGTGCAGCGGCGCGTCGGGACCGAGCTCGCGCCCGAGTCCCGACTGCTTGAAGCCGCCGAACGGTGTGTTGTAGCGGACCGACGAGTGCGAGTTCACCGACAGGTTGCCGGACTCCACCCCACGCGATACCCGCATCGCCCGCGACAGGTTGTCGGTCCAGATCGAGCCGGACAGGCCGTAGGGGCTGTCGTTGGCGAGTTCGATCGCGTCGGCCTCGTCGGTGAACGGCAGGACGGTGACGACGGGTCCGAAGATCTCCTCGGTCACCGTGCGGTCGGAGCGCTGGGGGGTGAGAACCGTTGGCGGGAACCAGTATCCGGGACCCGTCGGGGCCGACCCCTGGAACGCGATGGGCGCGCCGTCGGGGACGTACGACGACACGGTGTCGAAGTGCGGCCGCGACACCAGCGGCCCCATCTCACTGTCCCGTGACGTCGGATCACCGACGACGACACCCTTGACCGCGGGTTCGAGAAGCTCCATGAACCGGTCGTAGACGTTGCGCTGCACCAGGATTCGACTGCGCGCGCAGCAGTCCTGGCCGGCGTTGTCGAACACGCCGTACGGCGCGGTGGCGGCGGCCTTCTCCAGATCGCAGTCGTCGAAGACGATGTTGGCGCTCTTGCCGCCCAGTTCCAGCGTCACCCGCTTGACCTGTTGGGCCGCACCCGCCATCACCTTCACGCCCACCTCGGTGGAGCCGGTGAAGACGATCTTGCGGACGTCGGGATGAGAGATGAACCGCTCCCCCACGACCGATCCCTTGCCGGGCAGCACCTGGAAGAGTCCGTCGGGAAGGCCCGCCTCGAGACCGAGCTCCGCCAGCCGCATCGTGGTCAGCGGGGTGATCTCGGCGGGCTTGACCAGGACGGCGTTGCCCGCGGCGAGGGCGGGCACGAATCCCCACGACGCGATCGTCATCGGGAAGTTCCACGGCGAGATGACCGCGACGACGCCGAGGGGCTCGTTGAACGTGACGTCGAGACCGCCGGCGACGGGAATCTGCTTGCCGGACATGCGTTCCGGGCTGGCCGAGTAGAACTGCAGCACGTCGCGGACGTGGCCGGCCTCCCATTCGGCGTTGCCGATCACGTGCCCGGAGTTCGCCACTTCCAACTCGGCCAATTCCCCAATGTGGGCGTCGACCTGCGCGGCGAACGACCGCAGCGCAGCGGCTCGCTCGGCAGGCGCCAGCTTGGCCCACGTCTTCTGGGCGGACTTGGCGCGCGCCACCGCGTCGTCGACGGCAGGAACGTCGAGCAGCTCGACGGTGCGCAGCACCTCCTCCGTCGCCGGGTTGATCAGTGTGGACGTGCTCACGCGTTATTCCTCTCGAACGTTGAGTGCTTCTCCGATGCGTACTCCGCGGCCGCCTCGACGACGCCTGCGAAGAGTCGCAGGTCGTCGAGCCGCTCCTCCGGGTGCCACTGAACGGCCACGACGAACGCGTCGCCGTGCCTTTCGACCGCCTCGATCACGCCGTCAGGATCCCAGGCACTCGCCATCAGCCCCCTGCCGAGCTCGGCGATGGCCTGATGGTGGTAGCACTGAGCGTCGGTGGTCGTGCCGATCAGGGCGGCGAGCCGGGTCCCCGGCACGGTCTCGATCTTCGAGGTGCTGAACACGGCGTTGCCCAGCTGATGCTGGTAGTGCCCGACCACCTCGGGAAGGTGCTGATGCAGGGTGCCGCCGAGCGCCACGTTGAGGACCTGCGCACCTCGGCAGATACCCAAAACGGGCAGGTCGCGCGCCAAAGCCCCTCGCACCAAGGCGAATTCCCACGCGTCGCGGTCCAGCGCCGGCTCGTCGGTGCTCGCGTGCGGAGCCTGCCCGTATCTCGCCGGGTCGACGTCGCGGCCGCCGGTGATCACCAGACCGTCCAGACCGTCCAACACGCGGTCGACGACGTCGTCGTCGACCGGCTGCGGCGGAAGCAACATCGCGATGCCGCCCGCGGAGGTGACGCCCTCGACGTAGACGGCGGGCAGGAACGCCGCGCGCACGTCCCAGACCCCCGTCTGGGCCTGCTGCAAGTACGTGGTCAGCCCGATTGCCGGCCTAGAGGCGCTCGAAGCCACGGCGCCTCTCCCAGTCGGTCACCGCCGAATTGAACGCCTTCAGCTCGACGCGGGCGTTGTTCAGGTAGTGCTCGACGACGTCGTCGCCGAACGCCTCGCGCGCCACCGTTGACGACTCGAACAGCTCGGCCGCCTCGGCGAGCGTGGTCGGAAGCCGTTCGGCGCCACTGGTATACGCGTTGCCTGCGCACGCCTCGGGCAACTCTAGCTGCTGGTCGATGCCGTGCAGGCCGCCGGCGATCAGCGCGGAGACGGCGAGGTACTGGTTGACGTCGCCGCCCGGCGCGCGGCACTCCATCCGCATGCCGTGGCCGTGGCCGACCACCCGCAATGCGCAGGTGCGGTTGTCCATGCCCCACGCGACGGCGGTCGGGGCGAAGCTGCCGTCGACGAAGCGCTTGTAGGAGTTGACGTTCGGCGCATAGAAGAGCGTCATTTCGCGCAGCGTGGCGAGTTGGCCGGCGACGAAGCTGCGGAACATCGGCGACATCCCGAGCGGGTCGTCGTCGTCGGCGAAGACGGCCGAACCGTCCTCACCGCGGAACGACAGGTGGATGTGGCAGCTGTTGCCCTCCCGCTCGTCGAACTTCGCCATGAAGGTCAGGCTCTTGCCGTGCTGATCGGCGATTTCCTTGGCGCCGTTCTTGTAGATCGTGTGGTTGTCGCAGGTGACCAGCGCGTCGTCGTACCGGAAGCCGATCTCCTGCTGGCCAAGGTTGCACTCGCCCTTGACGCCCTCGCAGTAGAGTCCCGCGCCCTCCATGCCGTTGCGGATGTCGCGGAGCAACGGCTCCATCCGCGTGGACGCCAACATCGCGTAGTCGATGTTGTAGTCGGTGGCGGCGGTCAGCCCGGTGTACCCCTTGGCCCAGGCCTCGCGGTAGGAGTCGTCGAACACCATGAATTCGAGCTCGGTGGCCGCGACCGCGGTCATCCCCCGCTTGGCGAGCCGGTCGAGCTGCGTCCGCAGGATTCCGCGCGGCGACGGACCCACCGGGGAGCCGTCGTGCCAGCCGAGGTCGGCCATCACCAGCGCGGTGGCGGGCAGCCAGGGAATTCGCCGCAACGTGGAGAAGTCCGGTGTCATCACCATGTCGCCGTAGCCGGCTTCCCAGCTCGACATCTTGTACCCGTCGACGGTGTTCATGTCGACGTCGACGGCCAGCAGGTAGTTGCAACACTCTGCGCCGTGAGCGATGACGTCGTCGACGAACAGGCGTGCCGAGATCCGTTTGCCGGTCAACCGCCCCTGCATGTCGGTGAACGCGACGATGACGGTGTCGACGTCACCGTCGGCGACCATCTTCTTCAACTCGGAGAGCTCCAACGTCATGTGCCCTGCCTCTCGAAACCGACGAACATGGGTGTGAGTCAACCATTGGAAACGGATCACCGCGCATTTCGGTCATAGATTTACACGACCGTCACCGCCAAAGGTAGGACACCAGACCATTGCGGCTCTATTCTCCCTACCAGTGAGCGCCCTCTTGGGTGCTGCCCCGAGAAGGAGAAATACCGTGCCAGAGGGTCACGAAGAACTGTCTGACGACGAAAAGCACCTCGCATCACTCGGCTACACCCAGGAGCTGAACCGCTCCTGGTCGAGCTTCAGCAACTTCGCCATCTCGTTCTCGATCATCTCGATCCTGGCGGGCTGCTTCACCTCGTTCGGCCTCGGCTGGAACAACGGCGGGCCCGCCGCCATCGCCTGGGGCTGGCCCATCGTGTCGGTGTTCATCCTCATCATCGGGCTGTGCATGTCCGAACTGGTGTCGGCGTACCCCACCTCCGGCGGCATCTACTGGTGGGCAAGCAAGCTCGGCGGCGCCAAGGCCGGCTTCTACACGGGCTGGCTGAACCTCATCGGCCTCATCGCCATCCTGGCGTCGGTCGCCTACGGCTCGGCGACGTTCCTCGACCTGACCCTCGGCACGTTCAGTGAGAACTGGCTGGCCGGTTACAGCCTGACGAGGGTCTTCGTCATCTTCCTGGTGATCCTGGCGCTGGCCGCGACCGTCAACATCTTCTCGTCACACCTGCTCGCGGTCATCAACAACGTCTCGGTCTGGTGGCACGTGGCGGGCGCGACCATCGTCATCGCCATCCTGATCGTGGTGCCCGAACAGCACGCCAGCCTGTCCGACGTCTTCGCCAAGACCATCAACAACACCGGCATGTTCGGCGGTGCCACCTCCGGTGTCGGGTGGCTTCTCTTCGTGCTGCCGATCTCGGCGATCCTCACCCAGTACACGATCACCGGCTATGACGCGTCCGCGCACCTCTCCGAGGAGACCAAGAGCGCGGCCGACGGTGCGGCCAAGGGCATTTGGCGGTCCATCTTCTACTCGGCGATCGGCGGCTGGATCCTGCTGCTCACCTTCCTGTTCGCGGTCAACGACTCGGACGCGGTGTCCGCGGGTGGCGGTGCGGTCGCGGTGATCTTCAGCCAGGCGATGAGCTCGCCGTGGGTGGGCGTCGTGTTGCTGATCTCGACGGCCGGCCAGCTGTTCTGCACCACGGCCTGCCAGACCAGCTGCTCCCGAATGCTGTTCGCGTTCAGCCGCGACCGCGCGGTGCCCGGACACCAGCTGTGGTCCAAGGTCAGCAAGAACAAGATCCCCGCCAACGGCGTGGTGGTCACCGCCGTGATCGCAGCCCTCATCACGCTGCCCGCCCTCGTCCAGGTCGACATCAACGGCGCACCCGTCCCGGTCGCCTTCTTCGCCGTCGTCTCCATCGGCGTCGTCGGCCTGTACCTGTGCTTCGCGGTGCCGATCTACTACCGCTGGAAGGCCGGGGACTCGTTCCCCGTCGGCAAGTGGAATCTGCGCGGTCACCACAAGTGGATGGCGCCGGTAGCGCTCGTCGAGATCATCGTCACCTCGATCATCGCCATGTTCCCAACCTCGATGGGCGGCATGCCGTGGGACCCGAGCTTCGAGTGGAAGTTCGTCAACTACACCCCGCTGCTCGTCGGCGGCGTGCTGATCCTGCTGTTCATCTACTGGCACGTGTCGGTGAAGAAGTGGTTCACCGGACCCATCAAGCAGGTGACGACCGTCGCCGAGGAACTCGACCTCACCTAGACCGCTCACCCGCTTCGGCGACAGACCCCCGGGCCCCTCGTGCTTCAACGCCGAGGGGCTCGGTGCCGTCAGCCGAACAGTTCTCGAACGTCGGAGTCGGTGATTGCCGTTCCGAAGACGTCGCCCTCGTCGACGACCGCGGCGAACAGGTCGCGCTTTCGGTTCTGCAACGCGACGACCTTCTCCTCGATGGTGCCCTCCGAGACGAGCCGGTAGACGGTGACCGGACGCGTCTGGCCGATGCGGTGGGTCCGGTCGACGGCCTGAGCCTCGGCCGCCGGATTCCACCACGGATCGCAGATGAAGCAGTAGTCGGCCTCGGTGAGGTTGAGCCCGAAACCGCCGGCCTTCAAGCTGATCAGGAACACCTGGTTGACGCCCGTTCTGAAGTCGTTGATCGCCTGATCCCGCTGTTGCGAGCTCGACGACCCGTCCAGGTAGCTGTAGCGCACCCCGACGGCGTCCAGATGGCTCCGCAGGATCGCGAGGAACCCGGTGAACTGGCTGAAGACCAGGGCGCTGTGTCCTTCGGCGACCAGCTCCGGCAGCTGCTCGACCAGGAAGTCGACCTTGGCCGCCGCGACGTCCATCTTCGACTCGTCGACCAATCCGACGTGAAGGCTGAGCTGCCTCAGCAGTGTCAGCGACCGCAAGATCTGGAAGCGATTCTTCTCCCAATCGCCAAGCAGCCCAAGCACCTTCTGCCGCTCGCGGGCCATCCGGGTGTCGTAGATTCGTCGATGCTTCGGCCCGAGGTCGAGCGCGAGGACCTGCTCCTGCTTCGGCGGTAGTTCGCCTGCGACCTGCCCCTTGGTGCGCCGCAACATCATCGGCTTGATGCGTCGGCGCAGCACGGCAAGCCGTTCCCGGTCGGTGCCCGATTCGATCGGCTTGCGGAAGTGTTGGGTGAAGACCGCGGGCGACGGAAACAGACCAGGGGCGGTGATCGACAACAGCGACCACAGTTCCATCAGGTTGTTCTCCATCGGCGTGCCGGTGATGGCGAGTTTGAATCGGGCGTCCAGCCGACGCACGCACTGGTGGGTCTTGCTGTTGTGGTTCTTCACGAACTGAGCTTCGTCGAGAATGACTCCCGCCCAGTCGATCCCGGCGTATGCCTCGAAGTCGATGCGCAGGATGGCATAGGAGGTGACCACGATGTCGGCGGTCGCCGCGCGTTCCGCCAGCGACGTCCCCGATCGGGCCTCGGTGCTGGTCACCGCCACCGCCGTCAACCCGGGTGTGAATCGGCCACACTCGGCAACCCAGTTGGTGACGACGCTCGTCGGCGCGACGACCAGGAATCTCCGCGGGCCCTGCTCGGCGACGCGGGCGATGAGGGCGAGGGTCTGCACGGTCTTGCCGAGCCCCATGTCGTCGGCCAGCACCCCACCAAGCTGGTTGTCCCACAGGAACGACAACCAGCTCAGGCCGTCGAGCTGATAGTCGCGCAGCGTCGCATCCAGTCCGGCAGGCACCTCCACCGGCACGGGCGGGCGGGCGGCGGTCCGCATCGCCAGGCTCTCCTGCCAGCCGGCCAGTTGCTCGTCGACCACGCCGAGGGCCAGCAGCTCCTCCCACAGGGTGACGTTGTGGGAACCCGCGTTCACCCGGTCGCCGTCGATCTCACCAAGCGCGCGGGCCTCGTCGATGAGTTCCCGCAGCCGCAGGAGTTCCGGTGTGTCCAGCCGGAAGTAGACGCCGTTGGGCAGGAGCATGTGCGTTGCGCCCATGGCCAATTCGGCGATGACCGAGGCGATGGACACCTCCTGGCCGTCGATCGTCAGCGAAATGCCCAGGTCGAACCAGTCGTTGCGCACGGGCTCGTCGTCGCCGCTGCCGAACTGCAGCTGAGGGGCGTTCTCGGCGGCACGGAAGTTGGGCACGCTCAGGTCAACGTCGAGGACGAAGTCGTCTCGGCAGTCCAGGGCAGGCAGCACCTCGCCGACCAGTACCGCCGCCTCGGTCAGGGTGAGGTCGACCCCCGAGAGAAGGGTGGGCGGCGACGCGGCCGCGGCGGCGGCGACCGCGTCGGGAGACCGGGCGACCGAGGTCATCTCGTCGACGAGCGCAATGGAGATGGTCCGCTTGGCCAGCTGCTGAAGATGACGTGCGGCTTGTTGCTTCCAGGTCCGCGAGGCGGCCGCGACGGCTCTCAACGCGGGAAGCACCGCGTCCCACATCAAGGTTTCGGCATCGGCGTCCCGGTAGGCGGTGCGCTGCGCGGCCGACCCTGGCTCGAACTCGTGGTGCCGGTCGTTGACCAGGTAGCGAGTGGTCCAATACGCACGCATGCCGCCGGAGGTCGACTTCAGCGTCAGCACAGCCGTCGGTCCGCTGATCGTTGGCGGGGTGAAGAGGCCGTCCTGCACGTCCACCTGCGTGACGTCGGCCAACCGCGGAAGGACCTCCAGCGAGAACTCCGGCACCATGTCGGCGGGAATGTGCAGGACCTCCCTTCGGAGGACGAGGTCCAGCGTCGTGCGTCCGGGCACCGGGTCGAACCGGCCAAGCCGGAGTACGCCGTCGGCGATCGTGTACATGCCGTGTGGCACGGGCGATCCGATGAGACCGACGTCGTCGGTCGGGCAGCGCTCGCCGTCGACGACCATCGCGACCGTCATCGTCGCGCCGCCCGCGTCGTCGGAGACGAAGTCGAGGCGCAGCTGTGCGCTCTTGACGAGGTCGACGCCGGTCAGCCCGCTCCCGGCGTGGGCGACGATGGTCACCCCAGCGTCGATCGCATCGGTCAGCCGAGACCAAAAGCCAGACGGCACACGGGAAATCGTCATCACGTCGTTGATCGGCACGATGCCGGACCGCTGGGCGTCGCCAACCAGGGCGCGCAGGGCGTCGTACTGTCCGCGGTCGAACTCGCCTGCGGCAGCGTGGTAGGACAACCGTTGCCAGTTGACCCCGGTCCTGATCCAGGTGCCGCGCTTGCCGACGGTGACGGGGCGCAGCGCGATCTCGGCACGCGGGCGGTAGCGAGTCGGTGGCGAGACGGAGAACTCGAGGCCCATCGGCGCGGCATCCTCGGCACCCAGCGGCGCCAACTCGTCGAGCATCTTGGTCAGCACGGTGCGCCACCGGTCGACGGCGGGCGGGGGCGACTGGTGGTTGGACGACGCCGTCAGCAGCAGCGCGACGGCATGCTTGCAGTAGACCCCCACCGGGCAGGAGCACTCGGCCCACACCAGCCGGAGATCCTCACCCGAGCGCTGGAATCCGGCGGCCACCCGATACCTGTGTCCGTCCGAACCCGAACAGAGGCCGACGAGCTCGAGATCCTCCTCGTTCCAGTCGGTGTCACTGACTCGTCCGAGGTCGGCGTACCGCGTGCCGCGGCTGACCGTCGCCGAACCGAACTCGGCGACCAACTCACCGATGTTGAGGACGAGGCCGAGCGGCGGCACCATGGACCGAGGATAGAGAAGTCCGCCGACAACGGGTCGGCGGCCACGTCACCAGGTGCTGGTGCGCAGCACGATCTCGGCGGCCAGTTGGGCCGTGGACTCCTGCGCGTTGCGGCGGCCCAGCAACTCCACGATGCGGTAGTCGCCGTAGACGTAACGCTGGCTGGCCTTGGCCACGGTGCGCGCCGCGGGCGAGCTCACCAGCGCGGTGGTGTTCACCTCAACGGGCGGGCAGTGCTCGTCTCGAACGTCGCCCGCCTGATCCGGAACGCGCGGATGTCCACGGTCGACGACGACCAACCCGATGAACCGGTCCAGCCGGGTGGCCGCCAACTCCCAGGCCAGTTCTCCCCCGACCCGGTCGCCAACCAGAAGCGCCCACCGCACCCCAACGGAGTCGAGTATCCCCACGACGGACTTGGGGCTCAGCCGCGGGTCTGGCGCGATGACCACCGTCCGCAACGATGCCGTGTGCAGGCGTTCGCAGATCGCGTCGTAGGCCGCCGGCCCTTGCGCGGCCCCCAGCAGCACGACGACCGACCCCTTCTCGGGGCCGGACACGTCGACTGTCGCAGGAAACCCGTCGACGGTGAGCACGGTCGATGGCATTGCGCCACGCTACAGGGGTTCGCTCGGGTTCAGTCGGGTTTTCACGGGCTTGCAACGCAACCCTCAGGGTTGCCTCAGCCGCTCGGCCTGCTTGGCGGTGACGTCCAGAAACGTTTGCGGCAGCGACCCTTTGACGGAGATGGTGGAATCTGGGGTCGGGAACGCGATGCCGAACATTCCCGACTCGCCGATGTTCTCGAACGTGAAGTAGACGCTGCTCTCCTCGCCATGCAACTGCATGGTCTGCTGGTAGATCAGCGACTGCGGGCGCGACGACTCCATCTTGGTGGTCGTCATCAGGATCGGGTCCGACGCCTTGTCGAAGTAGGTCACGTACAGCTCACACCGGGTCGCGGTGGCTTCGAGGCGACGGAGGTCCAAGGCGGCCACCAGGATCGTCATCACGATCCGAGCTCCGTCGTAGGACACGTTGTACTTCGCGGAGCTTCCCGGTCCTCGGTCGACCGACGCCGCGATGTCCTTGGTCAACCCGTCGGCACACCCCTCCGGCTCGGACTCCATCGCCGGTGGTCGGTCCGCTCCGTCGGGGGTTCCTGGTTGCTCGAGGACGCGGTCGAACCGGACGCCGGGCGGAAAGTCCTCGGCGGTCAGCAACGTGGCGTCCAGTCGCGCACCGGGCCACGTCGGGGTGCCCTCGACGGCGCAGCCGGACAGGGACACGACCATTGCGACCGCGATGACGACTGCCTTGGATGCCGCTCGCATCCTTGAAGGCTACTCAGCGAAGGTCGAGGTGCGAGGTGATCACGGGGCGCGACGGCGCACCCCCGGTGAGCAGATCCGTCACCGCGTCGAGGTCGAGGTGTTCGGCGAGCAGGTCGGCCATCGCGTCGAGTTGGGCGTCACGCCTGCCGGTGACGTCGACGTCCTTGGCGACGACGAATCCGTGCCGGTCCGCCGCCGCGGCGGCGTCGGTGAGCCATTGGCGTCGCACGTCGTCGTTGTCGAACAGGCCGTGCCAGTGCGTGCCGTACACGGCGCCGCGCCGGATGCCGACGTCGAGCCACGTGTCCTCGGACGTGCGTGCCACCTGGCCGTGGTGAATCTCGTACCCGCGCAACGGCGTCTCCCAGTGCTTCAGGGTCTTGTCCGTGGCGAAGACGATGTCGGCGTCCAGCAGGCCGAGCCCCGCGACGCGTCCCAGGCGCGACTCGACCGGATCGTCGACGGTTCGGCAGAGCATCTGAAACCCGCCGCAGATGCCGACGACGGCGCGCCCGGACGCGGCGTGCGCGAGGACGCCGTCCGCCAGTCCGCGCTCTCGCAGCCACGCGAGGTCGGACACCGTTGCCTTGCTTCCCGGCAGGACGACGACGTCGGCGTCGGCCAGGTCCGCGACGTCGGCGACCCACCGGACCACCACGCCCGGCTCACACGCCAGCGCCTCGACGTCGGTGGAGTTGGAGATGCGGGGCAGCCGGACCGCGGCCACCCGGAGCGTGTCCCTGCCTTTCGGCGGGACTGGTTTCCCCACGATTCGTTGGGATTGGACGGACAGCGAGTCCTCCGCGTCGAGCCACAGACCGTCGTCGTATGGGACGACGCCGTAGGTAGGCCGCCCGGACAGTCGCTCGAGCTGGTCCAGGCCCGGTGCCAACAGGGCCGGATCGCCGCGGAACTTGTTGACGACGAAGCCTGCGATGAGCCGCTGATCGTCGGGTTCGAGTACCGCGACGGTGCCGAAGAAGTGCGCCAGCACCCCGCCGCGGTCGATGTCTCCGACCACGAGCACCGGGAGGTTCGCCGCCCGCGCCAGCCCCATGTTGGCGAGGTCGGTTGCCCGCAGGTTGATTTCGGCGGGTGAGCCGGCGCCCTCGCAGATGACGACGTCGAATTCGGTTCTCAGGGAGTCGAGTTGGTCGTTGACCACCTTGGCAAGCATCGCGCGGTGGTGGAAGTAGTCACCCGCGGCGACCGTGCCGACGACCTGGCCCATGACCACCAGTTGTGAGGTCCGGTCGCCGCCCGGTTTGAGCAGGACGGGGTTGAATCGCACGCTCGGTTCGAGACCCGCCGCCCTGGCCTGCATGGCCTGGGCGCGACCGATCTCACCGCCCTCGACCGTGACGGCCGAATTGTTGGACATGTTCTGCGCCTTGAATGGCGCAACGCGAATGCCCTTGCGCGCCAACAACCGGCACAGACCGGCGACCACCGTGGACTTGCCGGCGTCGGAGGTGGTGCCCGCGACCAGCAGCGCGCCGGTCACTCCGGGAGCGTCAGGATCTCGGCACCGTCGTCGGTGACCACCAGGGTGTGCTCGAACTGTGCGGTCCACTTCTTGTCCACCGTCGCGACGGTCCAGCCGTCGTCCCAGATCTCGTAGTCCAGCGCACCGAGGTTGATCATGGGCTCGATGGTGAAGGTCATGCCGGGCTCGAGGACGGTGTCGACCGCGGGCTGGTCGTAGTGCAGGACCACCAGTCCGTTGTGGAACGTGGTGCCGATGCCGTGGCCGGTGAAGTCACGAACGACGTTGTAGCCGAACCGGTTCGCGTACGCCTCGATGACGCGGCCGACGACGGACAACTGCCTGCCGGGCTTGACGGCCTTGATCGCCCGCATGGTCGCCTCGTGGGTGCGTTCGACGAGCAGTCGGTGTTCCTCGGACACCTCACCGGCGAGGAAGGTGGCGTTGGTGTCGCCGTGGACGCCGTCGATGTAGGCGGTCACGTCGATGTTGACGATGTCGCCGTCCTGGACGACCGTCGAGTCGGGGATGCCGTGGCAGATGACCTCGTTGAGCGACGTGCAGCAGGACTTGGGGAAGCTCTTGTAGCCCAGCGTCGAGGGGTACGCCCCATGGTCGACCATGTATTCGTGGGCGATGCGGTCCAGTTGATCGGTGGTGACACCGGGCGCGACCGCCTTGCCCGCCTCGGCGAGCGCGTTGGCGGCGATGCGGCCGGCAACGCGCATCCGCTCAATGACGTCGGGCGCCTGGACCCACGGCTCGGAGCCCTCCTGCACGCTGGACTTCCAGGCGTATTCGGGGCGCGAGATCGACTTGGGCACCGGGAGCGTCGGGGAGAGCTCACCGGGGCGGAGTGCGGTGCGAACGGACATCGTCCCAGCCTAACTAACCCCTGCCGAACAGCGACTTTCGCGGTCCGCGGACGTCGACGGAACCGCAGAAGGCTCGGCCGGTGAGGATCACGTGCGGTGACCCCTCGGCTGGCGCGTCCTTGCGGTGGTCCCTGGCACTTCCGACGACGACTTCGACGTCGTCGATCGACGCGCTCGCCCCGTCGGGCAGCCGGATGTCCACCGACCCGAACTTCATGTCCAGTTCGATGACGACGATCGGCCCGGCGAACCGCGCCTTGGTGAGGTCGAGGTCGACCGAACCCATGCGGCGCACCAGCGACAACCGGGTCGGCACGATCCACTCACCCTGACGCTTCAACGAGCCGAGCACACCCCGCAATTCGACCCGGTCGGTTGCGGTCGTGACGATCGCACCGGGCCCTGGCAGGTCCTCGACGAGCGCGGCGAGTTCGGAGTGCAGCCGGGCCTGCGACACCGCGGCCGACCGTTCTTCGAACTCGTCGATGTCGATCAGCCCGAGCGCCACCGCGTTGTGCAGGCGGCGCAACGTGCCGTTGCGGTCGGCGTCGGAGATGCGGAGCACCAGTCCTTCGGCACCCATGTCGGAGTTGCTGCTCATCATCACTGCCCGTCCCTTCGCCAGGACCAGGCTACTCAGGTCAGATAGTCCGGCGGCATTCCGTTGAGCATGTCCTTGCACATCCGCACGGCGAACTCGGAGCTGCCGCCGCCGACGATCAGGGCGGCGAACGCGAGGTCTCCGCGGTAGCCGGCGAACCAGGCGTGCGAACCGCCGTCGAATTCGGCCTCACCGGTCTTGCCGCGAACGTCGCCGCTGCCGTTGAGGTCCTTCGCCGTGCCGTTGGTCACGACCAGCTGCATCATCGGACGCAGTCCGTCGACCATCTTCGGGGTGATCGTCGGGGTGTCACCCGACACCTCGGTGTGCCTGCCCTCGATGAGCTGGGGCACCGGCGTCTTTCCCGCGGCGACCGTCGCCGCGGCCAGCGCCATGCCGAAGGGGCTGACGAGCACGCGGCCCTGTCCGAAGCCGTCCTCCGTGCGTTCGGTCAGGTTCACCGTCGGGGGTACCGATCCGGTGACCGTCGTGATCCCGTCGACGACGTAGTCGGTCCCGATGCCGTATTGCGCGGCGGCGGTCGTCAGACCCCGTGGCGGCATCCGGCTGGCCAACTCGGCGAAGGTGGTGTTGCAGGAGTTGGCGAAGGCGCGCGACATCGGCACGGTGCCGAGGTCGAACCCGCCGTAGTTGGGGATGGTCCGCTGCCCGATGTCGATGTGGCCGGGGCAACCGAGGAGGGTGTTGGGCGTCGCCATGTCGCGGTCGATCGCCGCACCCGCGGTGACGATCTTGAACGTCGATCCCGGCGGGTACAGACCCGTGGTGGCGGCGGGTCCGTCGGCGTCGGCGGCGGCGTTCTGGGCCACGGCCAGAATCTCGCCGGTGGACGGCTTGATCGCGACGATCATCGCCTTCCTGCCGACCATGTCGACGGCGTCCTGGGCGGCGTTCTGAACCGACCGGTCGAGGCTGATGGTTACCGAAGGCGCTGGGGCGCCCGGGGTTTCGTCGAGCACGTCGACGTCGGCGCCGTTCTGGTTGACGCTGACCACGCGCCAGCCCGCCTGGCCGTCGAGTTCGTCGGACACCGACTTCTTGACCTGGTTGATGATGTCGGGGGCGAATCGGTCGTCGACGGGGAGCAGTTCTGCGTGCGGGGTGATGACGACCCCTGGCAGATTCCCGATCGCGGGTGCCACGGCGTCGCGGTCGGCCTGGCGCAGCGTGATGAGGTTCAGCGGGGTCGCCGACGAGCTCGCCGTCTCGGCGAGGCGCTGGGCGTCCATGGTCGGGTCGAAGCGGCGTAGCGTGTCGGCGACGATTCTGGCCGTCGGCATGAGGTCGCCGCCTGCGGCCTTTGCGTCGAGGGAGTAGTTGTACAGGAATCCCGGCCGCAGCACGTCGCTGCCGCCGCGCTCGTTGACCGACGCGCGGGGCGGTGCGTCCGCGCGCAGGGCAAGCGTCTGGTTCTCACCGAGGTTCGGGTGCAAACCCGTTGCGCTCCAACGGACTTCCCACCGCCCCTCGTCGCGGACCATGTTCAGCCGACCATCGTAGGTCCAGGTGCGGTTCTTCGGAAGGTGCCAGGTGTAGCGGTAGGCGATGCTGCCGGTGTCCTCGGCGTACTTCGAGCCGAGGATCTGCGCGTCGAGCTTGGTCGCCTGTAGGCCGGCCCAGGCTTCGTTGAGGGCCGCCCTGGCGAGGGCGGGATGGTCGCTGAAGTCGGCGGCCGCGCCGGTGTCCCCCTTGGCGAGCGCGGTGAAGAACGCCGTCGCCACCGGTTCGGGCCCGTTCGGCCGTGGCGTGCAGGCGCTGAGTCCGCCGGCGGCCGCCATCACCGCGAGGACCGTGAGGAGACCAGTGACTCGTGATACGGATGAGGTTCGTGTTGCCATTGAGGCTGATGTTAGAAGCCGTCGCGGTTCAACACCCGGAGGCGCACCGAGACCGGAACGTAATTGGCTGGGAACGTCCCCGTGATCAGTCGAGCAGCACGGTCGCGAACGTGCCCACCTCGGCAAAACCGATCCGCGCGTAGGTGGCACGGGCAATCGTGTTGTACCCGTTGACGTAGAGGCTGGCGGTCCGCCCACTGCGGACGACCGCGCGGGCCAGCGCGGCAGTGCCGGCAACGCCGAGCCCCCGGCCGCGCCAGTCGGGATGCACCCAGACACCTTGGATTTGGCCGACGGCGGGCGACTGCGACCCCACCTCGGCCTTGAACACCACCTGACCGTGCTCGAAGCGGGCCCAAGCCCGACCCGCGGTGATCAGGCCGGCGACGCGACGTCGGTATCCACGGCCGCCGTCCCCCACCCGAGGGTCGACGCCCACCTCGCCGATGAACATCTCGATCGCCGCCACCAGATACGCGTCGAGCTCCTCGATGCGCACCGGGCGCACCTGCGGGTCGACGACGCACTGCGGCGGACTGGACAGTGCCATCAACGGTTGGTGGTCTCGCACGTCACGCGCGGGTCCCCACGCGCGTTCGAGGCGCTGCCACATCGGCATGACGAGTTCGGTCCGACCCACCAATGACGAGCACCGACGCGGTGTGCTCATCGCCTTGTCGGCGAACGCCACCAAGTCGGGCACCTCACCGCGCAACGGAATCAGGTTCGCCCCGGCGAAACACAACGAGTCACTGGGGCGACGACGCGTCCACATCTCGCCGCCGATCGACGTCGGATCCACCCCGTGGTCGGCCACCCGGGACGCCACCATGCAAGACCCGACCGGATCTTCGTCGAGCACGCGACGCACCATCGAGGCGTCGCGCACCACCGTCACGCGCCGCTCGTCGGCGAGGCGAAACAGTGGGGGTGCGGACATCTGGACCTTCTACGAGCCGGCGGCGGTGACCCTGCTCACAGGGTCGGGTTCAGCTTACGGTCACAACGGGCGCGCCGCTGGCCTCTGGTCCACGTGCCGGATCCATCTCGGCGGCAATCTTCATCGCCTCTTCGATCAGTGTCTCGACGATCATCTGCTCGGGCACCGTCTTGATCACTTCGCCCTTGACGAAGATCTGGCCCTTGCCGTTGCCGGACGCGACGCCGAGGTCGGCCTCACGGGCCTCACCAGGACCGTTGACCACGCAGCCCATCACCGCCACTCGCAACGGAATGTCCATGCCCTCCAGGCCCGCCGACACCTCGTTGGCCAGGGTGTACACGTCGACCTGGGCCCGCCCACACGACGGGCAGGACACGATCTCCAGCCCGCGCGGACGCAGATTCAGCGACTCCAGAATCTGGTTGCCGACCTTGATCTCCTCGACCGGCGGCGCCGACAACGAGACCCGGATGGTGTCGCCGATGCCCTTGGACAGCAGCGCGCCGAAGGCGACGGCCGACTTGATGGTGCCCTGGAACGCGGGCCCGGCCTCGGTGACGCCGAGGTGCAGCGGATAGTCGCACTGCTCGGCGAGCTGCTCGTAGGCGGCGACCATGATGACGGGGTCGTTGTGCTTGACGCTGATCTTGATGTCACCGAAGCCGTGTTCCTCGAACAGCGACGCTTCCCACAGCGCCGACTCGACGAGCGCCTCCGGCGTGGCCTTGCCGTACTTCTTCATCAGACGTGGATCGAGCGAGCCCGCGTTGACGCCGATCCGGATCGGGATGCCTGCGGCACCGGCCGCCTTCGCGACCTCCTTGACCCGGCCGTCGAACTCCTTGATGTTGCCCGGGTTCACCCGGACCGCGGCGCATCCGGCGTCGATGGCGGCGAAGATGTACTTCGGCTGGAAGTGGATGTCGGCGATCACCGGGATGTTCGCCTTCTTGGCGATCGCGGGCAGCGCCTCGGCATCCTCTTGACGGGGACAGGCGACGCGCACGATGTCGCAACCGGACGCGGTCAGTTCGGCGATCTGCTGCAGCGTGGCGTTGATGTCGTGAGTCTTGGTGGTGCACATGGACTGCACGGCGATCGGGTAGTCGCTGCCGACGCCCACGTTGCCCACCATCAGCTGACGCGTCTTGCGACGGGGAGCCAGCGTCGGCGGGGGCGGTACCGGCAAACCCAGACCGACGGTCATGATTGCTTCTTTCTCAAGGCTATTGGAACAGCCTGATCGGGTTGACCAGGTCAGCGGTAACGGTCAGCAGCATGTAGCCACCCACGATGACGAGCACGACGTACGTGGCGGGCATCAGCTTGAGGTAGTTCACCGGGCCGGCGGCAACCTTGCCGCGCGCCGAACGAATCATATTGCGGATCTTCTCGTACACGGCAATCGCGATGTGGCCGCCGTCGAAGGGCAACAGCGGGAGAAGGTTGATCGCACCGAGGACGAAGTTCAGCTGCGCCAGGAAGAACCAGAACGCCACCCACAGGCCGGCGTCGACGGTGTCGCCGCCGATGATGCTGGCGCCGACCACGCTGATGGGCGTCTCCGGATCCCGTTCCCCACCGCCGATGGACGTCCACAGCGCACCGATCTTGGTGGGGATCTTGGCCAGTGACTTGCCGAGTTCGACCATCAGGTCGCCGGTGAAGGCCACGGTCCCCGGCACCGCCGAAAGTGGGTTGTACTGCGTCGGCCCAAATTGCGCGCCGGCGATGCCGACCGCACCGACTTCGGTTGGGGCGCCGTTGCCCTCCTTGGTCCAGCGCTGGGCCTTGGTGACGTCGACGGTGGTGGTGAACTCCTCGGTGCGCCCGTTCTCGGTGCGCTCCACGACGAACGGCGTCGGTGCGTTGAGCTTGCGCACGGCGGCGACCATCTCCTGGAAGGTCTTCACGTCGGTGTCGCCGACCTTGACGACCGTGTCGCCGGCCCTGATGCCCGCCTGCGCCGCCGGGCCTTGGCCGGTGCACTCCCCCAGCTTGCCCTTGGTGACCTCGGACGACACGCAGGACGTCTCGCCGACGATGGCGGCGGTGGGCGGGTGCAGATTGGGCAGTCCCCACACCACGGCGATGGCGTAGAGCAGGACGAGACCGATGGCGAAGTTCATCGCGGGTCCCGCGAACAGCACCGCGACCCGCTTCCACACCTTCTGGCGGAACATGGCGTACGGGCGGTCCTCGGGGGCGAGTTCCTCGACCGACGTCATCCCCGCGATGTCGCAGAAGCCGCCAAGCGGAACGGCCTTCAGGCCGTACTCGGTGTACCCGAGTCGGTTGCGGCGCTTCGTCGACCACACGGTCGGTCCGAATCCGACGAAGTAGCGGCGCACCTTCATTCCGGTGGCGCGCGCCACCCACATGTGGCCGCATTCGTGCAGCGCCACCGAGACCAAGATGGCCAGTGCGAACAGCACAATGCCCAGTGCGAACATCATCTGGTTGCTACGACCTCCCGTGCTGCCTTCTCGACCGCGCCACCGGCCCTGTCCTTGGCCCAGTCCTGAGCGGCGAGTACGTCGTCCACGGTAGCCGGTTCCGCCGACCACTGGTCCGCAGCGCGCAGCACCTCGTCGACGATCCGGACGATCGCGGGGAATCGAATCCGCCCGGCGAGGAACGCCTCGGCGGCTTCTTCGTTGGCGGCGTTGTAGACCGCCGTCAGGCAACCGCCCCCGGTGCCCGCCTCGCGCGCGAGCGCCACGGCGGGGAAGACCTCGTCGTCCAGCGGTTCGAATTCCCACGTGGACGCCGTGGTGAAGTCGCACGGCGACGCCGCGCCGGGGACGCGTGCCGGCCACCCGAGCGCCAACGCGATGGGCAACTTCATGTCCGGGGGGCTCGCCTGGGCGATCGTGGAGCCGTCGACGAAGGTGACCATCGAGTGCACGATCGACTGCGGATGGACCACGACGTCGATGCGGTCGTAGGGGACGCCGAACAGGAGGTGCGTCTCGATCAGCTCGAGCCCCTTGTTGACCAGTGAGGCCGAGTTGAGCGTGTTCATCGGGCCCATCGACCAAGTGGGATGGGCACCGGCCTGCTCAGGGGTGACGTCCTCGAGATCAGCGGCCGACCACCCTCGGAACGGACCACCCGATGCGGTCAGCACCAGCCGGGCGACCTCGTCGGCGGCACCGCCGCGCAGGCATTGCGCCAAGGCGGAGTGCTCGGAGTCCACGGGCACGATCTGGCCCGGCTTCGCCGCCTTCAACACCAGTGGGCCGCCTGCGATCAACGACTCCTTGTTGGCCAGCGCCAACCGGGCGCCGGATTCGAGGGCCGCAAGGGTCGGGCGCAGACCCAGCGCGCCGACGAGTGCGTTGAGGACGACGTCGGCCTCGGTGTTCTCGACCAGGCGCGTCGCAGCGTCGTCGCCGACGAAGGTGACGTCGCCGATCTGATCGGCAGCCCCCGCCGACGCAACGGCGACATTGGTGACGCCGGTCTCAGCTCGCTGGCGGGCCAACAGGTCGGGGTTGCCGCCGCCGGCAGCCAGCCCGACGACCTCGAACCGGTCGGGGTTGGCGGCGATCACCTCGAGTGCCTGCGTGCCGATGGAACCGGTGCTGCCAAGTACCAGTACGCGCACACGATCCCGGGTCACCGGTCCATTGTGCCGCCTGGTCCGCCGGGTGACGACGACCCGACCGAATGTGACGCCAATATGACGAGCCCCCTCACAGCCAATCCGTGATCGCCATCACCGCGAATGCCCCATGAGGACGGCGAAACCAGCCGTCCCTGACACATTGGAGTGATCACGTCATGAACTCGACTCAGCGCAAGGCCTTCGCAGCAGCAGGCCTGGCCGCAGCGGCCATCCTCGGAACGTCCGCCTGTTCTAGCGAGACCGCCAGCAACACCGCAAGCAGCGTCTCAAGCGACGCCAGCAGCATGTCCTCCAGCGTGATGAGCAGCACGACCTCGAGCGCCGCCCCGATGACCGGTGCCGCCGACCCGGCCGCCGACCTGGTCGGCCCCGGCTGCGCCGGCTACGCCGCACAGGTCCCCGAGGGCCCCGGCTCCGTCGCGGGCATGGCGATGGACCCGGTCGCCACCGCGGCGTCGAACAACCCGATGCTCACGACGCTGACCTCGGCGGTCTCCGGCAAGCTCAACCCCGGCGTCAACCTCGTCGACACCCTCAACGGTGGCGAATTCACCGTGCTCGCACCGACCGACGACGCGTTCGCCAAGATCGACGCGGCCACCCTGGAGAAGCTGAAGACCGACGCCCCGCTGCTCACCAGCATCCTGACCTACCACGTGATTCCCGGCCAGCTGAGCCCCGCCGACGTCGCGGGCAAGCACAAGACGGTCGAGGGCGGCGAAGTCAACGTCACCGGTGCGGGCGAGGCCCTGAAGTTCGACCAGTCCGGCCTGGTGTGCGGTGGCGTCAAGACCGCCAACGCGACCGTCTACATGGTCGACACCGTCTTGATGCCCCCGGCCAAGTAGTTCCTACGAAGAGAGTTGAACAGTGATGAAACTGACTGACAAGACCAAGAAGGCCGTCACCGGCACCTCCATCGCAGCGCTGGCCGTGGCCGGGCTGCTCACCTCCACCGGTGTGGCCCAGGCGGATCCGGCTGCGGGCCTCGTCGGCTCGAGCTGCGCCGCCTACGCCAAGGAGGTCCCGACCGGACCTGGTTCGGTGCAGGGAATGTCGATGGATCCCGTCGCGGTCGCGGCGTCGAACAACCCGATGCTGACCACCCTGACCGCGGCCGTATCCGGCCAGCTGAACCCGGCGGTCAACCTGGTCGACACGCTCAACAGCGGCGAGTTCACCGTGTTCGCGCCGACCGATGACGCGTTCAAGAAGATCGACCCGGCGACCATCGACAAGCTCAAGGTCGACGCTCCCCTGCTGACCAGCATCCTGACCTACCACGTGGTGCCGGGACGGCTGAGCCCCGAACAGGTCGTCGGTACGCACAAGACGGTCGAGGGTGGCGAGGTCACCGTGACCGGCATGGGCTCTGAGCTCAAGGTCAACGATGCCGGCCTGGTGTGCGGTGGCGTGCAGACCGCCAACGCGACGGTCTACATGATCGACACCGTGCTGATGCCGCCTGCTCCTCCGGCGATGTAAGCACCAGCGTTCCGCCGACGGGGCGGTCCGGGCTTCGGCCTGGGCCGCCGTGTTGCGTTGGTGCTCAAGCTGTCTCGCGGTCCCGTTGGACGCGGCTGGCGCGGTCTTGGGCGCGGGTGGTCTTGCGTCGGGGCATGGTCAGTCCCGCGGTGTGTGCCCTGGGGACCTCTGAGGCAACCACCGATGCAGTGGGCTCGCTGAGTTCGGGGAACAGCAGGCGGCTACCCGGGGTGGTGATATAGCTCCGCCCGTCGGGTGCGGTCCAGACGATCGTGCCGTCGTCGAGTTGCCGGTCGCGCCAACCGCTTTGACCGCCCCAAAACGTTTTCAGCAAGTGGTGTCTTCGGCACAGACATTTGAGGTTGGACGCCGCGGTCGGCCCCCATGGCCACGGAATCGTATGGTCCACGTCACAATTCGTGGCCGGCACTCTGCAGCCGGGGAAGCGACACGTCAGGTCGCGGCAGCGGACGAAGTCGGCCAGCTTCTTCGACGGTCGGTATCGGGGTTCCGGTGGGGCTTGGCCGGGGTGGACGATCCGGGTGATGGTCGCGCCGACTGTGGCTCGGCAGGCGATGGCGCCGGGTAGGAACTGGCCACCCATCAGGGCGGCGGGCCGCAGGCTGGCCAGCCGACCCGGGGTGGGGGTGAGGGCTTCGGTGAGCGTCAGCTCGCGCAGCGGCTTGCTGAACATGGCCGGGGCGTCGCCGTCGAGGGCGGTGCGCTCGTCGGCTGGGTCGGCGGGGACGCCCTCGCGCGACTCAACTTGTGGCGCAGGGTCGCTCGAGCGGTCGGCGCTGTCTGACGTCGGCGGCTCACTGGGTACGTCGGGCGGTGGTGGCGGCAGGGGTGGCGCGTGCCGTTCCTCGAGGGTGTCCGCGCTCGCGATCACGTAGACCACCACCCCCGTCGAGGGCGGGTTCTGCGCCGCGGGGCAGTCGTCGGTGTCGCAGAGGCAGGCCAGGCGGTCGTTGTTGTGGGCGAGGGCGCCGA
>NZ_MVOC01000018.1 GCF_002043095.1 Mycobacterium sp. AT1 | reverse complement strand
CGCCGCCCGCGCAGCCGACGTCACTCTGGTCACCGCGTCGCTGATGCCGTCGGCGGCCGACGTCGCCGACGACGAGCGACTGCGCGCGTTGCGCAAGGACACCAAGGTGTCGGCGGTGCTGCACACCGGCTATCCCGTGCGGCACTGGGATCACGACATCGGCCCCGCCGAACCGCATCTCGTCGACGTGGCAGGCCGGCGCGACGTCACACCCCGGCCCGGTGGTGGCCTGCGCGAGGCGGACGTCGACCTCAGTGCCGACGGTCGGTTCGCCGTGGTGTCGTGGGCGGTGCCCGGTCCCGGCGCCTCGATCCGCCACGAGCTGGTGCGGGTCGACGTCGAAACCGGCGAGCGGACGACGATCGCCGACGACCCTGGTGCCGATCTTGGCGCCCCCGCGATCTCGCCCGACGGCTCCGCGGTGGCGTTCGTCAGAGAGTCCCACTCGACGCCCGAGCTGGCGCCACGAATCACGCTGTGTCACATGAAGTTCGGTGAAACGTTCACCACGGTGGCGGCCGACTGGGACCGATGGCCTGCTTCCGTCGCGTGGACCACCGACGGCTCTGCGCTGGTCGTCACCGCCGACGACGCAGGTCGTCGGCCGGTGTTCCTCGTCGACGCCGCCGACTCGTCGGTGACGCGTCTGACCGACGACGACTTCAGCTACACCGACGTGCGTCCCGTCCCCGGCGGCGTGCTCTTCGCGCTGCGCAGCTCCTATGCCGCTGCACCGCACCCCGTCCGGATCGACCGCGACGGCTCCGTCACGGTGTTGCCGTGCGTCGAGATGCCAACCCTGCCAGGAGAAGTGGTGGACGTGTCTGCCGTCGCGGACGACGGCACCGAGGTGCGGTCGTGGTTGGTGCTTCCCAGTCCCGACTCCGAGGCCGACGCGCTCGCACCGCTCGTGCTGTGGATCCACGGCGGCCCGCTGGGCAGTTGGAACACCTGGCACTGGCGCTGGAACCCCTGGCTGCTGGCCGCGCGGGGGTATGCGGTCCTGATGCCCGACCCGGCGCTGTCGACCGGATACGGACAGGACTTCATCCAGCGCGGCTGGGGCGCATGGGGATTCGCGCCGTATACCGACCTGATGGCGGCTACCGACGCGGCGCTGCGACACCCGAGGGTCGACGCGACGCGCACGGCGGCGATGGGCGGATCCTTCGGCGGGTACATGGCCAACTGGATCGCCGGTCACACCGACCGGTTCGACGCGATCGTCACCCACGCCAGCCTGTGGGCGCTCGACCAGTTCGGCCCCACCACCGACGGCGGCTACTGGTGGGCCCGCGAGATGACGGCCGAGATGGCCGAGCGGAACTCGCCGCATCGCAGCGTCGGCGACATCTCCACCCCGACGCTCGTCATCCACGGCGACAAGGACTATCGGGTGCCGATCGGCGAGGGCCTGCGACTCTGGTTCGAATTGCTGACCCGGTCCGGGTTGCCCGCCGCGGACGACGGCACCAGCCCGCACAGGTTCCTGTACTTCCCGACCGAGGGGCACTGGGTGCTCGCGCCGCAGCACACGAAGATCTGGTACCAGGTGATCCTGGCGTTTCTGGGTCGCCATCTGCGTGGTGAGGACGAGGAGCTTCCGGACACCCTCGGATGACGTCCCGGTAGCTTGGGGTCATGACCGAAGCACAGCGTGAATTCGACATCGTGCTCTACGGGGCGACCGGGTTCGTCGGCAAGTTGACGGCGCAGTACCTGGCGAAGGTGGGCGGTGCGGCGCGCATCGCGCTGGCGGGCCGATCGGTGGCCAAGCTCCGTGACGTCCGCGAATCCCTCGGCGACGCCGCTAGTGGCTGGGAGCTGATCGAAGCCGAAGCGGGCCAGCCGTCCACCCTGAACGACATGGCCGCCCGCACCCGGGTGGTCGTCGCCACCGTCGGGCCGTACACCAAGTACGGGCTCCCCGTGGTCGCCGCGTGCGCGGCCGCGGGAACGGACTACGCCGACCTGACGGGCGAGACGATGTTCATCAGGGAGAGTGCCGACCTGTTCGGGAAGGAAGCCGCCGACAACGGTGCCCGCATCGTGCACTCGTGCGGATTCGACTCGATCCCTTCGGATCTCACGGTGTACGCGCTCTACAAGCGGGCGCTCGCCGACGGAGCCGGCCAGCTGGGGGAGACCAACTTCGTGCTGCGCGGCTTCGCGGGCGGCGTGTCGGGGGGCACCGCGGCTTCGATGATCGAGGTGATGCACACCTCGTCGACCGATCCCGAGGCGCGCCGGGCGATGAGCGATCCGTACACGCTCAGCACGGACCGCGCCGCCGAGCCCGAACTCGGCCACCAGTCCGACACCCCGTGGCGCCGCGGGCGAGACATCGCCCCCGAACTCGACGGCATTTGGACGGGCGCGTTCGTGATGGGCGCGACGAACTCGCGAATCGTGCGGCGCAGCAACGCGTTGCTCGACTGGGCGTACGGCCGGTCGTTCCGGTACTCGGAGAACATGAGCGTGGGGTCCTCGGTGGTGGCACCCGTCGCGGCGGCGCTCGGCACGGCCGCCAACGCCGCGGTGCTTGGCCTCGGCAGCCGGTACTTCGACAAGCTGCCCCGCAGCCTGGTCGAACGCGTGCTACCGAAGCCGGGCACCGGGCCGAGCGAGCGGGCCCGCGAGAACGGGCACTACACGGTCGAGACCTACACCACGACCACCAGCGGGGCGCGCTACCGGGCGACCATGTCGCAGCAGGGCGACCCCGGGTACAAGGCGACGTCGGTGTTGTTGGGCGAGTGTGGGCTGGCGCTCGCGCTGGACCGCGACGCCCTCTCCGACCTGCGCGGCGTGCTCACGCCCGCGACCGCTCTCGGCGACGCACTGCTGGCCCGCCTCCCCGCCGCGGGTGTGACGATGAAGACCGAACGGCTGTAACTGCTCGTCGTCGGGGGCTTTTATGTCAGCCCGTCGGGAGTTCCTACACTGTCGAGGTGACCGTCAGCCCGAAATCCGCAGATAGCCCAGGGGTGCAAGCCCTACCCAAGTCGTGGGATCCGGCCGCGGTAGAGACCGAGCTGTACCAGGGCTGGGTCGACGCGGGTTACTTCACCGCCGATCCGTCGAGCGAAAAGCCGCCCTATTCGATCGTCCTGCCGCCACCGAACGTGACGGGCAGCCTGCACATGGGCCATGCCCTCGACCACACGCTGATGGACGCGCTGGCCCGGCGCAAGCGCATGCAGGGCTACGAGGTGCTGTGGCTGCCCGGCATGGACCACGCAGGCATCGCCACCCAGAGCGTGGTGGAGAAGCAGCTCGCCGTCGACGGCAAGACCAAGGAAGACTTCGGCCGCGAGCTGTTCGTCGACAAGGTGTGGGACTGGAAGCGCGAATCCGGCGGCACGATCGGCGGGCAGATGCGCCGCATCGGTGACGGCGTCGACTGGAGTCGCGACCGCTTCACCATGGACGAGGGCCTGTCTCGCGCGGTGCGCACCATCTTCAAGCGGCTCTACGACGCGAACCTGATCTATCAGGCCGAGCGGCTGGTCAACTGGTCACCGGTCTTGCAGACGGCGATCTCCGACCTCGAGGTCAAGTACTCCGACGTCGAGGGCGAGCTGGTCTCGTTCCGATACGGGTCGATGGACGACGCGCAGCCACATCTGGTGGTGGCCACCACGCGGGTCGAGACGATGCTCGGTGACACCGCGATCGCCGTGCACCCCGACGACGATCGGTACCGGGCGCTGGTCGGTCAGCGTCTGCCCCACCCGTTCCTGGACACCCAGATCATCGTGGTCGCCGACGCACACGTCGACCCCGAATTCGGCACCGGCGCAGTCAAGGTCACGCCCGCCCACGATCCGAACGACTTCGAGATCGGCGTCCGGCACAACCTGCCGATGCCGTCGATCATGGACACGAAGGGCCGCATCGCAGGCACCGGAACCCGGTTCGACGGGATGGACCGCTTCGACGCGCGCGTCGCCGTGCGGGAGGCGCTCGCGGCCGAGGGCCGCATCGTCGAGGAGAAGCGGCCGTACCTGCACAGCGTCGGACACTCCGAGCGCAGCGGCGAGCCCATCGAGCCGCGACTGAGCCTGCAGTGGTGGGTGCGCGTCGAATCGCTGGCCAAGGCGGCGGGTGACGCAGTGCGCAACGGCGACACCGTGATTCACCCCGCCAGCCTGGAACCGCGCTGGTTTGCATGGGTGGACGACATGCACGACTGGTGCATCTCGCGTCAGCTGTGGTGGGGTCACCGGATCCCGGTCTGGCACGGCCCGAACGGCGAGAAGGTCTGCGTCGGGCCGGACGAGACGCCACCCGAGGGGTGGGAGCAGGACCCCGACGTGTTGGACACGTGGTTCTCCTCGGCGCTGTGGCCGTTCTCGACGATGGGCTGGCCCGACCGCACCCCGGAGCTCGACAAGTTCTATCCGACAAGCGTTCTCGTCACCGGCTACGACATCATCTTCTTCTGGGTGGCCAGGATGATGATGTTCGGCACCTTCGTCGGCGACGACGACGCGATCACCGCCGGTGGCACCCGCCCCCCGCAGGTGCCGTTCGAGAACGTCTTCCTGCACGGCCTGATCCGCGACGAGTTCGGCCGAAAGATGAGCAAGTCCAAGGGCAACGGCATCGACCCGTTGGACTGGGTCGACGCCTACGGCGCCGACGCGCTGCGGTTCACCCTTGCTCGCGGCGCCAATCCCGGCGGCGACATGTCGATCGGCGAGGACTACGCCCGCGCCTCGCGCAACTTCGCGACCAAGTTGTTCAACGCCACCAAGTTCGCGCTGATGAATGGGGCGGCTATTGCCCCGTTGCCCGGTGCCGACGAGCTCACCGATGCCGACCGCTGGATCCTCGGCAGGCTGGAAGAGGTTCGGGCCGAAGTGGATTCGGCCTTCGACCGCTACGAGTTCAGCCGGGCGTGCGAATCGCTCTACCACTTCGCGTGGGACGAGTTCTGTGACTGGTACCTCGAGCTGGCCAAGGTTCAGCTGGCCGAGCGGCCGGACGGTGCCACGAACGCCGTGTTGGCGACCGTGCTCGACAGTCTGCTCAAGCTGCTGCATCCCGTGATGCCGTTCGTCACCGAGACGCTGTGGAAGACGCTCACCGGGCGGGAGTCCCTCGTGATCGCTGACTGGCCGCAGCCGTCGGGGTACGCCCTCGACCCCGTGGCCGGTCGCCGCGTCGCGGACATGCAGAAGCTGGTCACCGAGGTCCGAAGGTTCCGAAGCGACCAGGGCCTCAACGATCGGCAGCGGGTGCCTGCGCGTCTGGTCGGCATCGCTGAGGCCGACGTGTCGACCCAGGTCGCGGCCGTCACCTCGCTGGCGTGGCTCACCGAGCCCGAGGACGGGTTCACGCCGTCGGCCGCGGTCGAAGTCCGGTTGTCCAACGGGATGGTGCTCGTCGAGTTGGACACCTCGGGCACCGTCGACGTGGCGGCCGAGCGGAAGCGGCTGGAGAAGGACCTCGCCGTCGCGCAGAAGGACCTGGCGCAGACCACCGCCAAGCTCGGCAACGAGGAGTTCCTGGCCAAGGCGCCCGACGCGGTCGTCGACAAGATCCGTACCCGGCAGCAGGTCGCCGGGGAAGAGGTCGAGCGGATCACCGCCCGGCTCGCCGGCCTGTCATGACCGAGCCAACGGGCGAGCCGACACCCGAACCGACTCCAGAGCCGACACCCGACGAGATTGCGGCGCTGCTCCAGGTGGAGCACCTGCTGGACCAGCGCTGGCCCGAGACCAAGATCGAGCCGAGCACGGCGCGGATCTCGGCGCTGATGGAACTGCTCGGCTCGCCTCAGCGGGCGTACCCGACGATCCACGTCGCCGGGACCAACGGGAAGACGTCGGTCACCAGGATCGTCGACTCGCTGCTGACGGCCCTGCATCGCCGGACCGGTCGCACGACCAGCCCAC
Organism: Mycobacterium sp. AT1; assembly: GCF_002043095.1. Taxonomy (GTDB): domain Bacteria; phylum Actinomycetota; class Actinomycetes; order Mycobacteriales; family Mycobacteriaceae; genus Mycobacterium. The sequence continues at coordinate 132,863 of NZ_MVOC01000018.1, read as the reverse complement.
ACCTGCAGTCCGCCGTGGAGCGCATCTCGATCGACGGCAAGCCCATCTCCCCGGCCCTCTACGTCGAGACCTACCGCGAACTGGAACCCTTCGTCGAACTCGTCGACCAGCAATCCGAGGCGAACGGCGGCCCCCGCATGAGCAAGTTCGAGGTCGTCACGGCGATGGCGTTCGCGGCGTTCGCCGATGCACCGGTCGACGTCGCCGTCATCGAGGTCGGCCTCGGTGGCCGGTGGGACGCCACCAACGTCGTCGACGCGCCCGTGGTGGTCATCACGCCGATCGGTTTGGACCACACCGACTACCTCGGGGACACCATCGCCGAGATCGCCGGCGAGAAGGCCGGCATCATCGTCAAGCGGTTGCCAGATCCCGTCGCCCCCGACGTCGACCTGAGCACCGTGGCGATCATCGGTCAGCAGACCCCCGAGGCAATGGAAGTCATTCTCGCAGAGGCGGTTCGGGCCGACGCCGCGGTCGCGCGGGAGGGTTCCGAGTTTGCGGTGCTCCGACGTCAGGTCGCCATCGGTGGGCAACTTCTCGAACTTCAGGGACTCGGCGGGGTGTACCCCGAGGTGTTCCTGCCGCTGCACGGTGAGCACCAGGCGCACAACGCCCTGCTCGCGCTCGCCGCCGTCGAGGCGTTCTTCGGGGCCGGCGCCGACCGTCAGCTCGACGTCGACGCCGTCAGGGAAGGCTTCGCGAACGCGTCGAGCCCCGGTCGCTTGGAGCGCATGCGCAGCGCGCCAACGGTGTTCGTCGACGCGGCGCACAATCCGGCAGGTGCGGCGGCGTTGACCACGGCGCTCGCCGACGAGTTCGACTTCCGCCACCTGGTCGGCGTCGTATCGGTGATGGGCGACAAGGACGTCGACGGCATCCTGGCCGCGCTCGAACCCGCCTTCGACCAGCTCGTGGTGACGCACAACGGCTCACCGCGTGCCCTCGACGTCGAGGGCCTCGCCATGCGCGCCGAAGAACACTTCGGCCAGGATCGCGTCGTCACCGCGCAGACGTTGCCCGACGCCATCGAGACCGCGATCGCCCTTGCCGAGGACAGCGGGAACGAGGACTCGTTCTCGGGCAGCGGCATCGTCATCACCGGGTCGGTCGTGACCGCGGGTGCCGCCCGCACCCTCTTCGGACGGGACCCGTCGTGAGCGAGCCGGTGGACCAGAGACCAGTGGGACCCGACCCGTGGAAGAGCTTCCGCGGCGTCATGGCCGGCACGCTGATCCTCGAGGTCATCGTGGTTCTCCTTGCGCTGCCGGTGGTATCGAACTCTCACGGCGGGTTGACGTGGGTCAGCGGCGGCTTCCTGCTTGGGGTCACCGGCATCCTGATCCTGCTGGCGGGCGTGCAGGGCAAGCCGTGGGCGCTCAAGGCCAATCTGGGCATGCAGGTGGTGTTGATCGGCGGGGTCGTCATCCACCCGGCCATCTGCTTCATCGGCGTCGTCTTCGCGGCGGTGTGGTTGCTGATCGCCTACCTGCGCGCTGAGGTCAAGCGTCGGCAGGACCGCGGCCTGCTGCCCGGTCAGCAGTCTCCGCCGACCGACGGGTAGGCTTCCTCGCCGTGACTGAGCGGACGCTGGTACTCGTTAAGCCCGATGGCGTGAAGCGCCTCCTCGTTGGGGAAATTCTCGGCCGAATCGAGCGCAAGGGCTTGACCATTGCGGCCCTTGAACTGAAGAACGTCAGCGAGGAGCTCGCGCGGAAGCACTACGCCGAACACGAGGACAAGCCGTTCTTCGGTTCGCTGCTGGAGTTCATCACCTCGGGTCCGGTCGTGGCCGTGATCGCCGAGGGCCCGCGGGCCATTGCCGCCTTCCGTCAGCTCGCCGGCGGCACCGATCCGGTCGAGAAGGCCGCTCCCGGCACCATCCGCGGCGACCTGGCCTTGGTCACCCAAGACAACCTCGTCCACGGCTCTGATTCGCCCGAGTCCGCCGCCCGCGAGATCGAGTTGTGGTTCCCCGGCCGTTAGCTGCCAGCCGGGGCTAGATCGGCACCTCGTCGGAGCCACCGCCGCGATGTGGGATACTGGCCAAGGGTGACTGGCTTCATAACGGAGCTGGAATCCCGGATGAAGACTTGGACGAGCGCGACCACCTAGGACAGGTTCCGAGTGCGGCGCGAAGTCCAGCCATCATTCAGCCAGGCACTGAGGGTTCTCACGAACTGCTCGGAGCGAGACCATGACAAGCCCGGGAAGAGTTCCACGGGTCCATAGCGGAAGCCCTCGCGTGGCCGCGTCAGAACGACGCGCCCGGGGGCTTGAGGAGAGTACGTGGCTGACCGTGATTTTGCCGCCCCATTCGAGCTACCCGGAGAGACCCAGCGCGACGAGGATGCGCCGGCTCAGCTGAGCCTTGACGCCGCCGGCGTCTTCGTCGAGCCGGCTGCCCACCGCGCCGCGCCGTCGGCGCAGGCTCTCGAGGTGGAGCCCGAGCCGCCTCCAGTGCCGGAACCACTGCCACCCAACACCGCGCCAGCTGCCTACATGCCGCTGTTCGTCGCACCCCAGCCCGTCGCATTCGTCCCGCCCCGCGCAGTCGTGGTGCCCGACGACCTCGACGACGTGGACGAGGACGACGACGAGGATGACGACGACGCGTCGGGCGATTCCGACGACGACCAGGACGATCGCCCCGCGAACAAGCGGCGCCGTCGTGGCCGCCGTGGTCGGGGCAGGGGACGCGGAGAACAAAGCGAAGACGGCGACGTCGACGGCGACGGTCAGGACGACGCCGTCGACCAGGGCGACTCCGAAGAGGGTGCCGACGACGAGGGCTCCGACGACGACGGGGCCGACGACGAAGGTGGCGACGACGACAGCACCGGTGCCGACGGAGCCAACCGTCGCCGCAGGCGACGTCGCCGCCGCAAGACCGGTGGCGGTGCCGGAGATTCCGACGGCGACGACGCCACCTCGGCCGACGACCCGCCCAACACCGTCGTCCACGAGCGTCAGCCGCGGGCCGCGAAGGCCTCCAACAAGTCCTCCGGTGACGGGGAGATCCAGGGCATTGCGGGTTCGACGCGCCTGGAAGCCAAGCGTCAGCGCCGCCGTGACGGCCGCGACGCCGGCCGCCGTCGCCCCCCGATCCTGAGCGAGGCCGAGTTCCTGGCCCGTCGCGAGGCCGTCGAGCGGGTCATGGTCGTCCGCGACAAGGTTCGCAGCGAGCCGCCGCACGAAGGCGCCCGCTACACCCAGATCGCGGTCATGGAGGACGGCGTCGTCGTCGAGCACTTCGTGACGTCCGCCGCTCAGGTGTCGCTCGTCGGCAACATCTACCTCGGCATCGTCCAGAACGTGCTGCCCTCCATGGAGGCGGCGTTCGTCGACATCGGCCGTGGCCGCAACGGCGTCCTCTACGCCGGCGAGGTCAACTGGGAGGCAGCCGGACTCGGCGGTGCCCAGCGCAAGATCGAACAGGCGCTCAAGCCCGGGGACTACGTCGTCGTGCAGGTCAGCAAGGACCCGGTCGGGCACAAGGGCGCCCGGCTGACCACGCAGATCTCCCTCGCCGGCCGCTACCTGGTCTACGTGCCGGGCGCCTCGTCGACCGGCATCAGCCGCAAGCTGCCCGACACCGAACGTCAGCGGTTGAAGGAGATCCTTCGCGAGGTCGTCCCGGCCGACGCCGGCGTGATCATCCGCACGGCCTCGGAGGGCGTCAAGGAAGACGACATCCGCACCGACGTCAACCGGTTGCAGGAGCGGTGGGCTCAGGTCGAGGCCAAGGCCACCGAGCTCACCGGCAAGGCCGCGGGCGCCGCGATGGCGCTGTACGAAGAACCGGACGTGTTGGTCAAGGTCATCCGCGACTTGTTCAACGAGGACTTCAGTGGCCTCGTCGTGTCCGGTGACGACGCCTGGAACACCATCAGCGACTACGTGACTTCGGTTGCGCCAGAACTCCTTCCGCGCATGACGAAGTACGAGTCCGCCGCCTCAGGTGGTCCTGACGTGTTCGCGGTGCACCGCATCGACGAACAGCTGACCAAGGCGATGGACCGCAAGGTCTGGCTGCCGTCCGGCGGCACACTGGTCATCGACCGCACCGAGGCCATGACGGTCGTCGACGTCAACACCGGCAAGTTCACCGGTTCGGGCGGCAACCTCGAACAGACCGTCACCCGCAACAACCTCGAAGCCGCCGAGGAGACCGTCCGGCAGCTCAGGTTGCGCGACATCGGCGGCATCATCGTCATCGACTTCATCGACATGGTGTTGGAGTCCAACCGCGATCTGGTGCTGAGGCGGCTGACCGAAGCGCTCGCGCGCGATCGCACCCGTCATCAGGTCTCCGAGGTCACGTCGCTGGGCCTGGTGCAGCTCACCCGCAAGAAGCTGGGTACCGGGCTCATCGAGGCCTTCTCGACGACCTGCTCACACTGCGCCGGGCGCGGCATCATGCTGCACGGCGACCCGGTGGACTCCGGGTCCGCCGCCGGCCGCAACAGCGAGCCGGGGACCGGCCGCCGCAGCAAGCGCGGCAAGAAGGGTGGCCGGCCCGCAGAAGAGGTCCAGGTCGCCAAGGTGCCCGTGCACGCCGCGGGGGAGCATCCGATGTTCCGCGCCATGGCAGCGGCCACCGGCCGTGAGGAAGGCGACGAGGAGGACGGCGACGTCTCCGAAGGCGCCGAAGACACCGTGGTCGAGGGGTCCGAGGACATCGCGGCGACCGAGCCCGTCGAGGAAGTGCTGGCCGACGAGTCCGACGACGAGTCCGACGATGACGATGACTCGGACGACGAGGACTCCGACGACGACCTCGATGATGATGAGGACGACGACGACGACGACGAGGACGACGACGACATCGAAGTCATCGACGACGAGGATTCGGACGACGACGACTCGGATGACGACGAGGACGACGACCTTGATTCCGACGAGGACGACGACGACTCTGACGACGAGGACGACGACGATGACTCCGACGACGAGCCCGTCGTCGCGGTCACCGGCCGGCCCCGACGTCGGCGGGCAGCCGCCCGCCCCGCAGGTCCACCGGTTTCATGAGGCAGTACGCGTCGCGGAGTGGGTCGCGGTTTGACCCTCTACCCGCTGGTCACGTACCCTTGCACAGTTGTCTGCAGGCTCGGTAGCCGAGCCGGTGACACGCGGGGCTCATGATCCCCGCACCAAAGACCCGCGCACGCAGCCCCCGGGTGGCGCGCGCCCGCAAGCGAAGATGAGGATGACGCAAACGATGGCGACCTACGCAATCGTCAAGACCGGCGGCAAGCAGTACAAGGTCGCGGTCGGTGACATAGTCAAGGTGGAGAAGCTGGAGATCGAGGCCGGCGAATCCGTCTCGCTTCCGGTGGCGCTCGTCGTCGATGGTGCGAACGTCACCACCGCCGCGAAGGACCTGGAGAAGGTTGCCGTCACCGCTGAGGTGCTCGAGCACACCAAGGGCCCGAAGATCCGCATCCACAAGTTCAAGAACAAGACCGGCTACCACAAGCGGCAGGGCCACCGGCAGAAGCTGACGGTCGTCAAAGTCACCGGAATCAAGTAGTAGGGGAGCGAACTAAATGGCACACAAGAAGGGCGCTTCCAGCTCACGCAACGGTCGCGACTCGAACTCACAGCGCCTCGGCGTCAAGCGGTTCGGTGGTCAGGTCGTCAAGGCGGGCGAGATCATCGTGCGTCAGCGTGGAACCCACTTCCACCCCGGCGTCAACGTCGGCCGTGGCGGCGACGACACCCTGTTCGCCACCGCCCCCGGCGCAGTCGAGTTCGGTGAGAAGCGCGGTCGCAAGACCGTGAACATCGTTCGCACCGTCCGCGCGGAGGCCTAACACCAAGTCGAGATCGACGTTTTGCGGCTCGGCTCTCGCACAAGCTCAGCAAAACGTAGATTTCGATTTGGAAAGGACCTGCCATGCCCCGTTTCGTCGACCGCGTGGTCATTCACGCGAAAGCCGGCAACGGCGGTAGAGGCTGCGCCTCGGTACATCGCGAGAAGTTCAAGCCCCTCGGGGGACCCGACGGCGGCAACGGCGGCAACGGTGGAAGCATCGTGTTCGTCGTCGACCCGCAGGTGCACACGCTGCTGGACTTTCACTTCCACCCGCACGTGGACGCCCCGTCCGGCAAGCAGGGCATGGGCAACAACCGCGACGGCGCCGCAGGCGAGGATCTAGAGCTCCGCGTCCCCGACGGCACCGTCGTCGTCGACGCGGACGGTCGGATGCTGGCCGACCTGACCGGTGAGGGCACCCGGTTCGAGGCCGCGGTCGGCGGCCGCGGCGGACTCGGCAACGCGGCACTGTCGTCGAAGGCACGCCGGGCACCCGGCTTCGCGCTGCTTGGCGAAAAGGGCCAGGCCCGCGATCTCACCCTCGAACTGAAGACCGTGGCCGACGTCGGCCTGGTCGGCTTTCCGTCCGCGGGCAAGTCGTCACTGGTCTCGGTCATCTCGGCGGCCAAGCCGAAGATCGCCGACTATCCGTTCACCACGCTGGTGCCGAACCTCGGCGTGGTGTCGGCGGGCGAGAACACCTTCACCGTGGCCGACGTTCCCGGCCTCATCCCCGGCGCGTCCGACGGGCGTGGCTTGGGTCTGGACTTCCTGCGTCACATCGAGCGGTGCGCGGTGCTGGTGCACGTCGTCGACTGCGCCACGATGGAGCCCGGCCGCGATCCGGTGTCCGACATCGACGCCCTCGAAGCCGAACTGAAGGCATACACCCCGACGCTGCAGGGCGACTCCTCCCTTGGCGACCTCGTCGACCGTCCGCGCGCGGTGGTGCTGAACAAGATCGACGTTCCCGACGCCCGTGAGCTCGCCGACTTCCTCCGCGAGGAAGTGGCGCAGCGGTACGGCTGGCCCGTCTTCGAGATCTCGACCGTGACCCGAGACGGGTTGCGCCCGTTGACGTTCGCGCTGTGGGACATGGTGGCGGCGTACCGCGCGGCACAACCGGTGGTGGCGGCGCGTCGCCCCGTGATCCGTCCCATCCCGGTCAACGAGAGCGGTTTCACCGTGAGCTCCGACGGCGAGGGCGGCTTCGTGGTGCGCGGGACGCGCCCCGAGCGCTGGATCGCCCAGACCGACTTCACCAACGACGAAGCCGTCGGCTACCTGGGGGACCGGTTGGCACGACTCGGCGTCGAGGACGAGCTGCTCAAGCAGGGCGCCAAGTCCGGGTGCGCGGTCACCATCGGCGACGTGACCTTCGACTGGGAGCCGCAGACACCTGCCGGCGTCGAGGTCACCATGTCGGGCCGTGGCACGGACCTGCGGCTCGAGCAGGACGACCGGGTCCGCGCCGACGAGCGCAAGATCGCCCGCAAGCAGCGACGGGAAAGTCGCCAGTACGACGAGCAGTCGTGACCAGCGCGCACCGCGACGCCATCCGCACGGCCCGTAGCGTCGTCGTCAAGATCGGCACCACGGCACTGACCACGCCGACCGGCATGTTCGACGCCAGCCGGCTGGCGTCGCTGGCCGATGCGATTCAGGCGCGGATGAAGGCCGGTTCGGACGTCGTCATCGTGTCGTCGGGCGCGATCGCCGCGGGCATCGAGCCGCTGGGGCTGTCGCGGCGCCCGACCGACCTTGCCACCAAGCAGGCCGCGGCGAGCGTCGGGCAGGTGGCCCTGGTGAACGCCTGGAGCGCGGCGTTCGGCCGCTACGACCGCACCGTCGGGCAGGTACTGGTGAGTGCCCACGACATCTCGATGCGCGTGCAGCACACCAACGCCCAGCGCACGCTGGATCGGCTGCGGGCGTTGCACGCCGTGGCCATCGTCAACGAGAACGACACCGTTGCCACCAACGAGATTCGCTTCGGTGACAACGACCGGCTGTCCGCGCTGGTGGCCCATCTCGTCGGCGCGGACGCCCTGGTTCTGCTCTCCGACATCGACGGGCTCTACGACTCAGATCCCCGAAAGGGCAACGCGCGCTTCATCTCCGAGGTGACCGGTGCCGACGACCTGGACGGCGTCATCGCCGGCGGTGGCAGTCGGCTGGGGACCGGCGGCATGGCGTCCAAGCTGTCGTCAGCCCTGCTTGCCGCCGACGCCGGGGTGCCAGTCCTGCTGGCCGCGGCCGCCGATGCGGGCGCGGCGCTGTCGGAGGCGTCGGTGGGAACGGTCTTCGCGCCACGCCCCGAACGCATGTCGTCGCGACGGTTCTGGGTCAGGTATGCCGCCGAGTCGACGGGCGCCCTGATGCTCGACGACGGCGCCGTGCGCGCGGTGGTCGGTCAGCGGCGTTCGCTGTTGCCCGCGGGGATCACCGAGGTGTCCGGCCGGTTCCACGGTGGCGACGTCGTCGAGCTCCGCGCTCTGGACGGCACGGTGGTCGCACGCGGCGTGGTCGCTTACGACGCAGCGGAATTGAGCACCATGGTCGGCCGTTCGACGTCCGAGCTGCCTGCCGAGATGCGCCGGCCCGCCGTGCACGCCGACGACCTAGTCGCCGTCTAGACCTTCCCGCCGCCGAGTGTGGAGTTCTCGTACGGTTCTCCCGGCTGAGGCGTGGCAGAAGTCCACACTCGGCGGGAAGATTAGGGCGCCTCGAGATATAGTGCGCCCCAGATGATCTGAGTCAGGGTGGCAGCTAGCTCGCCGTCGCCGGACTCCGGGGTGCCGGGCAGGGTCTGCTGACAGGTGCGCTCGACCATCCAGGTCAGGCTGGTCGCGGCCGTCTGCGCCGACAACTCGCGACGGATGAACCCGTCGTCCCGTCCGGCATCGATCACAGCCGCCAGACGCGTGGCGATCGCGGCGAGGATCTCCCGGTACGTGGCACCCACCGCGGCGTCGTAGCCCGCCATCTCGTTGAGCGCCACCAGCAACGGTTGGTGGTGGCGGTAAGTGGCCACCAGGGCCGTCATCGCGGCCAGCACGTCGGCCGGGTCGCGGCGACGGGACACCCCCCACCAGCGCTCCGCGGCGGCGGCCAGGTCGTCGAAGACCTGACCCGCCAACCGGCGCAGCAGATCGCCCTTGTCCTCGAAGTAGACGTAGAAGCTGGCGCGGGAGATGCCCGCCTCGGTGGCGAGTCGGTCGACGCTGAGCTCGGTGAAGCTGGCCCCGTCGGCCATTAGGCGCTCGGTCGCGTCGAGCAGCAGTCGCTCGATCTGCTCCCGGCGTTCCTGCCGATTGGCCTGTGGCCTTCTGGTCACCGACGCCATGGGGGAAGCCTAGCCGGGTCGGCGGCACCTTGACTAGACACACTGTCCAGACTTACTGTCACCAGCATGACTGTGTCACCGCTCACATCGACTTCCATCCAGCCTGTGCGGCGCGATCGTCCGTACGACCCGATCGACCTGTCCTCCCGCGCGTTCTGGGCCACGACCGCCGCCGCCCGCGAGACGTCGTTCGCCGAACTGCGCGCAGCCAGACCGGTCAGCTGGCACCCACCCGTCGAGGACTCGCTGATGCCGGACCCCGAGGACCGGGGCTACTGGGCGGTGACCCGGCACGCCGACATCGTGACCATCAGCAAGGACAGCGAGACGTTCCTGTCCGGCAAGGGCGTGCTGTTCGAGAACGTGCCCGAGGAACTGCTCGAGGCCTCGCAGTCGTTCCTGGCGATGGATGCCCCGCGACACACCATGATTCGCAAGGTCGTGCACGCCGCGTTCACACCGCGGCAGGTCCGCCGGATCGAGGACTCGATCAAGGCCAACGCCAAGGAGATCGTCGGGGAGCTGCGCGCCGCGGGCACCGGCGCAGACTTCGTCGACCTCTGCGCCAAGGAGTTGCCGATCCGAACGCTGTCGGACATGGTCGGCATCCCCGAATCCGAGCGGCAGCAGGTGGCCGAGGCCGCGGACGCGCTGGTGTCGTGGGGCGACCCGGAGTATCTGAACGGGCGAAACCCGTTGGAGGTGTTGGTCGGAAGTCAGATGTATCTGCATCAGGTGGCCGGCGCCCTGGCTGCCGACCGGCGGGCGAACCCGGGTGACGACTTGATCAGCGCGCTCGTCACCGCCGAGGTCGACGGTGACCGGCTCACCGACGCGGAGATCGCCGCGTTCTTCGTCCTGCTGGCGGTCGCGGGCAACGACACCACCCGCCAGACCGCCAGCCACGCCGTCAAGGCGCTGACCGACTTCGACGACCAGCGCGCCTGGCTGGCAGCCGACTTCGACGACCGCATTCCGGGCGCAGTCGAGGAGTTCGTGCGGTGGGCGACCCCGGTGATGACGTTCCGCCGCACGGCCGCCGTCGACTGCCAGGTCGGCGGCCAAGACGTCGCCGCGGGGGAGAAGGTCGTCATGTTCTACGCGTCCGGGAACTTCGACGACACCGTCTTCGACGCACCCGAGCGCTTCGACCTCTCGCGTAAGCCCAACCCGCACCTGGGCTTTGGTGGCGGGGGCCGCCACTTCTGCCTCGGTGCGCACGTCGCAAGGGCCCAGCTACGGGCGCTCTTCGGCGAATTGCTCACCCAGTTGCCACGCATCTCGGCGGGGGAGCCGTCCTACGTCGCGGGCAACTTCGTCCACGGCGTGCGCTCCCTGCCGGTCACCTTCTAGGGAGCGGGGATTGGGGCCAGCTCGTCGACGAGGAGGACCAGCAGCTCCGAGCAGCCCGCGTCGAGCTTGACCGTGGCGAACTCGTCACCGCGGGTGGTACCGCGGTTGATGATCGCGACCGGCTTGCCCGCCGCCGCGGCGTGCCTGACGAAGCGCAAGCCCGAGAACACCGTCAGCGACGAGCCGGCGACGAGAAGGGCGTCGGCGTCGTCGACCAACGAATACGCCTGCGCCACCCTCTCCTTCGGAACGCTCTCACCGAAGTAGACGATGTCGGGCTTGAGCATCCCGCCGCAGCGTGAGCAGTCGACGTATCGGAACGAGGAGGTCTCCTCGATCATCGCGTCGGCGTCGGGAGCCACCGCGATGCCGCCGACCCGTTCGGCGCGTTCGGCGAAGCCGGGGTTGAGCGCTTCGAGTTCGTCGGCCAACTGCGCGCGTGTCATCGTCGACCCGCACCCGAGGCATACGACGTCGGCGTACGTGCCGTGCAGGTTGACCACGACCTCGCTGCCCGCCTTGGTGTGCAACAGGTCGACGTTCTGGGTGATCACGCTGGTGACGACGCCGGCGCGCTCCAACGCGGCGAGCGCCCGGTGCCCGGCGTTCGGAAGGGTGGCGTGCATGTGCCGCCATCCGACGTGGTTACGGGCCCAGTAGCGCTGCCGGAACGCGGGGTCCGAGGTGAACTGCCGGATGGTCATCGGGTTGCTCGGCGGTGAGTCCGGGCCGCGGTAGTCGGGGATGCCCGAGTCGGTTGACAGGCCGGCACCCGTCAGGACTGCGAGGCGCCGACCTGCAAGCAGGCTGACCAGTTCGGGGGCGGTGGGGTCGTTCATCTCTGTCCAGCGTAGGCCGCTCACGGCGTACCTGGGATGATCGGGTCGTGGACTTCTACTCCGCCTACCGGCACGACTACGTGCGAGTCGCCGCCTGCACCCATCACACGACGTTGGCCGACCCGTCGGCCAACGTCGAATCGGTGCTGCGGCTGGCCCGTGAATGCCACGACGAGGGCGTCGGCCTGGCCATCTTCCCCGAACTGACGCTGTCGGGGTACTCGATCGAGGACATCCTCCTTCAGGACGCGCTGCTCGACGCCGTCGAGGCCGCCGTCGACGAGCTGGTGGTGGCCTCGGCCGACCTGCTGCCCGTGCTGGTGGTCGGCGCACCCCTTCGCCACCGCAACCGCATCTACAACACCGCGGTCGTGGTTCACCGGGGGGCGGTGCTCGGCGTCGTACCGAAGTCCTACCTCCCGACCTACCGCGAGTTCTACGAACGCCGACAGATCGCGCCCGGCGACGACCAGGGCGGCGTCATCCGTCTCGGCGGCACCGAGGTGCCGTTTGGGCCGGACCTCCTGTTCGCCGCGACCGACCTGCCGAGTTTCGTGCTGCACGTCGAGATCTGCGAGGACATGTGGGTGCCGGTGCCGCCCAGTGCCGAGGCCGCGCTCGCGGGCGCCACCGTGCTCGCCAACCTGTCGGGAAGTCCCATCACCATTGGCCGCGCCGATGACCGAAAGTTGTTGGCGCAGTCGGCATCCTCGCGGTGTTTGGCGGCCTACGTCTACGCGGCGGCCGGTGCGGGCGAGTCGACGACCGACCTGGCCTGGGACGGCCAGACGATGATCTACGAGAACGGCGTGCTGCTCGCCGAGACCGAGCGGTTCCCGAAGGGCGAACGCAGGTCGGTCGCCGACGTCGACACCGGGCTGCTGCGTGCCGAACGCCTGCGCATGGGGACCTTCGACGACAACCGGCGCCACCACGCCGACCGGGCCGACGCGTTCCGGCACGTCGAGTTCGTCCTCGACCCACCTGCCGGCGACATCGGGCTGCGGCGCGCGGTCGAGCGGTTCCCGTTCGTGCCGTCGGATCCCGAACGCCTACAACAGGATTGCTACGAGGCCTACAGCATCCAGGTCTCGGGTCTCGAGCAACGCATGCGGGCGCTGAACTATCCCAAGCTCGTCATCGGGGTCTCCGGCGGCCTCGATTCGACCCACGCACTGATCGTGGCGGCCCATGCCATGGACAGGGAGCGCAGGCCGCGCAGCGACATCCTGGCGTTCACCCTGCCCGGCTTCGCCACCGGCGAGCGCACCAAGGGCAACGCCATCGCGCTGTGCGCGGCCCTCGGGGTGACGTTCGCGGAGATCGACATTCGCGACACCGCGACGCGAATGCTGACCGAGATGGACCATCCGTTCTCCCGCGGCGAGAAGGTCTACGACGTCACGTTCGAGAACGTTCAGGCCGGGCTGCGCACCGACTACCTGTTCCGGTTGGCCAACCAGCGCGGCGGCATCGTGCTGGGCACCGGCGACCTGTCCGAGCTGGCGCTCGGGTGGTCCACCTACGGCGTCGGGGACCAGATGTCGCACTACAACGTCAACGGCGGGGTGCCGAAGACGTTGATACAGCACTTGATTCGCTGGGTCATCTCCTCGGGGCAGTTCGCCGACGACGTCAACACGGTGCTGCAATCGGTCCTCGACACCGAGATCACCCCCGAGTTGGTGCCAGCCGGTGAGGACGAGGAGATTCAGAGCAGCGAAGCCAAGGTAGGACCCTATGTGCTGCAGGACTTCTCACTGTTCCAGGTGCTGCGATACGGGTTCAGTCCGTCGAAGGTCGCCTTCCTGGCCTGGCATGCCTGGCACGATGCCGAAGCGGGTCGGTGGCCGACCGGCTACCCCATGGACAAGCGGCCGGAGTACTCACTGACGGAGATTCGGCGCTGGCTGCAGGTGTTCGTCCAGCGCTACTACTCGTTCAGTCAGTTCAAGCGCTCGGCGCTGCCAAATGGGCCCAAGGTGTCCGCGGGCGGGGCGCTGTCGCCGCGCGGTGACTGGCGCGCGCCGTCCGACATGTCCGCTCGGATCTGGCTCGAGGAGATCGAGCGCGAGGTGCCGGAGGCCTGACGTTTCCGCGGTGTGAAAAGCTCTCCGCTGTGGAGGAACCCAGCAACGGCGCCGCGCGGGTCAGTGCGGACGCGGGTGTGCCGCTTCACCGGCAGCTCTACCTGGTGCTTCACGACCAGATCGGCCGCGGAGCGCTGGCTTCGGGCGAGGCACTCCCGACCGAGCAGTCCCTGTGCGACCTCTTTGGCGTCTCCCGGATCACCGTGCGACGCGCGCTGGCCGACCTCTCCGACGCGGGGTTGGTCGACCGGCGCCACGGCGTCGGCTCGTTCGTCACACTGCGCACGCCCCAGGACCATCCCCACTTCGACAACGAGCGCGAGGTCGAATCGGAGACCGAAGTCGACGTGATCGAGTGCGGCGTCCGTGCCGTGCCGCCCGCGGTGGCGGCGCGCTTGGATTCCCGCGACCACGCCCTCTACGTGATGCGCGTTCGGCGCGAACGCACGACGGGTGAACCGTTGATCGTCACGGAGGCGTGGCTTCCCAAGGATCTTGGCGACGTGGTCACCGAGTCGTCGTTGACGAGGGCCCCGCTGCACCGGCTCATCGCCGACGCCGGTGTGACGCTGCAGCGCCTGGAGCACGAGATGACCGCCGAAATCGCCTGCCCTCGGACCGCGTCGTTGCTTGGCACCGCCATCGGGTCGCCCTTGATTCGAACGAGCCGCGTTGCGTTCGTCGACGACGCTCCGCATCACGTGCTGTCGAACGCCATGTCGCCCAACCGAAGCCGGATCGTGGTGAATCAGGGAGCCATGGACGCCGACGCCGGTGTCACCATGTTCGTGGCCCACGACGTGCTCGGGCCGACGACCTGAGTCAACCGGTTAGCACGTCGTCGACGGCTTCGGCGGACGGTGCGCAATCACCGGCACCCGCCGTCAGGGTCGCCAAGGCACCGGCCGCGCATGCCCTGCGAATCGCCACCTCGGGACCCCGATGCCATTCGGCCGCAAGGACTCCGGCGAAGACGTCACCGGCCCCGCTGGTGTCGACCGGTTCGACCGGCGGTGCCGGTACGTCGAACTCGACGTCGCCTCCCCGGTAGGTCGCACCGGCCGCGCCGCGAGTGACGACGAGATGTGCGACCGGCCAATGCCACTCGCTGGCCTCGACCGCGTTGACGACGACGACGTCGACCACTTCTGACAGCGTGGCGAGATCGGTGGGATCCGATCCCGAAGGAGACGCGTTGACGACCACCAGGGCGCCCGCCTCGCGTCCCACCCTGGCGGCGGCGAGCGCCACGTCAAGGGGAATCTCCAACTGCATCAGCACGACCTCGGCGGCGGCGACCGCCTGCCTGGCGCGGGCGGTCGCCATCGACAGGTGGGCGTTGGCGCCTGGCGCCACGACGATCGTGTTCTCGGCGCAGGCATCCACCACGATGGCCGCAGCCCCACTCGGGCCCGGCACGGTCACCGTGCCGTCAAGGCCAACGTCGTTGCCGAGCAGATGGGCGCGCAGGTGCGCTGCGGCGGCGTCGTCACCGAGCGCGGCGACGAGTTGGACGGTGGCACCCGTGCGGGCCGCGGCGACGGCCTGATTGCCGCCCTTGCCGCCGGGGGCCGCCGACAGTGACGACGCCAAGACGGTCTCGCCCGGCTGGGGGAGGGCACCCACGGTGAAGGACTGGTCGAGGTTGACGCTGCCGACCACGCATACTCTCGCCACGCCGCCTACCGTAACCCCGAAGGGGCCATTCGCGGCATACCTCGATAAGCTGCACTAATGAGCGTTGAGGCTCCTCCCACGACGAATCTGCGCGACCAGATTCACGACGCCGCCCGGCGGGCGCGCGTCGCCGCGCGCACCCTTGCGACGCTGAACACGGAGACGAAGAACCGGGCGTTGCACGCCGCGGCCGACTCGGTGTTGGCTCGGGTGCACGAGGTGCTGGCGGCGAACGCCGCCGATCTCGAAACCGCAAGGGCCGCAGGCACTCCCGAGTCCATGCTGGACCGCCTGGCGCTGAGTCCTCAGCGCGTGGAGGGTATCGCGTCAGGTCTTCGGCAGGTCGCAGGCCTGCCCGACCCGGTCGGTGAGGTGCTCCGCGGCAGCACCCTGGCCAACGGCCTGCAGATCCGTCAGCAACGCGTGCCGCTCGGGGTCGTCGGCATGGTCTACGAGGGCAGGCCCAACGTCACGGTCGACGCATTCGGGCTCACGTTGAAGTCGGGCAACGCGGCGCTGCTGCGCGGCAGCTCGTCGGCGGCTCAGTCGAATGCGGCGCTGGTGTCGGCGCTGCGGATGGCCCTGCTTGGCGAACGGTTGCCCGAGGACGCCGTGCAGTTGCTGCCCAGTGCCGATCGCGCCAGCGTCACGCACCTGATCCAGGCCCGCGGCCTGGTCGACGTCGTCATCCCGCGTGGGGGAGCCGGGCTGATCGACGCGGTGGTCCGCGACGCGACCGTGCCGACCATCGAGACGGGTGTCGGCAATTGCCACGTCTTCGTGCACGAGGCCGCCGACCTCGACGTCGCCGAGCGAATCGTGTTGAACTCCAAGACTCGTCGCACCAGCGTCTGCAACGCCGCGGAGACCCTGCTGGTCGACTCCGCGATCGCGGACACCGCGCTGCCGAGGCTGGTGGGCGCCCTCCAGGACGCCGGCGTCACGGTCCACCTCGATCCCACCGAGGAGGAACTGCGCGCCGAATTCCTCTCGATGGACATCGCCGTAGCCGTCGTGGACGGAGTCGACGCCGCGGTCGACCACGTCAACGAGTACGGCACGGGACACACCGAGGCCATCGTGACCACGAATTTGGCTGCGGCACAACGTTTCACCGAACGGGTGGACGCCGCCGCGGTGATGGTCAACGCGTCGACGGCCTTCACCGACGGTGAGCAGTTCGGGTTCGGTGCCGAAATCGGCATCTCCACCCAGAAGCTGCACGCCAGAGGTCCGATGGGGCTGTCGGAGTTGACCTCGACCAAGTGGATCGTGTGGGGCTCGCCCAACGGCCACACCCGGCCTTCCTAGCTAGGAGTAACCACCACGTGAGTGTCCCCGCTCGTCCCGCGCCGCTGTTCGCCGACATCGACGACGTCGCCAATCGGCTCGCCGAAACCGGCTACCTGCCCGACACCGCCACGGCGACGGCGGTCTTCCTCGCCGACCGGCTCGGCAAGCCGCTGCTCGTCGAGGGCCCGGCCGGCGTCGGCAAGACCGAGCTGGCCAAGGCCGTCGCCCAGTGCACCGGGTCCGGGCTGGTGCGACTGCAGTGCTACGAAGGCGTCGACGAGGCACGTGCGCTCTACGAGTGGAACCACGCCAAGCAGATCCTGCGCATCCAGGCGGGCTCGACTGACTGGGACCAGACCAAGATGGACGTCTTCAGCGAGGAATTCCTGCTGTCGCGGCCGCTGCTGACGGCCATCCGTCGCACCGATCCCACGGTGCTGCTGATCGACGAGACCGACAAGGCCGACATCGAGATCGAGGGCCTGTTGTTGGAGGTGCTGTCCGACTTCGCCGTCACCGTGCCGGAATTGGGCACCATCACCGCGACCCGCAAACCGTTCGTCCTGCTGACCTCCAACGCCACCCGGGAACTGTCCGAGGCGCTCAAGCGGCGATGCCTGTTCCTGCACATCGACTTTCCCTCGCCCGACCTGGAGAGACGGATCCTGTTGTCGCGGGTGCCAGAGCTTCCCGAGAAGATCGCCGAGGAATTGGTCCGCATCATCGGCGTGCTGCGCGACATGCAGCTCAAGAAGGTGCCGTCGGTCGCGGAGACCATCGACTGGGGCCGGACGGTCCTGGCCCTCGGCATGGACACGATCGACGACGAGATGATCGCCGCGACCCTCGGGGTGGTGCTCAAGCATCAGTCCGACCAGGTGAAGGCCAGCGGGGAGCTCAGGCTCAACTGATGGCAGTCCGTCGCACCAGCCCGCCGCAACCCCTTGCGCCGCATGGAGTCCCGGGACACCTGGTGGAGTTCGTCGAGGCGCTGCGCGGCGTCGGCATCGCGGTCGGTCCGTCGGAGACGGTGGACGCGGGCCAGGTGATGACGGTGCTCGGACTCGGTGACCGCGAAGTGCTGCGCGAAGGGCTGGCGTGCGCGGTGCTTCGGCGCCCGGATCACCGCAGCACCTATGACGCGATGTTCGATCTGTGGTTTCCTGCCGCGCTCGGTGCGCGCACCGTCGTCGACGACGACGAAGCCGACGAGGCCGAACCGCGGGACGCCGCGCCGAGCCAGGACGCCGAGGCGCTACGGGCCGCGCTGGTCGAGATGCTGGCGGGCAACGAGGACATGGCAACGGTCGACGACCGCTTGGCCGCGATGGTCGCCCAAATCGTCGAGGCGTTCGGCAAGTACAGCTCCAGCCGAGGGCCGTCCTACTCGTCGTATCAGGCGCTCAAGGCGATGGCTCTCGACGAGCTGGAGGGCAAGCTCCTCGCCGGGCTGTTGGCCCCCTACGGCGATGAGCCCACCCCGACCCAGGAACAGATCGCGAAGGCGATGGCCGCCAAGCGCATTGCCCAGCTGCGTCACATGGTCGAGGCCGAGACCAAACGCCGGACCGCCGAGCAACTGGGGCGCAAACACGTCCAGACCTACGGCATTCCGCAACTCGCCGAGAACGTCGAGTTCCTCCGTGCCTCCGGAGAGCAACTTCGCGAGATGCGCCGCGTGGTCTCGCCGCTGGCGAGGACGCTGGCCTCGCGGCTGGCCGCCCGCCGCCGACGGTCGAGGGCCGGCCAGATCGACCTGCGCAAGACGCTGCGCAAGTCGATGTCCACCGGTGGGGTCCCGATCGAAGTCGTGCTGAAGAAGCCGCGCCCCGCACGGCCGGAACTCGTCGTGCTGTGCGACGTCTCCGGCTCGGTGGCCGGTTTCAGCCACTTCACGCTGCTCCTGGTCAACGCGCTGCGTCAGCAGTTCTCCCGGGTCCGCGTCTTCGCGTTCATCGACACCACCGACGAGGTCACCGAGATGTTCGGTCCCGACTCCGACCTGGCGGTCGCC
Organism: Mycobacterium sp. AT1; assembly: GCF_002043095.1. GTDB lineage: Bacteria > Actinomycetota > Actinomycetes > Mycobacteriales > Mycobacteriaceae > Mycobacterium. Next base: position 114,433 of record NZ_MVOC01000018.1, on the reverse strand, counting down.
GTTCAGCGCATCACCAGGGAAGCCGGGGTGTACACCCGCGACGGTCACTCCGACTACGGGCACGCGTTCGTGTCGTTCCTCGACAAGTACCCGAGCGTGCTGTCCCCGCGGAGCTCGCTGCTGGTTCTCGGGGACGGGCGCAACAACTACCGCAACCCGGAAGTCGCCCTCCTGTCCCACATGGTGGCCGCGAGCAGGCACGCCCACTGGCTCAACCCCGAGCCCAAGCACCTGTGGGGCAGCGGCGATTCCGCGGTGCCGCGGTATGACGGCGTCATCCCGATGCACGAGTGCCGGTCGGCAAAGCAGCTCGCCGCGGTGATCGATCAGCTGCTTCCCGTCTAAACCTCCGCCGAACGTGGACTTCTGCCACGGTGTTCGGCCCGACGGCGTGGCAAAAGTCCACGTTCGGCGCGAAGGATGGCGTCGTCGATCGCTCCCGTAAGCTGCCTATTCGTGACTCGACGCAGGCTGGGGGTGATGGGCGGCACGTTCGATCCCATCCACAACGGCCACCTCGTCGCGGCCAGTGAGGTGGCCGACCTGTTCGCCCTCGACGAGGTCGTCTTCGTCCCCACCGGTCAGCCCTGGCAGAAACGCGATCGCACGGTCACCGCCGCGGAGGACCGCTACCTGATGACGGTCATCGCCACCGCGGCCAACCCGCGCTTCTCGGTCAGCCGGGTCGACATCGACCGCGGTGGTGCCACCTACACCAAGGACACGCTGCGCGACCTCGCCGCGCTCAATCCCGACGCCGACCTGTACTTCATCACCGGGGCCGACGCCCTCGGCTCGATCCTGTCGTGGCAGAACTGGGAAGACCTCTTCTCCCTGGCGCGCTTCATCGGCGTCAGCCGGCCCGGCTACGAACTCGACGCCGAACACATCGAGGCCGCGATGAAGGAACTGCCCGCCGGCTCGCTCAAACTCGTCGAAGTCCCTGCCTTGGCGATCTCGTCGAGTGACTGCCGAAGGCGAGCAGAACTCGGCAGACCCATCTGGTACCTGGTACCCGACGGCGTCGTCCAGTACGTCACCAAGCGCGGTCTCTATCCCGCGACAGCTCACGCGACAAAGGAACACCACGCATGACCGCCAATGCAGAAGCCATCCACATGGCCACCATCGCCGCCAAGGCGGCGTCGGCCAAGCTCGCCGACGACATCGTCGTCATCGACGTCTCCGACCAGCTCGTCATCACCGACTGCTTCGTCGTCGCCTCGGCGTCCAACGACCGGCAGGTCAACGCGATCGTCGACGAGGTCGAGGAGAAGATGCGGCTGGCCGGGTACAAGCCCGCCCGCCGCGAAGGCACGCGCGAGGGTCGGTGGGTGCTGCTCGACTACATCGACATCGTGGCCCACATTCAGCATCAGGACGAGCGCAACTTCTACGCCCTCGACCGGCTGTGGCGGGACTGCCCGGTGATCCCCGTCGACCTGGACGGCCCCCAGTGAAGGTGCGCCGCCTGGTGCTGCTGCGCCACGGCCAGACGGAGTACAACGCAGGCAACCGCATGCAGGGCCAACTCGACACCGACCTGAGCACCCTCGGCCGGGAACAGGCAGCCGCGGCCGCCGAGGTGCTGGCCAAGCGTGAGCCGTTGGCGATCGTGTCCTCGGACCTGCGCCGTGCGCTCGACACCGCGACGGCGCTCGCCGAGCTCAGCGGAGTGGACGTGTCCGTCGACACCAGGCTTCGCGAGACGCACCTCGGTGACTGGCAGGGCCTGACCCACCTCGAGGTGGACGACGTCGCGCCGGGGGCTCGCCTCGCGTGGCGCGACGACGCCAGGTGGGCTCCGCACGGCGGCGAGAGCCGGGTCGACGTGGCCGAGCGCAGCATGCCGGTGGTCGAGGAACTCCTCACCGGGCTCGGCGACTGGGGCTCCGCAGGCGCCGGGGGTGCCTCGGACCGGCCGGTCGTCCTGGTGGCCCACGGTGGGCTGATCGCCGCGCTGACGGCCGCACTGCTGGACCTGCCGGTGGACAACTGGCCGGTGCTCGGCGGCATGGGCAACGCGAGTTGGGTGCAGCTGTCCGGACATTCCGACGACGACGCGGCGCCGCGGGACGTCCGATGGCGGCTTGACGTGTGGAACGCCTCGGCCCAGGTCGCCAACGATGTCCTCTAGCGAGTTGCCTCGGAAGACACTGCTCGTCTTTTGCGACTCGCTGTCCTACTACGGGCCCAACGGCGGGCTACCTGCCGACGACCCGCGGATCTGGCCGAACATCGTTGCCTCCCAACTCGATTGGGATCTGGAGCTGATTGGACGCATCGGTTGGACGTGCCGTGACGTCTGGTGGGCGGCGATCCAGGATCCGCGCTCTTGGGCGGCGCTGCCGCGAGCCGGCGCGGTGGTCTTCGCGACGTGCGGGATGGATTCACTGCCGTCGCCGCTGCCGACCGCCGTTCGCGAGCTGATCCGCTACGTGCGGCCGCCGTTGTTTCGCCGGTGGGCGCGCGACGGATACGGCTGGGTGCAGCCGAGGTTGTCACCGGTGGCCAGGCCGGCGCTGCCCGCCCATCTGAGCGCGGACTACCTCGAACAGACCCGCGCCGCAATCGACTTCAACCGACCGGGCATCCCGTTCGTCGCGTGTATCCCGTCGGTCCACGTTGCCGAGACCTACGGCAAGTCCCACCGATGGCGCGACGCCACGGTCACCGCGATCACCGACTGGGGACGTCGGCACGGCGTGCCGATCGTCGACCTCAAGGCGGCGGTGGGCGACGAGGTGATGAGCGGTCGCGGCAACCCCGACGGCATCCACTGGAACTTCGAGGCGCACCAAGCGGTGGCCGACCTGATGATCAAGGGTCTCGCCGAGGCGGGCGTGACGACCGTGGACTCGGGCGGCTGAGCGTGGCGGTCATCGTGGTCACCGACTCGTCGGCCAGGTTGGACCCAGACCTGATGCAGCGGTGGGGGATTCGACAGGTTCCGCTGCACGTGCTGGTCGACGGCCTTGACCTGCTCGACCAAGTCGACGACGTGCCCTACGACGTCCACGACAAGCCGCACGCCACGACCGCAGGTGCCACGCCTGCCGACCTGTCGGAGGTCTACCGGCAAGCGTTGGCCGACAGCGGCGGTGACGGCGTCGTCGCGGTGCACCTGTCCGCGGCGCTGTCGAGCACGTTCAGCTCGGCCGTCGGGGCGGCACGCGAATTCGGTTCTGCTGTGCGCGTGGTGAATTCACGGTCGGCGGCAGCCGGTGTCGGGTTCGTCGCGCTGGCCGCGGCGCGGGCGGCGGCCGACGGAGGGAACCTCGACGCGGTCGAGTCCGCGGCGCGAGCGGCGGTGCCCCGCGGTCATGCGTTCATCGTCGTCCATAAGCTGGACAACCTGCGGCGCAGTGGCCGGATCGGCACTGCCGCTTCGTGGTTGGGTACGGCGCTGTCACTGAAGCCGCTGCTGTGCCTCGACGTGGACGGCCGGTTGGTGCTGTCCCAGCGCATCCGCACGGTGTCCAAGGCGCATGCCGCGCTGGTCGACGCGGTGGCCGAGGTCGTCGGCGACCATCCGGCGACGCTCGCCGTGCACCACGTCGACAACCACGACGGCGCCGCAGAGATCGGGGCGGCGCTGACCACCCGGCTGCCACAGGTGAATTCGATGTCCGTCACCGACATGGGTCCGGTGCTCTCCGTGCACGTCGGCGGCGGAGCGATCGGAGTCTGCGTGACGCTGGACGACTGAGGAGGCGCAGTGACACCACTGGATCTGGCTCGCGGGGAGCGCGAGGAGTTCGCCGACTTCCTGAGCGGTCTGACGCCCGAGCAGTGGAACCACCCGTCGCTGTGCGCGGGGTGGTCGGTGCGCGACGTCGTGGCTCACTGCGTCAGCTTCGAAGGCCTGACGGCGCGCGAGTTGGCGACACGGTTCGTCAAGGGCAGGCTGCAGACCGACCGGATCAACGCTCTCGCGGTCGCCGCGCTGGCCGAACACCCGACCGATCGACTCGTCGGCATCCTGCGGGACAACGCCGAACCCCACGGTCTCGGTGGCGCCTTTGGCGGCCGGGTTGCGCTGACCGACAACATGATTCACCAGCAAGACATCCGGCGGCCGCTGCGGCTGCCCCGTCGGATTCCCGCCGAGCGTCTGTGCGCGGCGCTGGACTTCGTCCGTTACGCGCCGACGATTCGCGGTGCGTGGCGCGCCCGCGGGGTGCGGCTCGTCGCCACCGACGTCGGCTGGTCGCACGGGAAGGGCCTCGAGGTGCGCGGCACCGGCGAGGCGCTGTTGATGGTCATGGCCGGCCGCCCCGACGCGCTGGCCGACCTGGACGGTGCGGGTGTGGTCACGCTCGCCGCGCGCGTCCGGTGACGGGCGGCAGGTCCTTGAGGGTGACGATCCCCGGCGCCGCGGCGACCACCGCGGGCACGGCGTTGGTCACCGGCATCGCGGTGTAGATCATCCCGAGACCCATGAAGCCAGGCTCGGTCCACTCCTTGGGCGGCAGGCAATGCAGCACGGTACGCATGTTGGGCGTGCCGAACACCTGGATGACGTGACCGTGTTCCAGCGGCTTGGGTGGGGTGACGTGATCGCCCATCGTCCAGTTGAATCCGACGCTGACGACGTTCTTCTCGCCGACCCAGCCTCGGTGATAGCCGAAGACGCCAGCGACGGTGCCCTTGGGGATCGTCATGAAGCCGAGGTCGGAATCGCCCGTGGCGGTGGTGAACTCGACGTCGAAGGTCAGCCGGTCAAGGGTGGCGCCGATCGCGTCTGCCATCATCGCCGCGGACTCGGCGAACACCTCGCTCTCGCGTCGCACGCTCTCGGCGAGCCCCGGCGTCTCCGGGTCCTGGCCGAAGCCCATGGCCGCCTGGGTGCCCGCCGACTCGTAGGTCGAACAGTCCACCGACTCGGTGATCCGGATCTGGTCGACGTCTTCGCAGGCGCCCGAGAGCACCATCCCCACCATGTTGGTCATGCCGGGGTGGGCGCCGCTGCCGAAGATCGTGGAATTGCCTGCGATACAAGCTTTCTCGATTCGCTCCCGGTCATCGGGGCTCTGCTTGCCGCCGGTGATCCAGGCGGCGCTGGAGCAGACGTTGACGCCCGCCTCGAGCAGACGGACCAGCTCGTCGACGCTGGGCCACAGCGGGTTGTAGCAGCACGCGTCGGGCTTCAGGGCGATGAGGGCGTCGACGTCGTCGGTCGCGGTGACTCCCGTGGGCTCGGTGAGCCCGGCGAGGTCGGCGGCGTCGACCCCCACCTTGTCGGCGCCGTGGGCGTACACCCCGACCAGCTCCATGTCGTCGCGGCCGATGATGGCGTGCAGCGAACGCTTCCCGATGTTGCCGGTGGTCCACTGGATCACCCGGAGCGGCCGATTGGTCGTCGAAGTCATGAGTGGACACTATTCGCGAGGTGTCCACCAGCGGGGCGAATCCTCGACTTCGTCGCCGCGCCGTGGCGGTCGTCCGCTGGCATGATCGCCGGATGCACCACTTCTTGCCCGCCACGCCGTCGACGGTGCACTGGGGCTTCTTCGATCCGCGGTTGCCCCCGGCAGTGGTCGTGGCCTCCGGTGACTTGATCCAGATCGAGACGCTGACCCATCACGCTGGCGACGCTCCCGACTTGCTGATGGACGACGGCATCGCGGCAGTGTTCGCCTCCGTCCTCGACCGAGGGCCGGGACCGCACCTGCTCACCGGCCCCATCGCCGTCGAGGGTGCCCGACCGGGGGACGTCCTGCAGGTCGACATCTTGGAAGCCGTTCCGCGGCTGCCACATGGCTCGAACCTCGCCGCACACTGGGGCCACCTCTACGACGTACTTCCTGGCGAACGCGTCACGATCTACGAACTGGACCCCGACGCACTGCTCGGACGTGCGGTCTTCGGCTACGACTGGACCACGACTCCACTGGCCGACCAGCCGGGCACGATCGTGCCCCCTGACGCCGCGGCCCGTGAGCCTGCGTTGCCAGGTGTGGTCATCCCACTACGGCCGCACTTCGGCACAATGGGGGTTGCGCCCGCCGAGCCGCTGCGGGTGTCGTCGGTGCCGCCCGGCGATCATGGGGGCAACGTCGACGACTGGCGGATCGGAGCGGGTGGACGAATGTACTTTCCCGTCCAGGTGGACGGCGCGCTGCTGTCAGTTGGGGACCCACACGTCTCGCAGGGCGACGGTGAGGTCAGCGGGACTGCACTGGAGGCGTCGCTGAACGGACTGTTGCGCGTGACCATTCGCCGGGATCTGCCGTTCACGGTGCCGGTGCTCGAGACGTCGACGGACCTGGTGGTGCACGGGTTCGGTGACACGCTGGACGAAGCGATGAAGGCCGCCGCGGTGAGAACTCTCGACGTCTTGCAAGAGCATTTCGGTCTGACGGCTGCGGACGCGTACTCGTTCATGTCGGTCGCCGTCGACTTCACGGTCACCCAGGTCGTCGATCAACGCCAGGGAGTGCACGGCCGGATCGACAAGCGGTGCTTCCCGAGTTGGCGGGTCGCCGGATGACCGGCATTCGCGCATTCACCTTCACTCCCGCCGACGGCGTGCCGCCGGGCGTCGCCCCCTTCGTCCACGCCACCGCCGCGGGGCAGACGCTCTACGTGACCGGCCAGATGCCGACCGGGGTGGACGGCGCCGTCGTCGGCACCGAGGTGGCCGCCCAGACCGACCAGGTGCTACGCAACCTGTTGCGCGTCACCGAGCTATGCGGAGGTGGGCTGGCCGACGTCGTGTCGGTCCGCGCGTTCCTGATGGACTGGGACGACTACGAGGCGTTCAACGCGGCCTACGCCGCCTGGTTTCCGGACCGGCTGCCCTCCAGGACCTGCGTCGGGGTGACCGGGCTCGCGGTCGGTGCGCTCGTCGAGATCGACTGGGTGTGCTGGCGCCCCGACGGTTGGCAGTAATCCACAGATCCCACTTCATCCACAGCCCGTGACGATTGGCCGGCTGGCGGGGCGATGACGTCCACGGCCACCCCTACCGTCACGGCATGCGCACCGAACGACCGATCCTCGAGGCGGAACGTCGACTCTCCGGGGCACGCGTGCTCGACGAGGAGGCCGCTGGAGGCACCCCCGACGGCGAGGAGTCCGACACGTCGCTGTCGCGCTGGCTTCCCGAGGCCACCTCGGGCAAGGCGGCGGGATGGCTTGCCACGGTTCGGGCCGACCCGGGACGCGCGGGCGTCGTCGGCCTCGGAATCGTCGGCGCCGTCGCCGTCCTGGTGACGGTGTTCACGCTCACCCGCGACGACGGGCCCGCCATCACGTCGGCGAAACTGCCTCCGGTGCAGATGGTGTCGTCCACGGCACCGGTCGCACCTGCCAACGGCGAGGTCACCGTCAGCGTCGTGGGGCTCGTGCACCAACCCGGTTTGGTGACCCTCGGCGCCGGTGCCCGCATCGCCGACGCACTCTCCGCCGCCGGCGGCCCGCTCGACGGTGCCGACCTCGTCGGACTGAACATGGCGCGCCGGGTGGGTGACGGCGAGCAGATCGTCGTCGGTCTGTCGTCGCCACTGGGCGCACCGCCGGCGATGGGCAGTTCAATCACCTCGCCGACGGGCGCGGCACCGACGCCGCAGGCAGGCGAGAAGGCTTCGGCTCCAGGGGAACTCGTCGACCTGAACACCGCGACGCTCGAGCAGTTGGACGCCCTGCCCGGGGTCGGTCCGGTCACGGCGGCGGCGATCGTCGCGTGGCGGGATGCGAACGGCTCGTTCGCGGGCGTCGACCAACTCGGCGAGGTCGAGGGTATCGGCCCCGCGCGTCTGGAGAAGCTGCGCGGCCTGGTCCGGGTGTGACGTCCGCTGTGACGTCCCCCATGGTCGCCACCGTCCCCGACGTCCGCCTGGTGCCCAGCGCGCTGACCAGCTGGGCGGTCGCCGCGGCAGGCATCGTGTGGGGTGGGACGGCGGCAATGGTGGTCGCGGCGGTGGCCGTCCTCGTGGCTGCGCTGATCGCGTGGCGGTTGCGCATGGTCTGGCCGGCCGTGGTCGCCGTGGCGGCGGTCGGCCTCGCCTTCGCGGTCGCCGTCGGACTGCGGGTCGACGACGCCGAGCACCATCCGATCGTGTCCCGGTACGGCACGACCGCGGCGGTGGTGGTGACGCCGAGCGAGTCGCCACGCGTCCTGCGTGGCATGCGAATGATGTTCCGCGCCAAGCTCGTGTCGCTGGACGGGCAGCAGACCGCCGGTCGCGTCGTCGTCTTCGCATCTGGCGTCGACTACGGCGACGTCACGGCGGGCAGGCCCGCGGCGTTCCGCGCTCACATCTCGCGTCCGATGCGGCGCGACCTGTCGGTGGCGGTGTTGACCGCGACCGGCGCCCCGAGGTGGGGAACGGCGAGCCTGGTACAGCGGGCGGCCGCCGACGTCCGCGCCCGGTTCGCCGAGGCGGCGCGGACGGTGCTGCCCGGCGAGCAGGCGGCGATGCTGCCCGCACTGGTGCTTGGAGACACCTCCGCTCTCGGCGAGGACGTGCAGGACGAGTTTCGCGCCGCGGGGTTGACCCATCTGACCGCGGTCTCGGGTGCCAACGTCACCATCGTCTGCGGTGCGGTGCTGTTGACGGCGGGGCTGGTCGGGCCACGGGTCGCGGTGGTACTCGCCGCGGTGGCGTTGATCGCGTTCGTCGTGGTGGTGCAACCGTCGGCCAGCGTGCTGAGAGCCTCGGTGATGGGGTCCATCGCTCTGTTCGCCGTGCTGTCGAAGCGCCGACGGCAGGCGATCCCCGCGTTGTCCGCCTGCGTGCTGGTGCTTCTGGTGGCCGCACCCGAACTCGCAGTCGACGTCGGGTTCGCGCTGTCCGTGTCGGCGACCGCCGCACTGGTCGTCGTGGCTCCGGTGTGGGCACGCCGCCTGGTCGACCGAGGCTGGCCGCAACCGCTGGCGGCGGCGGTCAGCGTCGCCGCCGCGGCGCAGCTCGTCACGGCGCCACTGGTGGCCGGCATGTCGGGCACCTTCAGCATGGTGTCGGTGTTGGCGAATCTCGCCGTCGCCGTGGTGATTCCGCCGATCACGGTGATCGGGACCGGCGCGGCGGTGCTGACGGCGCCGTGGCCCGCCGCGGCCGAGCTGATGATCCGGTTCACCGGCCCCGAGCTGTGGTGGTTGACCCACGTCGCGTCGTGGGCGTCGGCGCTGCCCGGCGCGGTGGTGACCACCCCGTCCGGGTGGCCGGGGGTGGTGACCGTGGCGATCGCGGGCCTGGCCACGGTGGCACTGTGGCGATGGAAGTGGGGGCGCATCGCGGTCGTCGGGGCCGGGGTGTGCCTGGTGGCGTGGACCGTCGGTGCGGCGTGACACCATCGTGGCGTGAGCCAACTGCACCTCGTCCTTGGCGATGAAGATCTGCTCGTCGACCGCGCCATCGCCGCGGTGCTGCGGATCGCCCGCAAGGAGGCCGGCACCCATGACGTGCCCGTCGACCGCATGCGTGCGGGCGAGGTCAGCGTCAACGAGCTCGCCGAACTGCTCAGCCCGTCACTGTTCGCCGACGAACGCGTCTTGGTACTCGAGGCGGCGGCCGAGGCGGGCAAGGACGCGGCGGCACTGATCGCCGACGCGGCTGGGGACCTGCAGCCGGGCACCGTTCTGGTCGTCGTGCACTCGGGCGGCGGCCGGGCCAAGGCGCTGGCCGATCAGCTGAAGAAGCTGGGGGCCGAGGTATACCCGTGCGCCAAGATCAAGTGGCCCAACGAACGCGTCGACTTCGTGCGACGCGAGTTCCGCGACCTCAAGGTGAAGGTGTCCGACGAGACGGTCACCGCGTTGGTGGACGCCGTCGGCTCCGACGTCAGGGAACTGGCGGCGGCGTGCTCTCAACTGGTCGCCGACACCGACGGCAAGGTCGACGCAGCAGCGGTGCGGCGGTACCACTCCGGCAAGGCCGAGGTGAAGGGATGGGACATCGCCGACATGGCGGTGTCAGGTGACGTCTCGGGTGCGGCCGAAGCCCTGCGGTGGGCGATGATCAGCGGGGAGCCGCACGTCGTGCTCGCCGATGCGCTGGCCGAAGCCGTCCACGCCATCGCCCGCATCGGGCCGCAGTCGGGAAGTCCGTACCAGTTGGCCAGCGAACTGGGAATGCCTCCGAAGCGAGTCGAGAAGGTGCAGCGGCAGTCGAGGCGATGGACGCGGGATTCGGTGGCCGAGGCGATGCGCCTGGTGGCCGCCTTGAATGCAGACGTCAAGGGCGCAGCCGCCGACTCGGACTATGCGCTCGAGTCAGCGGTGCGGAAGGTGGCCGAATTGGCCGGGGGGCACTAGCTCAGAGCTTGTGCAGGGCCTGCGCCAGAGCGGACTTCTTGTTGGCCGCCTGGTTCTTGTGGATGACGCCCTTGCTGGCGGCCTTGTCGAGCTTGCGGCTGGTGGTGGTCAGCAGCTCGGCAGCCTTGTCCTTCTCGCCAGCGTCGATCGCCTCGCGGAAGCCGCGGACAGCCGTACGCAGAGCGGACTTCACCGACTGGTTGCGCAGGCGCGCGGTCTCGTTGGTGAGGATGCGCTTCTTCTGCGACTTGATATTGGCCACGCGTAAGTTCCTTCTGATGTCAGCTGAAGTGGGATGCGCCCGGCAGGAGACCCGGCGGGCAGCGACAGGTCAGGTTACCAGCGCGGCGGGCAAATCCCCAAAGCGGAGGGGCCTGGCCTGCCGAAATTGGACAGTTGGGGCAGCATGTCACAGGTGAGCCTTCGAACCCTGCCCGCGGACGGCGCCCGAACGGGTCGCAAGACCGCCTCATCGTCCAAACGTCACGACGGAATCTTCGGCGGCTACAACAACGTCGGAAACTATTCCAAGGCCTTCGACGAGATGTTCGACGCGCAGGGCAACGTGCGCGGCCCGTACAAGGGCATCTTCGCCGAACTCGCCCCGTCGGACGCCTCCGAACTCGCCGCCCGGTCCGAGGCGCTCGGGCGCGCGTTCGTCGACCAGGGCATCACGTTCTCGCTGTCGGGGCAGGAGCGGCCCTTTCCGCTGGATCTGGTGCCGCGCGTCATCTCGGCCGCCGAGTGGTCACGCCTGGAACGTGGCATCAAGCAGCGCGTCAAGGCGCTGGAGATGTTCCTCGACGACATCTACGGCGATCAGGAGATCCTCCGCGACGGCGTGATCCCGCGGCGGTTGATCACCTCCTGCGAGCACTTCCACCGCGAGGCGGCGGGCATCGTCCCCCCCAACGGCGTGCGCATCCACGTCGCAGGCATCGACCTGGTGCGCGACGGCCAGGGCACGTTCCGGGTGCTCGAGGACAACCTGCGGTCCCCGTCGGGCGTCTCCTACGTGATGGAGAACCGCCGGACGATGGCACGGGTCTTCCCGAACCTCTTCGCCACCCACCGGGTGCGCGCGGTCGGCGACTACTCCTCGCACCTGCTGCGCGCGTTGCGCAACGCCGCTGCCTCCAATGAGGCCGATCCCACCGTCGTCGTGCTCACCCCTGGTGTGTACAACTCCGCGTATTTCGAGCATTCGCTGCTGGCGCGGCAGATGGGCGTCGAGCTGGTCGAGGGGCGCGACCTGTTCTGCCGCGACAACACCGTCTACATGCGGACCACCGAGGGTGACCGTCAGGTCGACGTCATCTACCGCCGGATCGACGACGAGTACCTCGACCCCATGCACTTCAAGCCCGATTCGGTGCTCGGCGTCGCGGGGATCCTCAACGCCGCGCGCGCCGGCAACGTGGTGATCTCCAGCGCCGTCGGCAACGGCGTCGGCGACGACAAGCTGGTGTACTGCTACGTGCCGACGATCGTCGAGTACTACCTCGGCGAGAAGCTGTCGCTTGCCAACGTCGACACCTTCAGGTGCTGGCTCGACGACGAGCGCGAGGAGGTGCTCGACCGCATCGACGAACTCGTCATCAAGCCCGTCGAGGGCTCCGGTGGCTACGGCATCGTCTTCGGTCCGAGCGCCACGGAGAAGGAGCTGGCGGCAATCGTCAAGAAGGTGCGCGCCGATCCGCGCGGCTGGATCGCCCAGCCGGTCGTGCAGCTCTCCACCGTGCCGACGCAGATCGGCGACGAGCTGGCGCCGCGGCACGTCGACCTCCGACCGTTCGCGGTCAACGACGGCGACGACGTGTGGGTGCTGCCCGGCGGCCTGACTCGCGTTGCGTTGCCCGAGGGGTCGCTGGTGGTGAACTCCAGCCAGGGTGGCGGTTCCAAGGACACCTGGGTGCTGGCGTCGCGGACGTCGGTGGCCGATCGCGAGCTTGCCGCCGCGGAAGTCGTTCGCGCCCTTCCCAAAACGAAGCCGACCAAGGAACGCAACGGCGACGGGCCCGCCCAGACGCAGACGCAATCCCAGGCGCTCGGCCCCCTCGAGGGTCAGCAGGAACAACAGCAGCAGCAACAACAGCAGCAGGCGGTGAACTGATGCTCGCACGCAACGCGGAATCGCTGTACTGGATCGGCCGCTACGTCGAGCGGGCCGACGACACGGCCCGCATCCTCGACGTCACCGTCCACCAGCTCCTCGAAGACTCCAGCGTCGACCCCGACCAGGCGTCGCGCACGTTGCTGAAGGTGCTCGGCATCAAACCGCCGAAGACCGAACTCGACCTGTGGTCGCTGACCGACCTCGTCGCGTTCAGCCGTGACACCGAAGGTGGCTGCTCGATCGTCGACTCGATCTCTGCGGCCCGCGAAAACGCCCGCGGCGCACGGGAAGTCACCTCGACCGAAATCTGGGAGTGCCTCAACACGACCTACAACGCGCTGCCGGAACGGGAACGCGCCGCCAAGCGTCTCGGGCCGCACGAATTCCTGTCGTACATCGAGGGTCGCGCGGCGCAGTTCGCCGGTTTGGCCGACTCGACGCTGTCCCGTGACGACGGCTACCGGTTCATGGTGCTGGGGCGGGCCATCGAACGCGTCGACATGATCGTGCGGCTGCTGCTCTCGCGTGTCGGCGACAGCGCGTCGTCGCCTGCGTGGGTGACGGTGCTGCGGTCCGCCGGTGCGCACGACACGTACCTGCGGACCTATCGCGGTGTGCTCGACGCAGGCCGGGTGGTCGAGTTCATGATGCTCGACCGACTCTTCCCGCGATCGGTGATGTATTCGCTGCGGCTTGCCGAACACAGCCTGGACGAACTGCACCATCGCAGGCTCAACCGTGTCGGCGCGACCGCCGAGGCGCAGCGTCTGCTCGGCCGCGCTCGCAGCGAGCTGGAGTTCCTGAGGTCGGGCGTGCTGCTGGAGTCCCTCGACGAACGCCTCGGTGCGTTGCAGGTCACCTGCGCCGAAGTCGGCGAGGCACTGGCGCAGGAGTACTTCTACTCGGCACCGTGGGTCGCCTGGACCGACGCGGGTCGCAACGGTTCGCTGGTCATCGAAGAGGGCGAGGTCTGAGACATGTGGCGTATGCGAGTGGTTCACGCAACCGGCTATGCCTACAAGTCGCCGGTCACGGCATCGTTCAACGAAGCCCGGCTGACGCCGAGATCGGACTCCCGGCAGAACGTCGTCCTCAACCGCATCGAGACGGTGCCTGCCACTCGGTCCTACCGCTACGTCGACTACTGGGGTACGGCCGTAACGGCTTTCGACCTGCACGCCCCGCACGCCGAACTCGAGGTGACGGCCTCCTCGGTGGTGGAGACCGACAAGGGCGAGGTGCCCGAGGAGAAGCTCACGTGGGAGGACCTGGATTCCCCTGCGGTCAGGGACAAGTTCGACGAGTACCTCACGGCGTCGGAGTTCACCCCGGCCAGCAGGCGCCTGACCCGCGTCGGTGAGCGCATCGCCAAGTATCACGATCCGCAGCAAGCGGTCATCGAGGCGGCGCAGTGGGTGCACACGGAGCTCGCCTACGTGCCGGGAACCACGGGCGTGCACTCCTCGGGTCTCGACGCGCTCCGCGAGGGCAAGGGCGTCTGCCAGGACTTCGCGCATCTCACGCTGATCGTGTTGCGCAGCATGGGAATTCCTTCGCGCTACGTGTCGGGGTACCTACATCCCAATGCCAAGGCCAAGGTGGGCGACACCATCGAGGGTCAGAGTCACGCCTGGATTCAGGCGTGGACGGGCGGTTGGTGGCACTACGACCCCACCAACGACAAGGAAATCAACGAGCAGTACATCAGCGTGGGGGTCGGTCGCGACTACCACGACGTCACACCGCTCAAGGGCATCTACTCGGGTGAGGGGTCGACCGACCTCGACGTCATCGTCGAGATCACCCGGCTGGCTTAGCGTTTACCTCCACGCGGTGCAGGTCGTCGCCGAGTTCGACGGGGCCGTTGAACTCGGTGGCCGCCAGCGCCCGCCAAGCGTCCTCCTGGCCCGCGGCCAACGGCGGGACGTAATGCGTCAGGATCAGCGTTCCGACGCCGGCCCGAGCTGCGGTATTCGCCGCCTGCTCCACCGAGGAGTGGTAGTCGAGGATGTCCCGCAGACGCTGGTTCGGCACCAGTTGAACGAGGTCCTTGCGAATCACCGTGTGCACCAGGGCATCCGCGCCGGCGGACAAGGCGTCGAGGCTGGCGCACGGCACCGAGTCGCCAGCCAGCACCACTGAGGCGCCGTCGAATTCGACGCGGAAGCCGATCGTCGGCTCGACGGGCCGGTGATCGGTGGGCGCCACCGAAATTCGTACGCCGTCGCGACCCCACACCACGCCGTCGGTCACCTCCTCCACCTCGACGCTGGGCGGTTCGGTGATGTCTGCGTGGTGGCCGATGCGGTAGCTGATGTCCGGCGCGAGCGCGTCAAGGATTGCCTCGATGACGGCGGCAGTTCCCGGCGGCCCGATCACCCGTAGGGGAGTGCGGGTGAAGGTGGTGATCCACCGCGTGGTGATGACGTCGGTGAGATCGGTGATGTGATCGCTGTGCAGATGGGTCAGCAGCAGAGCGGTGACGTCCGCGGCGCCGACGCCGACGGCGGCCGCCCGCATCAGCACGCCGCGGCCGGCGTCCACCAGGAAGGTCTGACCGCCGGCCCGCACCAGCGTGGCCGGTCCGGCGCGGTTGGGGTCGACCATCGGACTGCCCGTGCCCAGCAGGGTTACTTCGATCATGACGTCATGCCTACTCGATCTTGAACGGTCGCGCTGCACTATCGGTGGGACCGGGTTGGCGCGGGGTCGCAGGGTTTTCGATAACCCATTGACTGAGAGTGCCAGGACTCGTCTGACGTGCCATTTGGCTGGGACGAGTGGCTGAAGATCTTCGATACCTCATTTACCGCGGCGAAACAGCTCGGCAACAGTCGACCCATAGCGTCAAGACCGTCATCACGGAACGAGGAGGAACCATCGTCACCACGCTCACTGGACGGACCGCCGAGGTCGCCGAACGACTCGGCGCGGCAGGCGTGAAGTACGCGGCCATCAGCTTCGTCGACGTGCACGGCAAGCCGAAGGCGAAGATGGTGCCGCTCAACCACCTCGACCAGGCCGCCCGTGGGTCGGAGATGTTCACCGGCGCCGCCCTGGACGGCGTGCCGCAGGACGTCAACGACGACGAGGTCGCACCCCATCCCGACCTCGACGCCGCCATCGTCGCTCCATTCAACCGTGAGATCGCTTGGTTCCCTGGGGATCTCTGGGTCGGGGACACTCCGTTCGAGGCGTGCAGCAGGCAGATACTCAAGCGGGTCACCGCCGACGCCGCGACGCTGGGCTACACCTTCAACCTGGGGATCGAGACGGAGTTCTTCCTGCTCACCGACGACCGGGCCGGCGTACCGCAGCCAGCCAGTCTCGACGACGACCTGGCCAAGCCGTGCTACGACCTGCGCACGATGCTGCACAATTACGGGGTCGTGGACGAGATCGTCTCGGCCATGAACGAACTCGGTTGGGACGTCTACTCGTTCGACCACGAGGACGGCAACGGCCAGTTCGAGACCGACTTCACCTACACCGACGCCGTCACGATGGCGGACCGGCTGGTCTTCTTCCGCATGATGGTCGGCGAGATCGCCCGTAAGCACGGCTTGTTCGCGTCGTGGATGCCGAAGCCGTTCGCCGACCGGACGGGCAGCGGCGCCCACTACAACATGTCACTCGCCGACTCCGCCGGGGTCAACCTCTTCGACGAGGAAGACGACCCCCGCGGGTGCGGACTGTCCACTCTCGGTTACCAGTTCACCGCGGGTGTGCTGCGCCACGCCTCGGCGATCTGCGCGGTGATCGCGCCCACGGTCAACAGCTACAAGCGACTGGTAAAGCAGGGCAGCATGTCCGGCCTCACCTGGGCGCCCATCTTCGCTTGCTACGGCGACAACAACCGCACCAACATGCTGCGCATCCCCAGGGGCGGTGGGCGCGTCGAGTGCCGGGCCGCAGACAGTGCCAGCAACCCGTATCTCGGTGCCGCGCTGGTGCTTGCCGCGGGGCTGGAGGGAATCCGGGAGGGACTCGATCCCGGTGAACCGAACCGCGACAACCTCTACGACGTGTCCGAGAGCGAGCTCGCCGAGCGCGGCATCGGCTGGCTGCCGCGCTCGCTCGGCGAGGCGGTCGACGCTCTCGAGTCGGACCCGTTGGTGCGCAAGGTGTTCGGTGACGCGATGTTCGACTCCTACGTCAGCGAGAAGCGGGCGGAGTGGGACTCCTACACTGCGCACGTGTCGTCCTGGGAGACCGATCGCTACCTGAGGTTCTGGTGATCGGGTGAGCCACCGCTGGGAGGAGTTGACGTCGACCGAACTCGCGCGTCGGGTCGCGGCCGATCCCGACTGCGTCGGGCTGATCCCCGTGGGAGCCACCGAGCAGCACGGTCCCCATCTGCCGATCGGGACCGACACGATCATCGCCGCCGCTCTCGCCGACGCCGCCGCAGGTGACCTCGCGGTCGTGCTGCCCCCGATTGCGTATGGCGCCAGTTTCTTTCACGGCACGACGTTGGCGGGAACCGTCGCCGCCAGCGGCACCGAGACCGCGGCGGCCGCGCTCCGCGTCGCCCGGGCGTGCGTGGCCTCCGGGGTGAAGCGGCTGCTGTTCGTCAACGGACACGTCGGCAATGCGGCAGCGCTGTGGATCGTGTGCGACGAATTCCGTCGGGAGTTTCCCGACGGACGCATCGGCGTCATGCAGTGGTGGGAGCTGACCCCCGAAATCGCCGGGCACGCAACGGCTGACGCCGTGGACTGGCACGCGAACGCCGCCGAGACGTCGTTGGTCATGGCGCTGCGGCCCGAACTGGTCGACTTCGACGCGCTGGCCGGGGCCGACGATCCGGACCGCACCGCGGGCACCGTCTTCCGCTATGCGCTCGCGCAGGTGTCGACCAACGGGGTCACCGGACACCCGTCGCGGGCCTCGGCGGAGTTCGGGGTCCGGTTGTGGCGGGACGTGGTCGACGCGGCCACGGAGATGGTTCGACGCGCGCACCGCGAGCGCGCCCCGCTGAGCTAGCCGTGTCGACGCCACGGCGCAGGGCGCCGCGCGCCGGAATCGTCGACGCCGCCACGAAGCTGTTCTCGGAGAAGGGTTATGCGCAGACGACGATGAGCGACGTCGCTCGCGCGGCGGGTCTGCAGCAGTCATCGCTGTACTACTGGTTCCGCAACAAGGAGCAGCTGCTGCAGGAGACGCTTGCCGTCAACCGGGCGCCGCTGGACTTCATCGCCGAGGTGGGTGCGGGGTCCGGTTCGCCAGCGGTGAAGCTCTACCGACTGCTGCGCTTCGACACCATGCAGCTCGCGCTGTCACCGATCGACTTCAACGAGATACAACGCATCGCACACCGGCAGCGCGCCGACTTTCATCAGTTCTGGACGGACTACGAGCGGCTCACCCAATGGGTCGTCGACCTGATCGGAGCGGGCATCGGCGAGGGCAGGTTCGTCGACTGTGACAGGGTGCAGACCGCGGAGTTGCTGTTGAACTTCGACGAAGGTGCCCAGAAGCGCACCCGGTTGCACGCCGATCCTGGCGACCGCACCGCCGACGCAGTGCGCGTTGGCGAGCAGGTCGCCACCCTCGCGGTTCGCGGACTTCTCAAGCGGCCCAGCGACATCGACCGGATCCGGGCCCAAGCCGGGGCGTTCGACGACCTGGCCGTCGCTCTCCGCAGAATGCGACCGGCCGAGGACTGACGGGTCACTCGCGGCCGGCCGACACGAATGTCAGATCGGCGAATCGATCGCCAGACACCGCGGCCACCGCGGAGTCCAGCCTCGCGAGTTGACCGTCGCTGAGGGCGACGTCGAGCGAGTCGAAGTTCTCCTCAACGCGGGCCGCCCTTCGGGTGCCGGGGATCGGGGCGGACGCCACGCCGAGCTCGTCGGCCCGGTAGCGCAGCCACGCCAGGGCGATCTGGGCCGGGGTGGCCTCGCGTTCGTCGGCGACGGCGCGGACCACCTCGACCACAGCGAGGTTGGCGTCGAGGGCATCGGCGGAGAAACGGGGGAGGTTGTGCCGAAAGTCCGACCCGCCCAGATCGGCTGCCGAGGTCACCGTGCCGGTGAGGAAGCCCTGTCCCAGCGGCGAGTACGGAACGAAACCGACGCCGAGCTCGGCGGCGGCCGGAACCACCTGGCGTTCGACGTCCCGGCTCCAGATGGACCATTCGCTCTGGACCGCGGCAATGGGATGGACGGCGACGGCGGCCCTCAGTTCGTCGGCGGTCACCTCGGACAGCCCGAGGTGACGGACCTTGCCCGCGGTGACCAGCTCGGCCATCGCGCCGACGGTCTCCTCGATCGGCACCGTGAGGTCGCGGCGATGCATGTAGTAGAGGTCGACGACGTCGGTGCGGAGGCGACCGAGGCTCGCGTCGATGCTCTGGCGAACGTAGGCCGCGTCACCGCGGAACGTCGGCGCGCCCGCATCGGGATCGGTCGGGTTGCCCGCGATGCCGAACTTGGTGGCCAGGGTGACCTCGTCGCGCCGGGTGGAGAGCAGTTCGGCGATGAGGCGCTCGTTGGCGCCGCCGCCGTAGACGTCCGCGGTGTCGAGGAACGTCACTCCCAGGTCGAGGGCGCGGTTGAGCGTCGCCAGCGATTCGGCGTCGTCGACCGCGCCGTACACCGGCGTCAGCGCCATGGCGCCGAAACCGATGGCGCTGACGGTCAGGTCGTCTCCGAGTGTCACTGTTTCGGTCATGTGGCATAGCAACGGACACCGTGGGCGTTGTGTTCCGTCGGTCATCGGATCTAACCTGGTGTGATCCACGTCACCAAGGGGGCGGCATGCGCATCGCGGACGTGTTGAAGAACAAGGGTGCCGGCGTGCTGTCCATCGCACCGGACACCCTGGTCAGTGACCTGATCAGCGGCTTGGTCGGACGCAACGTCGGAGCCATGGTGGTCGTCGGCCCGGAGGGGCTGGTCGGCATCGTGTCCGAACGCGACGTCGTGCGCATGCTCCACGACCACGGTGCGGACGCCCTCCGAAGGCGGGTCGCCGACATCATGACCAGCCAGTTGGTGACGTGTTCACCCGACGACTCGGTCGACGAGCTCAGCGCAGTGATGACGACCCACCGGGTGCGCCACGTTCCCGTCCTCGAGGACGGCCGGTTGGCGGGCATCGTCAGCATCGGCGACGTGGTGAAGACCCGCATGGAGGAGTTGCAGGCCGAGCGCGAACAGTTGGCGGCCTACATCACGCAGGGGTGAGAGCATGGACGGCGTGCACGCGCGACCCGCGACCCGCGCCGACGTCGGAGCCCTGTCGAGGACTCTGGGCAGGGCCTTCCTGGACGACCCCGTGATGTGTTGGATGCTGCCCAACGCGGAGGCGCGCAGGCGGAAGCTGCCCAAGCTGTTCTCCTCGATGACCAGCCATCAGCACCTTGCCCACGGCGGGGTCGAGGTCGTGCCCGACGGCGCCGGCGGGGTCGGCGGCGCCGCGGTGTGGGCCCCGCCCGGCGCATGGCGGGCGACGCGCGCGGAGGAACTGCGGGCCATGCCCGGGTTGATGTGGGCGTTCGGCCGGTCGCTTCAGCGCGGCCTCCTCATCGAGGAGATGATGAAGAAGGCGCACCCCGAGGAGCCGCATTGGTATCTGGCGTTCATCGGAACTGATCCCGACGTCCGCGGCAAGGGGTATGGGCAGGCGCTGATGAATTCGCGGCTGGACCGCTGCGACGCCGAGCACGCACCCGCGTACCTCGAGTCGAGCAAGCCCGACAACGTGCCCTACTACCAACGCTTCGGTTTCGAGATCACCGGCGAGATCACCCCGCCGGGCGGGCCCACCTTGATCCCGATGTGGCGGGCTGCGCGCTAGTCAGCGCCAGGAGTAGTCGGTCCGCAACCGCGTTGCGACGACCTCGAAGGTCTCGCGCTCGAGAATGGCACCCTCGCGGCGAATGCTCTCCTCGGGCACGTCCAGCACGCGGTCCAGCCTGACCCAGCTGGCGCGGCCCTCGTAATCCCAACTGCCGCTGCCGATCGCGACCCAGGCACGATCCGCGCCGTGACGCTCCTGGCTGGACAGCATCAGCCCAAGCAACGTCGTGCTGTCGCGGCCCACCACCAGCACGGGCCGGTCCTTGCCCCGGGACGGATCCTCCTCGAAGGCGACCCACGTCCACACGATCTCACCAGGGTCGGCCTGGCCGTCGAGGTCGGGGTCGTAGGCAATCTTGCGTGCCCGACGGGCGGTGGGGGCACTGTTCTTCGTGACCGGTCGGCCGGCGGTGATCGCCTGCTGAGGTGGTGGCTGCGTGGCGGCGATGACACTGAGACCGACGTCGATGCCCAATCTGATGCCCTGGCCGAGGGTGCGCGGCACCGTCTCGGGGTTCTGCAACTGGCGGATGATCCTCGGGGCCTCGTCGAACACCAGTCTTTCGGTGGTCTTCACAATCCGCTGCCACGGACTCAACTGAGGAGCCATGGGGTCGAGCATAGGTGAGCCGCCTCGAACGCGATTGTGTCGATGAGGTCCCGGCTCGATATCCTGAACGAGCGCAGCGCCGCTGCCACGTACCCTCACCAGGAGATTCCCATCAGCAGCTTCGCCGACAAGACGTTTACTGCGCCGGCGCAGATTCGGAACTTCTGCATCATCGCGCACATCGACCACGGGAAGTCGACGCTGGCCGACCGGATGCTCGGCATCACCGGCGTCGTCGCCGACCGTGACATGCGCGCCCAGTACCTCGACCGGATGGACATCGAGCGCGAGCGCGGCATCACCATCAAGGCACAGAACGTTCGGCTGCCGTGGAAGGTCGGGGACGACGAATTCGTCCTGCACCTGATCGACACCCCAGGTCACGTCGACTTCACCTACGAGGTGTCGCGTGCGCTCGAGGCCTGCGAGGGCGCGGTGCTGCTCGTCGACGCCGCCCAGGGCATCGAGGCGCAGACGCTGGCCAACCTGTACCTGGCGCTCGACCGGGGGCTGACGATCATCCCGGTGCTGAACAAGATCGACCTGCCCGCCGCCGACCCGGATCGCTACGCCGGGGAGATCGCGCACATCATCGGGTGCGAGCCCGAGGACGTCCTGCGGGTCTCCGGCAAGACCGGCGTCGGCGTCCGCGAGCTGCTCGACGCCGTGGTCCGGCTGGTCCCCGCCCCGGTTGGCGACGCCGACGCGCCCGCCAGGGCGATGATCTTCGACTCGGTATACGACATCTACCGCGGCGTGGTCACCTACGTGCGCGTGGTCGACGGCTCGCTGCGGCCGCGCGAGAAGATCAAGATGATGTCGACCGGCACCACTCACGAGCTGCTGGAAGTCGGCATCGTCTCACCCGATCCCAAGCCAAGCGACGGTCTCGGCGTCGGGGAGGTCGGGTACCTGATCACCGGCGTCAAGGACGTCCGGCAATCGAAGGTCGGCGACACGGTGACCTCGTTCCGCAACGGTGCCACCGAAGCGCTGACCGGCTACCGGGAACCCAGGCCGATGGTCTATTCGGGGCTGTATCCGGTGGACGGTTCGGACTACCCGAACCTGCGCGACGCCCTCGAACGTCTTCAGCTCAACGACGCCGCGTTGGTGTGGGAGCCCGAGACGTCCGTCGCGCTCGGCTTCGGCTTCCGCTGCGGATTCCTGGGCCTGCTGCACATGGAGATCACCCGCGAGCGCCTCGAGCGCGAGTTCGACCTCGACCTGATCTCGACCGCGCCGAACGTGGTGTACCGGGTGGTGAAGGACGACGGGACCGAGCTGATCGTCACGAACCCGTCGGACTGGCAGGAGGGCAAGGTCCGCTCGGTCTTCGAACCGATCGTCAAGACCACCGTCATCGCACCGAGCGAGTTCATCGGCACCATCATGGAGCTGTGCCAGGCGCGGCGCGGCGAGCTCGGCGGCATGGACTACCTGTCGCCGGAGCGGGTCGAGCTGCGCTACACGATGCCGTTGGGCGAGATCATCTTCGACTTCTTCGATTCGCTGAAGTCACGCACCCGCGGCTATGCCAGCCTCGACTACGAAGAGGCAGGCGAGCAGGAAGCCGACCTGGTCAAGGTCGACATCCTGCTTCAGGGTGAGGCAGTCGACGCGTTCAGTGCCATCGTGCACAAGGACGGCGCCGCCGCCTACGGCAACAAGATGACCACCAAGCTGAAGGAACTCATTCCCCGTCAGCAGTTCGAGGTGCCCATCCAGGCTGCCATCGGCGCGAGAATCATTGCGCGCGAGAACATTCGAGCCATCCGCAAGGACGTGCTCAGCAAGTGCTACGGCGGTGACATCAGCCGCAAGCGCAAACTGCTCGAGAAGCAGAAGGAAGGCAAGAAGCGGATGAAGACGATCGGCCGGGTCGAGGTGCCTCAGGAGGCCTTCGTCGCGGCGCTGTCGTCGGACGCCGCCAGCGACAAACCGAAGAAGTAGCCCCAGTGCGCCGGTCGACGGGCACCGTGTTCGTCGTCCTGCTGCTGGCTGGCTGCGCGCACACGGTGCCGGGGGTGGCAACGCCCGCGGCGTCGGCGGTGAAGGTACTGCCGACCGAGGCCGAGATCAGCTCCGACATCGGAAACACGTTGAGCACCTTCGGGTTTCAGCCCTTCATCGGTGGGGTCGAGATCCTGCCCGACGGCTATCGCAGCGATGCGGAAGCCTCGCCGATCCGCTGCGCCGCCGTCACCGACACCGCGCCGCGCATCGTGTACGAGCCACTGCCCGTCGTCGAGGCGGCCCGGCAGAGTTACTTCAACTGGGACGAAGGCGTCGACGCCTCCGGAGCCGACGCGGCAGTGGTACGGCTCGCCACTCCGGCCGCCGCCCACCAGGCGTTCGCATCGTTCGCGCGGCAATGGCAGCAGTGTTCGGGCACCACCGTGGTCAAGCACGTGGGCGACGCGGTGGTCGACGCGGCCGTCACGGACGTCACCGTGCAGGACGCGGTCGTCTCCGCGACCGTTCGGACCCGCCAACGTCCGGGCGGCACCCAGACCCGGTACGAGCGTGCGCTCGGCGTCCGCGACGGCACCCTGGTCGAGGTCTCGCTGGCCGTCACACCGGCCGGTGAACGCCAGCCGGATCCACGGGCCTGGGCAGTGCGTATCGCCGAAACGATGCTCGACAAGTCAGAATGAGTCGTGATCCGATGTGCTCGGCGGTGTGTGGTGCTGGTTGCCACGGCCGTGGTTGCCTCGGGCTGCGCGAGCACCGTGGAGGGTGTCGCCGTGCGTGACGTCGGCGCCAATCCGACGAACGTCCAACCGCTGCGTGAATCGCAACTCGACGACGTGATGCTGAGCATCGCCCAGCTCAACGGGATCGCCGGTGCGACGCAGATGGAAGTCGTCCTCTCCGGTGAGCGGATGTCCGACAACTCCGACGCCGTGTCGGACCCCGACTGCCTCGGCTCGATCTTTGGTGCCGAGGAATTGGTCTATCGGTCCAGCAAGTGGACGGCGGTCCGTGATCAGGTCGCGCGGGAGCCGCAGGACGGCAACGCCCATTGGGCCGAGCAGACCGCCGTCCTCTATCCGACCGAGCAGCTGGCCGTCGACTTCGTCGAGAAGTCGACGTCGTCCTGGCGTGGCTGCGGCGGCTTCTCGGTGGCCGTCGACGACGATGCGACGAGCTCGATCTGGCTGATCGACGAGGTGCGCGTCCACGGCGACGTCGTGACGCAGCGGATCTCCCAGGAGGACTCCGACGGGTGGGAGTGCCAGCACGCCATGTCGGCGGTGGCGAACCTGTCGGTCGAGACCATCGCCTGTGCGTTCGGCATCAACGACGAAGCCGTCTCGATGGTCAGCGCGATGATTGCGAACGCGGCTCGGCTCTAGGTCTCTCCGCGCGGATTGCGTTCTCCTGCCTCGCCCGCCGCGACCTGGCCGTCCTTCAGCTGGCCGCGCACCGATTGCGCTTCGAACCAGTCGAGTCCACGCAGCGTCTTGGCGGCACGGCTGTACAGCTTTCGACCAGCGTGATTGCAACGGTCGGGGTGGCCGCGGGGGACGCTCGTCGTCGCGAAAGTCGTTGTAGCGCATTGATTTGGCGGCCAACGTCTACCGTGGCCCGGCGATCGTTTGCGGCGCGGTCAGCCTGCTGGACTCTGATCGTCATTAGTCTCGCACCATGACCAAGCAGGCCTGGTTGCGTGAGTGGTGGCCCTGGATCGTGCTCGCCGTCGGCATCGCGATCGTCACGCTTGGCGGCATCCTCTTCAGTCCCGCGGGCCCGTAGCGGCTAGCCGAGTGCGGTGTCGTCGCGGCTGACGACGGTCTCCACCGCGCCGCGCAACTGCTCGAGCTCCCGACGCTGTTCGTCTGAGTAGTCGCGGGCGGTGTCGTCCAGCACGCAGACCGTGCCGACCACGTTGCCGGCCGGATCGTGAACGGCGAGCCCCAGATAGTTGTGCAGGCCGAACTCCTTTTCGTCCTCGTTCCCGGCGAAGGTCTCATCGGCCCGTGAGTCGCGGACGAACAAGTCGGCGTCCGTGTCGACGATGCGCTCGCAGTACAGCGGCACCCGGCTGTCGTCGCCGCCGGCCTTCTTGCCTGCCGCGCCAACGGTGTAGTGCTTGGTGGCCTCTCCGGCGGTGGCCGCGACGACCATCGAGTCGGGTTCGGAGCGCATCACCAGGAGGGACTTCACCCCAAGCAGTTCGGCAACCCGCTCGAGTTCGGGAGTGAGGGCGGCCAGTCCGTCGGTGGTGTCGGTGCGATGGGGTTCGGAAGTCATCTGACGATCATCACCCTGATGACGCGGACCGCGCGTCGGACCCCACATCTACAATCGAACACATGAGCGAACGGGGCGTGTCGGCGTTGCTGCAGCGGATCTGCTCCGCGGCGCGGGCCGAAGCGTGCGCGGCGGGGGAGCGTCTCAGCGCGATTGGCGAGCTCTTCGCTCAACGGCGCGTCCAGTTCGCGGAGACTGCGGATTGGGCCGTCGACGCAGAGGCCGCGGTCGTCGCCGAGATCGCGGCGGCGCTGTCGATCAGTCAGGGCCTGGCGGCAAGTCACATGCGTTATGCCCGGGCCATGCGCGAACAACTGCCGCTCCTGGGTCGGGCCTTGATCGCTGGCGACATCGACGAGGCCACCTTTCGCGCCTGTGTCTTCCGTACCGGGTTGATCGTCGACGACGACGTGCTGGCCGCCGTCGATCGCGATTTGGCCTTGGCTGCACCACGTTGGGGGTCGTTGAACCGCAGCCAATTGTCCGCACGCATAGACCGATTCGTAGCTCGACGGGACGCGGATGCGGTCCGGCGACGCCGTGATCGGGTCGCCGGGCGGGAGGTGTTCGTCGGCGACGTCGACAACGGATTGGCCGAAATCAATGCCACGGTGCACGCGCCCGACGGACACGCCGTCGACGAGCGGCTCACCGCGCTGGCAGGCACAGTCTGTGATGCCGACCCGCGCACGGTGGCTCAACGGCGCGCGGACGCGTTCGGTGCGATGGCCGCGGGCAGCGACCGGCTGAGCTGTCTGTGCGGGCAGGTGCAGTGCCCGGCTGGGGGCCGCGCAGCCAGCGCGGTGGTCATCCACGTCGTTGCCGAGGCGGCGACCGTCGCGGGAACCGGCACCGCTCCAGGGGCCATGCTTGGCTACGAGGGTCTCGTCTCGCCGGAGCTGATCGCGGAACTCAAAATGGCCGCCCGGCTGCGGCCGCTGGTACATCCGCGCGACGCGCCGCCTGAGGCGGGTTACGTCCCGTCGCAGTCGTTGGCGGACTTCGTCCGATGCCGGGACATGACGTGCCGCTTCCCAGGGTGCTCCGTCCCCGCCTCCAAGTGCGACGTCGACCACGTCGTCCCGTATGCCGAGGGCGGGCCCACGCACGCGTCGAACTTGTCGTGTAAGTGCCGTACCCATCACCTCGTCAAGACGTTCTGGGGCTGGGATGACGAACAACTCACCGACGGGACGCTGATCTGGACTTCGCCGAGCGGTCAGCGGTACGTCACCACCCCGGGCAGTGCGCTGCTCCTCCCGTCACTATGCGTCCCAACCGGGCCGCTCATCCTCGATGCACGCGAGGGCCGTACGTGCGGTGACCGTGGCGCAATGATGCCGCGGCGTCGCCGCTCGCGCGACCAGGACCGCGCCCGAGCGATCACCGCAGAACGCCGACACAACCACGAATCGCGCACCCGGCGAGGCATCCCCGACGCGCTCCCTGCGTCCCACGATCCGCCACCCTTCTAGCGGATTACTTCCGACTGATCGCAACCATCGGAACTTCTGAGATGAGGGACCCCGGGGGACGCGCGCTGCCCCTCGGCCGGCCGCTCGTCGCCTGACTCAGGTCACATCGGGGCGTTGGCGGGCTGGAACACCCCGGTGCTGTCGGCTTCCTCCTCGGCGCGAATCACGTGCACCACGGCGTTGATCAACGCCAAGTGAGTGAACGCCTGCGGGAAGTTACCGAGGTGGCGTCCGGTCCGCGGCTCGATCTCCTCGGCGTAGAGATGCAGCGAGCTGGCGAACGACAGCAGCCGTTCACACAGGTGCTTCGCCCGGCTGATCTCGCCGATCTCCACCAACGCCGACACCAGCCAGAACGAGCAGATCGTGAACGAGCCCTCCTCGCCGGAGAGACCGTCGTCGGTCTCCTCGGTGCGGTAGCGCAGGACGAGGCCGTCCTCGGTGAGCTCGTCGGCGATGGCCAGCACCGTGGCCCGCACCCGAGGGTCGTCGGACGGCAGGAACCGCACCAACGGCACCAGCAACAGCGACGCATCCAGCGCGTCGTGCCCATAGCGCTGCGTGAGCGCGCCACGGTGGTCAACGCCGTGGGCCAGGATGTCGGCCTTGATCTCCTCGGCGATCACCCGCCACTGTTGGGCATAACTCTTCTCGCCCTGCAGATCCGCCAGCTTGGAGCCGCGGTCCAAAGCCACCCAACACATCACCTTGCTCGAGGTGAAGTGCTGCGGCTCGCCGCGAACCTCCCAGATGCCGCGGTCGGGCTCACGCCAATGCTTGATGGCCTCCTCGACCTGAAGCTTGAGCACCGGCCACAGCGTCTCGGGAATCTGCTCGCGCGACTTGGCGTGCAGGTACACCGAGTCCAGCATCGAACCCCAAATGTCGTGCTGCATCTGGTCGTAGGCCCCGTTGCCGATGCGCACCGGCCGGGAGTTGTCGTAGCCCGACAGGTGGTGCAGCTCCTCCTCGACGAGACTGCGCTCGCCACCGACGCCGTACATCACCTGCAGTGGATGACGCTCGCCGTTGTTGGCGCCCGACACGTCGGCGATGAACGAGAAGAAGTCGTCGGCTTCGCGGTCGAGACCGAGTGTGTACAAACCCCAGAGCGCGAACGTCGAGTCCCGGATCCAGGAGTAGCGGTAGTCCCAATTGCGTTCGCCCTGAGGGGTTTCCGGCAACGACGTGGTGCTGGCCGCCAGCAGCGCGCCGGTGGGGGAGTAGGTGAGCCCCTTCAGCGTCAACGCGCTGCGCTGAAGGTAGGACCGCCACGGGTGGTCGGGGAAGTCACCGATGTTGATCCACTGCCGCCACGACTCGCTGGTCTTCCACATCTTGTCCGACGCCTCTTCGAACGTCTGCGGCGCCGGGTGGCCGGACCAGCTCAACGCGACGAAGACGTTGTCGCCCTCGGTGAGTCGGGTCCGCGCCCGCGCCTCGTGGCCTTCGAGGCCGATCCGCAGGTTGGTGGTCAACCGCAGCGTCGGGTGCGCTTCCGGGTTCTTGCTCGAGCGGGCGATCGCCTCGCCGTAGGCCTGTGCCGAGTACTCCCACGTCGCCGGCTCGCGGTTGTAGTCGAAGGCCGGCTCGCAGCTCATCACCAGCTCCACCACGCCGCTGACGCAGCGCACGGTGCGCAGCAGGATGTGCTCGGCGTCCCAGTCCATCGGGGTGCGGCGGTGCGTCCGCGAGCGGGTGTCCAGGTCGTGCCACGGTCCCATCACCAGGGCATCGCGCACGATCAACCAGCCCGTGTGCGTCTGCCACGTCGTCTCCATGATCAGGCTGCCCGGCAGGTAACGGCGGGCCGACGGCACCGTCACCCCGTATGGCGCCAGCCGGAAGTGGCCCGCCCCGCGGTCCAGGATCGCGCCGAACACGCTCGGCGAATCCGGGCGCGGAACGCACAACCACTCGACCGAACCGGCCGACGAGATCAGGCAGGTGTTCTCGCAGTCGGACAGGAAGCTGTAGTCCGCGATCGGCGGAAACGGGTTGCGCAGCGGCCCGCCGGGGGCATACGGCACGGGCGCGGTGACCGTGTACGGAGCCTCCGGCACGTGGTCGAATTCATCCGAGGAAGCGTCGCTGGACCCAGCTTGCTGCAGAACCATCCCGACATCATCGACTGACCGGGCCTTCGGCGTCTACTCGTGCGGCTCCGGCCGCCTGGCATAGGCGGGCGCCCGCTCGGGAAGCGGCCCAATCGCCACGGCATATCCCGCCACACTGCGTAGGAACGGGACGCGGCTGACGACGCGGACTGCCAGGGGTGGCGCTGCCGGGCCGCTGCCGGAAACCGCCGCCGCGATGACCCGCGCGTGGATCACCCGCTGCATGCCTTGGATGAGTGCCGTCGGAACCCATCGCCTGGCCTGGATGCGAGCCAGATCCCTGGTGGGGACGCGGCCCGTGCGCAGCGGCACGGCCAGCGCGCGCGCCGCCGCGACCGCGTCTGCCACCGCCAAGTTGATGCCGACGCCGCCGACCGGCGACATCGCATGGGCCGCGTCGCCGATCAGCAGCAGGCCGTCGGAGTACCACCGTCGCAGCCGGTTGAGCTGGACGTCGAGCAGTTTGACGTCGTCGAAGGACGTCAGCTCGCCGACGCGATCCGCCAGCGCGGGCACCAACCCGGCAACCGTGCGCTGCAGCGACTCGATGCCCTCGGCGCGCAACTGCGAGTCGGCGCCCTTCGGGATGATGTAGGCGCACTGGTAGTAGTCACCACGGTCGATGACGATCATCGCGTGGCCCGACGTCAGCACGCCCTCCAGCCCGGGCGGGTCGCCCGCGGTGCGCGGCAGCCGGAACCACCACACGTCCATCGGTGTGCCGAAGGTCTTGGGGCGCAATCCCATTGCCGTACGAAGCGCCGAGCCCCGGCCGTCGCACGCCACCGTCAGGTCGGCCCGCATCTCGCCGATCTGCCCGTCCGGGCCGCGGTAGCGGACGCCGACCACGCCGACTCCGCTCTCACGGAGGGGTTCGAGCACCTCGGTGCTGCGGAGCAGCCGAAACGACGGTTCCTTCTGCGCTGCGGTCGCCAGCAGTTCGAGGAAGTCCCACTGCGGCACCAGCGCGATGTGCTTGTGCGATCCCGGGATGCGGCGCAGATCGATGTCGACCGGCACGCCTTGCACCGACATGCCGATGCTCTCGATCACCCGATGAGTGAGTTTCTGGAAGTCGCCGCCCAACCCGAGGTCGTCCAGCAGCCGCAACGTGCTCGCATGCACGGTGTCGCCGCGGAAGTCGCGAAGGAAGTCGGCATGCTTCTCCATGACCGTGACGTCGACGCCGCCGCGGGCCAACAACAGGCCCAGCATCATGCCGGCCGGACCGCCGCCGGCGATGACACAGGTCGTGGAATGGGGTCCATTCACTCCTTGATCGTAGGGTGGACTCGATGACGGGCATCCTGAGTTGGTGGGACGGGGTCGAACTGTGGCTTTCCGGTCTCGGTTTCGTGGCACAGACGGTGGTGGTGATGCCCGTGGTGCTGGTGTTGGCATATTCGGTGGCCGTGTTGCTCGACGGAGCGCTGGGCAACGGCATCCGTTTGTTGCAGCGCGCCAAGCACGCCGACGAGGATCCGTCATGACCGGGATGCCTCGCTCGAGGGTCACATTGGTGCTGGTGGCGCTGCTGGCCCTCGTCGTCGTGATGTGGCTGTTCGCCAGGTAACGGCACGTTTATCGGGTCTGTTACGCTTCGCGCCATGCACGCACTGTCCAGCAGCGACGACGGCCATGTCCTGGCCCTCATCGCCGTGGGCAACTGCGCTGTCGCCGATGTGCACTGTTGTCGCTGACCCCCATTCCGTTGCGCGGTTTGGTGTCGGTCGCGGCAGTCTTCATGCCTGAGCACTGATACGTCTTCTTTCCGTCGTGGCGGTTACCGGAACCCATGAGTCGCCCGATGAAAGGCCCCACTTCATGCCCGTGTTCACCCCGAAGTCGATTCGGTCGCTGACCGCTGCCGGCGCCCTCGCAGTCACGGCCTCCCTGCTCGCCGCGTGCGGTGGGGGCGCGAGCGACGTCGTCGGCGACTCCGCAGGTCCCGCCGCGGACACGACGCTGACACTGGTCGCCTACGCCGTACCGGAACCAGGCTGGAGCAAGGTCATCCCCGCCTTCGCGGCCACGCCGGAGGGCAAGGGCGTCGCGGTCACCGCGTCCTACGGCGCCTCCGGCGATCAGTCGCGGGGCGTCGTCGACGGGAAGCCTGCCGACATCGTCAACTTCTCCGTCGAACCCGACGTCACCCGGTTGGTCAAGGCCGACAAGGTGGCCAAGGACTGGAACACGAGTGCTACCAAGGGCATTCCCTTCGGCTCCGTGGTGACCTTCCTCGTCCGCAAGGGCAACCCGAAGGGCATCAAGGACTGGAACGACTTACTGAAGCCCGGCGTCGAGGTCGTCACCCCCAGCCCGCTGAGCTCCGGTTCGGCCAAGTGGAACCTGTTGGCGCCGTACGCATTCGCCAGCAATGGTGGCCAGAACCCGCAGGCCGGTCTCGACTTCGTCAACAAGCTGGTGACCGAGCACGTGAAGGCACGTCCCGGCTCGGGTCGCGAGGCCACCGACCTCTTCATTCAGGGCAGCGGCGACGTGCTGCTGGCCTATGAGGACGAGGCCATCAACGTCGAGCGCCAGGGCAAGCCGGTCGAGCACGTCACCCCGCCGCAGACCTTCAAGATCGAGAACCCGGTTGCGGTCGTGACGACGTCACAGCACGTCGAGCAGGCCACCGCTCTGAACAACTACCTCTACACCCCGGAAGCTCAGAAGCTTTGGGCGCAGGCCGGTTTCCGCCCGGTCGATCCGGCCGTTGCCGCCGAGTTCACCGCCGACTTCCCGGCCCCGCAGAAGCTGTGGACCATCGCCGACCTGGGTGGTTGGTCCACGGTCGATCCCGCGCTGTTCGACAAGGACAACGGCACCATCACCAAGATCTACAAGCAGGCGACCGGATGACGGCTGGGCTCGCGCCGACTCCCGCGGCCCCGGGTCGTCTGCGTCGGGCCAGGGGCACGACGTCGCTGCGCGTTGGGGCAGCGACGCTGTGGCTCAGCGTCATCGTCCTTTTGCCGCTGGCCGCGATCCTCTGGCAGGCGGTGGGCGGAGGGTGGTCGGCCTTCGTGGACGCGGCGACGTCCAACGCTGCGCTGGAGTCCTACAAGGTGACGTTGTCGGTGTCGGTCGGCGTCACCGCGGTGAACCTGGTCTTCGGTTTGCTGGTCGCCTGGGTGCTGACGCGCGACGACTTTCCCGGGAAGCGGTTGGTCGACGCGATAATCGACCTGCCGTTCGCGTTGCCGACCATCGTGGCGAGCCTCGTCATGCTGGCCCTGTATGGCCCGAACAGCCCCGTCGGACTGCACCTGCAGCAGACCAGATGGGGCATCGGCATCGCACTGCTCTTCGTCACGCTGCCGTTCGTGGTCCGCTCCGTCCAACCCGTCCTGCTGGAGCTCGACCGCGAAGTGGAGGAGGCAGCGGCATCGCTCGGTGCCAACAATTGGACGATCTTCGTCCGAGTGATCCTCCCCGCCCTGCTGCCGTCGCTGCTGTCGGGTGCTGGCCTGGCCTTCTCCCGGGCGATCGGTGAATTTGGATCGGTGGTGCTCATCGGTGGCGCGATCCCCGGCGAGACCGAGGTGTCGTCGCAGTGGATCCGCACCCTCATCGAGAACGACGACCGCACGGGGGCCGCGGCAATCTCCATCGTGCTGCTCGCTGCCTCGTTCGTGGTGTTGTTCGTGCTGAGGGCCGTCGGGTCGCGCGCGGCGAAACGCGAAGAGTTGGCCTCGTGATCCTGTCGCGCCCGGTGCGCTATCTCATCCGCTACCTGGCGTTGGCGTACATCCTGATCCTGGTGGTCGTGCCCGTCGGGCTGATCCTGTGGCGCACCTTCAGCCCGGGGATCGGCACCTTCTTCGCCTCGATCAGCACTCCCGCTGCGATCTCGGCGCTGCAGCTCTCGTTGCTGGTCGTCGCGATCGTGGTCCCGCTGAACGTGGTCTTCGGAGTGCCGACAGCGCTGGTGCTGGCGCGCAACAGGTTTCGCGGCAAGAGTGCGTTGCAGGCCGTCATCGACCTGCCGTTCGCGGTCTCGCCGGTGGTGGTGGGCGTCGCCCTGATCCTGCTGTGGGGGGCGGGGGGTGCGTTGGGGTTCGTCGAGAACGACCTCGGCTTCAAGATCATCTTTGGGCTGCCCGGCATCGTCCTCGCCAGCATCTTCGTCACTCTGCCGTTCGTCATCCGCGAGGTCGAACCTCTCCTGCACGAGCTCGGCACCGACCAGGAGGAAGCGGCGTCCACGCTGGGTTCTCAGTGGTGGCAGACGTTTTGGCGCATCACCCTGCCGTCGATCAGGTGGGGTCTGACATACGGCATCGTGCTGACCGTCGCCCGCACCCTCGGCGAGTACGGCGCCGTCATCATGGTGTCGTCCAACCTCCCCGGTACCTCCCAGACCCTGACGCTGCTCGTCTCCGACCGGTACAGCCGTGGGCAGGAGTACGGCGCCTACGCCGTGTCGACGCTGCTGATGACGGTCGCGGTCTTCGTACTGATCATTCAAGTGGTCCTCGACGCCCGGCGTGCCCGGGCGGTGAAATAGGCTTTCGGGTAGGAGATCCCATGAGTTCCGATCAGCACAACGCCATCACCGTGCGCGGCGCCAACAAGCGCTACGGCGACTTCGTCGCCCTCGACGACATCGACTTCGACGTCCCAGAGGGATCGTTGACCGCACTGCTGGGCCCCAGTGGTTCTGGGAAGTCGACCCTGCTGCGCGCGATCGCGGGTCTGGACCAGCCGGACACCGGCACCATCACCATCAAGGGGCGCGACGTCACCGGGGTGCCGCCGCAGCGGCGGGGGATCGGTTTCGTCTTCCAGCACTATGCGGCGTTCAAGCACCTCACCGTGCGGGACAACGTGGCGTTCGGGCCGAAGATCCGCAAGATGCCGAAGGCAGAGATCAAGGACAAGGTCGACAGCCTCCTCGAGATCGTCGGGCTCGCCGGGTTCCAGAGTCGCTACCCCAGCCAGCTCTCCGGTGGCCAACGCCAACGCATGGCGCTGGCCCGCGCCCTTGCCGTCGACCCCGAGGTGCTGTTGCTCGACGAACCCTTCGGGGCGTTGGACGCCAAGGTGCGCGAGGATCTGCGGGCCTGGTTGCGCAGGCTGCACGACGAGGTGCACGTCACCACCGTGTTGGTGACCCACGATCAGGCTGAGGCGCTCGACGTGGCGGACCGCATCGCCGTGCTCAACAAGGGTCGCATCGAGCAGATTGGCACTCCCACAGAGGTTTACGACAGCCCCGTCAACGGGTTCGTGATGTCGTTCCTCGGTGCCGTGTCGTCGCTGAACGGCACGCTGGTGCGTCCTCACGACATCCGGGTGGGTCGCAATCCCGACATGGCCCTGGCACAGACAGACGGAAGCGTCTCCTCGACCGGCGTCATCCGCGCCGTGATCGACCGAATCGTGTGGCTGGGCTTCGAGGTTCGCGTCGAACTCACCAGCGCAGCGGACAATTCGTCGTTCACCGCGCAGATCACCCGCGGCGACGCCGAGGCGTTGGGCCTGAAGGAGGGCGACACGGTCTACGTGCGGGCGACCCGCGTGCCACCGGTCCCCGGCGGCACCGAACTGCCCGCCGCCGACCTCAGCGCGGCGGGTCTCCCCGCCACGTAAAGCTGTTGACGTACTTCGCCATGTCCAAGGCAAGGAAGAAGTTCGCCCCCGACGGGTGGCCGGAACCGAATTCGGGGCTGAACTCCCGGAACGGACCGGCCGCCGCGGCGACCAACGCGTAGTCGTTCTTCACGCCAACCATGATGAGCACCCGGTTGCGGTCGTCGTCGCCGATCGCGTCGGCGGGGTAGTCGTCGGCGACCTCGCCGTAGCCGAGTTGGTATCCGACGAAGGCGTTGGGGATCTCGTAGTCGAACGTCGCATCCGGATAGTGCTCCCGCAGCAGGTCGTCCGCGATCTGGCGTGGCGTCTGCCCGTTGGCCGGCTGTCCGAACAGGCGCAGGGTGCCACCGTCGCCGGCGAGCAGGTCCAGCACCACCCCGTTCGGTTCGAAGGTGGCGTCGTATGCGGTTTCCGGCCCCGGATAGGACACCGAGAATTGGCCGTCCTCGGAGGTGAACCGCGGGTTGGTGGACACCGGTTTGCTGATCGGCGGGGTGCCGCAGTCGGGCGGGCACACCACCAGGGCCTCGGACGGTGTGAACCAGACCGACAGTGCGACCGCGCCCGCTGCCACCAGGAT
Organism: Mycobacterium sp. AT1; assembly: GCF_002043095.1. Classification (GTDB taxonomy): domain Bacteria; phylum Actinomycetota; class Actinomycetes; order Mycobacteriales; family Mycobacteriaceae; genus Mycobacterium. The sequence goes on along the minus strand of NZ_MVOC01000018.1, from coordinate 79,608 downwards.
CACGACGGCGCCCACGATCAGCAGCAGCCGCGCCGGTGGCGTCGACTTCGCCGGGGCGGGGCCCGCTAGCCCACAGCGAGGGCAGAACGGCAGATCCGCGACGACGTGCTCGCATTCGGGACACAACACCACGGCGTCGGGCTCGGTGTCTTCAGGTTCCGAGTGCAGCAACGTGCAATGCCCGACAATGCGAAGTACGTAGAGAGCCACCACCGTCAGGAGTGCGTAGACCACCGTCTCCACAGCGCTCGGCGGCGAGAGGAAGTCCAGCACACCCAAACCCAGATAGGCGACCAGTCCGAACGCCACCGAGGGAAGGGGAGAGGTCAACGCATACCACCGGGGTGTGTGTCCGGTGTCCCGCCGCGGCACGAACCACAGGGTGGCGCCAACCGCGCCCGCGACCGCCGCCGCGGTCAGCGGTACCGCCACACCCTGGATCAAGCCCCCTGTCACCAAGTCGGCAGCGGACTGGCCGTCGGTGTCGATCGGGCCGCCGAGCAGCTCCGGCACCAAGGAGGTCATGCTGCCTGCGGTCACGAAGCAGACCGCGCCGAAGGCCCCAATCGTCATTCCGCGCAACGGCTCTCGAGTGCCCGGGCGCCATGCCCGCACGACGAGCAACGGGGCCAGCAGAAGGAACAAGAAGCCCACCGGAATCGCGAGGCAGGTCACCAGGAGGTCGAGCGTGCTTGCCGGCAGACCCAGTGCGTCGTCGTCCACCCGTGCCGCCGCCGCGTCGGTCGCGATGCTCCAGGCCACTCCACCGACGATGCTGAGCAGGGCGGTCACCAGCAGCGTGCTCGTCGACGTGCCCCTGACGGCGTCGCACCCCTTGAGGTAGGCCAGGAGCAACGCTGGCAGCCCGGCGCCGACGACCCCGATCAGCGCGGCCACCCACATCGGCAGGGCGGTGCCCACCAGCAACGCCATGACTCCGATCAGGCCCACGCCAAAGGCCATCCTGGAATGCCTTGGCAGCGCGGGGAACATCGTGCTGATCACCGCGGGGCGCAGCACGTGCTCACCCGGTGCCGCCGCGTAGGCCGACAGCCGGAGCCACGGCGTTCCGTCACCTCGGCGCGGCGTTGCCGTCGCCCCGCAGTTACCGCAGAATTCGCCCGTCGGAACGATGACGGCGCAGATGCGACACGTCATCGTCGTCATCGAGGCGCCATCCCCTTCTGGATGTCGAGGAAGTCGCGGGCGAGCTGTGCCACGTTCGGACTGCCGAGCCCGGTCGCCAAGTCGTAGCCGGGAACGGCGACGTCGACCGCGCTGCCGCCGAGCGTGACGTCACGAAAGCCCGGCGCGTTCGCGCCCGCCGCCACCCGGTACAGCAGCGGGTTGACGTCACCCAGTCGCTGCCCGCCGTTGGCCAGCAGGTACTGGTTCATCAGCGCGGTGAGACCGGCCCACACCGGGGCCGCCTGCGAGGTGCCCGCACCGACGAGGTCCTGCTGGTCGAATCTGATCCGGATGCCCGTGAACGGATCGGCGAGCGCGGACACGTCGGGTGTCAGCCGCCGCTGCTTCTTGCCGGAATCGCGCTCGATGGACAGCCTGCGCTGCCACGTGGGCCTCGGAAAGAGCTTGGACACACCACCACTGGTGCCCTGGGACAGGGGAGAGTCGATCCAGGCCTGTTCGGCCAGCCATTGGCCGTTCTCGTCGGTGGACAACGTGGTGCCACCCACCGACGTCATGCCCGGCAGGGACGAAACCGCGTCCAGCCCAACGTCGTCGGGGCCCGGTGGGGACGACCAGTTCTCGCCCCCCTTGCACTCGAGCCCTCCGGTGTCGCCGCTGGCGTCGAAGGCCGAGGTGCCGTTGCGGTGGGCGCGTTCCAATGCCGACTGCACCGGCTTGAGATCCGTCGCGGTGATCAGCGCGTCGCAACCCCACCCGATGGACAGGCTCCACACGGCGCCGGGGAACTGCTTGTTGGTCGCGTCGAACATCTCCGCGATGCGTTCGTAGGTGCGGCCGCCCTCCAAGGTGGGACGGGCGTTGACAACGACCATCCTCGCGTCGGGCGCAATCGCATGTGCCACTTCGAGATCCATCACCGTCTCGGCGCGTGACTCGCTAGGCTGGCCACCGACGAGGACGGGCTTCAGCGGTGGGAGTCCCGACATCTCCGCGAAGTCGTCGAGGTCGCCCTGGTCGTACCCGCTGAAGGCGAAGAAGACGATGGTCTGCCCCTTGCCCGTAATGCCGGCTTCGGTGAGGGGATTGGCGTTGTATGCGGTCAGCAGCGCGGTCGGCGTCAGCCCTTGGCCGGGAACGTCGAGCGGAATGTGGTCGGGGCGCGCCTCGCGGTGCGGCGTGTATCCGAGGATGCGCCCGAGGTCGCTGACCGTGTTGCGAACGGCGGCAGGTACTTCGGGCTGCTGGGGCGAGGCGTAGAAGACCTGTCCCTGCATGCCGCGATAGTCGTGCACGGGAACGTCGAATGCCTCGGCTACGACGGGCGGAGCGCCCTCGACGATGGCCCAGTCCTCGCCCGGCTGCCAGCGGACGTCGAGTCCCTTGGTCTCCGCCCACCGAAGCAGCGGGTCGGGACGGGTCGGGCCGCGAAGGCCGACGGTGAGTTGAGCGTGGTCCAGTTGGGACGGACCGAGATCGGTGGAACTGGCCAGGAGGTTCGCGTACGGCCCGGCGATGGTGACCGCCGGTGTCGGCGAGGAATCGGATCGGTGATCCGAGATCAGCACGGCCACTCCAGCCACCAACGACGTGGCCAGCGAGCACCCGACCACACGCACGGCTGTACGTCGATCGAACATCAGGGACTCCCGGTCACCGAGAACAAATCTGCAGGGACGTCACCAGGTGACGTCCCTGCAGAATGTCGAATCAACCTCGAACGACCGGAGTTAGGAACTGCTGCCGCTGCGATGGGTGCCGGGCTCGCCCGTGGGAGCCGGCGGTGCCTTCACCGGCGGAGAGAAGCTGTTGGCCCCACCCGGGGTCAGGCTCTTCTCCGTCGGGGTGACTGACGGCGCGGTGGTCGTCGTCGTCGTGCTGCTGGGTGCGGGCGTCTCGCTGCTGCTAGAGCAAGCGGTCAGTGCACCCATCGTGATGATCGCACCGCCACCGATGACCAACGCCAGGCGACGAGTGAAACGATCTGTATTCATGTTCTATCCCAATCCAATCCCCGAATTGCGATCCGACGACCGTTTGCGGGGTCGTGGGCGGCTGGACGCCGTCGTCAATATAATGCCACGAGTTGAGCAAATCCAGTACGAATCGCCGAGTCGGCGCAGGCCGGTGCTCATCACGGGGGGAGCCGAAGGAGCACCGCTGAGGCGAGGCGACGGCAAACCGGAGTTTGCGGCCGGCAACCTGACGCCGCATCGAGCTCATCTCGAGGATGCGTTGCCGGGTCACGCAGCGACGCGCGCGAGGCAGACGTCGTCGAACCGGTCGAGCAGCGCGGCGGCCACCAGGTTGTGTGAACCAAGCGGCTCCGCCATCGGGATGCCGAGTTCGGCGGCCGATGCCGCGACCCGGTCGGTGATGCGCCCGTGAGCGAGGAACCACGGTGCGATGACGAGGTGTCGTGCGCCGCGACTCCGAAGGCGGATCGCGGCCTCGGCGACGGTGGGATGCGGGCCGGTGGCGAACGCCACCTCCACCCCTGCCCAACGCGTTCTCGAACAGAGGGCAGCGGCCAGCGTCGACGTGCGTGCATTGGCGGCGTCGTTCGACGTGCCGACCGCCACCACTACGACACCCACGTCGCGTCGGTCGGCCGGGGCTCCCGCGGCGGCCAGGCGTTGCCCGAGCAACGTGACGAGTGCAGGATCTTCGCCGAGCGCCTCGGCCACCCGAACCTCGGCGCCTGACTGCTCGATCACGGCGGGCAGGTCGACCCTGGCGTGATGAGCGCTGGCCAAGAGCATCGGAACCACGACGGCCGACTCCCCACGGCGGGCGAGATTGGTGAGCACGTCGCCGACGAACGGCGCCGACGTCTCCAGGAACGCCGCGTGCACGTCGAGGCCAGGACGCAACCGACGAATCCTCCCGGCCAGCGCCTGCGCCACCTGCGGCGAACGCGGATCCGCGCTGCCGTGGGCGGCCAGGATCAGGGCGGGGTCAGCCGTCACGAGGCGTGCAGCCCGCACTCCGTCTTCGACAGACCGGCCCAGCGTCCGCTGCGAGGATCGGCACCCTCGACGGGCTTCGCCGTGCACGGTGCGCACCCGATGGACGGGTAGCCCTCGAACACGAGCGGGTTGACCAAGATGTCGTTCGCGTCGATGTAGGCCTGCATCTCGTCGTCCGACCAGGCCGCGATCGGATTGATCTTCACCAACCCAAAGGCCTTGTCGTAACTGATGAGCGGTGCGTTGGCGCGCGTCGGCGCCTCGACCCGCCGAATGCCGGTGACCCAGGCCGAATAGCCCTTCAGGGCCTTGCCGAGCGGCTCCACCTTTCGCATCCGGCAGCACGCCGCCGGGTCGCTGGCAAACAAGTCCTTGCCGAGAAGCTCGTCCTGCTCGGCGACGCTGTGCTCGGGTGTGACGTTGACCACGTTCACGCCGTAGACGGCCTCGACGGCGTCTCTGGTGCCGATGGTCTCCGCGAAGTGATAGCCGGTGTCGAGGAACAACACGTCGACCCCCGGGCGCACCTTGGCCGCCATCGCCACCAGAACGGCATCCTGCATGTTCGAGGCGACGACGTATTCACCGCCGAAGTTCTCGTCCGTCCACGCCAGCAGCTCTTCGGCGCTCGCGCCGTCGAGTTCGGCAGCGCCGCGCTCGGCGAGTGCGATCAGGTTGCTCTCTGTCATCACGTCGGTCATCGACTGCTACCTCAAATCCGCTTCGTCGGCCCGTACGGCCCACGTTGCAAAACGCTCGCCGTCCTCCCTTTGTTTCACGAAGTTGCGGACGACCCGCTCGATGTAGTCGCCCAGCTCCGTGCTGGTCACCTTGTGCTGGCGAAGCTTGCGGCCGAACGCGCTGTCCAGGCCGAGGCTGCCGCCCAGGTGAACCTGGAAGCCCTCCTCCGGCCCGTTTCCGTCGTCCACCATCTGGCCCTTGAAGCCGATGTCCGCCACCTGAATACGGGCGCACGAGTTCGGGCACCCGTTGATGTTGATCGTCACGGGAACGTCGAGCTGGGCGTTGATGTCCTCGAGGCGGGCCTCGAGCTCGGGGGCCAACTGCTGCGACCGGCTGCGCGTCTCGGCGAACGACAGCTTGCAAAACTCGATTCCCGTGCAGGCCATCAGGTTTCGCCGCCAATGCGACGGCTTCGACGGCAGCCCAAGCGCATCCAACCCGTCGCGGAGCGCGTCGAGTTTGTCGTCGGGCACGTCGAGGATGACCAGCTTCTGATACGGGGTGAACCGGATGCGATCGGAACCGGCTGCCTCGGCGAGGTCGGCGACCTTGCTCAGGATGGTGCCCGACACGCGGCCCGCGATCGGGGCGACGCCAACGGCGTTGAGGCCGTTCTTCAGACGCTGCACGCCGACGTGGTCGATCGGTCGGGGCACCGGCGTCGGCGCAGGCCCGTCGACGAGGGGGCGCTTGAGGTATTCGGTCTCCAAGACTTCCCGGAACCTCGGGATGCCCCAGTCCTTGATCAGGAACTTCAGCCGGGCCTTCGCGCGCAGGCGGCGGTAGCCGTAGTCGCGGAACACGCTGACGACGGCCTCCCACACGTCGGGAACCTCGTCGAGCGGCACCCACGCGCCGACCCGCTGACCCAGCATCGGGTTGGTCGACAATCCGCCGCCGACCCACAGGTCGAAGCCTGGGCCGTGCTCGGGGTGGACGACGCCGACGAACGCGACGTCGTTGATCTCGTGGACGACGTCCTGAAGGCCCGAGATCGCGGTCTTGAACTTGCGCGGCAGGTTCGAGTACTCGGGCTTGCCGATGTACCGCTTGGTGATCTCGTGGATGGCGGGCGTGCCGTCGATGACCTCGTCGAGTGACTCACCTGCCAGCGGCGAGCCGAGCACGACGCGCGGGCAGTCGCCGCACGCCTCGGTGGTCTGAAGACCGACCTCGTCGAGCCTGCGCCAGATCTCCGGCATGTCCTCGACCCGGATCCAGTGGTACTGAACGTTCTGGCGATCGGAGAGGTCGGCGGTGTCACGGGCGAACTCGGTGGAGATGCCACCGAGGGTGCGCAGTGCCGCCGCCGTCAGCGCGCCGCCGTCGGACCGGACCCGCAGCATGAAGAACTCGTCTTCGAGCATGTCGGTGTTGTCGTCACCGGTCCAGGTGCCGTCATACCCGGGCTTGCGCTGCGTGTAGAGCCCCCACCAGCGGAATCGTCCGCGCAGGTCGCCCTTGTCGATGCTCTCGAAGCCGCCCTTGGCGTAGATGTTCTCGATCCGGGCGCGCACGTTGAGCGGGTTGTCGTCCTTCTTGGCCTGCTCGTTGGCGTTGAGCGGCTCGCGATATCCGAGCGCCCACTGGCCCTCGCCCTTCGGGCGTTTGGCGGGCTTTGCTGCGGCAACGGGCTTGGAGTCGGCCTGGGTCATGTGATGGCCCCTCTCGAGGGTGCCAGCGTAGGAATCGTGCGTCGTCACCGGTGGCTGTCCGGCGGCGCAGATCCGGCGGCCAGCTGAAGTTACAGGTGGACAGGTCTACGTCGTCAAGGCAGACAGCAACAGGTGCATACGCGCTTGAAGTCGACATGCCGCCGGACCACCAGCGGAACGCCGGTGGTCGAGGTCTGGGCAGCAGTCATGCCTGACATTCTGCCACGACGAACGGTATCTGCCGCAACCGGTCAAATCTTGCGCTCACCACGAGCAAAAATCGGCTCTGGAATCACGCTCTGGAACACTGGAGCCATGAACGGACCCCACGCTCGGCCGTTCGGCATCTACGTCCACGTTCCGTTCTGCGCGACCCGTTGCGGCTACTGCGACTTCAACACCTACACACCCGCCGAACTGGGCGGCGCGAACCCCGACGGCTGGCTCCAGGCGATGAAGGTCGAACTCGAACTCGCGGCAGAGTCGCTGGCTTCGCGGGACGCCGTCCCCGAGGTGGCGACGGTGTTCGTCGGCGGCGGCACCCCGACGATGCTCGGCGGCGAGCGACTCGCGTCGGTGCTTGACGCGGTGCGCGCGAACTTCACGCTCGCCGCAGGCGCCGAGGTCACGACCGAGGCCAACCCGGAGTCGACGACGCCGGAACTGCTTGCGCGCCTTCGCGATTCCGGCTTCACCCGGCTGTCGCTCGGCATGCAGTCGACGGCCCCCCACGTGCTCGCCGCCCTAGATCGGGTGCACTCGCCGGGCCGTGCGCTGACCGCCGCCGCCGACGCCCGCGCGGCGGGATTCGAGCACGTCAACCTGGATCTCATCTACGGCACCCCTGGCGAGAGTGACGACGACTTGGCCCGCTCGGTCGACGCGGCGATCGGGGCAGGCGTCGACCACGTCTCGGCGTACGCGCTTGTCGTCGAGGAGGGCACCGCGCTGGCGCGTCGGGTGCGTCGCGGCGAGTTGCCCGCACCGGACGACGACGTCCTCGCCACGCGCTACGAACTGCTCGACGCGCGGCTCTCGGCGGCGGGCTTCGACTGGTACGAGGTGTCGAACTGGAGCCAGCCCGGTGGGGAGTGCCGACACAATCTCGGCTACTGGGACGGCGGCGAGTGGTGGGGCGCTGGACCGGGTGCGCACGGCTACACCGACGGCGCGCGGTGGTGGAACGTCAAGCACCCCAACGCCTATGCGGACATGCTCGCTCGTCGAGAACTGCCGGTGGGTGGGCGTGAGGAGTTGAGTGCCACGGAGCGGCACACCGAGGACGTCATGCTGACGGTTCGGCTTCGCGACGGGCTGCCGGTGACGTTGCTCGACGCGGGGGAGCGGTCGCGGGCCGCCGAACTGTGTCGAACCGGGCTGCTGCTCGATCGGGGCGAGGCCATGGTGCTGACCGATCGCGGTCGGCTGCTGGCCGACGCGGTGGTGCGGGAATTGCTGGCGTAGCGCGTCGGTCGGCTAGGTCTGCTGGTCCAGCGGAAGGTCCATGTCGTAGACCCGCGCGTGCAGCACGGGCCTGTTCCGCAGCGCCGCCCGCACGGCCTGGTGCACGCCGTCTTCGAGATAGATGACGCCCTCCCAGCGCACGGCATGCGGGAAGAGGTCGCCGTAGAACGTGGAGTCCTCCGACAGCAGCCGGTCCAACTCCAGCACCGTGGTGGTGGTCACCAGTTCGTCGAGGCGTATCTGCCGAGGCGGTATCTGCGCCCACTGCCGATAGGTCAGGCTGTGCTCCGGATATGGCTTGCCGTCACGGACGCCCTTGAAGATCATCGGCCGGTCCTGGAAAGCATGTGTTGAGGCTAACCGCCCGCCCCGTCAGGCGCCGCGGCGCGTCAGCGCTGTTGGCCGACGTAAAATGACGACGACCAGGAGGTGAACCATGGGTACTGCCGATGACCGCCGCTTCGAAGTGTTGCGCGCCATCGTCGCCGACTTCGTTTCAACGAAGGAGCCGATCGGATCCAAGAGCCTCGTCGAACGCCACAATCTCGGCGTATCGAGTGCCACCGTGCGCAACGACATGGCCGTCCTCGAGGCCGAGGGGTACATCGCCCAGCCGCACACCAGCTCGGGCCGGGTGCCCACCGAGAAGGGCTACCGCGAGTTCGTCGACCGCCTCGACGACGTCAAGCCGATGTCGTCGGCGGAGCGTCGCGCCATCCTGACGTTCCTCGAGTCCGGCGTCGACCTCGACGACGTCCTGCGTCGGGCCGTCAAACTGCTCGCCCAGCTGACCAGGCAAGTCGCGATCGTGCAGTACCCGACCCTGTCGACGTCGACGGTCCGCCACCTGGAGGTCGTCGCGCTGACGCCGGCCCGGCTGCTGCTGGTCGTGATCACCGACTCGGGTCGCGTCGACCAGCGGATCGTTGAACTCGGCGACGCCATCGACGACGTGCAGCTCTCCGCGCTGCGGGAGCGGCTGGGGCAGGCGCTGGAGGGCAAGCCGATCACGACCGCTTCGGTCGCCGTCTCGGATCTGGCGTCGCAGCTCGTCGGCCACGGCGTCCTCGGGGACGCGGTCGGTCGGGCGGCGACCGTGCTGGTCGAAACCCTCGTCGAGCACTCCGAGGAGCGTTTGCTGCTCGGCGGCACGGCCAACCTCACGCGAAACACCGCCGACTTCGGCGGATCGCTGCGTTCGGTGCTTGAGGCACTGGAGGAGCAGGTGGTTGTGCTGCGATTGCTGGCCGCCCAGGAGGAGGCCGGTAAGGTGACGGTGCGCATCGGACACGAGACCGCGGCCGAGCAGATGGCTGGAACGTCCGTGGTGAGCACCACGTACGGCAGCTCGGGCAAGGTCTTCGGTGGGATGGGTGTGGTGGGTCCCACTCGGATGGACTATCCGGGAACCATCTCCAACGTCGCCGCGGTTGCTCTTTATATAGGTGAAGTCCTGGGTGCCCGCTAAGGGCCTTGGGACAGACGGCAACTGCAGCTTCACGAAGCGAAGAAGGGTTTGGCGTGGCACGCGATTATTACGGCCTGCTCGGGGTGAGCAAGGGCGCGAGCGACTCGGAGATCAAGCGCGCGTATCGCAAGCTTGCGCGCGAGTTGCATCCCGACGTCAACCCCGATGAGGCCGCGCAGGCGCAGTTCAGGGAGATCGGCGTCGCCTACGAGGTGCTGAGCGACCCGGAGAAGCGCCGCATCGTCGACCTCGGTGGCGATCCGATGGAGAGCGCGGGCGCGGGCAACGGCTTCGGCAACGGGTTCTCCGGCGCCGGTTTCGGTGGGCTCGGCGACGTCTTCGAGGCGTTCTTCGGCGGTGGCGGCGGAGGTCGCGGACCAGTCGGCCGGGTGCGCCCGGGATCGGATTCACTGCTGCGGATGCGGCTGGACTTGGCCGAGTGCGCGACCGGCGTCACCAAGCACGTCACCGTGGACACCGCCATCCTGTGCGACGTGTGCCACGGCAAGGGCACCCACGGTGACTCCAAGCCGGCCACCTGCGACACCTGCCACGGCCAGGGCGAGGTGCAGTCCGTGCAGCGTTCCCTGCTTGGTCAGGTCATGACGTCGCGTCCGTGCCCCGTGTGCGCGGGCGTCGGCGAGGTCATCCCCGACCCGTGTCACCGCTGTGGCGGCGACGGTCGGGTGCGGGCGAGGCGTGACATCGCCGTCAAGATCCCGCCCGGCGTCGGCGACGGCATGCGGGTGAGACTGGCCGCCCAGGGCGAGGTCGGTCCCGGCGGCGGACCCGCGGGCGACCTGCACGTCGAGGTCCACGAAGCGCCGCACGACGTCTTCATCCGTGACGGTGACGATCTGCACTTCAGCGTGTCGGTGCCGATGGTCGACGCGGCACTGGGTACCACGGTCACGGTCGACGCGATTCTCGACGGCGACACCGACATCGTCGTCGCACCAGGCACACAGCCGGGAGCCGTCACGACGCTGCGCGGCCGCGGGATGCCCAACGTGCGGTCCGGCGTCCGCGGAAACCTGCACGCCCACGTCGACGTGCTCGTGCCAACCCGCCTCGACCAGCAGGACACCGAGTTGCTCCAGAAGCTCAAGGAGCACCGGGTTCGGGACGTGGCCGAGGTGAAGTCCACGCAGGCGGCGCCCGCAGGGGGCGGGCTGTTCAGCCGGCTGCGCGAGACCTTCACCGGCCGGTAGCGCAAGCGCCGTGAGTCGCGCGCTGTTCTACGTGGAGGCGGTCCCCGATGTCGGTGACGTCGTCGTGGTCGACGGTGACGAGGGCTTCCATGCCGCGTCGGTGCGGCGCATCCGCGTCGGCGAAGAACTCGACCTCGGTGACGGCGCAGGCACGGTCGCCCACGTGGTGGTCGACGGCGTCGGGAAGGGCAGCCTGACGGCCCGCGTGTTGAGCAGGCGCGTCGTCCCGCCGTCGTCGCCAGGGGTCACCGTCGTGCAGGCACTGCCGAAGTCCGATCGCTCGGAGTTGGCGGTCGAACTCGCCACTGAAGCCGGCGCCGACGCCTTCGTGGCCTGGCAGTCGGACCGCTGCGTGGCCCGCTGGGACGGGTCCGCAAAGGTGGAGAAGGGGCTCCGCCGCTGGCAGGCGGTGGCCAGGTCCGCAGCCAGGCAGTCGCGCCGTCCCCACGTCCCGCCCGTGACGTCGCTGATGTCGACGAAGGAGCTCACCGCCCACGTGCGCGCGGTCGCGGACTTCACGTCCGTGCTCGTGTTGCACGAGTCCGCCACCGTCCCTTTGGCGGCGATGGGGCTCGGCGACGTCGACTCGTTGATGTTGCTGATCGGTCCCGAGGGCGGCATCGGCGACGACGAACTGCGGGTGCTGACCGACGCTGGAGCCACCGCCGTTCGGCTGGGCCCGAGTGTGCTGCGGACCACATCGGCGGCCGCGGTGGCGCTTGGCGCACTCGGCGTTCTGACGCCGCGCTGGCATTTGTGACCTTGATCTCTGGCATCCGGCCGGGATTTCGCGCAGCCGGAATTAAACGTCTGATCAGTGCGTTCGTCAAAGCAGACCGGTTGGATGGCTCCACCGCCGGTCGACGCAACCACAGAGGGCACGAAAGAAGAAATGAAGAACACAAAGAAGATCGGACTTGCCACCCTCGTTGCCAGCGCATTTGCTGCAGGCATTCTTGGGGTAGCGGCTCCGATGCAAGCGACCGCATCCGCCGAAACACTGCCGGTGCTGGAAATGCCGGGCTATTCGGCGGGTGTCGACCACGACCGGAGGGTCAAGTCGGTGCTTCCGGCGGTCAACATCGCGCACGCCGACAACACCGTGCAGCAGAGCCGCTGACACGGCACCACCTCGAGGAAGGGGCACCCCGCATGGGTGCCCCTTCTTCTTTGGGTCGATGTGGTGACCAGCGGTAAGCTCTTCACAGCAGACAGCCATAGCCCTGAGCACGGAAAGCAGGCACAGAACACCACGTGACGCCCCGCGAGACGACCGCCGCTGTCAACAGCACAGCCTCGGACAGCACCGTGCGAAGCAACATAAGTGTTCCGCCCGACTTGGTGGTGGGGCTGCTCGGTTCCGCCGACGAAAACCTGCGCGCGCTGGAACGCCTGCTGACCGCCGACATCCACGTGCGCGGCAACGCCGTGACCCTGTCCGGTGAGTCGGCCGACGTCGCCCTCGCCGAGCGGGTCATGACCGAGTTGATCGCCGTGGTGGCCGGCGGGCAGACGCTGACCCCCGAAGCCGTGCGGACGAGCGTCGGCATGATCACCGGCGTCGGCAACGAGTCACCCGCCGACGTCTTGACCCTCGACATCCTGTCGAGGCGTGGCAAGACGATTCGGCCCAAGACGCTCAACCAGAAGCGCTACGTCGACGCGATCGACGCCCACACCATCGTGTTCGGCATCGGTCCCGCTGGTACCGGCAAGACCTACCTGGCGATGGCCAAGGCGGTCAACGCCCTTCAGACCAAGCAGGTTTCGCGCATCATCCTCACCCGCCCCGCGGTGGAGGCCGGCGAACGCCTCGGCTTCCTGCCCGGCACGCTGAGCGAGAAGATCGACCCCTACCTGCGACCGTTGTACGACGCGCTTCACGACATGATGGATGCGGAACTAATCCCAAAGCTGATGAGCGCCGGCGTGATCGAGGTTGCGCCCTTGGCGTACATGCGCGGCCGGTCGCTGAACGACGCGTTCATCATCCTCGACGAGGCACAGAACACCACGCCGGAGCAGATGAAGATGTTCCTGACCCGGCTGGGCTTCGGGTCGAAGATCGTCGTCACCGGCGACTCCACGCAGGTCGACCTGCACGGCGCCAAGTCCGGGCTCACCGCCGCGATGGAAATCCTCGACCACATCGACGACATCCACTTCTCCGAACTCACCAGCGCCGACGTCGTCCGACACCGGTTGGTATCCGAGATCGTGGACGCCTACGCCAAATCCGAAGCTCCCACGGGCAACAGGGCCGATCGTCGGTCTGGCACGGGTAGGCAGCGCCGATGAGCATCGAGGTCTCCAACGAGTCCGGCATCGACGTCGCCGAGAACGAGTTGGTAAGCGTCGCAAGGTTCGTCATCGCCAAGATGGACGTCAACCCCGGTGCCGAACTGTCCATGGTTCTGCTCGACACCCCCGCGATGGCCGACCTGCACATGCGGTGGATGGACTTGCCTGGGCCGACCGACGTCATGAGCTTCCCGATGGACGAGCTGGAGCCGGGTGGTCGTCCCGACGCCCCGGAGCCCGGTCCGTCGATGCTCGGCGACATCGTGCTGTGTCCCGAGTTCGCCGCCAAACAGGCTGAGAAGGCCGGACATTCACTTGGTCAGGAACTCGCGCTGCTGACGGTGCACGGGGTGCTGCACCTGCTCGGGTACGACCACGCCGAACCCGACGAGGAGAAGGAAATGTTCGCCCTGCAGCGTGAACTCCTCGAGGAGTGGGTGGCCGACCAGGTCGCCGCCTACCACCAAGACCAACAGAGCGAAAAGGACCGCAGGTTGTTGGACAAGTCGCAGTTCTTCGACCAACCGTGAGCGCATTCGCCTCTCTGATCGGTGCGCTCGCGCTCATCGCACTCGGTGGTGTGTTCGCCGCGGTGGACGCCGCCATCAGCACGGTGTCGATCGCCAGGATCGACGAAATGGTCCGCGACGAACGTCCCGGCGCCGCGCGACTGGCCCGCCTCACCGACGACCGTCCGCGGTACATCAATCTCATCGTCCTGCTACGCATTACGTGCGAAACGGCGGCGACCGTCCTGCTCGTTGCGTTCCTATACGAAGATCTCGGCCTGAAGTGGGGTCTGCTCGCGGCCGCGGCCATCATGGTCGTGGTCAGCTTCGTCGCCATCGGCGTCGGGCCGCGGACCCTCGGCAGGCAGCACGCGTACAGCATCGCGCTTGGCGCAGCCATTCCGCTGCAAGCGATCTCGGTGCTGTTGACCCCGATCAGCCGCCTACTGGTGCTGATCGGCAATGCGCTGACCCCCGGCGTCGGCTTCCGCAACGGTCCGTTCGCTTCGGAAATCGAACTGCGCGAAGTGGTCGACCTCGCCCAGCAGCGGGGCATCGTCGCCGACGACGAGCGCAGAATGATCCAGTCGGTCTTCGATCTCGGTGACACCGTCGCCCGCGAGGTGATGGTGCCCCGCACCGAGATGGTGTGGATCGAATCGGACAAGACCGCCGGCCAGGCGACCTCACTTGCGGTGCGCAGCGGGCACTCTCGGCTACCCGTGGTCGGCGAGAACGTCGACGACATCGTCGGAGTCGTCTTCCTGAAGGACCTCGTCGAGCAGACCTACTACAGCAACGGCGGCATCGACACCCGGGTCGGCGAGGTGATGCGCCCGCCGGTGTTCGTCCCCGACTCGAAGCCGCTGGACGCGCTGCTGCGTGAGATGCAGAAGGACCGCAACCACATGGCGTTGTTGGTCGACGAATACGGGGCAATTGCCGGGCTGGTCACCATCGAGGACGTGCTCGAAGAGATCGTCGGGGAGATCGCCGACGAATACGACACCGACGAGGTCGCACCCGTCGAAGACCTTGGTGACAAGCACTTTCGCGTCAGCGCTCGGCTGCCGCTCGAGGATCTGGCCGAACTCTACGAGCTGGACCTCGACGACGACCTCGACGTCGACACCGTCGGCGGCTTGCTGGCCCACGAACTGGGCCGCGTGCCGTTGCCTGGCGTCGAGGTGACGTGGGACGCGCTGCGCCTGCGAGCCGAAGGTGGTCGTGACCACCGAGGCCGGGTGCGCATCGGCACCGTCCTCGTCAAACCCACTGAGCAGGAAGAAGAAGACCAATGAGCGAATTCCGCTCCGGCTTCGTCTGTTTCGTCGGCCGGCCGAACACCGGCAAGTCGACGCTGACCAACGCCCTGGTGGGCACCAAGGTCGCGATCACGTCCAACCGCCCACAGACCACGCGGCACACCATCCGCGGCATCGTGCACCGTCCCGACTTTCAGATCATCCTCGTCGACACCCCTGGACTGCACCGGCCGCGGACCCTGCTGGGTGAGCGCCTCAACGAACTGGTGAAGGCCACCTACTCGCAAGTCGACGTCATTGGTCTCTGCATCCCCGCCGACGAGGCCATCGGGCCTGGCGACCGGTGGATCTACGAGCAGATCAGGGCGGTCGCGCCGCGGACCACGTTGACGGTCCTAGTGACGAAGATCGACAAGGTCTCCAAGGAGAAGGTCGCCGCACAGCTCCTTGCCGTCAGTGAGCTGACCGGCGGCACGGCCGAGATCGTGCCCGTCTCGGCCATCACGGGGGAGCAGGTCGACCTCCTCACCGGGGTGCTCGCCAAGCAGCTGCCCCCCGGCCCGGCGTTCTACCCGGACGGGGAGCTGACCGACGAGCCGGAGGAAGTCCTCATGGCCGAGCTGATCCGCGAAGCCGCGCTCGAGGGTGTCCGCGACGAGCTGCCGCACTCGCTGGCCGTGGTGATCGACGAGGTGGAACAACGCGAAGGGCGAGACGACCTCATTGACGTGCACGCCATCCTCTACGTCGAACGGGACTCGCAGAAGGGCATCGTCATCGGCAAGGGCGGGGCTCGCCTGCGCGAGGTCGGCACGGCTGCTCGCCACCAGATCGAGACGCTGCTCGGCACCAAGGTGTATCTGGACCTGCGCGTGAAGATCGCGAAGAACTGGCAGCGCGATCCGAAACAGCTTGGACGGCTTGGCTTCTAACTGTCGGGCGTGCCCCACCAGACCTCGGGCTGGTCGGCCCGCCACGCGCCGATCGCCTCGAGTGCGGCGGCCAGCGACACCAGCAGCGGTTCACTGCCTTCGGGTCCCATCAGCTGAACGCCGATCGGCAGCCCGTCCGAGGTGAACCCGGCGGGCACGTTGACCGACGGCCACCCGAGAAGGTTCCACGGCCACGTCACGGGGCACGCGCGGATCATCGCGCGGTCGGTGGACAGCCCGCCGCGCTCGTCGAAGTCGTGCACCCTCGGGGGAGGAAGAGCCGTCGTCGGGGCGAGGACCACGTCGGCGAGGTTGAAGATCCAGCCGATGCGACGCTGCGACTCCGCTTCGCGGCGGCGGGCGTCGCGCAGGATGTTCTCCGACAACAACCGGCCCGTCCGCATGTTGGCGGTGGTGCGCTTGTCGAACGTCACCCCGGGTCCGAGCCGGTGCGCCCACTCGACCAGTCCCGAGGTCGAACGGGACAGGAAATTCCACGACGTGCGAAGGCCGTAGTCGGGATCGGCGGCACGCACGGTGTGGCCGAGGTGCTCGAGCTGTTCGGCCATCCGCTCCAGCGCCGCCCGGATCTCGGGGTGGAGGGTCGCGCGGAACCCGGTGAAGGGAAACTTCGTCGACATAGCCACGGTCAGCGGTCCTGGTGGCTGGCTGACGTACTCGGCGGCGGTGACGGGCGCCGGCTTGTGCAGGTCTCCTTCGGCATTTCCCGAGGCCGCGTCGAGCACCAGGGCCGCGTCGACGACGGTGCGGGCCAGGACGCCGTTGACGGTGATCCCGTTGAACGCCTCGGGCAGTGGCCAGGTGGAAATGCGGCCGCGCTGAGGCTTGATGCCGACCAGGTGGGTCCAGGCCGCCGGGATCCGCACGCTGCCCGCGCCGTCCGATCCGATGGCTGCGGTGACCAGTCCCGCGGCCACTGCGGCAGCGCTGCCGCCCGACGACCCGCCGGGGGTGTGTTCGGCCGACCAGGGATTGCGGGTGTGTCCGAACGCGGGTCCGCTGGTGAACGGCCACTGGCCGAGCTCGCAGGTGTTGGTCTTCCCGACGATGACGGCGCCCGCGGCGCGCAACCGACGGACGACCTCGGCGTCGGCCCTGGCCGGTGCAACCTCACCCGAGGTGCCGAAGCGGGTCGGGACGCCTGCGACGTCGACGTCGTCCTTGACCGCGATCGGGATGCCCAAGAGGGGGAGGTCTTGTCCCGCAGCGCGTTTGCGGTCGGCGGCGGCGGCGTCGGCGAGGGCTTGCTCGGTCAGGACCACGCGGAAGGCGTTGAGCGTGGATTGACTGGCCTCGATGGCCTTCAGCGATCGGGCGGTGAGGTCGACGGAGGTGACTTTGCCGCTGGCCAGCCGGTACTGCAGCTGGGTCAGGGTGGGCAGGTGCTTGCCGGGGGGCCGCGTGCTCGCCCCTGTGAATGAGGTGTCTGACATTTGAATCGAGAATATCGGGCCGCGCCGTCGCGGCGTGGTCGGCGCGGCTCGTCGGACCAAGGTGGAACACTGTGCTGATGCGGTTGTACCGGGATCGAGCGGTCGTGCTGCGCCAGCACAAGCTCGGCGAGGCCGACCGGATCGTGACTCTGCTCACCCTCGAGCACGGCTTGGTCCGTGCCGTGGCCAAGGGCGTGCGGCGGACCCGCAGCAAGTTCGGGGCCAGGCTCGAGCCGTTCGCGCACATCCACGTCCAGCTCTATCCTGGCCGAAACTTGGACGTGGTCACGCAGGTGCAGGCCATCGATGCGTTTGCCAGCGACATCGTCAGCGAATACGGGCGGTACACCAGTGGGTGTGCGGTGCTCGAGACGGCCGAGCGGCTGGCCGGTGAGGAACGTGCCCCGTCTCCGGCCTTGCACCGGCTCACCGTTGCGGCGTTGCGTGCGGTCGCAGACGGCACCCGCCCGCGTGAGCTCGTCCTCGACGCATATCTGTTGCGGGCCATGGGCATTGCGGGCTGGGCGCCGTCGCTCACCGAATGCGCCCGCTGCGCGGCGCCGGGGCCGCACCGGGCGTTCCACGTCGCCGCGGGCGGCAGTGTGTGCATGCACTGCAGGCCGTCCGGTTCGGTGACGCCGCCACAGGGCGTGATCGACCTGATGTCCGCCCTGCACGACGGCGACTGGCCGGCTGCCGAGGCGTCGACGGCGTCGTATCGTAGCCAGGCCAGCGGACTGGTGGCCGCGCACCTGCAGTGGCATCTCGAGCGCCAATTGCGCACTTTGCCGCTGGTCGAGCGCGCGTACCGCGTCGACCGCACGGTCGCCGAACGACGAGTTGCCCTGTTCGGGCAGGATGAGGCACATGGCTACGACACGGGGCAGGGGCAAGAAGGAGACTTACCCGCAGTTGCCTCCGGCGCCTGACGACTATCCGACGTTCCCGGACAAGTCCTCGTGGCCGGTGGTGTTTCCGGAGCTAC
Organism: Mycobacterium sp. AT1; assembly: GCF_002043095.1. Lineage (GTDB taxonomy): Bacteria > Actinomycetota > Actinomycetes > Mycobacteriales > Mycobacteriaceae > Mycobacterium. Next base: position 61,502 of record NZ_MVOC01000018.1, on the reverse strand, counting down.
CACCGGAAACCAACGGCAAGTTCTCTCGACCGCCGCAACACACGTCCAAGGAATCCGCCCCGCTGATCCCGGCGGGCCAGGTGCCCAACCACGTAGCGGTGGTGATGGACGGCAACGGCCGGTGGGCCACCCAGCGGGGACTCGGACGCACCGAAGGCCACAAGATGGGCGAGGCGGTGCTGATCGACATCACCTGCGGGGCGATCGAGATCGGCGTCAAGCACCTCACCGTCTACGCCTTCTCCACCGAGAACTGGAAGCGGAGCACCGAAGAGGTGCGGTTCCTGATGGGCTTCAATCGCGAGGTGGTGCGCCGCCGTCGCGAGAACCTCAACGCGATGGGCGTGCGGATGCGATGGGTCGGATCGCGGCCGCGCATGTGGAGCAGCGTCATCAAGGAGTTCGACATCGCCGAGCAGATGACCGTCGGCAACGACGTCATCACCATCAACTACTGCGTCAACTACGGCGGTCGGACCGAGATCGTAGAAGCGGCACAGGAATTGGCGCAGCTGGCGGTGGACGGAAAGGTCAAGCCCAACCGGATCACCGAGGCGACGTTCGCCAAACACCTTCACCGCGACGACATTCCGGACGTCGACCTGTTCATCCGCACCTCGGGCGAGCAGCGGGCGAGCAACTTCCTGCTGTGGCAGGCCGCCTACGCCGAGTACGTCTTCCAGGACAAGCTGTGGCCCGACTACGACCGGCGCGACTTGTGGGAGGCGTGCGTGGAGTACGTGAACCGCAACAGAAGGTTCGGCAGAGCCGAATGACGAGCCTGCTGGAACGGTTGACCTCCGCGCTGGGGGAGGTGACGACGCTCGTCGAGGAGTCCGACGGCGCACTCACCGTCACGGTGGACGGTCTGGTCGCGTCGCTACGGGTGGTGGTGATCGCCGACGGCTTGGAGATGGTGTCGCTCACTCAGCCGTTGGCGTGGGATCTGCCGCTGTCCAGCGAGATTCGTGATCGGGTGGCCGAGCAGGCTGGCCTGGTGATGCTCGGGACGGTGACGCTGGTCGAGAAGCTCGCCGACGGAGGAATCGCAGACGTGATGCTGCGGTACAACTTTCCCGCCGCGGGCCTGTCGGAAGAGGCGTTGCGCACGTTGATCCTGTTGGTGCTCACCACCGGTGCCGAGGTTCGGCGCGTCCTGACCCAGTGAGTGTCATCCGCATCGTCGCCGCCGTGGTCCTCGACGAACGCAACCACGTGCTCGTCGTCCGCAAACGTGGCACGTCGGCGTTCATGCAACCGGGCGGCAAGATCGAGCCGGGGGAGGGGTCCCTCGAGGCGCTGGTGCGCGAGGTCCGCGAAGAGCTGGGAGTCGGCGTCGACGAATCCTCGGCGCGCATGCTCGGTCGGTTCACCGCGGCGGCGGCCAACGAGCCGGGCTACGTCGTCGACGCGGATCTGTTCCTGGTCGGTCTCGACGGTGTGCCTCGGGCGGCCGCCGAGATCGAGGAAGTCATGTGGGTCGACCCGTATGGGGCCGACGGCGTGGTGCTGGCTCCACTGACGTTGCAGACGGTGCTGGCGCTGGCGCGCGACGGCGTCAGCTGACGGTCGAGGTGCAGTCCGCGCACACCCCGAAGATCTCGATGGTGTGGCTGACGTCGGAAAACCCATGCAGCGCAGCAACTTCGGTCGCCCACGACTCCGCAGCGGCGCCCTCCACCTCGACCGTCGTGCCGCACGTTCGGCACACCAGGTGATGGTGATGGTGGTCGGAGCACTGGCGGTAGACCGATTCGCCCGAATCAGTCCGCAGGGTGTCGAGCAGTCCGGCGGCCGCCATCGACTGCAGCGTCCGGTAGACGGTGGTCAGGCCGATGCCCTCGCCGCGGCGACGTAGTTCGTCGTGCAGTTCCTGGGCGGACCGGAATTCCTCCACGTTGTCCAGCAGCGCCGAGATGGCGGCCCGCTGACGTGTGGAGCGGACGGCAGTACTACCGCTCATGGGGCGCGCCTCCTTCGTGTTCGTGGTCGTGTGAATACTCGTCGGCGTGGGCGACCGCGGCCAACACGATGTCGCTGAGGTGATGGTCGACCAGGCGGTAGCGCACCTCGCGGCCGCTGCGCTCCCCGGCCACGACGCCGGCGGACTTCAGGATGCGGAGGTGCTGGCTGACCAGCGGCTGCGCCACGGCAAGCACGTCGACGAGCTCGTGCACGCACCTGGAGGATTCCCGCAGCTGCAGCACGATCGCGATCCGGACCGGCGCGGCGAGGGCGCGCAGCAAGTCGCCGGCGTGGTCGAGGACCGGTCGCGGCGGCACCTCGTGGGCAGGTGCGGCGCCGTGCACGTGGTCGGCGTGCTCACCGTCTGCCCCTGCGCCGTCTCCCAATGCGGGGTCGGCCGGGGCGGGCGCGGTGGATTTGGAAACCGTTTTCATTACGGCCCAGAATACATGCGCCGACGCGCATGTCAATCGACCTTTCAAGGCCCGCTACGCTGTTCACCCGTGGCCTCCATCATCGACACCGTTGCCAATCTCGCGAAGCGCCGTGGACTCGTCTACCAAGCGGGCGAGATCTACGGCGGCACCAAGTCGGCGTGGGACTACGGCCCGCTGGGCGTCGAGCTCAAGGACAACATCAAGCGGCAGTGGTGGCGGTCGGTGGTCACCAGTCGTGAGGACGTCGTCGGGCTGGACAGCTCGATCATCCTGCCGCGTGACGTGTGGGTGGCCTCCGGCCACGTCGCGACGTTCAACGACCCGCTGATCGAATGCCTGAACTGTCACAAGCGGCATCGGCAGGACCACCTGCAGGAGGCGTACGCGCAGAAGAAGGGTCTCGACGACCCAGATGCCGCGCCGATGGCCGAGATCGTGTGCCCGGACTGTGGCACCAAGGGTCAGTGGACCGAGCCGCGCGACTTCAACATGATGCTGAAGACCTACCTCGGGCCGATCGAGAGCGAAGAGGGCATTCACTACCTGCGGCCCGAGACGGCACAGGGCATCTTCGTCAACTTCGCCAACGTGGTGACGACGTCGCGACGCAAGCCGCCCTTCGGCATCGGCCAGATCGGCAAGAGCTTCCGCAACGAGATCACCCCGGGCAACTTCATCTTCCGCACCCGCGAGTTCGAGCAGATGGAGATGGAGTTCTTCGTCGAGCCCTCGACCGCGCCTGAGTGGCACCAGTATTGGATCGACGCGCGGCTGCAGTGGTACGTCGACCTCGGCATCGACCCGGACAACCTGCGGCTCTACGAAACGCCGAAGGAGAAGCTCGCGCACTACTCGGATCGCACCGTCGACATCGAGTACAAGTTCGGCTTCCAGGGCAACCCGTGGGGCGAGCTCGAGGGCGTCGCCAACCGCACCGACCACGACTTGTCCAACCACTCAAAGGCTTCCGGCACCGACCTGTCGTTCTACGACCAGGCCACCGAGACGCGGTACACGCCGTACGTCATCGAGCCGGCCGCCGGGCTGACGCGGTCGCTGATGGCTTTCCTGATCGACGCGTACCACGAAGACGAGGCCCCCAACGCCAAGGGCGGCATCGACAAGCGCACGGTGTTGAAGCTCGACCCGAGGCTCGCGCCGGTCAAGGCCGCCGTGCTGCCGCTGTCGCGCAACTCCGACCTGTCGCCCAAGGCAAAGGACCTCGCCGCCGAGCTCCGCAAGTCGTGGAACATCGAGTTCGACGACGCCGGCGCGATCGGTCGCCGGTACCGGCGACAAGACGAGATCGGCACGCCGTTCTGCGTGACGCTGGACTTCGACTCGCTCGAGGATCACGCCGTGACGATCCGCGAGCGCGACGCGATGACCCAGGAGCGAGTGTCGATCGACGCCGTCTCGGACTACCTCGCGGTGCGCCTCAAGGGCTGCTAGCCCTCTGCCAGCTCCCGCGAGCCCCCACCCGTCGCGCGAGCGTGCGTGTCTGCGGGCGACACGCCGTTGCAATGTCGAAGGTTACGCACGCTCGCGCCGAGCGGACTATCCACAGACGACGGTTCATCCCCAGATGTCGCGGCGGCTCTGGTCGTCGGTCGCCAGCTGACCGACGATCGGCTGCGTGCCACACGATCTCGACGATCTCTTCAACGGGCAAGCTGGCGTTGCGACGACGGGTCAGCTGCTGACCGTATTGAGCCGCAGCCAACTCGACACCCGCATCCAGCGGGGTGATCTGGTCAAGGTGTGGCCGGGGGTCTACAGCCGTGTGGAACTCGATACCCACGTCCGACTGCGCGGTCTGGACCTTCGGGCGGGCGAGCCCGTCGCCCTCTGTCTCTCCAGTGCGGCGGCCGCCTTTGGCTTCGACACCGAGGGCATCGACGACCTTCACGTGCTGAATCCACTTGGGCATCAGCTGCGCAACTCCGACGGTCTGGTGGTGCACCGACGCGACGGAGCGCCGCTGAGCGAGGTCGAGGGCAGGCCGGTGACGGAGCCTGGATGGACCGCAGTCGAGGTGGCTCGTGGATTGCGTCGTCCCCGCGCCTTGGCCACCCTGGATGCGGCGCTGCGCAGCGGAACGTGCGGTCGACGCGACCTGGTTCGCGCCGTGATGAAACAGGCCGGACGACGGGGGATCGTGAATGTCCGCGACCTCGTTCCGTTGGCGGATGCGGCGGCGGAGTCGCCGATGGAGAGCGAGGCCAGGTTGATGATGGTCGACGGTGGCCTTCCGAAACCGGAACTGCAGTACGAACTCGTCGACCGGAGCGGTCGGCTGTGGCGGCTCGACTTTGCTTGGCCGAGTGTGAAATTGGCCGTCGAGTACGACGGGTTCGATTGGCACAGTGACCCGGAGAGCTTTCGCCGCGACAGGCAGAAGCGCGCAGCCCTGCGCGAACTCGACTGGCACGTGATGTCGATCGTGTCCGACGACGTTCGGCGGCGACCCCACGACACGGTGCGGCAGATCAAGTCCGAGGGGGAGCGCGCGTGGGCGGCGTGAGCGTGCGCGAAGTCCGATCGAAAGGCGGCGTGTCGCCCGCAGACACGCACGCTCGCCGGAGAGGGGGAGGCTCGCGGGGGTCAGAAGCGGCCGCCGCCTCCGCCCCAGTCGCCACCCGATCCGCCGAACGACCCTGGGCTCCAGTCTCCACCACCGCCCCCTCCGATACCGCCACGCAGCGCGCCGGAGAGGAGGTTGCCGATGAGGATGCCGCCGAGGATCGCGCCGGTGTTGCCGCCTCCGCCGCCGAATCCACCGCCGCCGTAGCGTCCGGTGTACTGCCGCTGGGTGGCGCTGACGTCGGCGTTGGCCATCGACTGGGCCTGCACCGCCAACATCGCGGCGCCGTTGGCGTGCTGGATGGCCTGCGACGGGTTGGTTGCACCGACCGCCTGGGCGGCCTGCAGTTGCCGCACGGCCTCCGCCAGCCGGGTGCGGGCCTCCGGCCCGACGCTGCCGCGGCGGGTGTCGACGAAGTCCGACACCGAACGCACCTGCGACTGCGCGCTGAACAATGCCTGGTCGAACGCGCGCTTCAGCCGGGCGGCGGCCTCGACCTCGTCGCTGATCACCGCGAGCAGCTGATCGAGGGTGGCGTCGGCCTTGGTCAGCTGGGTGAAGGTGCCCAACGGATCCGCGGTGCCCGCGTTCTGCGCGTGGGCGACGGCCGCGACGGCCTCGTCGCGAGCGGCGCTCAACTCGTCGGCACGCGGAACGCCGCCCCTGGCCAGATGGCCGGACGCAGCGGTGATGCCGTTCTGGATGTCGGCGATCGCCGCGGGCATTTCGGCCACCGCCCGGTTGATGTCGGTGGACGCACTGTCGACCGAGTCGAGCAGCATGCGGGCCTGGCCCAGCGCGGACTCCGCCGACCGGATGGCGTCGACCAGCCCGGCCTGGCTGCCCGCGGGCTTGGCGACGAGCGCCCTGGCCTGGCTGATGCTCTGGTCGGCGAACGACAGTCGCTGCTTGGCGTGGTCGACGTTGTCGGCGATCGACGCCAACGCCGTCTCGGAGAACTGCGAGTGCAGCACCTCGAGGGTCCGGTCGGCGGGTTCGATGCGCGCCGACAGGTCGACCATCTGCTGGGTGAGGATGTCGAGCCGGTCGGGTGCGTTGATGACGAGGTCACGCAGCTTCCCGAAGGCCTCGCGCTGCGCCTCGAGCTCGTCGTCGGCCCGCGCGGCCGCGACGATGACGCGCGTGAGCAGATCGCGCCGCTGCTGGGGCGTCTCGGGGATGGTGTCGTCGAGAATCTGGCGGACGTTGAACGCTTGTGTCAGTGCCGTTTTCGCGCCGTCGACGGCCTTGGTGAACGGGGCGGTGTCCCGCTCGCCGAATTCCTCGACCGCCAGGGTCAATTCGTTGTCGCTGGTGCGCACCGCGTTGTCGACCTCCACGACGATCGACTTGGACAGGTCGTCGAGCGCGTCGAGTGACAGCGACGACAGTGCGTTCGGGTCGGCCGGGTCGACCCGTTTCGCGGCGGTGAACTCGGCCTCGCGGCGCTTGCGCCGCCTGCCCCGTTGCCACACGAGCAGCGCGACCACCGCGAGGGCGATGACGACGAGGACGATGGCGATGCCCACCCACGACACGCTCCCGCTCGACGTGCCGTCGTTCTTCAACCCGCTGGCGGCGACGGTCGCGGCGCCTGCCCAGTCGCCTTGGCGCAAGGCCGGTTCCACTTCGTTGCGCCGAAGCTTGTCTTGATCGGCGTTGCTCATGATGGCGGTGCCCGCCAGCAGTGCGTAGTCGCGGTCCTGGGTGGCGACGGCGAAGATCGCATCCTGGTCGGGCTGGAAGTTGTTGATCTGCATGGCCCGTTGAGCCCAGGCCACCCCGGTCTGGCCGGAGAAGGTGTCGACGTAGACGACCCACAGCCGGACGCGACGGGCCGTGTAGAGGTCGTCGACCGCGGTCTTCACACCGCTCAGTGCGCCGGCGTCCAGGACTCCGGCGTCGTCGGTGACGTAGTCGGTCAGCCGAAGGGGCGGCGCGGCGTTGGCCGTCGGGAGGTTGGGCGTCAGCAGTGCGCCTACGGTCAGTACCGCGAGAAGCATGCTGAGAAGGCGGGCTGCCCTTGGATTCCTGCGCATGACCGCCAATGTAGTGCGCCACGCCCGACGGGCACCCGAGACCGCGTGACGGCCCTGGCAGACTGTGCGTCGGTGGCGCAACATCAGAACGGTTCCGCGGATCGTTACTCGGACTTCGACCTACAGCGGATGGTGGTCGAGGCGCCGAAGAGTGCTGCCCTGGCGGGGACCGACACCGAGCGGCGCACCGACTTCGCGCGGGACCGCGCCAGGGTGCTGCACAGTGCGGCGTTCCGGCGACTGGCCGACAAGACGCAGGTCGTCGGGCCGAGGGAGGGTGACACGCCGCGCACGCGGTTGACGCATTCCCTCGAGGTGGCGCAGATCGGCCGGGGGATGGCCGTTGGCCTCGGCTGCGATCCCGACCTGGTCGACCTGGCTGGGCTGGCTCACGACATCGGCCATCCGCCGTACGGGCACAACGGCGAACGTGCGCTCAACGAGATCGCGAAGGCCTTCGGCGGCTTCGAGGGCAACGCGCAGAACTTCCGGATCCTGTCCAGGTTGGAGCCCAAAGTCCTTGACGACCAAGGACGATCGGTGGGGCTGAACCTGACGAGGGCGTCGCTCGACGCGGTGACGAAGTACCCGTGGCCGCGCGGCGACCGCAAGAAGTTCGGGTTCTACGACGACGACGCCCGCTGGGCCGCCTGGCTGCGCGACGGTGCGCCCGAGGGCAGGCCGTGCCTGGAAGCCCAGGTGATGGACTGGGCCGACGACGTCGCCTATTCGGTGCACGACGTCGAGGACGGCGTCATCTCCGGGCGCATCGACCTGCGCGTGCTGGCCGACACCGACGCGGCGACCTCGTTGGCCCGACTCGGCGCCGAGTCGTTCGACGCCGTGCGCTCCGACGACCTGTTGGCTGCCGCGCAGCGGCTGTCGCAGATTCCCGTGGTGGCGGCGGTCGGCAAGTACGACGGGTCCGTCACGGCCTCGGTCGCCCTCAAGCGGTTGACCAGTGAACTGGTCGGCCGGTTCGCCAACGCAGCGATCACCGCGACCCGGGAAGTGGCAGGAGCCGGTCCGCTCGCGCGCTTCGACACCGAGCTCGCGGTGCCCGCACTGGTGCGCGCCGAGGTCGCGGTGCTGAAGATGCTGGCGTTGCAGTTCATCATGTCCGACCATCAGCACCTGCAGATCCAGGCGGATCAGCGCACCCTCATTCACGAGGTTGCCTTGGCGCTGTGGGCGCAGGCGCCGAGCAGCCTCGACCCGCAGTTCGCCCCCGAGTTCGTGGCGGCCGCCGACGACGGGGCCCGGCTGCGGGTGGTCATCGATCAGATTGCGTCCTACACCGAGGGACGGCTGGAACGCGTGCACCTGGCGCGCTCGCCCCGGCCCTTAGACTGAGCCGGTGGCAGTAGGCAGGAGCGATGGGACGCGGGGCGGGCGGATTCCCGACCGCGACATCGCGGCCATCCGCGAAAGCACCCGCATCGAGGACCTCGTCGGCGACTACGTGCAGCTGCGCCGCGCCGGAGCGGACTCGATGAAGGGGCTCTGCCCGTTCCACGACGAGAAGTCACCGTCGTTCCACGTCCGCCCCAACCACGGCCACTTCCATTGCTTCGGCTGCGGTGAGGGGGGTGACGTCTACGCCTTCCTGCAGAAGATCGAACACGTCAGCTTCGTCGAGGCCGTCGAGATGCTCGCCGACCGGATCAACTACACCGTCACCTACACCGGTGGCTCGACCACCAACGTGCAGAGGGACAAGGGCAGCCGCAGCAGGCTGATCGCCGCCAACGCCGCGGCACAGGCGTTCTACGCCGAGGCGTTGCAGTCCGACGAGGCCGCACCGGCGAGGCAGTACTTGATCGAACGCAACTTCGACGCCGAGGCGGCCGCCCGCTTCGGCTGCGGATTCGCGCCGTCGGGCTGGGACACCTTGACGAAACACTTGCTGCGCAAGGGTTTCGAGTTCAAGGAGCTCGAGGCTGCGGGGCTGTCGATGGAGGGTCGCCGCGGCCCACGGGACCGCTTCAACCGGCGCTTGCTGTGGCCGATTCGGGCCAGTAGCAACGAAGTCATCGGGTTCGGTGCGCGCCGGATCTTCGACGACGACACGATGACCGCCAAGTATCTGAACACCCCGGAAACGGTGCTCTACAAGAAGTCCAACGTCCTGTTCGGACTCGACCTGGCCAAGCGCGACATCGCGAAGGGGCATCAGGCCGTCGTGGTGGAGGGCTACACCGACGTCATGGCCATGCACCTGGCTGGCGTGACGACGGCGGTCGCGTCGTGCGGCACCGCCTTCGGCGAGGAGCACCTGTCGATGCTTCGCCGACTCATGATGGACGACAACTTCTTTCGCGGTGAGCTGATCTACGTCTTCGACGGTGACGCGGCGGGCCGTGCGGCCGCCGTCAAGGCCTTCGACGGCGAGCAGAACCTCTCCGGGCAGTCGTTCGTCGCCGTCGCAGACGAGGGCATGGACCCGTGCGATCTGCGGCTGAAGTCCGGTGACGCCGCCCTGCGCGATCTGGTGGCTCGGCGAACGCCGTTGTTCGAGTTCGTAATTCGCACCGCCCTTGCCGACCACGATCTGGACAGTGCCGAGGGTCGGGTCTCGGCGTTGCGCCGGTGTGTGCCCATGGCGGCCAGGATCAAGGACCCGACCCTGCGCGACGAGTACGCGCGTCAGCTCGCGGGATGGGTGGGCTGGGACGACGTCGCCCAGGTCATCGGCAGGGTGCGCGAGACGGCCAAGGCAGGTGGCGCCGCGCAACGCCGCGACGTCCGGCGTAGTGCTGCCGCGGCGGCTCCGACGGATGCCGTCGTCGTGGCCCGGCCCGATCCGAAGGATCCGACGCTGTGGCCGCAACGCGAGGCGCTCAAGGCGGCACTGCAGTACCCGGCGATCGCGGGGCCCGTCTTCGACACGTTGACCGTGGAGAGCTTCACCCATCCCGGGTACGCGGCGGTGCGCGCTGCGGTGACGGCGGCCGGCGGCATGTCGGCTGGCGGGTCGGGTGGGCAGTGGATCGACTCGGTCCGCGAGCAGGCGGCCTCACCGCACGTGGCAAATCTGATCAACGAGCTGGGCGTCGAGGCGTTCCGGGTCGAGGACGACGATCGCCTGCCCCGCTACATCGGCGGAGTGCTGGCCAGGTTGCAAGAAGTATGGGTCGGCAGGGAGATCGCCGAGATGAAGTCCAAGCTGCAGCGCATGTCACCGGTGGACAACGACGAGGAGTACAACGCGTTGTTCGGCGACCTGGTCGCGATGGAGACCTACCGGCGCAGCCTGCTGGAGCGGGCCAGCGGCGACGACCTTACTGCGTGAGTCGCCGCGTCGCGCTATGGTGAGCTCGCCGTCAGTTCCAACGGAAGGGCACCTCATGACCATCAGCGCACGCCGCGTCGCCACCGCTGGAGCCCTGGCGGCTGCCGCCGTCGCCGCTCCGCTCGCGATCGCGTTCACCAGCGGTGCTGGTCAAGCCGTCGCCGCACCGTGCCTGGCCACCGTCACCACCAACGGCTCCGATCCGGTGTGCGTGGGGTACTCCAACGGAAACCCGACCAACATCGGAACGCCGAACTTCGGCACCTTCGGACCCAACAACGGTCTCGGTGTCTCGACGGGCAACCTGGCCCCCGGCCAGACCTGGCGTCAGCCGATCGCCTAGCGGTTCTTCCCGGGCTGCCATACCGCAGTATCGGCGTCGATCGGCGTCAGCGAGCCGATCGACGCATCGGGTGACACCCGGTCGGCGATCTTGCGTCGACCCGCGTCCAGCACGGCCTTGGTGGCTGGGCTGCCGGTAACGGTACGGAACGTGCCCGCAATTTGTTCGTAGCGACGCCTGCCTGCCTTGGCGCCCAATACGTATCCAACAGCCATGACGGCGGCGACGCGGATCACGGGGTCCCTCTCTCGCGGTAGTGCATTACTTCCATCCTGCCTCGTGCGGCCGAGTGGCGAGAGAACGAGCCCGTCTGCCCCAGCTCACCTGCCCGATATCGGACTTCCGGAGTCCATGCGCTAGAGTCAACGCTCGGTCAGCGTGCACGTCCCGCGGACCGAGTGCTATTCCCCTGTAGCTCAATTGGCAGAGCAGCCGACTGTTAATCGGCAGGTTCGTGGTTCGAGTCCACGCGGGGGAGCTTTACCTCTTGATCATTCCGCGTTCTGCTCCTCGTGCTCGTCGGCGTCGGGGATGTGCTCCGGGTGCAGCATCTCGGCGTAGCGCAGCTGCTCGGGAATCCCGAACCCCTCGACCAATAGCTCAGCGTGGGGGCGCAGCTTGCGGCAGCGGTCGTTGATGCCGCGGGTGACGGCCTTGGAGCGCTCGGTGGACAGGAATCGGTGCTCGATGAACCACGACTTGTCGTCCTCGATCACCGAGAGCGCGTAGAGGTCGCAGACGACCTCGAGGATCCCGCGGGCCTTCTCGTCCTGGCAGGTGTCGATGCCGGCGACGAACGCCTCGAGGATGATCCGGTCGACGTGTGCCTTGGCGGCGTGCAGCACGTGGTCCTGGACGGAGTTGAACGCGTCGAACGGAGACATCTCCTTGGACTTGCCCTGCAGTCGACGCGCGACCGACGCCAGCATGTATTCCTCGCGGTCCTCGAACATCTTGACCTGCGTGCCGCGGTTGAACAGCGAGCCCTCCTCCTCGTTGTCCTGACGCGTGTCGACGATCGTCTGCATGATGGTTTGCGCCGCGGTGCGCTTGAGCACCCGCTCGCCGGCGAAGTTGGCGGCGAACCGCACCCACTGCGCTGGACTCATGCCCTTGACGTCGTCGGCGTAGGCCGTCAGCAGTTCCTTGGCGACCAGCTGCGTCAGCACGTGGTTGTCGCCCTCGAAGGTGGTGAACACGTCTGTGTCGGCCTTCAGCGCGATCAGCCGGTTCTCGGCCAGGTAGCCGGCGCCGCCGCACGCCTCGCGCGCCTCCTGGATGGCGCGGGTGGCGTGCCAGGTGTTGGCGGCCTTCAGCCCGGCGGCGCGCGACTCGAGCTCGCGCTGCTCCTCGGCGTCCGGGTCGTCGGAGGTCTGCAGCTCGTGACACTTGGCCACCAGCTCGTTCTGGGCGAACTGCAGGGCGTAGGACTTGGCGATCAGCGGGAACAGCCGGCGCTGGTGCACCAGGTAATCCATGATCAGCACCTCCTGCTCGGCGCCGGGGGCTTCGAACTGCCTGCGCTCCAGGGCATATCGCGTCGCGATGTCGAGTGCCACCCTGGCGGCGGCGCCGGCGCTGCCGCCGACGGTGACGCGGCCGCGGATGAGCGTGCCGAGCATCGTGAAGAACCGGCGGCCCGGGTTCTCGATCGGTGAGGTGTACGTGCCGTCCTCGGCGACGTCGGCGTACTTGTTGAGCAGGTTCTCCCGCGGGATCCGCACCTGGTCGAACTGGATGCGGCCGTTGTCGACGCCGGGCAGTCCGCCCTTGTACTGGCAGTCCGACGTCGTGACGCCGGGCAGGTCGTTACCGGCGTCGTCGCGGATCGGCACCACGAAGCAGTGCACGCCGTGGCCCTCGCCCTTGGTGATCAGCTGCGCGAACACCGCGGCCACCCGGGCGGTGTTCGCGGCGCCGCCGATGTAGTCCTTGCGCGACGACGGGGTGGGGGAGTCGATCACGAACTCTTGGGTGTCGGGGTCGTAGGTTCCCGTGGTCTCGAGCGCCTGCACGTCGCTGCCGTGCCCGGTCTCGGTCATCGCGAAGCAGCCAAGCAGCTCCAGGTCGATGAGCTTGCGGACGTAGGCGTCGTGGTGGCGTTTGGTGCCGAGGTTCTCGATCGCCCCGCCGAAGAGGCCCCACTGCACCCCGGCCTTCACCATCAGGGACAGGTCCGACATCGCCAGCATCTCGATCTGGGTCACTGCGGCCCCGACGTCGCCGTTGCCGCCGTGCTCCTTCTTGAAGCCGTCCTCAGCGGCGCCGTTGGCGGCCATGATGCGCATCTGCTCGGTGACCTTCGTGCGGGCGATCACCGTGTTGGGCGTGTAGTGCGGCTTGAAGATCTCGGAGGAAAGCTCCTCCCGCATCCGGTTCTTCATGTCGCGCCAACGACCGTCAAGGGCATTACGAAGGTGATCCGCAGTGGTGGTCATGAAGGCCACGTTATCCCCCGAATCCCGCCGTGAAACTGTGATGTGGCAAACCCAGGTCATCCTCATTGAAACCCGTTCCCGCGGTTGGCGTTGAATCATCGTCATGACCGATCCGGACGCCGTGCCGTCACTCGCCGGGATGCCCCATCAGATCGACCACCGTCACCCAGACGTCACTGGCGGCTGGCTGCGGGCCGCCACGTTCGGGGCTATGGACGGCCTGGTCAGCAACACGGCGTTGATCGCGGGCGTCGCCGCCAGCGCCAGCACGAACGCCGTGGTGCTCGCCGGGGTGGCGGGCCTACTGGCGGGATCGTTCTCGATGGCGCTCGGCGAGTTCACCTCGGTGACGACGGCCAACGAGCAGGTCGAGTCCGAGGTCCGGGTAGAGCGCCGCAGCTTCCGCCTGTACCCGGACGCGGAACAGGCCGAGCTCGTCGGCACGCTGACCGACATGGGCATGAGCGTCGAGACCGCAACCAAGGCCGCCGAGGAACTTCACCGGGACGAGACCCGGGCGTTGAACTTTCACCTCGTCCAAGAGCTCGGCGTCGACCCGAACGAGAAGCCGTCACCGTGGGTGGCGGCGGGTTCGTCGTTCGCGATGTTCGCGATCGGCGCCGTCATTCCGCTCATCCCGTTCCTGCTTGGGTACTCGTCGCTGTGGCTCGGGTTGGCGTGCGGTGGGCTCGGCCTGCTGGTCGTCGGCGGGGTGGCGGCACGCGTCACCAAGAAGGCGCCGTGGCTGGGGTCGTTGCGGCAGTTGGCCTTTGGTGGAATCGCTATCGCGGTGACCTATTTGGTGGGCCACCTGATCGGCGCGGCGGTCGGCTAGCTTTGGTCACTGGGGCTCGACGCCGAAGCCACCGCGAAGGTCCTTGCGGGCGGCCGCGATCGTGCGGTCGCACAGCGTCAGCAGCGCGTCGACGTCGAGGTCTGATTCCTCGCCGAGTCGCTTGAGCCATGCCGCTTCTTCGCTCTTGAGGGCGTTCCACTCCTGTTGGTCGTCGCAGGGCGCGACGAGTTGCTGCTTGCACGTGTCCAGTTGTGTCAGGGAGTAACCGTGGTCGCGGAACTGTCGGTCCCATTCGTCGAGCAGCAGTTCGGTGAGCTGGCGGACGGGCTCGGCGGCGTAGATCAGCACCTCTGCCACGCCGTCGTCGAGGCCGAGGCGACCGCGAAGTTCGTAGAGCTCTTCGATGGCCTCGGAGCGTCGTTGCTCGACGGTTTGGTGGGCGCCGGCGAGCGGTTCGGCGCCACGCCTGACGCGCATGGTGGCGGAGAGGAGGGTCTTGAGGGCGACCTTCTTCTCCTCGCCGGCCCGCTGCTCGAAGTCGAGCAACAGCGCGTGCTCCCGGTCGTCGCGCTTGCTTCTGACGTCGATGCGCTTGGTCCAGATGGCCACCGTTGCGGTCGACACGACCGACACCACGGGTACGAGGACGGTCGCGAGGGCGCTCAACCAGGTCATGGTGGTTCAGTCTGCCCGACGGGGGTGGCGCTGACGCGGTTCGGGGTGCGGCCGTCGCTCCGTATGTGTACAGCACAGTTCCCAATGTTGGGAATTTGCTGGAGCAATCGTTGCGGTGGCGCTATCGTGGACATCAGTTACCTGGCCCAGCCACTGCCAGCGTAGGAAAGGAGCTTGCGAGAGCTACGTTTTCGATTCACGGGGGTGAACAGTGGCAAACAATGGCAACTTGGCGCAGTCCGGCGACGTCAGTTCGATGCGGAGGATTACGGGAGCCGCCGCCGCTCTCGACGCGGCGAAGCGGAGCGGGGTCGACGCTGCGGTGTGGCAAGCGGAACGGGATCTGCAGGATGCCGTCCGTTCGGCCCGTGGCCCTGGGTTCTGGCAAGCGGTGGGCTACGCCGTCAAGGGTAATCGGAGGCGGCCCGGTCGTCGGTTGGGTTGGCGGAGAGCCGCTTTCAGCGGTCCTGGGTGGCGTCGGCGAGTATTGCCCGCATCACCCGGACGGCCTCGGTGAGGGACTGGCGGTCGGCGGGATCAAGGCGCGCCAGGTAGGGGTCGACGACGGCGCTGCGGTCGGCGCGCACGCGCGCCAAGACTTCGCGGCCCTTCGCGGTGATGCTGATCAGCACCGCTCTGGCGTCGGCGGGGTCGGTGACGCGCGAGACCAGGGCCGCCTCCTCGAGCCGTCGGACCTGCGTCGTCATGGTGGGCTGTGAGCAGTGGTCGAACGCGGCCAGGTCGGAGATGCGTGCCGCGCCCTGGTCCTCGATCGTGGAGAGCAGTCGAGCTTGGGCGAACGGAAGTTTCATCTTGACCCGCTGGGTGGCGAGCCGGTTGAGTCGGGCGACCACGGACAGCAGATCCGCGGACAGCGCGGTGTCCGGAGGGTGCGTAGCGTGGCTCGATGACATGCCCGCCAGTTTACATAGGACCTCTATAGGTCCGTCGTGGGTTGGGGTGGCGCTCCTCACAGCCTGCTGAGACTGCTCTTGGTCGACAGCTGGCAGAATCGAGAAATGGCCAAGACCGGCAGCGAGACCGGCGGCGGCGCACCTCGGCGAGCTGGTTCGATGAAGCCCGACGAGCTTGCGCACGCCGCCATCATGGCTGCGCTGTGCGCGGCCACCGCGATCATCGCCGTCGTCGTCCCCTTCGCCGCCGGCCTCTCGGTACTCGGCACCGTCCCCATGGGACTGCTCGCGTACCGCCACCGCTTCCGGGTGCTGGTCGCCGCGGCGGTCGCCGGCGGCACCATCGCCTTTCTCATCGCCGGGTTCGGTGGCTTGATGACCGTCGTCAACTGTGCCTACATCGGAGGCTTGGTCGGCATCGTCAAGCGTCGTGGCCGTGGCCTGCCGACGATCGCCGTCGCGGCGGTGATCGCCGGCGCGCTCTTCGGCGTGCTTGGAGTGGGCTTCCTGCTGGTGTTCTATCGGATCCGCGAACTGGTCTTCGCGTCGATCACGGCCAACGTCACCGGCATCGCCGCGGTTCTCGAGCGCATCTCGGGAATGGAGCCCCTGGCGCAGCAGCTGCGCGACGACTTCGGCACGGTGCTCACCTACTGGCCGCTCCTGATCATCGGGTCCAGCGTGCTCAGCATCGGCTCGGTAACCCTCATCGGATGGTGGGCACTGTCCCGGGTGCTCGTCCGACTGTCCGGAGTGCCCGACGTCCACAAGCTCGACTCCGTCGACTCGGCCGAACCCGTCGGCCCGGTGCCCGCCCAGTTCAGTGACGTCCGCTTCCGCTACGACGGCGCGGCCCAGGACGCCCTCGGTCCGGTGTCGCTGACCATCGGCGAGGGCGAGCACGTGGCCGTCACCGGACCCAACGGGTCGGGCAAGACGACGATGATGCTGGTGCTGTCGGGCCGGCAGCCGACCGCTGGCAGCGTCGACCGGCCCGGCGCCGTGGGTCTCGGCAAGGCCGGTGGCACCGCCGTGGTGATGCAGCACCCCGAAAGTCAGGTCCTCGGCAGCCGGGTCGCCGACGACGTCGTATTCGGGCTTCCTCCGGGAACCGAGACCGACGTCGACCGTCTGCTTGCCGAGGTCGGGCTGGAGGGGCTGGCCGAGCGCGACACCGGCAACCTCTCCGGTGGCGAACTGCAGCGCCTCGCGGTCGCTGCGGCGTTGGCCAGGGAGCCCGCATTGTTGATCGCCGACGAGGTCACCAGCATGGTCGACCAGCAGGGGCGCGAGGGTCTTATCGAGGTGCTGTCGGGGCTGACGAAGAAGCATCGGATGTCGCTGGTGCACATCACGCACTACAACGACGAGGCCGCGTCGGCCGACCGGGTGATCGACCTGACGGGCAACGGCGGCAGCGCCGACAACGTCGAGATGGTCAGCACCGCGCCTGCGCCGGCTGCCACCAGTGCGCAGGCTCGCCGCGGCGGGTCACCGCTGTTGGAACTCAAGGGTGTCGGGCACGAGTACGGGCTGGGCACGCCATGGGCGTCGACGGCGCTGCGGGACGTCGACCTCGTGGTCAACGAGGGTGACGGGGTGCTGATCCACGGGTTGAACGGATCCGGCAAGTCGACGCTGGCGTGGATCATGGCCGGGTTGCTGGCGCCGACCGCGGGCACCTGCCTGCTGGACGGCGAGCCCGTCTCCGAACAGGTTGGCGCCGTGGCTATTTCGTTCCAGGCGGCCAGGCTGCAGCTGATGCGTGGACGGGTGGACATGGAGATCGCGTCGGCCGCGGGGTTGGACTACTACGACCACTCGCAGATCGTCGCCGCGTTGGCCATGGTCGGCCTCGATCCGGCGATCGGATTGCGGCGCATCGACCAGCTCAGCGGCGGCCAGATGCGTCGGGTGGTGCTGGCGGGTCTGCTGGCCCGCAAGCCGCGAGTGCTGATCCTCGACGAGCCGCTGGCCGGCCTGGACGCCGCCAGCCAGCGCGGCCTGCTTGGCTTGCTGTCGGCACTGCGTCGCGACGCGGGGTTGACGGTCATCGTGATCTCCCACGACTTCTCGGGACTCGAGGAGCTGTGCCCGCGGACGTTGCACCTTCGAGACGGCGGCGTGATGGCGTCGCCCACCACGGCGGGAGGTGTCGGATGACCGCCCCGCAGCGCCAGTCGCGGCCCGTCGTGCTGCTGAGACCGGTGCCCGGCCGCACCGCCATTCACGAATTGTGGGCAGGCACCAAGCTTCTCGTCGTCGCGATCATCGGCGTGCTGCTGACGCTGTACCCCGGCTGGGTGCCGATCGCGTTGGTGGGCTTGTTCGTCCTGTTGACCGCCAAGATCGCCCACATCCCGCGCGGCGTGCTGCCGTCGGTGCCGCGCTGGCTGTGGTTCCTGCTGTTCCTCGGCGCGTTGACGGCGTCGTTCGCCGGCGGGGCGCCGCACCTCACCGTCGCCTCGGTGGACTTCGGGCTCGGCGGGCTGTTGAAGTTCCTTCAGATCACCGTGCTCTCGATAGTGCTGCTTGGCCTCGGCGGGCTGGTGTCGTGGACCACCAACGTCGCCGAGGTCGCGCCCGCGGTGGCCAAGATTGGTAGGCCGCTGCGCCTGTTTCGCCTGCCGGTCGACGACTACGCCGTGGCCCTGGCGCTGGCCCTGCGCGCCTTCCCGATGCTGATCGACGAATTCCGTGTGCTGTTCGCCGCCCGCAAGCTCAGGCCACGCGACCCCGCCACCACCGCAAGGGAACGCCATCGCCGGTTGAACGCGGAGATCATCGATCTGCTCGCGGCGGCCGTCACCGTGGCGTTGCGTCGCGCCGACGAGATGGGCGACGCGATCACCGCCCGCGGTGGCGCCGGTCAGATCTCCGCGCTGCCGTCACGACCGAAATGGCCCGACGCCGTGGCCTTTGCGACCGTCCTGGTGCTGTGTGCCGTCTCGGTGTACGTGGAGGTCTTCACGCCGTTGGCGACGACTTAGCGGTCGGCGGCGGCGTTGGCGGCTTCTTGGGCGGCCGCGAGACTGCTCGGCACGTCGCGACGGCCGAGGAACATCTCGTCGAAGTAGGGCGTCAACGCCTGATATCCGGCGGCGAAGCCCGGTCCTCCGGGCGCCGGGATGCGTGGTCCGTCGAGCACGCTGAAGAACGGGGTGACGTCCACGCCTCGGGCGGCCCAGTGCGCGAAGTACCCGGGCTGAGCCGCGGTGACGGCCGGGATCGCGGCGCCGCCGCTGCCGAGGAACGCGTTGCCGCGGGTGCTGCCCATCCACTCGAGGACTCGACGCACGGCGTCGGGGTGCGGCGAAGCGGCGTTGCCCGCGGCGGCGATGCCGTTGGTGACGCTGACGCGGCCCTTCGGACCCGTGGGGAGCATCGTGACGCCCCACCGAAACGGGGCCTGATCGGCAATCGCCGCGAGGTTGTAGGTGCCGGACTGGAACAGCGCCATCCTGCCCTGCAGGAATTGGTTGCGGGAGAAGTCCCCGTTGCCGTTGGTGTCCGAGGCCGGGGGAGCGACGTGGTCGCGGTTGACCAGCCCGACCAGGTACTCGAAAGCCTGGACGGCGGCGG
This sequence comes from Mycobacterium sp. AT1, assembly GCF_002043095.1. GTDB lineage: Bacteria > Actinomycetota > Actinomycetes > Mycobacteriales > Mycobacteriaceae > Mycobacterium. Next base: position 42,437 of record NZ_MVOC01000018.1, on the reverse strand, counting down.
GATTGTCGAAGGCGAAGCGGTCGCCGTCCTGGAACGCCCCGCCCGCGGAGCCGACGTAGTTCAGGTAGATGCCCTGCAGGTCGTTGGCGGCGTTGTAGCCCCACTGCCGGATGCGATCCGGGTCGAATCTTGGTGTGTCGGCTCGGTTTCCGGCGGCGTCGACGGTCAGCCGGGCCAGCAGCGGTCGCAGGGTGTCCTCGGCGGGGTCGGGAGACCACTTCAGATCGCTCAGGTCGGCGGGTTCGACCCCGGCCCGGTCGAGCAGGTCGGCGTTGTAGTAGACCGCGATGCCGGCGTCGGTGAGTTGTGGCACCCCCCACAGCACGCCGTTGCGGGTGAACTGCCGAACCACCGAGGCGTCCCACGCCCGGGCCGCGTCGGTGCCGAGGGTCTTCCCGACGTCGAGCAACCTGCCGTTGTCGGCGTAGTTCGCGAAGTAGGCGTTGGACAGCCAGAAGACGTCGTCGGCGCCGCCCCCTGCCACGTCGGTGCGCAGCGTGTCGAAGTACGACGAGTACGCCACGACGTTGATGCGCACCTCGACGTCGGGATGCTCGCGGCTGAACGCGTCGAACGACTGACGGTAGGCCGCGGCGACCTGCTCGTCCCACAGTCGCACCGTCACCACGGTCTTGCCGGAGCGCTCGCTCGACCCGCCGAGGAGCACCGCGGCGCCGAGAAGGACGACCATGACGAGGGCCAGCGCGCCGGCGAACAGCGTGGAGAACTTGGGCTTGGTCATCGCGGCCCCGCGCCGAGACTGCGCTCAGCGTGCTGCTCACTCGCACTTCGTCGCAGTGAGCGCAGTGTCGGCGTCACTTGAGTCCCGTCACCACGATGGAGCCGACGATCTGGCGCCCGAACGCGACGAACAGCACGATCAGCGGGACGATCGCGACCGTCGTCGCCGCCATCACCAGCGTCCACTGCGCGTCGTAGCGGGATTGCAGGCCCGCGGTGGCCACGGTCAACACCTGCCACGTGCGCCCGCTCGTGATGACCAGTGGCCACATGAAGTTGTTCCACTGCGACACCGCGGTGATGAGTGCGAGGGTCACCAGAATCGGGCGGCTCGCGGGCAGCACCACGTGCACGATGACGTCGAGGGTGCTGGCGCCGTCCATCCTGGCGGCTCTGATCAGGTCGGCGGGAATGGTCCGGAAGTACTCGCGCAGCAGGAAGATTGCGTACGGCGAGCCGAACATGAACGGCAACACCAACGCCCAGAACGTGTTTCGCAGACCTACCTCGGCGAACATCAGGTACAGCGGGACGACGGTCACGGTGGCGGGCACCATCAGCGTCGCGACGTAGACCCAGAACAACGCGTCGCGGCCTGGGAACTCCATCCGCGCGAACGCGTAGGCGGCGAACACCGAGAAGGTGAGCTGGCCGAGCAGCACGACGGCGGTCACCAAGGCCGTCACCACGATCGCCCGGCCGAAGCCCGCGTCGGCCAAGCCGAGGTAGTTCGCCAACGTGGGCGGCGACGGCACCGACAGCGGCGACTCGGTGTTGAACTGGCGAGCCGAGGTGAACGACGTCAGCAGGCCCAGCCCGAACGGGACCAGCGTGACGACCGCGAGGACGACCAAACCCGCGTATACGGCCGCGTTCCTAGACCAGGTCATAGCTGATCCTGCGGCGGAAGTAGAGGTGCTGCACCAGCGTCACGCCGAGCAGCAGCACGAACAGCACGACCGCCATCACCGCCGCGCGGCCGACGGCTGCCGCACCGAAGGCCTCGGCGTAGATGCGGTGTGCGATCACGTCGGTGCGGCCCTGCGGTCCGACACCGGTCAGGGCGTACACGGTGTCGAAAATCTGCGCGGCGCTGACGATCCCGGTGACGAGCACGAAGAACAGCGTCGGCCGGAGCATCGGGAGGGTGACGTAGCGGAACCGCTGCCATGCGGTGGCGCCGTCGGTACGCGCGGCGTTCTGAATGTCGCGGGGGATGGCCAGGATGCCCGCAAGGAAGAACAGCGTCACGTAGCCGACGTTGGTCCACACCGTGACGGCCGAGACGACGGGCAGCGCCAACGCGGGGTCGGTCAACCATTCGACCGGACGCCCAAGGACGGTGCTGACCGCGCCGTCGGTCGGGGCGAGGATCCACTTCCACAGCACCGCGATGGCCAGCGGGGAGCAGATCCACGGCAGGACGTAGAGCGTCCGGAAGAAGCCACTGGCCGGCAGGTTGACGGCCAGCAGGCTCGCGGCAAGGAGTCCGAGCACGGTCTGCAGCGGGACCACCAGAAGGATGAACGCAAGGGTGGCGATCATGGATGTGCCGAACGTCTCGTCGGTCAGCACCGACCGCCAATTGCTCAGCCCCACATAGCGGATCGGGCCGAGCAGGTCCCAACTGTGCAGGCTCAACCACAGGACGACGAACATCGGCAGCACCAGAAAGGTCACCACGCCGAACAGGCTGGGTGCGAGCAGCGAGTAGCCCGTGACGGCGTTGCGTACCCGCTGGCGACCCACGGCGTCATTATGTGCCACTACGGTGGAGGCGTGACAGCGCGCAGACGTGTCGACCCCGACTTCCTTGGGCTGCCGCGGCACCAGCTCGCCGACGCAGCTCTTTCGGCGGCGACGGCCGCGGGGGCCAGCTACGCAGACCTACGGATTCACCGCATCACCACCGAGATCGTGCAGCTGCGCGACGGCGAGCTGGAGACGTCGGTCATCACCCGCGAGGTCGGTCTTGCGGTCCGGGTCATCGTCGACGGGACGTGGGGTTTCGCCTCGCATGCCGAGCTCGCCCCGACCGTCGCGGCCGAGACGGCCCGGCGCGCGGTTCGCGTGGCGACCACGCTGTCCCCGCTCAACGCCGAACGCATCGAGCTCGCACCGGAGCCGGTGTACTCCGACGTGACGTGGGTGTCGGACTACCTCGTCGACCCGTTCGACGTGCCTGCCGCGGACAAGATTGCCGTGCTCGACGAGTACTCGGGTCGGCTGCTGGCTGCCGACGGCGTCGACCACGTGTCCGCGGTTCTTCAGGCCGTCAAGGAGCAGTCGTTCTACGCCGACACGTTCGGCTCGTCGACCACTCAGCAGCGGGTGCGCCTGCAGCCGACCTTCGACGCCGTCGCGGTCGACGCCGCGGCAGGCACGTTCGAGACGATGCGTACGCTGGCGCCGCCGACGGCGCGCGGCTGGGAGTACGTCGCGGGCGACGAGGTGTGGGACTGGTCGGGCGAGCTCGCCGAACTGCCGTCCCTGTTGGCCGAGAAGACCAAGGCGCCGTCGGTGGTGGCGGGTCCGACGGATTTGGTGATCGACCCGTCCAATCTGTGGCTCACCATTCACGAGTCGATCGGCCACGCCACCGAGTACGACAGGGCGATCGGGTACGAAGCCGCTTATGCGGGAACGTCGTTCGCGACGCCGGACAAGCTGGGCGTGATGCGCTACGGCTCCCCGGTGATGAACGTGACCGCTGACCGTACCGTCGACTTCGGTTTGGCGACAATCGGTTTCGACGACGAGGGGGTGCGCGCCCAGAAGTGGGACCTGGTGCGCGACGGCGTCTTCGTTGGCTACCAACTCGACAGGGTGTTCGCACCACGACTCGGCGAAGCCAGGTCCAACGGCTGCTCGTATGCCGATTCGCCCCATCACGTTCCGATCCAGCGGATGGCCAACGTGTCGCTGCAACCGGCGCAGGACGACACGACCACCGAGGACCTCATCGCCAAGGTAGAGGACGGTGTGTACGTCGTCGGCGACAAGTCGTGGTCGATTGACATGCAGCGCTACAACTTTCAATTCACCGGGCAACGGTTCTTCCGGATTCGCGACGGCCGCCTCGACGGCCAGCTCCGCGACGTCGCGTACCAGGCCGTCACGACGGACTTCTGGGGGGCGATGGAGGCGGTCGGCGGCCCGTCGACCTGGCGGCTCGGCGGCGCGTTCAACTGCGGCAAGGCCCAACCCGGTCAGGTCGCCGCCGTCAGTCACGGGTGCCCGTCGGCACTGTTCCGGGGGATCAACGTGCTGAACACCCGAGAAGAATCAGGACGGCAGGAATGATCAGCGCACCCGACGTGGCGGGTCTCGTCCTCGTCGAAGCCGCCCGACGCGGCGGAGCCGACGAGACCATCGTGGTGGTTACCGACCGGGCGACGGCGTCGCTGCGGTGGGCGGGCAACTCGATGACCACCAATGGCGAGACGCGCGGCCGCGACACCACGGTGATTTCGATCGTGCGCAAGGGCAACGGCGCGCACGTCGGCTCGGTGAAGTCCAGCGAGGTCGACCCGTCGGCGATCGCCGGTCTGGTCGCGGCTTCGCAGGAGGCGGCGCGCTCGGCCCCGGAGGCGCGCGACGGTGCGCCGATCGTGGGCGGGGACGAGGTGCCCGACGACTGGGACGCACCCGTGCCAGAGACCGCCACCGACGTGTTTGCCGGCGTGGCAAAGAGTTTGGCGAAGGGTTTCCGCGGCGCCGACCAGTTGTACGGGTTCGCGCGCCACGAGCTGGACACGACGTTCGTCGCGACGTCGACGGGTTTGCGGCGGCGCTTCACCCAGCCGACCGGTTCGGTGGAGGTCAACGCCAAGCGCGGCGGGGCCAGCGCGTGGGTGGGCGTTGGGACGCCCGACTTCGTCGACGTGCCAACGGATTCGATGCTCGAGGAGCTGTCGACCCGGCTGGGTTGGGCCGAACGCACCGTCGAGCTGCCCGCCGGTCGCTACGAGACGTTGATGCCTCCCTCGACGGTGGCCGACATGATGATCTACCTCGGCTGGACCATGGACGGGCGCGGCGCACAGGAGGGTCGCACCGCACTGTCGGCGCCGGGCGGAACCCGAGTGGGGGAGAAGCTCGGCGATCTCGGGCTGACGCTGTACTCCGATCCGGCGGCGGCGGGTCTGGAGTGTGCGCCGTTCGTGGCGGCGACCAGTTCCTCGGAGCGAATGTCGGTGTTCGACAACGGTGTGGACGTCGAGCGCGTCGACTGGATCCGCGACGGCACGATCAACGCGCTGGCATATCCGCGGGCGGCGGCGGCGGAGTTCGACGTGCCCGTGGCGATCCCTGGGGACAACATGCTGATGACGGGCGGGTGGGCAAGCCTGTCGGACATGGTCCGCCGTACCGAGCGGGGACTGTTGCTGACCACGCTGTGGTACATCCGCGAGGTCGACCCGACCGTGCTGCTGTTGACGGGCCTGACCCGCGACGGCGTGTACCTGGTCGAGGATGGCCAGGTCACCGGTGCGGTGAACAACTTTCGCTTCAACGAAAGCCCACTGGACCTGTTGCGCCGCGCCACCGAGGCCGGGGTCAGCGAAGTGACCCTGCCGCGCGAGTGGGGCGACTGGGCGACCCGGGCGAAGATGCCGTCGCTGCGGATCCCGGACTTCCACATGTCCTCGGTCAGTCAGGCGCAGTAGACGCTGCGGCCCTCCTTGAACGTCTCGACGACGGCGATGTCCAGTATTTGGTCGGTGGGCACGGCGGTGGGGTCTTCGTCGAGGATCACCAGATCAGCCAGTTTGCCCGGCGACAGTGTGCCCTTGTCGTTCTCCTCGCGGATCTGCCACGCTGCTTCGATGGTGAGTGCCTTGAGCGCCTGCCACGGCGTCACCCGCTCGTCGGGGCCGATGATCTCGCCCGACCGTGACGTGCGTGCGACGGCGCTCCACACCATCCGCATCGGGTCGACGGGCGTGACCGAGAAGTCGTTGTGGTTGGAACAGCGCAGCCCCGCATCGATGGCCGATGCCATCGGGCTGAGGAAGTAGGCGCGCTCGCGTCCCAGATTCTCCACGTGGAGGTCGCCCCAGAAGTAGGCGTGCACGGTGAAGAAACTTGGAGACAAACCCAATTCGACGTAGTCGTCGAGCTGGTCGGGCCGCATGAACTGGGAGTGGACGACGACGGTTCGACGGTCGTCGCCCGCGGTCATCCCCGCCGCCCGGCAGGCGTCGATCATCATGTCGACGGCTGCGTCGCCGTTGCAGTGGCAGAAGATCTGAATGCCCGCGTCGGCAATCGATCTCACCATCTGGTCGACGACGTCCTTGGGGAACACCGGCTGGCCACACCACTCGGTCTCGCCGTTGGGTCCGGGTGTCAGCAGCGGTTTGGTCCAGTAGGCCGTCTTGCCTTGGGGTGACCCGTCGACGATGCACTTGATGCCCTGCAGCTTGAGCCGGTTGCGGTAGGTTCCGAAGGCCTCGGAGGCGTTGTCGGGCAACTCCGTTGGGCCGCCGGTGAAGTCGGGGAAGTACTGCGTGATGAACTTCGGTACCTCCAGTACGAGCGGGACGGCGACCACGTCGAGGTAGAGGCGACCCTGTTCGGCCGCGGTCCTGATGAGGGCAAGGTCGTTGACGTGGGTGGCACCCTCCTGCACGGTGGTGGTGCCCTTGCTGGCGTAGAGCTGCTGGGCGGCGTCGAACGCCGCGAGCATCTCCTCTTCCGATGGCTGCGGCATGTTGGCGAAGATCGGGGCGAATGCCGTCTCCATGATCAGCCCCTCGGGCTCATTGCTGCCAGACCGGCGAAGTATCAGGCCGCCGGGTGGGGTGGGGGTGGTCGCGTCGTATCCGACTGCGGCAAAGCCCCGCGAGTTGAGCACCGCGCCGTGATTGGAGCTGTGGATCAGGATCACCGGATTGTCGGGCAGGACGGCGTCAAGATCGTCGCGGGTGCACTGGCGGCCGTCGGACAGGTTCGACATGTCGTAGCCGTAGCCGACGATCCACGCCCCGGGAGCGACCGCGTTGGCGGTCGCGAACTCCGCGAGCACGCGTTGGATGTCGGCGATGCTGGTGACCGGCCCGGCGGGTACGCCGGACACGTTGGCCCACTTGACAATCTGTGGTGCGTTGGCGAAGTGGCCGTGAGCGTCGACGAACGACGGCATGAGGGTGCGGCCGCCCAGGTCCACCACCTCGGTGCCGTCGCCGTGGGTGGTCATTACGTCGGCTTCGTCGCCGATCGCCAGGATGCGTCCGCCTGCGATGGCAATCGCCTGCACGCGCTGTCGTTCGTCGTCCATCGTCAGGATGGTGCCGCCGCGGAAGATGCGCTCCGCGCGGAGCGAGTCGTTGATCATGATCGAGACGGTAGTCATCTTGGTGTGTGCGACGACGGAGATCGACGAGTTAGCCGTGTACGTGGCGGCGGGCAGACATAATCGCGGGTGTGGACGACGACCAGTTGTACGAGTTGCTGACCCGGTTGATGGCACTGTCGCCCGAGGGCGACGGGGGCCGCAACGCCCTGGTGCGGGCGGTGTGCGCCGACGCGATGTCGTTGACGCCGCTGCCGGCGCAGGGGGAGGCCGACGACGACCCACGGCTCGCCGAGTTCGCCGAGCAGTTCGCCGTCGACGTGTCGGGGATCAGCGCCGAGCAGCGTGCCGCGTTCATGTCGGCGTTGGGCGACAAGGCCTTTCGGATGGTCGGGCTGATCTTCGTCGCCGACTTCGTGCCGCGGGTCAGGGCGGGTCTGACCGCGTTGGGCTTCGCGCCGGTCGTCGAACCCGTCGTGTGGGACCGCGACACCGATCCACTCGACGTGCTGCTCAACCAGTTCGTTCCCACGGTGGGCGCGCTGCGCGCGCTGGACCCCGTCACCACGGAGGTGGTGCGGCTGCGTGGGGCCGTTGCGCACAACTGCCGACTGTGCAAGTCGCTGCGTGAGGGCGCGGCGCTCGACGCGGGCGGGACCGAGTCGATGTACTCCGACATCGAGCAGTACGAGTCGTCCAGCCTGCTGGACTATCGGCACAAGGCGGCGCTTCGTTATGTGGACGCGTTGATCTGGACGCCGTCCGCGATCGACTCCGACGTGGTGGCCGGGGTGCGGGAACACTTCTCCGACGCCGAGGCCATGGAGTTGACGCTCGACGTCATGCGCAACGCGGCCAACAAGATCGCGGTCTCGCTCGGTGCGGACGCGGCGCGGGTCGAAGAAGGCACCGAGCGGTACCTCCTGGGGTCGGACGGGCAACCCGTCTACAGCTGACTAGGCGAGCTTCTTCTTCACGATGAGCATCGGCAGCAGCAGCGTCGCGATTGCCGTCACCAACCACACGACCACCGTCGCCGCCACCCAGGAGCCGATGCCGTGGACGCTCAGGCCACTGGTCAGCACGGACGCCAAGATCAAGGCGGCGAGGGTGGAGACCAGACCGATACCGCCGAGGAAGGCCGACGCGTAGCGGCTCGCCATCTTCAGGAAGAACGGGGCGAGAATCGCCTGGGCGACCGTGAAGATGACGACGGCGATGATGAAGCCTAGCGGCCGCACTGTCACGCCGGGCACCAACCATGCCGCCACTAGCAGTCCAATGGCCGAGGACCCGAAGAAGATCGCGGCGCGCGCGAGGAAGCGGAGCACGGTGTGAGCCTAGTGAGCAAGGCACGCGGTGGGCGCGATTCGGCACACGATGGTTGGCGTCGTGTGGTGCGGGTAGAAAGAGCGTGATGGTGCCACGCGGACATAGGAGACAATGCGAAGCATGAGCCTCAATCCCTCCGGCCTGCCCAGGGCAGTCGTGCCGAGCGCCTTCGACGTCGAGGCGCCGTCCTACGACCGCCTGGTCGGTGCGAATCCGGGATATCACGAGCACCTACGAATTTCTGCACGACGCATGCGAATTCCCAATGGCGGCAAGGGACTTCGACTGCTGGACGCCGGGTGCGGAACCGGGGCGTCGACGGCGGCGCTGCTCGACGCCGCCCCCGAAGCCGAGATCGTCGCGGTCGACGCGTCGGCGGGAATGCTGGCCCAGGCCGCCGCCAAGTCGTGGCCGGCGACGGTGACGTTCGTGCACACGCCCATCGAGAACCTGGCCGAGGCCGGGGTGGACGGCCCGTTCGACGGAATCTTGGCGGCCTACCTGCTGCGCAACCTGGCCGATCCCGACGCCCAACTGCGGAGGTTCCGCGCCCTGTTGCGGCCGGGGGCGACGCTGGCGCTGCACGAGTACTCCGTGGCCGACTCCAGGCTGGCGACCGCCGTCTGGAACGCCGTGTGCGCGGGCATCATCATTCCGATGGGCTGGTACCAGACGAGGGACGCCACCCTGTACCGCCACCTGCGGCGCAGCGTGGCGACCTTCGACGGGGCTTCGGCGCTGCGGGACCGGCTGAGGGCCGCGGGATTCGCCTCGGCGGTCAGCGAGACGGTGCCGGGTTGGCAGCGCGACATCGTGCACACGTTCCTGGCCGACGCGCCGCGCTGAACGCCGCTCCCGCATTCTGGGTGCGGGGCGGGCGTGCAATCATGGGTGCCGCGCGCGAGCGCGATGGGGCGATAGCTCAGTTGGTTAGAGCCGCGGACTCATAATCCGTTGGTCCTGGGTTCTCTCGAGTCGACGTTTATTCGACGTTTATGGCCCGATCGAGCAGGTCGGCCACCTCGATATGGCTTCTACCTCGGGCCATGTACCTGTCCTGTGTCATGGAGACGTTCGTGTGGCCCAGGTGGTCGGCGCCGATCCTCGCGGACAGGCCGCCGCCGTCGATGAGGGTGGCGACGGTCTTGCGGAAGCTGTGCGTGGTGACGCCGGCGCCCCCGACCCCGTCCCGCACCTGACGCCATTGCTTGTTGAAGTTGTTCGGGTCGCGCCAGGTGCCCGCCGTCGAGGGGAAGATCATCTGTTGCTCACCTAGGAACGGCAGCCCCTGTCGCGCTGTGAGGGCTTCGACCGCAAAACGAGGTAGCGGCAGAGTCCGCTTCCCGGCTGCGCTCTTCGTCTCGTCGACGCGGGTGAGCCCGTAGCCGGTGGCCCGCACCAGCTTGCCGGTCACCGTGAGGGTGCCCGCGTCCTCGTCGAAGTCGACCCATCGCAGGCCGAGCAACTCGGATTCTCGCAAGCCGGTGGCGGCGAGCACGGTGATCGGGTCGATCAGGTCGATCTCTCGGCATCGTCTCGACGCCGATACCTCGGCCAGCAGTCGGCGCAATTGCTCGGCGGTCAACGCCGTGGCTCCCTTAGGCTGATTCTTGGACCGCAGTGGCTGCGCGTCTCTCACGGGGTTCGCCGGCAGCACGTTGGCCATCACCGCGAGTTGGAGGCCGCCGCGAAGGATCGTCTTCGCTTGCTTGGCCATCGTCGCGTTGTGCGCCTCCCTCATCGACCGGAGTGCCGCGTCCAGGCGAGAGGTATTCGCTTCACGCACCCGCACGCCGCCGAGAGACTTTCTCAGCTTGTTGGCCGCGAATTTGTACGTAGCGAGGGTGGCGACGGATCGGCCGTCCTCCGCCAGTCGTGCGAGGTGCTGATCGACCAGGGCCATCACAAGAGTGTCCGGGCCGATCGCGTCCGGCCCTGCCTCCGATGGCGGGCGGCGTTCGCCCAGCGCTTCGATCAAGGCGTCCTCGGCCAGCTTGCCGCGTTTGTCGTGCGCATCGGCGGGTCCGACGCGCTGAACGCGCCGCGTCACCCCGTCGGTGTCGCGGAAGCGGCAGAAGGCCAGCCACACTCCGCCGCCGAGATACTCCCGTCGAATCTTGCCGTGCTCGCCGATTCGCAGCGAGGGTCTGCCCGCCACGGCACTATCCCCGGGGCTGCCCGGCAGGCGTGGTGCCTGTGCTGGCTGGTGAATCCATCATCTCGTCATGGTAGTCACGCTGGGTGACGTTTTTCCTCGGCGAATTGTTTTCTTTCCCAGTCCATTACATCGCTCAACAGGTAGCGCACGTGCCGGCCGAACTTCGCGTAGCGAGGACCCGTTCCCTTCGAGGCCCACTCGGCCGGCGTCTTCACGGGTAGTCCGTATCGGTCGGCCAGTTCTTGGCGGGTCAGCCACCTGTCATCAAAGTTCTCGTCCATGGCGGTCACTTCCTTGTCGATCCGCCCCAGTTCGGATTACCCAACTGTAAGTCCCATGGGAGGCAGCCTCCCCGCTATTTTTGTCGACGTATTTCACCCCGGCCTCGGCGACAGGTCGGCTCGCAATCCCCATGAATTCAATTCCCACGCCTTCCCGTCCCCTCCCAACCTCCTTTCATCTCAGTCCCATAAGTCACCGAACTATTCCCACCGTCTCCAAAACCATTGCCTCATAGACTCTTACAGATATTCCCTCGCCCCTTAGCCTCAGAAACTGCAGTGGCACATTTGCACAAAGTGCGATACTGGTGGTGGTTGCGTGTGGGGCGTGACTGAAAGTGACGGCGGGGCAGTCGTTCTGACTTTGGGGTTTGATACCTGGGTTGGTGGCTGCGGTGTTGACGATTTCGAAGTTGAAGCGGTGGTCGATCACCTATTACCTCGACACCGCCGCATCCGCGCAGCGCGCCACCAACGACTTTCACCGGGCCGGGGGCGGGCTGGGGGAATACTACTCCGAACACGACACCCGCACCCCGACATGGTTGTGCGCCGGCGACACCCGCACAGCGGGCAGGCTGGTGGGGCTTTCGGACACCCAGCGCGCGGGGGGTGAGGCCGACGCCGGGGTGGTGGCGCGCTGGCTCGACGACGGGGTCGCACCGAGCGGTGCCTACGGCCGGGCTCTGGGTGCGCAGGGCGTGCACGGCTATGACCTGACGTTCAGCGCGCCGAAGAGTGTGTCGTTGATTCGGGCGTTGAAGGCCGATGACGTGGTGGCGAAGGGGATAGCCGACGCGCATACCACTGCGCTCGTTGAAGCGATGGAGTACTTGGCCGCCCATGCCGGCTACACGAGGGTGCACAACCCGGTGACCGAACTGAAGGACCTGGTGCATCTTCCCGGTCTGGTCGCGGTGGCCTATCAGCACGAGACGTCGCGGTGCGGGGACCCGCACCTGCACACCCATGTGATCGTCCCCAACCGCCAGGCCCGCGCCGACGGGGTGCTGGTGTCGATCGACGGGACGTCGCTGTTTCACGAAGCCAAGGCCGCCGGGGTGATCTATCAGGCCACCCTGCGCCGAGAACTGCACCAGTCGTTGGGATTCGAGTGGGAACCGGTGAACCCGCATACCGGGATGGCCGAACTCGCCGGCATCGACCGCACCTCGATCACCGCCTGGTCGCGCCGCTCGTCTCAGTTGCGGGAGTGGGCGGCGCGTCACCTCACCGTGCAGGACGGGCCGTTGAGCTCGGCGCAGCTCGCGGCCGCGCAGAAGGCCACCCGGCCCACCAAGCCCGAAGAGCTCGCCTGGCCAGAATTGTTGCAGCAGTGGCGGTCCGATGCGCGGGGGATTCGCCTGGACCGCGCTTCATTCGAGCAGGCACGCGCCGCGCGTCGTGCGGTCGGGCGCACTCAGTTCGACCGGGCGCGCCTCGCCGACGCCGCCGAACAAATCGACAAAGCCGCGTTCACCCGGGCGGACCTAGTCGAGATCATCGGCGCGCAACTCCCCATCGACGGCGATCGGTCACCGCGGGAGGCGGTAGAAGCCGCGGTCGACGAGGTCGGCATGCGACTGACCGCACCACGGCAACGCCATCAGCGCGAAGGGCATGAGCGGTTCACCTTGAGCCGGATCTTGGCCGAAGAAGTCGCCGTGCTCGATCTGGCCGACGCGCGGGATGACCGCGCACAGTTGTGGGTCACCGAGGACGACACCCGTGGGCTGTCGGCGGACCAGAAGACGGCGGTCGAGAACATTGGCCGCTCGCCGTGGTTGGTGCAGCCGTTGTCCGCGCCGGCTGGTGCGGGCAAGACCACCTCGCTACGTGCGTTGCGCACCGCCGCACACCACCGCCACGACGCCCGCGTCCTGGTCCTCGCCCCGACCGGTCGGGCCGTCGACGTCGCCGTTCGCGATGGCGCCGGCGACGAAGGGTTCACCATCGCCAAAGCCCTGCAAGATCTGAAGAACGGCGCCCTGGCATTGGACCGTGGGACGGTGGTGGTAGTGGACGAAGCCGGGATGGTCGGCACCGACGACCTGCGCCAGCTCCTTACCGCCACGACAACCGCAGGGGTGAAGACGGTCCTTGTCGGCGATCCCCACCAGCTGGCGCCGGTGAAGGCCCGCGGCGGGATGTTCGCCCAGCTCTGCGCGGATCTGCCGTGGGCGCAGCATCTTTCGGAGGTCTGGCGGATGCGCAATCCCGAGGAACGCGCCGCGTCCCTGGAACTGCGGAATGGTGAGCCGGACGCGGTCCGCACGGCCGTCGACTGGTACGTAGAGCACGACCGGCTGCGGTGCGGGGACCAGATCGCCATGGCCACCGACGCCCTTGAGGGTTATAGGAAGGACGTGGCGGTCGGTAAGGACGCACTGCTGCTGTGCGACACCACCGAGATGGCCGACGCCTTGAACCGCCGCATCCACGACGACACCATCCCGGCCGACGTGCCAACCGTCACCGCCCCACGTGGGCAGCGCATCGCCGCGGGCGATCTCATACTGTCCCGGCGCAACGACCTCACCATCGACGTCCGGCGGGCCGAGGACCACGACGCAGCGGCGGACCCAGTGCGCAACGGTGACCGCTGGCGCGTCGCCGCGATCGACCCTGGTACGAATCGGGTTGCGGCCGAACGGCTGTCCGACCGCGCCGGGACGGTGTTCGAGGCTGACTACGTCCGCGAACACCTCACCTTCGGCTACGCGACCACCGTGCACTCGGCGCAAGGGGTCACCGCCGACACCACGCACGCCGTCCTTGGGGAGCACACGACCCGCTCCATGCTGTATGTCGCCATGACCCGGGCCCGCGACGCAAACACTGCCTACCTATTCGAACAGACCACCGAAGCGGAACACGGAAGTACGCCACCTAATGGGCCGCACATCCTGAATCGCGGTACGAGTCAGCAAGCTGGGATACTGGCCCACGCAATCATCAACGTCCACGACGACGTTCCCGTCACCGCTCACCAGATCGCCACTGGTACGCCGTGTCACCTGCTACCACAGCAGGTCGCCGAACTCCTCGCCGAACGAGACGCAGCACTCGACGGGCGCATTGCCGCACATGCCGAATGGCGCAGATCCGTCGAGGGTACGACCGCGGCGGAGGGCCCAAGCCGCACGAACTACCGCCGCCGCATCCGCGATCGTGGCGACTACCTCGAGCTCTAGCAAAGCCGACGCGGTAATGCCGAAAGAAGTCCGGTTGTTCTGTTCGAACAACCTGGCCAGCGAAACGGCTTATCTCCGCGTTGGTCCGGACAGGTCCCTTCAACAGGTTGTTCTGTTCGTCGCCAAAGCGGTTGTCTTGCCGCCTTTCGGCATTCCGGGTCGGACTGGTTACCTATTCACTACCCGTCCGTCGGGGGCGCGTCGTCCACGGATGGAGAAGGGGCATTCTGGTCCGATTCGGCTAGTAGGTTATCTATGGCCACCAGTGTTGGGCGGAAGTTCTCGAAGTTCTCGGCTTTTGTATTCGATCCGGTCAGAGACTCGCACAGGTCCATTTTGCGCAGCTCGGGCACAATCGTCGGCTTCCCGTAATCACCAGGCTTTTCGACCATCTGATACATATCTTCCGAAAAAACGGCAGCGGGAAGCAAATTTTCAACGCCTTTGCGACAGTACGCATCCGGAATTTTGCTTAGGCTAATGATATGAACATTGCCGAAAGTATCGTCGGGTTTGTTGGCGTCGCTGTCGTACACCAGCACGATTTTACGGCCAGTCAAATTCGGATTGGCTTTTAGGAGTTTGTACGCTAAATTCAATCCTGGGTCACCCGAGTTCATGTTACTGCCGCCAGTTTGACCCGATGCGCCGACCCATTCGAAGTATTCGACGAGATGTTCAAATCCTAGAATCTGTGCCGCAGTTCTTAAGTAAATAAGATCGGTCTCGCCGCCAACCCATATCAATGGAGACTCAGCAGCAGCAATTGAGGCTGCGATCTCATCGCTGAAAGCCTGCGTTTCACGAAGCGCATCTAGCGCATGTCCGAAATCCTCATACGCTTCAGCCGCAACCTGGTTTCCATCCGGAAGGCTGGCGACGCGAACACCTTCGGGTCCGAACGTCTTTTCTAGACCCAGAACGAAAAATGGAGAGTGGCTCGAAATGATAAATTGTATGCGGGGAAATAATGCGATGAGCTGAGGTAACACAGCCATTTGAAGGTCTACATGCATGTGTGCGTCAAGCTCATCAATCACCACTATTCCGCGGATATCTTTAGCTTCGAGTTGTTTGCCCGCTCGACCAGCTGCGTCGTCGCCGTAGCGCAAAATAGTTCCAAACATGGCGAGAAGAGTCGATTGCCCGCCGGAAAGTGCGTCGAGGCCCGTCACAATCGGCCCGCCAATAGACTTAATGCCAACTTTGCGAGGATTTCGGCGCCCCGTCCAGTAAAACTCCGCGGTAGGGTCCCCGGTGATGATTTTAATTAAAGCATTCGCATTGACAAGTGGTTGTTGAAAGTGGTCGTAGTTCATTCCGTCCAAATTTACAAACTGTGCTTGGTCAGTCTGAGCGGCTAATGGAAGCCGAAGTAGCTGACTGCGCGATTCCGTAAGTACGCCTAGCATCCACTGGGCGAATGCATCGACGCCGTGTTCAACGAAAAGGGGCTTTCCAAGATTCTGTCTGTATCTTTCACGCGTCTCGAAATCATCTTCGACCAAGGCATTTTGGTTAAACCAGTAAGGGTGCTCTGAACGGCTTGCCGGAAAATGCGCAAAGGTCTCTGCCGAGTAAATACCGCGAGCAATCGTCTCTTCGACAGAAAAACTCTTGTAGGGGTCGGCAGTGTCAGGCCAGTCGGCGGCCGGTTTTAAGGAGTCGGGCAGAAATTGTTGAGCATCAGCGACTAGATACGAACCCGCCTTCTCGCGATAAAAGTGCTCCTGATCGCCGTGTTCGAATCTAAGTATCGAGAAACCGCCGGCTTGCCCGTATCGCACAGTTTTACTCCCCACGATACGAAAATAGCTGCGACCTGCGCCGGACTGTCGTAAGACGTCGCTGTATGTGTCCGCAGAGCATTCCATCAAGGCATCAGCGATGAGGGACAAGACGTTGGTTTTGCCGCTACCGTTCTTGCCGACAAGCACCTGACTGATCGGTCGGTCTTCTGAGTCGAAAGCAAGCGTCAGGTGAAGTTCCGCGGTCGGCCCGCTGTTTCTGACGAATAGCTCGCGTAGGTACATCTAGTCCTCCCGTGCGCCGCGCAGTTCGTGGCACGTTCGCCTGGCCCGCGTCGCGTTCGCGACAAATCGACGCTACCCAAGCAGAGGGACATCTCCGCAGATCTGGCCAGCGATTCGTGCAGACAATCGGAGCCAGCATTCTGTTTTCAGGATCAACCCGACGTTCGCGTATCCGGCGGTAGTTGGTTCCAACTCGCTGGCCAGCTAGGACAACTCGCCCGTCCATCTCGGCTCGGCACCATGAGTTCTGTGCGATTCAGCAGGACAATCGGCCACCCCCCGGCAAACGCCAGTGACCATGAAGGGCAGCCATCTCTGCCCTCTGGGCTGCGCAAACATCAATTGTCGAACCCTCGCTAACTGCGGTGACCCCAGTTTGCCTGATCGGCGCCTGACAGGCTGCGGCCGACTACCAACCGTCGTCCAAGGGTGACTGATCATTTCCACCGGTGCCTGTCAACTTACGGAGCGCGGCTACTCTGGATGAATCCGTAGGTTTATCTGCTGAACCAATGCGCCTAGGTGTTCGTCTTCGTCCACCGCGTCGGCTCAAATCTGTATTGCGTCGGCCGCGACCGCAGGAAGCTCTGCGTGTAAACCTTCGATCACTTGGTTGAATGTCTGAGCAGTGACGATGACAAGCCCACGCATCGTGTCGTGTTCCAAAGGGAAATCGACCTCGTACCCGTGGTGGGCTAATTGGGCTCGCTCGATCACATTAAGAGGGCGTGTGAACCACACGTGCACCACGAACTCGGGGGACTCGTTGCCTTGCGCCAGGCGGTATGTTCTGTGGCTTTCGTCCAGTAGCTCGACCCGCAGGATTCCTAGCTCGGGCTCGTTTGGCTCAGTCACTGCGCGAGCGTAGCTCCGTTGTCCTGTTCAGCGGTCTTGATGATTCGATCTGTTACCTCGACGTGCGACTCAGCGGCTTGACCTGAATACTCGTGTTTTGCAGTCCACCAGTGGATTTCGGAGGCGGCCCACAACTGTCCCGAGGGATTTGCGGTGAAGTCAGGTTGAAAAGAAACCGGAAGCCCGGTTAGCTTTGGGTTGGGGCCGGATTCGACCTCGAATTTCTCGAGGTTCCCGACGCTCCGATGTATATCGCTCACCGTATAGCCACGCGTTTTGAACTGGTTTCGGACCGTAGTTAGCTGATTGTTCGCCATGTCCTCACCTTAGATCGCCGCCGTCGCGGAGTGTGTTGGGTCGCTTCAGCACCTTGCAGAATTCCGTACAACAAGCGACCGATCTGTGCGGGCCAGCGCGAGCACCCTGCGCAACCCCTGACACCGACACCATCGACCCGCCGCCTGGTTCAACTAGGCCATCAGCGGCAACTAGCAAGGCGTTCCAACGACCGCACTAGCCGGGCTACATCATCTGATCCCGGCGGATGGCGTAATGCCAGGTCGAACTCACCGGTATCGGGCTGGGGGAGGTGCCGATCCGGGTGCATAAGCTGCATCGCTTGACGTTGCAGCATCACTGCCATCGCCATGCCAGGGTCATCGGCATCCTGGCCGTGAACTTCGCACAGGTGAACTGTGTTGCTGCCGAACAACTTCTGAAGCCGACGGTGCACCCACCGTCGGCGCCACCACCCCAGGTCCCGCGAGGCCGTCAGCACGCGTCCGCAGAACGTCAGATCGCCACTGTGGATCCCCTCATCCTCGCGGCCAACCGACGCCATCGCGTGCGCCCTGTACTGCCGTACCTTCGTCAGCTCAGGGTCCACGATCTTTCGGACCTCGCGTCGGGCCTCGACAGCTGACCGCCCGCGTTCCTGACGAGTGGTCATCTGTCGTGCGGTTATCCATGACACGACACCGCCAGCTACGGCACCAAGGCCTCCCGAAGCAACGATTGTCGGCCAGTCCACCCCCATCCCCCGAAAGTATCCGAAGGCCGACCTCACACGACGATACGTGCGCCCCGGCGCGCCGACCGCCCGTCAGCGTCGACCCAATCCGGATGATTGGGCATATGACGCTGAGGCTGAATGCCGTGAACTCCCGCGCGTACTGGCGCGCCCTGATGGCCAACGCCGTCGCGTTGGTGGAAGACGCCCACACCTTGCTGGATAAGGGATCCGCCGCCCGCGCCCGGTCCCTGCTGATCCTCGCGCAGGAAGAGCTGGCCCGCGCCACCGCGCTTTACTCCACAGCTATGGCTGCGTAGGAAGGCCGAACCACCACCGTCGAACTGGCCACCCGCCCCCGACCCGACAGACTCCACCGGAATACGTACGAAGAAGCATCTGACTCTGTCGACGGACCACCAGGCGAAGATCGCCCACACCGACCAGTACGGGCTATACCTCGGGCCGTTCTGGGGTGACTACTCCATGCCCATCCCAGGCCGCGATCCCGAAGACGTGAACAGCGAGAAACAGGCCGGGTTCTACGTCGCCGCCATAACCGGACCGGGCGGCGCGTTCGCCTCGCCCATCGATATCGACGGCGCGCCCCTGGCAGCCGAACTGGAACGCGTCGTACGCGTCATCGAAATGGCTTTAGTTCGCGACAACTCGCGGAAGCAAGGCTTGGGGACGGCCCTGGACCCCGACAGCATCCAAGACCTCCACTGGAAGGTTCTGCTGCACGCCCACCCCGAACTATGGGACAACCCATCTACAGACATGGAAGCCCGCCACCCCGGCGACGACTGTCCCGACCCACCGCGCGAAAGTGTTGGGGCACTCCCCAGGCTGACTCCTCCGGAGGTAGTCAGGAATTTTTTTTGAGATTGTCCAGAAATTTGAACAATGACGGGTTCACTCGATTGGCTTTGGCCAGTGCCGGGTTCACTCGGTTGAGATTGATCAGCGCAGCGTAGTACGGCGATGTGCGCAGGTCAGAATCGTCATCGACATGCATCCACCAAGTGTCTGCGACTGCCGGTTGTCCGGGCCGGTCGAGGTGCGGCGAAACTTGCAACACTCGGATGACGCCGTCGGCGACTCTGCGTAGATAGCCATCGTCTGCGTCGTCAAGTGTGGATGGTGTGGGGAGCCATACAGGTTGGCCGCTTTTTGTCTGGATGATGAAGTAGCCCTCGCCTGTGTTGGCGCGGACTAGGGCATCGGCCTGTATGGGTGTCGACCATCTTTGGACGCCGTGGCACCGCAACGCTAATTGCAGAGGACTGGACCAATCCAGTTCCCAATTGCCGTCATCCGACACGACGCGGGCACCCCGATTTAAAGGCGCCAGGTGATCCCCATAAGCCCACCGCGCTGCCAGTAGTTCTCGGTATGCATCAGTTCCAAGGATGCTCACAGAACTGGATCCAGCCGGGTCCCAGTACCGGACTGCCTGCGAGAACGAATCACCGGAGAGAAGGGACGCCATACCGCCATCGTCAACTTCTGCAGTGACATACGGCGGGTCGCTTACATGTATGCCGGTGAGGTCGGCCCCCGTTAGATTCGCACCGGATAGGTCCGCCCCTCGGAGGTCGGCACCCGCTAAGCGGGCACCTCGCAAATCTGCGCCACTAAGGTCGGAGAGCGCGAAGCTATCGGCCGCATCCAGCACTCCACCCATGACGTTGAATTGAAGCTGCCCGGCAGCGTTCGGGATCTCGCCAGCTGCCGTATCTGGTTCGTCTAGACCTGTGCCAGGAGTCCCACCGGGATGCCCTGACGACCGACGCTTCCGTAGCTCCAGGATCCGCTGTTCAACCAACTTTTCTTCAGGGGTCTCGGCCAAGTAGCGGATCCGGTCGGAGACCTCTGTTTCCAGTTCGTGCGCTAGATCTCTTGCAACGATCGCGGCACGCTTCGCTGCGCGGGCCCACCTCTGTGGCTCCATCGCATCGATCTGCTGCTGAAGCGCGTTCGTCATCTGCACCATTCTGAGGCTGAAGGCGTTGCAGCGCTAGCTTCGGAGGTCAGAGCCATGTTAATACATCCCCACCAAGATTTGCTGATACTGAAGCAACGCTGCTTTGAGTGTCGGATCGTCCAGGCGCTTCGCGTCGGCAGCCAGGCTTTTTACCACCTCAGTAATAACCTCAGGAGTGAACAGGCTTGTTCCAGCTTGAGGGGTCGAATCTGAGTTCGGCGTCTGGTCGACAAGCCAAGTGAAGCGTTCCCAGCAGCGGTCAAGGCCCTCGTTGTGACGGTCGTGCGTCCTTGTGAGGTGGCTCGACAGGATCACACCGAATAACGCAACAAACCCGACGACCAAAGTGCTCAACCCGGCGATCACCGTTGCGATTGGCTGACCAGCGATTTTCCAAAAGTCACTCGAGAACGGAACAGAGAATGACTTACCGACAACAAACCCGACAAATAGAAACCAGAGGCCGATAACAAAGGTTAGCCACCAATAAGCGCGACTCACGGAGTGCCGTCCGCTGGCAACATCAGCATGCGTTGGTCGAGTAACTCGTCGACGAACTGAGTCGAAGGACGTTTGCCGCTAGCTTCCAGTGCGGCCTGCCGTACGGCTGCAACGAGTCGCAGTTCAGCATATATTGCGTCATGGTCGCGCACGGACAGATCCTAGAACGCGCAGAGGCATTGTTGGCGTAGCGGATATGCCACGACACGCCGTCGGCCAGTCCCAAAATCGATGCCTGGGCCTACGCTCAAGGCCTTTCGTCGCCTCTTCGCTCTGCACCGACCAAGCATGTCATCTAGGCGGGGGCGCTTCTGCTGGGAACCGGCCGAGCAATTTTCCTACCCGACGTACAGAGGCCTGTGTGCGGCATACTCAGCCTTTTTGAACGTCCCTTTGCAATTCGCTGACACCACCTGCGTAGACGTTCTCGCTTGGTTGACGCGACGGACAGGTCAACTCGGTGATCGGTGAAGGCTGCGGGCCGGACACTGGGCGTGTGCGCCCGCGCGTCCCACTGCCGATTCGATGAGTGACAGCCGCTCTAAGGCAGTCGACGTTTATTCGGCGAGTATGTCCGAGAAACGGCAAGAATCGCCCGGTGGCGTTGGTAACACAAAAACGATGAAATCTGCTGTGCTGCAACGCTTAATAGGCATGCATCGGGCCTTCCGAGAAGCGCAAATCACAAATCCGTTGGTCCTGGGTTCAAGTCCCAGTCGCCCTACGTCAGAGGCTGTTTTTCAAGATCGAGAATCTCGAGTCGACGTTTAGGGCTCGGTCGAGCAGGTCGGCCACCTCGATATGGCTCCTACCTCGGGCCATGTATCTGTCCTGTGTCATGGACACGTTCGTGTGCCCGAGGTGGTCGGCGCCGATCCCGTCCCGCACCTGACTCCATTGCTTGTTGAAGTTGTTGGGGTCGCGCCAGGTGTCCACCGTCGACGGCGGCCGCGGTCGCCGGCGGGACCGCGGACACCGACGTCGCCGCGGCCTGGCTGGACCACGACATCGCCCACAACGGATCGACGGGGCGCGGGTTCACCGACACGAGCGTTCCCACGCTCACCGGGTGGATCACCAGTGGCTCGAGGACGCTTTAGCGTCCCGCGCTCTGCCCACCGTCGACGTGCAGGATTTCACCGGTGACGAACGGGGCGTTCTCCAGGTACATGACTGCCTCGACCACGTCGTTGACCTCACCGAGTCGCCCGAGAGGATGCAGCCGCGCCTTGACCTCGTGGGTGGAAGGATCGTGCATGGGTGTACGGATTACACCGAGAGCCACTGCGTTGCTGCGTATCTTACGATCGGCGTACTCGATTGCCAGCGCCTTGGTGACCCCGTTCAGCCCACCCTTGCTGAGTGACGCCAACGCGGCGGGCACCCGGGAGTTCGCGTGGTCGACCAGGCTCGTGGAGACGTTGACCACGTGGCCCCCGCCCTCGCCGGAGAGCATCGCCTTGACGCCTGCGCGCGTGAGTTCGAAGAACCCTCGAACGTTTACGCCCATGACGGCGGCGTAATCGTCGTCGGTGTAGTCGGTGAACGGCTTGGAGATGAAGATTCCGGCATTGTTGATGACCGTGTCCACCCGTCCGAATCGTGCGAGGGCGGCATCGATGACCGTCGCGCCGATGCCGGGCTTTCCGATGTCGCCCGGCACCGTCAATACGTGGGGATCGTCGCTTGCGTGGATGTTTCGGGAATTGGTCACGACCGCGTACCCGAGTGCACGGTAGGCGGTCACCAGACCTGCGCCGATGCCCCGGGATGCGCCGGTGATAACTGCCACCCTTTGTGTTGAGCTCACGCTGGTTGTCTCCCTCTGTTGTGGTTCCTCGACTGAAATGCGTACTGAGGGTTGGCGACAGACCGTGCCGTCGACGAAGTTCGTTTGTGTTTGCGCGAACCGGGAAGGGCATGCCCGCTCACCGAGTCACGGTTTGTCACCGTGCTGTCATGAACGTCCGGATGTGATCGGCCATCTCGTCGGGGGCGGTGTCCAGCGCGAAGTGACCGCCATCGACGATGTGGATCTGGGCATCGGGTAGGTCGCGCTTGATGGCGTCGGTCTCGTCGATCAAAAACGAAGGGTCGTACTTGCCCCACAACACCATTGTGCGCGGGTGATGCTCCCGGAGCCACGTATCCCAGGTGGCGTAGGACGCCACATTGGTGCGGTAGTCGTAGAACAAATTGGTCTGGATGTTCCCCTGTCTCGGGTCGTTGAGGAATCGGTATTCATCATTCCAAACGTCCGGGTCGTATCGGCCGATGTCGGGGTCGGTCCCCAGGTGTCTCTGGCGGGTTGCGTCGAGCGACAAGAAGTTCGCCCGCAGTTCCGCCTCGTGACCGGTACGGTCGGCCCAGAACGCGCGACGCGGATTCCACAGCGGCCCGAGTGCGTCGGTGTGTAGCGCCGCGTTTTGAATGATCAACCCTTGCAAGCGATCTGGATGCGACAGGATCATCCTCATGCCTACGTCGGCCCCGTAGTCTTGCATGTAGAGGTTGTACTTGCTCAACCCGATCTTCTCGGTGAAGCCGTTCATTACCGCCGACATGTGGTCGAAGGTGTAGTCGAACGACACGGGGTCAGGCCAGTCACTGTTGCCGAAGCCGGGGAGGTCGGGCGCGATGAGATGAAAGCGGTCGGTCAGTCGACTCAACAACGGTTCGAACATTCGTGAGGAGGACGGAAAGCCGTGTAACAGCAGCAGCACTGGCCCGTCTTTCGGTCCGCTTTCTCGGTAGAAGATCGACAATCCGTCGACGTCGACGCTGTGGTAGGCGACGGGACGTTGATTGGTCACCGATGTCACGGTGGACGCGTTCTGGCCCGCACATCCGACCATCGTCGTCACCAGTACCACCGTGGCGAGCAGGGACCGGTACTTCACGAAGGCCGTACGTCCTCCGACAGCTCCGAACCTTCGATGATTCGAGGCGGACGCCGACGCAGTGGTGCGTCTTCGCCCAGGCGCCCGTTGCGGGCCCCGCCTCATCGCGGAACCTGCGGCGGTCGGGCAGAGGACTGGTGAGAAGTGCGTACACGACAGCCACGGTGCGATAAGCACGTCTGCAGTGGAGTTCGCCGTCGGCGGTTGCGGGGACTTGGGTGCGGGTGCGGCGCCTTCTCTGGCGAAGTGACGAGCGGCCGGTCTATGCCCGTCGCCAATTTGCCACGCTGCAAGCCGACTGGTTGTTCCGCGCGAACCAAGGTGCTGTCCCACCGCTGAGCTAGGCTTTGATGGTGCCGAGGACTCCCGCAACGCCGCCGCCGCGGCAAGGGCGTGGCGCCGAGACGCGGGCGCGGATCGTTCGGGCCGCCGCCGACTTGATCCACGCCAAAGGCGTCGGGGCGACCAGTCTGGAGGAGATCTTGGCCGCCAGCGCAGCGGGCAAGTCGCAGTTCTACCAGCATTTCTCCAGTAAGGACGACTTGGTCCAGGACGTCATCGCGTTGCGGGCAGAGCAAATCTTGGGCAGGCAAACGCTGCGTCTGAAGAAGCTGGATTCCTTCAAGGGCCTTCAGCAATGGCGAAATGCGATCGTGCAGAACAACGCGCTGCGTCGTGGTGCGTGGGGATGCGAGCTCGGTTCGCTGGCTGCCGAACTCTCCGACATCGACGAGACCTCCCGGGTGGCTCTGGCGAAGCACTTCGAAGAATGGGAGCAGTTGCTGGCCGAGGCCTTCGCTCGAATGCGCGATCGTGGTGTGCTTCGCGACGACGTCGACACGCAGTTGCTGGCGCTCGGTGTCATGGCGGCACTCCAGGGTGGGTACCTCTTGGCTCAGACCGTGCACAATTCGCGGCCAATGGAGGTCGCGTTGGACATGGCCATCAAACACGTCCGAACCTTCGAGAAGCAGCAGCCCTGATTCCGCCACCTCCGTCGGAGCGCTGGGAAGGGTGTTCGGCACGGTCCTACGCGGCCGTCTGTTCTGGTCGCTCAGCGGGCCCATCCTTCCTTCTTGCGTCGAGACTCAGTCCTTGCCGTCACCCGCGGAAGCGTGGACGGACACCTCGCAGCGTCTAGTTCGGCGGATGCCGACCCAAAAGTTGTACCACACGGGACAAAATGTCCACCGCGGCGTAGGTCCGTGAAGTCACGCGGATTCGACATCCGCCGGGTGAATCGCCTGCTATGTCCGTCTATGGAGCGACAATTCGCCACACGTCCCTCCGGTCGCCGGGCATTACTTCGGCGTGAACTCGGTTGACTGCGCCCAAAAAATGTACTTGACAGGACAAAAGACGCGTTGAACGATGAGCGGGTCAGACCTGCGGACCTGCTACCGCGCACTGCGGGATGCTCGAATACGCCCGACAGCACCGCAGAGCCGTCCAGTGGAAACCGACCTCGTCGCAAGATCCTTCGGGGTCTACATCGCGCGTTGGCGAGACTCACTGTCCTTGGGTCGCTTCCGGAACTCACTGACGGCCCGAGATGCACTGGAGCAAGAGAGGATTCGACACGATGACTGTGCCAGCACCCACCGAGGTCGACGGCCCCGACACGGATGTGAGCGGCGACTACGACGTCGTCGTGCTCGGCGGCGGCCCAGTCGGTATCAACGCCGCGGATCGAGCCCACGCCGAGGGGTTGTCAGTCGCGCTCGTTGAACGCGAACTGGTCGGCGGGGAGTGCAACTACTGGGGGTGCGTGCCCAGCAAGGCACTTCTGCGGCCGGTGCTCGCCCTTGCCGATACTCGTCGAGTGGACGGCGCACGCGAGGCGCTCACCGGCTCCATCAGCCCCGCGGGCGTGTTCGGACGACGGGACCGCTACGTCACCGACTGGCACGACGGCCCTCTGGTCGGCGCAGTCGGGGCAATGGGAGTCGACTTCCTGCGCGGGCACGCACGACTGGACGGACCCGGTCGCATCGCCGTGGACACGGCGGACGACAAGTTGATCGTGTTGCGTGCCCGTCATGCCGTCATCGTCTGCACAGGCAGTACTGCGGCGGTCCCCGACGTCCCGGGCGTGGCCGAAGCAAAGCCCTGGACCAACCGCAGGGCCACCGACAGTAGTGCGGTGCCGTCGCGCCTAGCTGTGGTTGGCGCCGGTGGCATCGGTGTCGAAATGGCCACTGCGTGGCAAGGTCTCGGCTCCCAGGTGACGCTGTTGTCCCGCTACGCACACCTTCTGCCGCGGATGGAGCCATTCGTTGGAGAGCACGTCCGTCGTGGGCTCACCGAGTCAGGCGTCGACGTGCGCACCGGGGTCTCGGTCATCGAATTGCACCGACTCGGCGGCAGTGGTCCGGTCGGCATAACGCTGGACGATGGAACCGAGATCGATGCGGACGAGGTTCTCTTCGCAACCGGGCGGACGCCCAACACCTCCGACATTGGGCTCGAGACCGTTGGTCTCGAGCCGGGGTCCTGGATCGACGTCGACGACACCTGCCTCGTGCGAGGTGTCGACGGCCACTGGCTCTATGCCCTCGGCGATGTCAATCACCGCGCATTGTTGACACACCAGGGCAAGTACCAAGCGCGGATTGCCGGCGCAGCAATCGGCGCGCGCGCGAACGGCAGACCGTTGGACACCAGACCCTGGGGTGTTCACGCAGCGACAGCGGATGGCCTCGCCGTCCCGCAGGCGTATTTCACCGATCCGGAAGTCGGCTCCGTAGGGCTCACCGCCGCACAGGCGGAGCGCAGGGGCCATCGCGTGCATGCCGTAGACGTGGACATGGGCGAAGCGGTGCCCGGTGCAAAGTTCTACGCCGACGGATACGTCGGGCGCGCTCGGATGGTGGTCGACGTCGACCACGGGTTCCTGCACGGGGTGACGTTCGTGGGTCCCGGTGTGGCAGAGATGCTTCACTCCGCCACCATCGCCGTTGCTGCCCGAGTTCCGCTCGAGCGTCTGTGGCATGCCGTGCCTTGTTTTCCCACGATCAGCGAGGTGTGGCTGCGTCTTCTTGAGGGCTATCGCGATGCTGACGCCTCGAACGGCGCGGTAGGAGCGGGGCACGACTGAGTGCGTGCCACACGCGCCGTCGTCCCCGAGTCCGCCGGGGCAATTCCTCACCGTCACCGTCACCACGACCGAGGACGTGGGGAACGCGATCGCCGAAGTGCTTCTCGCTCAACCACGCATCAGCGACGACATCGTGTACGTCGCTGGCATGCGCAACACCACCCGAATGATGCGGGAGCCCAGTCGTAGCGCGAAGAACGTGCGCGACCGGCCAAGCAATCTGCACCCACACACAAGCGCGCTCCGGGGCGCTCGGCCCAGGATGGTGATGCGGGCCAACATGGACCGCAGGAATTCAGGTGTGGACGTCCAGACGCGCCGATCACGCCTGGGGGCGTACTTCGCCGCTGAGCATGCGCCTTGGAAGTCATCAAATGAGGAGCTGGCTTGACGTCGAGAGTGTGGTTCATTACGGGTGCGTCGCGGGGCTTCGGGCGAGAGTGGACCCTGGGCGTGCTTCGCCGCGGTGGTCGTGTCGCCGCGTGTGCGCGCGACACCGCACCGATTGAAGAGATCCGCGACGAGTTCGGTGATGCCGTCTTACCGCTCACGCTCGACGTGACCGACCGTGCCGCCGTCGCCACCGCGATCGCCGCTACTGTCGAGCGGTTCGGCCAGATCGACGTCGTGGTCAACAATGCCGGGTACGGACAGTACGGTTTCGTCGAAGAAGTGTCCGAGGACGAGATTCGCGCTCAGATGGACACGAACTTCTTTGGGGCTGTGTGGGTCACGCAGGCTGCGTTGCCTTACCTGCGGCGTCAGCGCAGCGGACACATCGTGCAAGTCACGTCGACGGCCGGCTTGGTCACTGCCGCAGACGTAGGTGTGTACAGCGCGTCGAAATACGCCTTGGAAGGGATATCTGAAGCACTAGCAGCCGAGGTACGACCCCTGGGCATACACGTCACGATGATAGAGCCGGGCCTATACGACACCGGGTTTGCCGCCCAGGCGAAACGAGCCACCGCGATCGCGGATTATGCAGACGCGCACGCGCAGGCGAACGAGGCCCTCGGCGAGATCCTCGGAGCGGCTAGCGATCCGGCTGACACTGTCGAGTCGCTCCTGGCGATCGTCGATGCAAAGGTCCCGCCGCTGCGGCTGCTGATGGGACCCGGCATGTTCTCACTCGTCAAGTCTGTCTACGACGAGCGCATTGAGGAATGGAGCTCACGGTCCGGCACGGGTGAGGAGTCCTGAAACGTCGGTCCCCCCGCGTCCCGGGTCGACGTGCACGCAACCACTGGCGAAGGCGACCAAATCCAAAGGCGGGCAGTCGATGCCGGCGCGATCAACTCCGACTCCGATTCGGCTCGTGTCGTAGTCGGCAAGGCGCGCGTGGGGGCACTTGCCGTACCGCACCGTGCCAGGCCCGCCAGCACCCCAAAGGAGATTGACCCCCACGCGGCACGTTTGTGCTCGGCGGCACGCGACGCTGCTGTCCCGATTCGACGCGGTGGCGCCAGTGAGCGGGCGATGTACTGCTGCCGGTAGGTCAAGCCGGAGCACCGGGGTTTTACTGTGCCGCCGCATAGGTCAAGGGGGTCACAACCGGCATTTTGGCACGTCGCAAAGGTAGGGTGTTTGTGGCCCGCCGGCCGACCAGACGCCCTGAGGCGGCGGCGGGTACGAAGACGCAGGAGGCGTTTCGCCGTTCGGGACTTGCAGAGAGGACGTCTGCTAGTGACGCTGGGCGAGGAAAGCGGTCAACTCGGCATTTCGCTCGCGACGAAGCTGGTTGCACCTCCTTTGCGCAGCGGGCTGATCGATCGAACCGTGCTGCTGGACGCCCTGTGCGTGACGCCTCACCGCAAGCTCACGTTGCTCAGTGCGCCCGCCGGCTGGGGCAAGACGACGTTGATGGCGCAGTGGACTCGGAGCACGACGCAGACGTTTGCGTGGTTGACCCTGGATGCCACAGACAACGACCCGTCGAGGTTTTGGTCCTGCACCATTGCCGCCCTGCAGAAGGCAACTCCCGGTCTGGGTGCTCGGGCTCTGGAAATGTTGAGGATGGGCGCTGACACCCTTCAGGTGGTGCTGCCGTTGCTGCTCAACGAGTTGGCGGCTGCCGACCGTAATTTGGTGTTGATCTTGGACGAGTACAACGCGGTGGGAAATCCCGTGGTCCACGAGCAGGTGGCCTTCGTCATCGATCGGATGCCCACGACACTGCGGCTGGTGATCGCTACCCGGTCAGATCCGGTGCTGCCGCTGGCGCGGTTGCGAGCCAACGGCGATCTGCTCGAAGTGCGCACCGGTGATCTACGGTTCCGCGCAGCGGAGGCTGAGCTTCTGCTAACCGACGTATTGGGGTTGAATCTCAGCCCGGCCGAAGTGGAAATGCTGTTCGACCGCACGGAGGGGTGGGCCGCTGGGTTGTACCTTGCTGCCCTGTCGTTGGGAGGGCAAAGTGACGGCGCGGCATTCCTGCGCACCTTCGCCGGCGACAATCGGCACATCGTTGACTACCTGATAGCCGAGGTCCTCGACGGGCAACCACCGACACTGCGTAGTTTTCTGCTGCGTACGTCGGTGCTGCGCCGCCTCTCGGGAGAATTGTGTGACGCGGTGTTGCAGTCGACGGGTTCGTCAGCCATCTTGGCCGAGATCGAGAAGAACAACTTGTTTCTCACCTCGTTGGACGAGTCACGGCATTGGTACCGGTACCACCAGCTGTTCGCGGAATTGCTGCGCACCCATCTGCAGTACGTCGAGCCCGAGATGATCCCCGTCTTGCATGAACGCGCGGCGAGCTGGTTCACCGCACGGGGGTTTGCCGATGACGCCGTGTACCACCTCGCCGCCGCTGGCGATACCGCCAGCCTTACCGATTTCATTGCGACTCAGGCAGTCACAGAGGTCAACCGGGGCCGCCTGTCGACGGTGTCGGGGTGGATCGACTTGCTCCCATACGATGTCGCGTTGTCGGACCCGCGTCTGGGCGTGGCTCGGGCCTGGATCGCCTTGGACTCCGGCCATCTCGACACCGCAGGATCGTGGATCGAGGCCGCTGAGGCATGTCTCTCGAGCGACTCGTCCGATCATGAGGTGGTGCGCGATCAATTCGAGGTGGTGCGGGCAGTCTATGAATTCAAGATCGGCCGCGTTGACAATGCTCTGCCGCGGGCCCGGCTAGCGATCGCCGACGGTGTCAGCGCCCCTCGGTTCGGGCCTACGTTGGGACGGCCGCGCGCGTATTGCTTGCACGGTTCAGCGCTCTATTTCTCTGGTGCGGCGCCAGAAGCGCGGATCGCCTACCAACAGGCACTGCAGTTGGCTGAAGAATTGGGTGATCACCGTGCTCGCGTGTATGCCCTCGGCTATCTAGCTGTCATCGCGGCCGAGGACGAGAAGCTAGAGGATGCTGAAGATTTGGTTCATCGCGCCACTGGTGAAAGCCAGAACTTCACCCCCGGTGAGCGTTCCATGGGCGTGATGGCGTCGCTGCTGGCGACCGCGATGATCTCGGAGAGCCGCGGTCATGGTTCACGGGCGCGCCAAGCGGCGGACATGGCAGTCGACGCTGCCTTGCAAGGTGGTGGCGGAGTCCTCGAGGTGGCTAAGGCGCTCGTCGTGCGGGCCGGAATCCTTGAGCGCTGCGGTGATTCGGCGGGCGCAGCTGCTGCCAGGACTGAAGCCGCAGCGGCCTTGAACAACGTAGAGGACGCCTCGATCGTGCGCCGGCTGCTGGGACCTAGTCCACGTTCTGAGCTGGCCGAGAGCGCAACTGAGCCGGGCGAGCGGCTCACCAGCAAGGAACTCGAAGTGGTTCGGCTGTTGGCCACTCGGCTCTCGCGGCGGGAGATTGGGGACCGACTCTACGTGTCGATCAACACCGTCAAGACGCATCAACGAGCCGTATACCGCAAGTTCGGTGTAGACACCAGGGCAGAGGCTGTGCGTCGGGCCAAGGAGCTCGGCCTCCTGTAGAGGTTCAGAGGGCACACACTGACGCCGGCGCACACGAGACAGTCTCGGGTGGCGGTCCGATCTCCTTGAACCGTCACTGATCTGGTGTTCGCTTGTACGTGCGTGTCATTGCGATCGTGCCGTTTCGTCTATCACCCGGGTGAGATGACGGAAACGGGTGATGACGATTCACCCCGCGGAGGCGAATGCTGGCGACCAGTTCGCGAGAGGACCTGCCTGTGAAGCCGACGCCATACCGCATCCTGATTCGCGGACAGCTCAGTGAGCGGCTAGCCGCAGCATTCGATGGAATGGTGCTGCGGGTGGGCGATGGCGAGACGGAATTGACCGGACTGATCCGCGACCAGTCGGAGCTGTATGGGCTTCTCGACCGAGTGCGCAGTCTCGGACTCGATCTGATCAGCGCGTATCCGATGGTGACCACTGATGGCGACGGGGTTCCCTGATCGACGACGCCTAAAGGATGCCGCGCTGGCGTGCGCAGCCAAGTGCTGCCGCCCGGTCTGACGCGCCCAGTTTGCGATAGAGGGCCCGTTGGTGACTCTTGACGGTGTTGACGGAGATGAACAGCCGCCGCCCAATCTCCGCCCGTGACAGCGGAAGTCTCATCAGGTGCAGAACGGCCAACTCCTGGGCACTGAGCTGTTCTTGGCTGTGCCGGCGGTTGGTGGGTTCGCGGGACCGGTTGGACGCCTTCGCCGCAATCGCCAAGATCTCTCGCGCAGGCCCGGGATCGACGGCGCCGGCCAACACCTGCGCGGCCTCGGTCAGCGCAGTCTGAGCTGCTGCAGTGTCACCGAGATGCCCGAGGATCTCCGATTGAGTGACGAGTGCGTGTGCAATTTCGATGACGCCGCCGCCCCGCCGGGCCAGAGCCACCGCCATCGTTGCGGCGTCGGCGGCGGCGACGCGATCGTGCCGCCGGTCGAAGATCTTGGCCTTGGCCAAGGAGGTCATCATGTCGACGAAGTGCGCATCCTCCGTGAGGTCTCGGGTGATTTGCTCGACGAGAAGGTCCGCCTGGTCGAGGCGCCCATGCTGGGCAGCGATCACCGCGAGGTATCCCAGGGCGTAGGCGCGGCCGAGGTGGTTGTTCGCCTTGGCGGCCAGTCGGGCCGCGCGCTGGTATGCGATCTGCGCACCATGAGTGTCACCGGACCAGTACAGGCCCGAACCGTAGATGCAGTAGGCCGCTGACGGGCCTATTCGCACATCTGAGAGGTCCATGTCGACGGCCTGTCGCGCGAGGACGAGTGTCTGGCCCAGGTCACCGACCTTGAATCGGCAAACCGCACGGAGAACGACGAGTTCGGCTGGTATGAACCCGATATCGGTGACTGAGTGGACGGCTGTGTCGATCCACGCCTCGGCCTCGTCGTGGCGTCCGCTGTCCAACGCAATCCAGGCGCGGGCAACGCAGAGGCGTGGATCGGCGGCGACTACGTCCCGCGGCAGCCGGTCAAGCAAGCTGGAAACAGTGGTCAGGCGTCCTACGTTGAATTCGGCAGCCCAGACAGACGCGACCAACTCTGCAGCGGTCGCTTCATCGCCTGCTGCGATCAAGTGTCGAACCGTTTCATCGGGGAGACCGGCGGTGCTGTACCACGCTGCTGCGCGGCGGTGCAGCACCTCGATCACGGTAGGTGACGTGCGTCGCAGCTCTTTGTAGAGCATGTCCGCGAACAAGTGATGGTACCGGTACCAGCCGCGGGACGAATCCAGCGGAATGAGAAAGAGGTTGTCTAGCTCGATCTGGTAGAGCAACGATTCCGAGCCAGTGGTATCCAGCAGCGCGTCGCACAGTGGGCCGTTGAGGTGGGTCAGTATCGAGGTGTGCAGCAGAAAGTTGCGGACCGCCTCGCTTTGGCCGGCGAGCACTTCGCTACTCAGGTAGTCGACGACATGGCGGTTGTCGCTGACGAACTCGGCGACGAATGCGTGCCTGTTCGTGTGCGCGGCAAGGGACAATCCGACCAGGTGCAGCCCCGCTACCCATCCTTCGGTTCGCTCGCCGAGCAGGCTTATTTCGTTGTCGGAGAGTTCAAGTCCCAAGATGTCATTGAGCACGCCGGTGACTTCCTCCGGCGCCAACCGTAGGTCCGCACTGCGTACTTCGTGCAATTCGGCGGCCGCACGGAGGCGGCCGAGGGGGAGCGTGGGATCTGACCGGGTCGCCAACACCAGTCGGAGGTTGGTCGGCATCATCTCGACCAAGAATGTCATCTGCTTGTGTATCACCTGTTTGGTGACGAGGTGATAGTCGTCGAGGACGAGTACGACGACGTCCCGGTGGGACTGGATCTCGTTGAGCAGCGTGGGCAGAACGACCTCCGTGATGTCGGCGCCCATCTCCAACAGATCCGACACACGCGTCGACATGACTTCGACGGCCTGCTGCAGTGCGGTAATCAAATAGGTCCAGAACTGAGTGGGATCGTTGTCCGCGCGATCCATTCCTACCCAAGCGATCCGGCGATCAGGGTGGCCAGCCAGCCACTGGGCCAGCACCGTGGTCTTTCCCCAACCTGCTGGTGCACTGAGGAGCGTGAGCTTCCTCGTGGTGATGCCGCGCTCCAAGTCGTCGACGAGTGCTGCGCGAAAAAGGGTTCGGTGACTGAGGTGGGGGCCAGCCAGCTTGGTGGCGAGGACGACGGGCGCGTGTGGCCGGCTGGGGCTATTGCCAACGGGCACAGCGCCGCGCCTGCTGACGGCTGCGCCGTCACGACGCGCAGATCCCGATGGCTTTGACACCTTGAACCAACCTACCTATTCGTTATGCGTTGCCGTGCTGCGTCGAAACCCCGTCCTGATCTTCACCGTTCCGCTGGGTGAGTGCCTTGAATTGGCAAACATGCCGTGAACCGGGTGGCGCCGGGCTGCGATGTCACGCTGAGCGAACCGTGGTGCACGCCTACGACGGTTCGCCAGGCCAAATCCAAGCCCATCCCAACACCGTGACCCACGGGCTTCGTGGTGAAGAAAGGCAGGAAGATGCGATCGTGAATGGCGGGGTCTATGCCAATGCCGTTGTCGCATATATCAACTCGGATGACACCCGGCTCGGGCTGGTCGGTGCGTACGGTGATCGTTCCATTGTCGGCGTCGAGGGCGTGTAGGGCATCCACGGCGTTGGCGATGATGTTGGTCCACGCTTGGTTGAGTTCGCCGGCGAAGCACAGCAAGGGTGGCAGATCGTCGGCGTAGTCCCGCTCGACGACGATCCCGGCGCCAAAGGCTCCCGCCATGACGGCCAGGGTGCTCTCCAGCAGTTCGTTGATGTCGCACATCGCCAGCGGGGCACTATCCATCTGTGAATAGCGTTGAGCCGATGCAACGAGGGCGCTGACCTCGGCGGCGGCCGAGGCGAGCTCGTCGAGAAGCATCAGGGTGTCCACCCGTTCGGTGAGCGCAGCCACAACCATCTCGAATCGGCCGGGGGACCGGTCGTCACTGACTGCTTCGACGACCCGCTGCAACCACGTCTCAGTTACACCGGCAGCAGCCAGAATCGGCGCCATCTCCCACGGCTGCTCGACACCTTGCCTCGTCAGCCAGTCGTCGAGCCCTTCCTCTCGACGAGTTCGCTCGAGTGCCGATGGCGCTGCCATTCTCGGGGCGTGCACCGTCGCCGCCACCTCGGTCCGGAACCGTTGGTAGGCCGTTGCCTCCGCCATGGACAGGGCCCCGGCTGGTAGAAATTGGCGATCCGCCAGCTGATGACTACGTAACTGCGAGGCAATCCGAGTGATTGCACCCGCCGGATTGTTCAGCCCGTGCATGAGGCCGGCTGTCAGTGTTCCAAGGGCTTGGATTCGACGTTGCTGGTCGATGACCTGATGCACACCCTCGTGGTCGACGTGCATCCCTTGAAGTAGATGCACCGCCATCGGGTACTGGGTCTTGACGAACTCCCCAAAGAAATCCCCACTCAGGCATATGACCCGAGTTGGCCCAGTGGCCCTCACCGAGAATCCGTAGGTCGTCGGCGGCGTTTCGATAAACGAAGCGGTAGCACCAAAGTAGGCGCCTACGTGACTCGTGCGACCAGTCTCGACGTCCCGATCATCGGATCGCTTACAGAGGGCGACTTCACCGTCAACCAGCACGTAGAAGTACTGCGCGGGTTCACCTTCGACGATGATCAGGCCTGATTCGAGGTCGAGCAGGCAACCGTTGTCGGCAAGCAACTGCAGATGTTGATCCGGGAGAGTCTCGAATAGGAACAAGGCCCGAAGCTGGTCCGTCTCAAGCGCTGACTCTTGCGCGATCTGTGCTCGAACCACGCCGACCAGCCTCTCATTCGGTGGTTGGGAAATGCAGCTCGCGGCGATGGCACGGCTGTCAACGGTGCCCGTCACGCGCTACAGCTCGTTGATGATGGTCCGCCTCGGTCTGGGTGCGGACACGTACGGCCCGCCTCGGCCCATTATGTACTGCTCGGTACTAGTGGACAAGCGCGGGGGTGATGACGTGCGCCAGTGGCCGCACACGGTCAGAGGATGATTCCGAAGGGCCGCGACAACCGTCGACCGCATCGAGTCCGCGGCAGGCTCCCGTGTGCCGCAGAGAATCGGCTCCGATGCAGATGGGGCTCGGAAGGGTCTTGGGCCAACGATTTTCGTCGTGGTCGCCACTTTTCATCCACCGGGCTGGCCCCGGGAATCGCATGTGGTCGTAACGGCAATCATCGGGGATCCAGCAATTGCGTCGTCGTCGTGAGTGACTCGTTGACATCGACTGTCCCGTTTAGTACACATATCGAAGTTGATCATGATTGGCGTCGCCTTGCCCTGGCGTTGGGTCGAGACCCGCCCGTCAAGCCAGTCGTCTGTGCATCCGGTCCTCGTGCCGACCGGTGGTGTACATCGGGCGCCCACCTGGACAGGTTGGGAATACAGGGATCGAGACGGATGTGACGGATCGCAGCTCGCCATCTGTTCAACTCCCGTGCGGCGGGGCGTCTTCAATGCGTCCCGCACTGCCGCGGCTGATCAGCTGCCAGGGAGTGCCGTCGGCTTCGCGCTTCATGACTCACCGCACCGTCCGATTTTTAACGCGACGGGGGTGAGCGGACTTGCAGCGCAATCGAACTGACATCACCACCGCCGTCTTCGAGGTCCTAGCTGCCGAACTTGGCGTAGTGGTCGGATCGATCGGTCTCAACGATGCGATCACCAGCCTGCCCGGAGCCAACGTGACACGAATCGTGCGGTCGATTACCCGGCTTGAGAGGCAACTTGGTGTCACAGTGCCCGACGAGGACCTCTTCTCCGCTCGGATCGTTGGTGACCTCGTTGACCTGGTAGCAGGGATCAGTGCGCCCAAGGGAACGGCGGCATCGCAATAGGCGGACGTGCTCGACTCGGGCTCGGGATTGGATCTGACGAACCTGGCGTGCGCACGGGAGTGGATCGGATACGTTCGTCGTCACCAATCTCAATGAGACGAACGTCTTCTTGCCGCGACGATCAGGCGCCGCTGCACCCATTGGACGGGAGGGCGTGCACCCCGTCGTTGCGACACGTCAGATTCTGCTTTCGGACAGAATCCTCGCTATCCGGCGACGGTCATCTCGAGCGTCGTCGAAGGGGCTCGTTTCAATCTCGCAGAGTTAGGTGATCGCCGACCGCCGTTGGGGTTTGAGCCGCGTCGCGGTAGAGGAGATCGTCGGCAACCATGCGTTCGTCGCGTGCGCGGTCAGTTTCGGCCTTGAATTCCTCGCTGATCGAAAATCCTGCGAGCGATGCTTGGCCAAGCCCGATTGACACCAGTGTGCGCGGGAACAGGACGCCGGTCAGATACCCGACGGCTACCGCCCACCGGTTCGAGTTACGGGGTATCGCGTAGAGGTGATAGGCACGCGTCACCACCTTGGCCGCGAAACCAGAAAGGTGGACGTTGAGCGGGTTTGCCACGGCGAAACCGGGTCCCAGGTCGACGACGGTGCCGAGATCGCGGTGTCGGTATTTGCGTGACCGCCCGTATCCAAGGCTGGCCGCCACGTTATTCGCGAGAACTCTGCCTTGTCGGATTGCGTGCTGGGCGGTCGGCGGGGCAATCTTGGACGGGGTGCCGTTGTCCGGCACCGCAGCCGCGTCACCAGCAGCGAAGACGCCCGCCGTCCCGGGAACCCTGAGTTCTTCATCCACCTTGAGGCGGCCCCTCTCGACGGGGAGCCCAAGGCTTGCGATGAGGGGGTGCGCCACTACACCGGCAACCCACGCCACCGTATAAGTCCCGATGCGTTCCCCATCAGTCAGCACCACGTGGTCGTGAGCGACCTCCGCGAGGGTAACGCCAACGCGAATCTGAACGCCGCGCCGTCGGAGCACCTGCTCGGCTCTGGCCGCAAGTTTTGGCCCGAGTTCCGGCATCATCCGTCCCGAGTGCTCGACGAGGATCAAGTTGGCTTCGCCCGGTTGAAAGTCGAACACGCGGGCGGCGGCAGCCGTCATCGCGCACAGTTGTGCGATGAGTTCGGTTCCTGAGTATGACGAGCCGACGACGACGATGGTGCGGCGCGCTACTGCCCGTGCGGGGTCGTCGTCGATGCGTGCCAGTTCAAACTGCTCGAGGATGTGATCACGCAGATACAGTGCCTGCGCCGTGGATTTGAAGCCGCGTGCGTGCTCGGCCAGACCGGGGATGTCGAACAACCGCGTTATCGATCCTGGGGTGAGAATCAAACGATCCCAACCTAATTCGTGACCACCGTTCTCCTGGTCACGACACAGCAGTCTGCCGGCTGCCAAGTCGACGGATTCCACATAGGAACGAACCATGCGGACGCCGGGCAGCAAGTCGAGCAGCGGAACTGTGGCGAACCGTGGATCGATTGCGCCGCTGGCGACCTCGGGCAGCAGTGGGGTATACAGAAGGTAGTCGACAGGCGACACCATTGTCACAGTCGCGTCAGAGCCGTACCGGTCCAACACTTTCCGCAGCAAACGTGCGCATTCGAATCCGGCAAAGCCGCTGCCGACAATGACAACTCGTGGGCCCGCGGGGCTACCGCCGCGAACGCCGTCGTCTCTGCGCGTCCAGCTGCAACGTCGGCGGACTACCCCGAACTTGACCATGCTGTCTCCATTGTTCGATTGGTGCCGCACGATCCAAGTCCCACGACCGGTGGCGGAACCGCAACCTCAATGCGCTCTCGCTCGCGCAATCCGTCTACAGGATGTCTCCACCTCGTCGTGGCGTCGTCACCCTGCTGTCCAAATCACCCGGGTGAACCGCTTGCAGCCAGCACTCAGTCAGGGGTCTCGCTCGGATCGCCGCACAATAGTGGCTCACGAGATGTGATCGCGGTGGCGACCTTTTGGCGGCACTTTCACCGCCCGGCGCGGTGTCACGTGGCCCTGGCGCTCAACGCGTTTCAAGCCTGATCGTGAACTGTGATGCCGTGCGCTCGTGGCCAATTCTCGTGCGTGCTTGGACAAGCGGCGGGGTCGTCCTGCAGGGGAGGGTGATGGGGTACGAGTTTCGGACCTAGACGAGGGAACACTCCAGTGGTGTCACGACCTATGATCACATGGGGGTAGCCGCAGCATGTGGCCGTTGCACCTGCCATTTCACGCCTCAGGCGAACCCAGCGATGTTGGCCTTGGTGCAATCGGCAGGTCGTCGACGGCGTGCACGGTCGCACCCCGCCGTGAGGACGGAGTGGCGTCTGAGAACTGACAACCCCACCCCACGCACCGATGCGCTGATGCGCTGCGAGAATCGGGCAACCATGCGGGACCGGAATCTGCCATGACGGAAGTCCCGCTTGAACAGCACTCCACCGGGCGCGGGCGATTGGAGGTGTTCGCAGGAATCCTCGACGAGTCGTTCGTCCCCCTGAGCATTACGCTCGACGACGTCGGCTCGTTCGTCGGACTTGCTCGTGCCGCCAGTCTTGGTGCCTTGCATGTCAGCGACGTCGCCGTCGGCGGCAGTGTCACCATGCAACGCACTCCGCAGCTGATCGGGCGCAAAGCTCCCGAGTACGTCAAGGTAAACCTGTTACTCCGCGGTCGATGCTTGGTCTCGCAAGACGGTAGGGAGGCCGTGCTGGATCCGGGCGACTTCGTCCTCTATGACACCACTCGCCCCTTTCGCTTTGCGAGCCAAGGTCCCTTTCACATGTACGGAGTCACTGTGCCTAGCAGGCTCTTTCCGCTTCCGGAATCGAGGATGGTGCACCTGACGGCTCGGCGATTTAGTAGTCAGCAGGGCTCGGGGGCGTTCATGGCGCGGTTCATACGTCAGCTTGGCGGTCAGTTCGCCGCAGGCAGACACACGGAAAGCGTCCACTTGGCAGACGCCATGCTCGACTTGCTTACGGCAGCATTCGCCGAGCAATCAGCCGCGCATGATTGTGGGATCGTGGACACGGGTAGAAGTGGGTTGCTCGTGCGAATTCGCGGGTTCATCGAGTCCCGCCTCGCCGACCCACGGCTTGACGTCAGCGCAATTGCTGCCGCGCACCATATTTCAGTTCGCCATCTGCAGAAGCTCTTCGAAGCCGACGGGCAGACCCCGACTGGCTGGGTCCGGAGTCGGCGGATCGAGCAGTGCTGCAGAGATCTGTCCAGCATCGAACTTGTCAACGTTGCAGTGGGGGACGTCGGCCTGAGGTGGGGATTCGTCGACGCGGCCTACTTTTCCAGGGCGTTCAAGGCGAGCTGTGGGCTGTCACCACGGCAGTACCGCGATCGAGTCTTGAAGGCGCAGAGCAGGAACAGCAGTCGACAAAACCGCACCCTGGTGGAAGGCAGGTCCGAAACTGCCGTGGCGCTAGACGGCAGTAGACCCGAGAGCAGCTTTGGTCCCGACCATGCGCTGAACGGGAGAGGGCATCGCCTTGGCGCCCAGATCGGTTGGACAGCAAATGGATCCGACGGTCGAGAGAGTGCGATCGCCTAGGCTGCGCGTCTCGAACCCGAGACCGGTCGGGTTGGTCGGAATTGCGCGCCAAACGCGGCATCCCGAATCGCCCACGTCACCGGCTTCAGTGGCTGGTCATGCCGCGTTGTTGGTCCTTGACGGCCTCCGCCGGCTAGGCGCCTTGCCCAGCCTTCCCGGGTGACAATGGCGGGCACGGCCGCCGCCAAGCCTGGGACGGCTCGGTCGACGGCCGCAATCGTGGGTCGCCGTGCGGCCGACGGAGACTCTCGCCAGCAGATTTCCTCTGCGCCAACGGCCCCTTTAGAGTTCGTGATGGTCGATCAACATGCGCGCCGCTTGTTCACCGATCACCACACACGGGGCCATGGTATTGCCGGTAGTTATGTGCGGCATGATTGAAGCGTCAGCAATGCGTAGGTTTTGTATGCCGTGAACCTGAAGTACGCCGTTGACGACCGCGTCGTCGTCGTGGCCCATTTTGGCTGTGCCGCATTGATGAAAGAACGTCGTCGCGGCGTTGCGGGCAAAGTTCGTCAACCGATCCCTCGTCAGGGTGCCGGGCATCACTTCGCGTTTGACGAATGGTCGTAGGGCCGAAGCGTTACCGATCTCGCGAGCCCAGTCGATGCATGCCAGCGCTGCGTCCACGTCGTCGGGGTGTGAGAGGGTGTTGGCCTCGATGACCGGTGGATGGTTGGGATGGGGTCCGCTTAGCCGCACCCGCCCCCGACTTCTGGGGTGAGTGATCGCAGCGTGCAGCACCCAGCCTGCGTCGGGCAAGCCGAAGTGCATGGCGTTGGTCGACGTCGTATACGGCGCCTCGATTTGGCCGGCGAAGACGTTGGGATGTGGCGAACCACCAATGGTGTCGCCGAAGATGAGGGTTTCCGCCCCGTTGTTGCGGGGGGCCTCGGCTGTGACGTACTCCCACATGCAATCAAAGGCCACATGGTCTTGGAGATTCCGGCCTACACCGCGAAGGTCACCTACGACTGGTATGCCGAGGCGCCGTAGGTCGGTTTGGTCACCGACACCGGATTGTTGAAGCACGGTGGGCGTACCGATTGCCCCAAGGGACAGCACGACTTCCGTCGTGGCTCGAATCCGGCGGGGCGCGCCGTGGCGGATGACTTCGACGCCCACTGCCGTGGTGCCCTCGAAGAGCACCCGTGCGACATGTGTATCGGACAGCACGGTGAGATTGGGTCGGTCCATAAGCGGATACGTATAGGATCGGAACACCGATTCCCGCTGACCATTTCGTACCCGCAGGTCGCCGAGAGCCGCGCCGGAGGCAGCCTCCATCAACGCTCCATTGGCGTGCGGGTAGGTGGAGATTCCCACTGATCGTGCTGCAGCTAGTGTGGCCAGAGCCAATGGATTAGGGTCGACGGCGGGTTCGACGTGGACGGGTCCGCCCACTCCGCGATAGTGGAGATCGGCCGCTCCTTGCCAGTTCTCAATGCGTCGGTAGACGTCCAGAACAGACTCGTAGCTCCATGTCTTGTCTTGGGCGTGCTCAGCGAAGGAGTCCCAATCGTCACGATGCCCCCGTGCCCAGACCATCACGTTGATGCTCGACCCGCCGCCGAGCACTTTGCCCATCGGCCATCGGTCTGATCGATGATTGACATGGGGACTGGGTGCGGTGGCGAAGCTCCAAGACCGCTTAGACCCAAGGTTATTCACCCAACGTTCCGGGATGACCACGTCGGCAGTGTCGTCGTCACCGCCGGCCTCCACCAGCAGCACGCTGACCGCGGGGTTCTCGGCGAGCCTGGCGGCTACCACTGACCCGGACGACCCCGCCCCGCAGACGATGAAGTCGTAACTTGTTTTCAGACTGGTTGTGAGGAGGGCTTGGTTCGCGCGGACGCGTTCTGCGAAAGCCGTGTCTGTGTCGTAGTTTTCACGAGTGGACGAGGTCATGATTTGGTGGGTGTCCTCAAATTCCGTCGGTATGTGCTCTCTATCAGGATGATGCGCTTGCCAGCGGCCTGCTTGTGAACACGTGCACTGAACTTGGCGGCAGGCGCACGACATGGCCGAGCCAGGTGCGGAGCGCGGATGTGGCGACACGAGTCGGACACGTGGACGCACACCTGGGCCACCCGGTGGCGCGTTGGACATGCGGCATGCGTTCCTGCGCAATTCTTCCAACGATCAGTGCACCGCCGTGGCCTGATCCGTACATGATGCCGTGAGATCAGGTGGCTGATGGACACGGACGGGACGATCGTCGCGGTCACCGAGCCCGAATCGGGCCGCGGTCAGGCCACGGACTGCGGTGGACCGCGAAAACCCATCATCGCCAATATAATTGGGGACTAGTTGGTCCCCGCGGTATTGCCATTGCCGCGTCCGCGGCAGTCCACAGACTGTCGGCGCTATGCCCGGGTATACCCAACCCAGCCGGCGGGCCTTGGCTGACAGCGATCCGATGGTTGTGCCCAGCGCGCCGATGATGGGCGCCAGTCGTGGGCGAGGGGGAGGACTGATCGGCAATAGTTAGGGACAGCAACGCTATTCGCCTCGTCGGAGTACCCCTCCATGCGCCGGAAGGTGCTCGTCGCGACAACCTGTTTGGGCGCCCGAAGGAGCGTGGTCGGCCCGAATGAGGTCTTGCCGACCGCGACTCGGACTGCCGGGGAGCCGTACCGTCAGTGGCTCCTCAATGACTCACGAAGGACGATCAGACGTGTTGTGCAGCTGGTGCGGCGGAGAGCTGACTGGCGACGAAATCGGCGGCCTGCTCGGTTGATCCGTCGTCTTGGTACGCCCCGTGAGCGGCCCGATCAAAGCCTCCACTGGAGGAACACACCGGATCTCGAGGTGCGCAGAGCTGAAGGGTTTTGGCGGTCCACTGACCGCTGATCACGATCGGTGGGGCGTTGCGATCCACCAGGTGCAGAAACGATTCCGAAGGAGTTCCAAACAACACCACCGCGGCAACGTGCGAGGACACCGAAACGGGTAGGGGTCCAACGATGCCGTCAGGCAGAACGTAGCCAGCTGGTACTGCGTCGGCCGTCGTGTAGCCGGCTACCGCGGCGCCCTGCGAGTAGCCACCAACTACGATTCTGGTGTCGGAGCATTCGGCGGCGATCGATG
Source organism: Mycobacterium sp. AT1 (assembly GCF_002043095.1). Lineage (GTDB taxonomy): Bacteria > Actinomycetota > Actinomycetes > Mycobacteriales > Mycobacteriaceae > Mycobacterium. Next base: position 112 of record NZ_MVOC01000018.1, on the reverse strand, counting down.
CCACCTTGTTCCTCGCGTCTATGACGCCGAGGGCGGCTTGGTCGAAGTTCAACGATGCTGGGTAGTCAACTGCGTAGACACCGACGTCGTTTTGATGGCGCTCGCTGAAATT
>NZ_MVOC01000017.1:1371-86286 GCF_002043095.1 Mycobacterium sp. AT1 | reverse complement strand
CGTCGGCTGCGCGGGCGGCGTGGACCGCCTCGACGCCGCCGGCCAGATCCAGGATGGCGACGGCCTCCCCACCGCCGGCGGGCAGGCGCCACAGCGACGCCGTCGGCTCGTCGGTTCCCTCGGCGCCGGGGACGACGCGCGTGGCGATGAAGAGCAGGTCGCCGGTTGCCGTGAACACCGGCGCCGACTCCCCCTTGGCGCCACGGGTCAAGCGCCGGGCCGGCTTCTCGCCGGCGACGTCGAGTTCCCATATGGCGGTGACGAATTCGGTGCGCTTCGCGTTCAGCTCACTGACACCGGTGACGGCCCGGGAGCCGTCCGCGGACACCGCCAGCCCGGCAACTCTCGGCAATGCCAGGAACTCGTCGAGGTCGCAAAGGGGTGACGTCATGGTCCTCCGTGTCGGCGAAGCCACGCGACGATGCGGTCGCGGTGCGGGGCAAAACCCTTGTACTCGGCCAGGTCCTCCGGCAGCTCCGCGAGTACCGCCGCGGTGCGATGTCGCCAGGGCTCGACGGTGGCGAGGTCGCCGAGCGCAAGGAGGTAGGTGCGGATCAGGAAGCAGACTGCGTCGGACTCCGGCAACCTGATGAGGTGCTGCACCTCGACGCGCAGGTGGGCAAGGCGGCTCAACGCGTCGTCGTCGGCGGTGGCGGACAGGTCCCGATCGGAGACCCACTCCGGGTAGCGCTCCAACGACTGGTCCAGGCGGCGCCCCATCGCGATCGACCAGTTGGTGCGCCGGTAGGCCTCCCCCGGTTGCAGGCGCAGGATGAAGTCGCGGGCCCGCGTGACGACGCCGCTCTCCCGCAGCCGCGGAACGGGTCCGTGGACTTCGAGGAACTCCATCCCTACGTCGAATCCGAACGACCAGGCCGACGCGAACGTCACCACGCCCGCGTCGACGAATAGATCGCCGTCCCGCTGGTCGAGCAGGACCACGTCCTCCTGCATCTGGGCGGCGACGTAGGCCAACGGCTCGGCAGGAAGGGTCGAGTCGTCACCGAACACGAAGTCCTGCACCACCCCGAGTCGGGCGTTGCGCCAGCACCATGTGGTGCCGTCGCCGGTCAGCGACATGGCCCCGGGGTAGGTGGTGGCCAGTTCCCGCATCAGCAAGAGCATCGCGTCCCAGCACGCAGGCCGCATGTGCGGCAGGACGGCGTGGCGGCCGGGGTCGGCGGCCAGAATCGTCGCCCGCTCGGCGAGCTCGGCCTCGTAGTCACGGTCGACGTCGACGATCCCGTCACCCCACCCGCCGGTCGCGGTCGTCACCGCGGTACCCGCAGGCGCGAGGTTGGTGCTGTACCGATAGCTGTCGTCGGTAAAGGGAAAGGGGAAGGTGGACAACGATTTCGGGGCGACACCGGTCACAATGACAGCTCCAGTCGCGCCCCGGCTGCCCTTGACACGCAGCACATCATCGACTCCCCGGTCGCCCGTTCCCGCTCGCTCAGATAAAGGTCCCGGTGCAGTATCTCGCCTGCCTCGACCGCGACGCGGCATTCGCCACATACTCCCCGCCTGCACAGGTTCGGAACGTCGACTCCCCGCGCCAGCAGGGCGGTCAACAGCGAGACGCCCGACTCGACGGTGAAGGTGTCGCCGGTGACGCTCAAATGCACGTCGAACGGCTCGCCGGGGTCGAACGCATCGGTGCCGAAGTGCTCGACGTGCACCCGACTCGCGGGCCAGCCCAAGCCGACCGCCCGCGCGGTGACGTCGTCCATGAAGGACGTTGGACCGCAGATGTAGAGGTGGGTTCCCAACGGCTGGTTCGCCAGTGCCCGGATCAATGCCGCGGTAAAGGAGTCGCGATCGGTGAAGATCACCGCGTCGCCCGCAAGCGTCTCGACGTCGTCGACGTGGGCGCCGCGACCCGGGCGGTGTACGTAGAGCAGTTCGACATCGCGCCCCCAGCGTCGCGCGCTGCGTAGATGCGACACCATCGGGGTGATCCCGATGCCCGCGGCCACCAGGAGGTGGCGCCTGGCGCGCAGCACGGGTGCGAACGCACTGCGGGGTCCGCGGGCGAGGACCGTGTCACCGACGCGCAGCTCGCGATGCAGCCACGTCGACCCACCAGAGCCGTTGGGGCACAGCAGTACTGAAATCGAATAGCTGGTAGGGGCGAGGCCGTCGCCGGTGAGCGAGTACGCGTTGAGCACGTGACCGCATTCGACGACGAGGTGGCTGCCCGCGGGGTACGGCGGCAGCGGGCCGCCGTCGGAACGCGCCAACGTCACCGCGCGAACGTCCGGCATCCGGTCGTCGACGGCGACGACGACCAGCTCCAGTTCCGTCACGTCAGCACTCCGAGGTGGGCGCCGATCCGCCGCGACACGTGGGCCTGGACGGCGAGCCGACGGCCGCACCCGTCGCAGGCGACGACGCCCCCGAGCGGCACCGCACCACGGGTCACGGTGCGGCAGTGCGCGCAGTAGACGTCTCGGTGGGCGACGTCTGTGCTGGCGACGATGATCTCGTCGTCGCCGATCCCGATGCCAAGCGCGCGCGCCCGCAGCCGAAGGCAGGCGTCGGCCGGACCGGCCATCATCAGCCGCCACCCGACGCGTGCTGTGGCCAGGTCGGCGTCGAGCACGCGTGTTGCCGCGAGATCGTCGGACACCAGGTGCACGCGGGGGGCCGACTCTGGATGACGGCCCTTGAGCTGTGCGACCCACTCGGTGGCGATCGACTCACCACCTGCGAAGGCGATCACCGTCCAGTACCGGCCCGACACGTCGGCCGGGGCGCGGCGAGGCGCGACGGCCCACGGGGGCACGCTGGTGAACTCGATGGCGGGCGTCATGGCGGTCTCCTTCGAGGAAACCACACATCCGGGTCAGGGGCGCGGGTGGCGCGGTGCGCGTCCAGCCAGGGCCACTGCACCGGCGCCGAGCAGCGAGATCGCCGCCGACACCGCGATCGCCACGTTCCAGCCGGCGGCCAGGTCGTCACCGACGTGGGTGGCGACGACGACGAAGGAGGTGATGCCGACCGCCGCACCGAAGTAGCGGGCCGTGTTGTTGGCCCCGCTTCCCATCGCGGCCCGGTCGGCGTGCACGCTGGCGACGGCCTCGCGCCCCAGCAGGGCGTTGAGCAGACCCGTCGCGACGCCCGCCACGAACAGCGACGGGACCAGCCGCCACGGGCTGGACTCCGACGTCACGCCGAAACCGAGCGCTTGGCCTGCCGCGACGACGACGAGGGCTACGGCGATCGGCACCGGCCCGGTCATCGGATGCCGCACGAGGCGGGACAGGAAGGCCGTCACCACGCTGGTTCCCGACCACACCACGACGAGCAGACTTGCCGGCCAGATGCCGGCTCGCAGCCCCGTCTGGGCCAGCGTCGGAACGAACGACACGGTGGCGATGACGCCGGCGCCCAGGACGAAGGAGCCGATGGTGGCGGCCCGGAAGCGGTTGTGGCGAAGGAGCTTCGGCTCGACGAGGGGGTCGCGGACGCGGGCTTCCACGACCCCGAAGCCGATCAGCGCCAGCAGCCCGGCGGCACCGAGCACCACCGACGTCAGGTGAATGCCGTTGCGCCCAAGGGTCAGCGCGCACACCAGCAGAATCATGGCCGAGGCGAACAAGCCCAGTCCGCCGCCGTCGAGCCGGCGTCGACCGGCTGCGCGTGACTCGCCGATGCGAGTCAGGCTGGGCCACAGCAGGACCAGCGCGACCGCTGCGACGGCCAGATACGGCCCGCGCCAGTGCGCCGCCCCGACGGCGGCGGACAGCACCGCGCCCACCGTTATTCCCAGACCGACGCTGGTGCCCCACACCGCGGTCGCGTGGGTGCGGCGGCGCGGTTCGGTGAAGTCGTGGGCCAGGATCGCCAGACCGCAGGCCAGCACCGCCGCGCCACCCACGCCCTCGAGCACTCGACCCGCGACGAATCCCACCGCCTCCCAGGCCACGCCGCAGGCGACGGCCCCAATCGCCATCGCGACGAGCCCGGCCAGGTAGACGCGACGGCGGCCCACGTTGTCACCGACGACGCCCGCGGCCAGCAGGCCCGCGGCCAAACCGACCGACATGGAGTTGAGCAACCACGGTCCTGCGGCGACCCCGGCGCCGAGCCCGGCCACGGTCGCGGTCAGCGTGGCCATCGGCGTGACGTAGGTGACGAGCACCAGTGCCGTGCCCGCCGCGATCGGAACGAGCGACGTGACGTCGGCCCTGACAGGTTTGATTTTCAAACTCACTCCTGGCACGCTAACACCGTGTCGACCACGCCGCTCGCCGATCTCGCGGGCCGCCCCTGCCCGATCGCCGCCGCGATGACCGTCGTCGGCGAGAAGTGGGCGTTGCTGGTCGTCCGCGAAATCGCCCTCGGTGCTTGCCGTTTCGGTGACATCGTGGCGGGCACCGGCGCGCCTCGCGACCGGATCGCCGCCCGGCTCAAGACGTTGGAGGCGGCGGGCATCGTCGACCGGACCGCCTACCAGGAACATCCCCGGCGCGACGAGTACGGGCTGACGGAGTCGGGCCGCGGCCTGCTGCCCGTACTGGACGCGCTGCTGACCTGGGGTGCCGAGCACGCCGTCGCCCTTGACGACCCGCTGCGCCGCAGCCGCTACCGCCGCTTCGTCAGATCCGAGGAGACCACGTGACCGACGACCATGGATGGGGCGAGAAGCGCTCGAAGGTCGTCACCTGGCACGACCCCGCACCCACGACGGCCAAGGGCCTGTCCATGGCGGGCGTCGACTACCTGCGCGCGATCGTCGACGGGACGCTGCCGCCGCCACCGATCTCGGGCCTGATGACGTTCGCGATGGAGTCCGTCGAACCCGGCCGCGTGGTCTTCACCTGCGAACCCGACGACTCGGCCTACAACCCGATCGGCGCGGTGCACGGCGGATTGGTCTGCACCCTGCTGGACTCGGTGGCCGGCTGCGCGTTGCACAGCACGCTGCCGCAGGGCAAGGGCTACACGTCGATCGAGATCAAGGTGAACTATCTGAAGGGCGTTCGAGCCTCCAGCGGACCGCTGACCGCGACCGGCACCGTCGTCAAGGCCGGGTCGCGCATCGGTTTCACCGAGGGCGTCGTCACCGACGCATCCGGCGCGATCGTCGCGACGGCGACGAGCACCCTGCTGGTGTTCGACCTCCCGACGCCGGGCTAGCGTCGAACCGTGAGCCGACGCTTCCTCGTCATCGGCGCGGGCATCTCCGGACTGGCGACCGCCGTCGCATTGCAGCGCCGAGGCCACCACGTCACCGTCCTCGAGGAGCGCGTCGACGCCTCGTCCGGAACGGCGATCAGCATCTGGCCCAACGCCTTGGCCGCCCTCGACCGCATCGGTCTCGGCGACGCCGTCCGCGAGTCGGGTGGGCGGGTGTCCGCCGGTGCGATGCGATGGTCGGACGGCACCTGGCTGCGACGGCCATCCCCGGAACGGATCGTGGCCGCACTCGGTGAGCCGTTGGTGGTGGTGCGGCGGTCGGTGTTGACCCGAATCCTGGCGGATGCGCTCACTGAGGGCACCGTTGAATCAGGCCTGGCGGCAAGCGAACTCGCCCTCACCGCCACGGGCGTCAGGGTGACGACGTCGGACGGCGGCACCCGCGAGGTCGCGGCGGTGGTCGGTGCCGACGGGGTCGGATCCATGGTGGCCCGCCATCTGAACGGAACCCTCCGCCGCCGATACGCGGGCTACACCGCGTGGCGCGGCATCGCCGAGTACGCACTGGACCCGAGCTTGGCCGGCGAGACAGTCGGCATTGGAACCGAATTCGGGCACGTGCCGCTCGGCGCGACCCACACCTATTGGTTCGGCACCGAGCGTCAACCCGAGGGCGGCGTCTCCCCTGCCGGCGAACTCGCCCACCTGCGGTCCAGGTACGGCAGTTGGGTAGACCCCGTTCCCGCGCTCCTGGCGGCCACCGACCCGGCCGACGTCCTCCGTGGCGACCTCTACGACCGCGAGCCGGCACGCCAGTGGTCACGTGGTCCCGTCGTCCTGGTCGGCGACGCCGCACATCCGATGCGGCCCCACCTCGGTCAGGGCGGGTGTCAGGGCTTGGAGGACGCCGCCACGCTGGCGCACTGCGTGGACGCGGTCGACGACCTGCCGGGGGCGTTCGTCCGGTTCACCGAGCTGCGGCGCCCGCGGACCATGGCGTTGGCCCGCGAGTCCAGATTGTTCGGCCGGATCGTCAATGCCCGTCCCGCGCTCCTCGGCGCCGCGGCGATGCGCGCGTCGGCGGTGGTACCCGAGGCCGTCCTTCGGCGGCATCTGGCCTCGGTGGCCGGCCGCGCGGCCTTCGTCCTCAGCTCCGACCGGTCAGAGCGCCCATCGGGTTGAGCAGGGCCGAGCACATCTGGCGGGGGTTGATGAAGCCGAGCAGTCCCTTGGTGGGCATCGCCTGGCAGCCGGTGGCCGGCTGCGCGGGGCTGATCGACGACACGTTCCACACGGCGGGGGTGCCGCCCTTGACGCCGCACGTGGGCCAGGCGCCCGGGCCCTGGCTGGCCAGGACGTTCTCGGCGACGCGGATCTGTTCGGCGCGCGACGCCGTGGCGGGGGATCCGACGCCGCCGTTGGAACTCCAGGTGGCCGGCTTGAACTGCAGCCCGCCGTAGTGACCGTTGCCCGTGCTGGCGGCCCAGTTTCCGCCCGACTCGCACTGTGCGACGGCGTCCCAGTTCATCGAATCCGCATGTGCGTTACCTGCGGACATTCCTGTCGATATCGCCATGATGACGATCGCGAATGCGCCCGTCAGCAGGACGAGCTTCAGGCCCCTGACCACTGAGGTGCGGTTTCCCTGGATCTTCACGAGTGCGGTCCTTCCCCGACCGGTTGACACGAGGACCGCGGTAGCCCGTGGCTAATTGACGCGGTCAACGGGTAATTCGTGGGGTCGATCACATGCGTTACAGAAGCGACGAAAGTTCTTTACCGAGACGTGATGGAAGCCAGAGAAAGCTGAGGTAGGAGGGTCAAACGAGAAAGCAGCGCCGGGCGTGTCGCCCAGCGCCGCTCTCGCAGGCTCGTTCGTCGGGTTACCCGCGACGTCCGCAGACCGGCCAGGCGCCAATGCCCTGGCTCTTGAGCACGTTGTTGGCCACCCGGATCTGCTCGTCCTTGCTGGCCTGGTGCGGCGAACCGCTGCCACCGTTGGAGCGCCAGGTGCTCATCGTGAACTGCAGGCCTCCGTAGTAACCGTTGCCCGTGGCGGTCGACCAGTTGCCACCCGACTCGCAGGCCGCGACGGCATCCCAGTTCACTCCGCCGTCCGCATTCGCGGTACCGGCTCCCATCAGCATTGACGCCATCGGAACCACGGTGAGCGCCCCGGCGATGGTGGCCATACCAAACGTCTTGCGGATGAACTTCAACTTCTGTCCTTTCGCCACGCGCGCACCAAGGGACGCCCGCGGGAGGCGCGGGCGTGCGGCCTGTCAGACAGGCGAGAGGTTCTGGGTCGGGCCGTCTCGGTCGGGCACGACAGCGGGCGGCTCGAAGGGCCACGCCGGGAGTTCACCCGGCGGCGGTCACGACACCGGAAGCGCTCCGGGCCCTGTGGCCGCCCCACTCACACGCTGGTTCGTGGTTTGTGTTTCATTTGCTCCGTTTCAGGAGACACATGAAAGGTACAAACGTTGCGTGTGAAAACGAAACCTGCCGCGGCGGGTGTCGCCGTTCGATAACGATCCGATAACGGCGACTGATGTCGGCATCGTTGCAGGTCATCATGGCGATCTGCGGACCAGCACAAACTGTCGCCCAGCACCTCAATCGTGACTCAAATCACGCCGTGAATGTGACGTGGCACACGCGATCGCAACCACACACGCCACATCCATCACTCAGAGTGGCTCTCTAGCAGCATGATTGGTGACGCGGCGGGATTCGGTACTCATTTCGTTCGCTGAGATCCAAGGATCCATGTACGGCGACACTGGTCCAAACCATCTGTCCGACAATGGATTACATACGTACCGGGCAGACGGCACCGCGGCGGTGGACGTCGACCTCGAGCTTGGCCGTCCGTGATACCTACTGCTCGACAACGTATTTGATGGACTACATGCACACGGTGTCCGCCTGGGCGTCGACCCCTTCGTAGCCGCCGCAGCGCCCGCCCCTCCGAAAGAAGACCGGGAAAGTCCGCACCCATGACCACGGAAATCCGCGAAGCCAATGCGCCACTCCGACTTTCGCTCGCCACATGCCAGCCTAGGCCACCAAACATGTTGTACGACAACGATCTACCATGACGAACCGGAATAGGAACGTCCGAGGCTCGTCACGTGCAGATCACGAATTAACGCACGAATAGCGCTCGATTACGTCACCTGATTGGCGAATAAAAACGCTAGCCGAGAAATGGACCGCCGTTGCCGTCACAATTGACCATTTGCTGGGTCGTCACCCCAGATCGGCGGGGGCGTTCACGTTGGCCAACGAGCGCTGCTCTCCCATCACGACGCGCTGGGTGTCGACGATGTCGACCAGGGCACGCATGCTGCGCTCACCGGCGGCCACCAACGCGTCGGCCCGCGCCGCGAGGTCCGTCCGGTAGACACCGGCCAAGTAGTGGTCGCGGCCGTCCCACGGGAGCACCACGTCGGCACCCAGCCGCAGGGACGGGCCCACCAGCTCCTCGATCAGGTCCACGGTGAGATACGGCATGTCGACGGCGCACACGAAGGCGCGTTCCAGTCCGGCGTCGGCCGCGGCGCGAAGACCCCTGGCCGTGGCCAGGAGGGGTCCGACGCCACGGACGTCGTCGCGCAGCACCTCGGCGTCGAGCGCAGGCAACGGCTGACCCGGTGCCGCGACCACGAACACCGGCGAGCACCGAGCAGAGAGCGTCAGCACGGCCTGTTCGACGAAGGTGCGACCGGCGACTTCCAGCGTCGCCTTGTCGCGTCCCATTCGCCTCGAGGCTCCGCCCGCCAAGACGATGCCGGCGAGCGGAGTGCTGCTATTCGACGTTCCAGGTGTCCTTGCCACGAAGCAAGGATTGCAGAGCGGAGGTGTCGTGGGGCCTGGATTCCATCGCAGAGGTCACCTGATTGCGTGCCATCTCGTCATACGTCGGGCGGCTCACCTGACGGAAGATGCCCATGACCGTGTGTTCGAGGTTCTGCTCGGAGAGGCGCGACAGTGCGAACGCGTACGCGGGATCGTCGATCGTGGCGTCGTGCACCACGATCTCGTCGGCCGACACGTCGGCGGTCTTGGCGACCTCCAGGCCGAAGCCGGACTTCACGACGCAGTACGCGCCATCGGTGCCGAAGGTGATCGGTTCCCCGTGCTTCACGTTGACCAGCCGGTCCTCGGAGCCCTCCTTGCGGAGCGCGTCGAAGGAGCCGTCGTTGAAGATCGGGCAGTCCTGCATGATCTCGACGAGTGCGGCGCCGCGGTGGCTGGCGGCTGCCCGCAGCACCTCGGTCAGGCCCTTCTTGTCCGAGTCAAGCGCACGACCGACGAACGTCGCCTCCGCTCCCAGTGCCAGTGACACCGGGTTGAAGGGGTGGTCGATGGAACCCATGGGCGAGGTCTTGGTGACCTTGCCGACCTCCGAGGTCGGCGAGTACTGCCCCTTGGTCAGGCCGTAGATCCGGTTGTTGAACAGCAGGATCGTGATGTTGACGTTGCGGCGCAGCGCGTGGATCAGGTGGTTGCCGCCGATGGACAGCGCATCACCGTCACCGGTGACGACCCACACCGACAGGTCGTCGCGGGCCAACGCCAGGCCGGTGGCGAAGGTCGGGGCGCGGCCGTGGATGGAGTGCAGGCCGTAGGTCTCGAGGTAGTACGGGAACCGGCTTGAGCAGCCGATGCCGCTGACGAACACCATGTTCTCGCGCTTGAGCCCGAGCTCGGGCAGGAAGCTGCGAATGGTGTTCAGGATGACGTAGTCACCGCAGCCGGGGCACCAGCGCACTTCCTGGTCGCTGGCGAAGTCCTTGGCCTTCTGCGGCTCGTCGGTCGTCGGCACACCGCTGATCTTGGTGAGCGCCGTCAGTCCCAGGTCCGAACCAATCAAGTCAGTCATTCTTCAGCTCCTTCGGCCGTCACTGGAACTTCGATGGTGGCCGCGGCCAACCGGGCGAACTTGGCCTTGTCGGTTTCCTTGTCGCGCAACGTTCCGTCGAGGGCCGATTCGATGATGCCCTCCACTTCCTCGGCGAGGAAGGCCATGCCCTCCACCTTCGTCACCGACTGCACGTCCACGAGGTACTTGCCGCGGAGTAGCAGCGCCATCTGGCCGAGGTTCATCTCCGGCAGCACCACGTTCGGGTACTTGCGGAGGACGTCACCGAGGTTGCCGGGCAACGGGTTCAGGTATCGCAGGTGCGCGTGGGCGACCTTCACGCCGTTGCGCCGCGCGCGTCGGCACGCCTCACCGATGGGACCATAGGAACTGCCCCAGCCGACGATCAGCAACTCCGCCTCGCCGCTCGGGTCGTCGACGACCAGGTCGGGAACGGTGATGCCGTCGATCTTGGCCTGGCGCAGACGCACCATCAGATCGTGGTTCTTGGGCTCGTAGGAGATGTTGCCGGAGCCGTTGGCGGACTCGAGGCCACCGATGCGGTGTTCCAGACCGGGCGTACCGGGGACCGCGAACTGACGCGCGAGCGTCTCCGGGTCACGGGCGTAGGGCTGGAATGGTTCACCCTCCTTGGCGAAGGTGTGGTCGATCGCTTCGAAGGTGGTGACGTCGGGGATGCGCCACGGCTCGGAGCCGTTGGCGATCGCTCCGTCGGACAGCAGGATCACGGGCGTGCGGTAGGTCAGCGCGATCCGGGCGGCCTCGACGGCGATCTCGAAGCAGTCCGACGGCGACTGGGGTGCGAGCACCGCGACCGGGGATTCGCCGTTGCGGCCGTAGAGCGCCTGCATCAGGTCTGCCTGCTCGGTCTTGGTCGGCAACCCGGTGGAGGGGCCGCCACGCTGGACGTCCACGACCAGCAGCGGGAGTTCGGCCATCACCCCGAGGCCGATGGCCTCGGCCTTCAGCGCAACGCCGGGGCCCGAGGTGCTGGTGACGCCGAGCGCGCCGCCGTAGGACGCCCCGAGGGCCGCGCCGATGCCGGCGATCTCGTCCTCCGCCTGGAAGGTGAGGACGTTGAAGTTCTTGTGCTTGGACAGCTCGTGAAGGATGTCCGAGGCCGGCGTGATCGGGTAGCTGCCGAGCATCACCTGCGTGTTGGCCAGTTGACCCGCGACGACGATGCCGTAGGCCAGTGCCGTGTTGCCGGAGACCTGACGGTATTCACCGGACTTGAGCTTGGCGGGCGACACCTCGTAGGTGGTGCCGAACGCCTCGGTGGTCTCGCCGTAGTACCAACCCGCCTTGAGTGCGAGGACGTTGGCCTCGGCGATCTCGGGCTTGCGGGCGAACTTCTCGCGAATGAAGACTTCGCTCTGTTCCAGTTCGCGGTTGTACATCCACGACAGCAGACCGAGGGCGAACATGTTCTTGGCCCGCGAGCCGTCCTTCTTCGTGGCGCCGATCTTCTCGACGGCACCCAGCGTCAGGGTGGTCATCGGAACCGCCTGAACGACGTAGTCGGACAGACTGTCGTCTTCCAGCGGGTTGGCCTCGTAGCCCACCTTCGCGAGGTTGCGCTTGGTGAACTCGTCGGAGTTGGCGATGACGAGACCGCCGCGCGGCAGGTCGCCCACGTTGGCCTTCAGCGCCGCCGGGTTCATCGCGACCAGCACGTCGGGGCGGTCGCCTGCGGTGAGGATGTCGAAGTCGGCGATCTGAATCTGGAACGACGAGACGCCGGGCAGCGTGCCCTGTGGTGCCCGGATCTCGGCGGGGTAATTCGGTTGCGTCGCAAGGTCGTTGCCGAACAGCGCAGCTTCCGTGGTGAACCGGTCACCGGTCAACTGCATGCCGTCGCCGGAGTCACCGGCGAAGCGGATGACGACCTTCTCGAGCTTCTGCCGAGTGGAGGAACTCGTACCGGCTTCGCTGCCGCTGAGAGTCACGACCCCCGCCTTTCACACTTCACGAAGTAGAGGGATTGCCGTGTCGCCGGGTAGAGCGCTTTTCGCGCCCGCGCCGCCGGGTCGACGTCAACCTCTTCTTATCTGTCACTAGCAGTACCGATTATTGCACTGCTCTTAGGCTGGGCTTTACCGACCAGCCACGCGAGCCGTCCGGCAGGCGTGCGCAAATCGGCAGTTCACGACCGTGAAGCCGGGAGGACCACGACGGTTTTGTGGTTTTCGTCACGTTCGAGACGAGCTTAATCCTAAGAACGAAAGCTACCCGCGGGTAGAAACTTGACGGGTGTCGAGTTTGACCCGCCGCGACCTGCGCCTACACCCTGTCGGGCGACGGGACGGGCAGCCGCTTCTCGAGCTCGCGGGCAACCAGTTCGCTGGCTCGCTCCGCTGCCGCCACCGGACCGGCACCGGCCGCCCGGTTGGCCACGTAGCACGACGTGAACATGTCCCCGGCGCCCGTGGCTTGTACTCCGGTGACCCGCCATGCCGCTGGCACCCGCACGACGTCGCCCTCGGTGTAGATGTCGCACCCCTCCGAACCAAGGGTCACCAGGATCTCGGGAACGCCCAGCCGCTCGGCCGTCGCGGCGTCGAACTCGCCGTCTGCGACGATGACCGCTTCGTCCTCGGCCAACTTGAGCACGCTGATGTCGCGCAGCAGGCCATGCGGATAGTCGCGGTCCACCGCGAGCGGGCCGACCCGGTCGGCGCGGACGAGGCCCTGACCGTCGTAGGCGACGCGATGCCCACGTTCGGCGAGCAGCGCCAGCGTGGTCTCGGGGAAGTCCGCGCGCAGCAGCGGCGCGAGGTGCACCCAGGTGGTCTCCGGGTTGGCGGTCTCGATCTCGTCGGTCCCCCAGATGGGGCCGAGTGCGGTGACGGACATGACCCGGTGGTCGACGTCGACGTAGTCCAGCCGGAAGCCGGCCGTCCGGTCGGAGTCGATGATCCGGACGAGCGACCCGAACCGGTCGAGCACGCCGGTGAACAACTGATGGTCTTCTTGGGCGCCCATGGCCACGATCTGGCCAGCTCCGCCCGCGTACTCCAACGCCACGCCTGCGAACGAGGCGCAGCCGCCGGGGCTGGGCGGCGCGCCGTCGATCCGGTCGACTGCGAGGTTGCCGAGGACGGTGACGCCGTCGACGAGCTGTGGCCGCACCGTTCGAATCTCCTGCTCTTCGTCGGCGCACCGGAGTCGCCGTGAGGCGAAATGGTATCTGGCCACGCTGGGAATCGACGACTCGTCGCTCAGACGGGCAGGTTGAACGGGGTGATCACCTGGATCGGCGTCGGCCGTGCCGGTTCTGCGGGGAGGGCGCCGTGGTGCTGCAGGATCTGCCGCATCGCCACCCTGGCGTCGGCCCGCAGATCGTTGTGCAGGACCACCGAGATCCGTCCGTCGCGCAGCAACCGTCGGTTGTCGGCGTCGAGGTCGTGGGCGACGAACACCCGGCAGACTCTTCCGATCTTCTCGAAGGCGGCGACCGTCGCGGTGTTGCCGCCGCCCGGTGAGTAGACGGCCTCCACACCGGGGTGCCGCTGCAGGGCGTCGAGGACCAGTCGCTCGGTGGTGGCGTCGATGCCGTCGCTGTCGCTGACCTCGACGACCTCGCGTCCGGAACCGCGCAGCGCGGACCGGAAGCCGACCTCGCGTTCACCTTCCCCACGAAAGACCGTGCCGCTCAACGTGATCAGCACCCCTGAGGTCGACGAGCCCAGCCACTGGTCCATCAGGTAGGCGGCGGTGACGCCGGCCCCGTGGTTGTCGATGCCGACGTAGGCGCAGCGTGCGCTGTTCGGCACGTCGGTCGTATAGGTGACGACGGGGACGCCCGCGCCGACCAGCCGGTCGACGGCCTCGGTCACCTCGGGAGCGTCCTGCGCCTTCAGCACCACCCCGTGGCTGCCGCGGATCTTGCCGAGTATCTCGGCCATCTGCGCCGTCGACCCGGACTCCCAGAGGTGGAAGCGGGCCCTCAGCATGGCCGGTGCGAAGGCGGGCAGCTCGGCTTCGATCGCGGCGCGGAAGGCGTCGGAGAACCGCTGCGGGGTTTGCATCACCACGTCGACCAGGAAGCGGCGGCCGTTGAGCCGGAGTTGGGCGCGCTGCTTGTCGAGGTCGGCGATGGCCTGGGCGACCTCGGCGCGGGTGTTCTCGCGCACGCCGGGCCGGTCGTTGAGGACGCGGTCGACGGTCGCCTCGCTCAGGCCCGACTGCTGGGCGATCTCGCGGACCTTGTAGCGATGCGGCATGTCCCCCTCCTCGCCCTCCCCTTTGCGATTTCGGCGCGTTCAGCCGCGCTAGCCGCGGATTAGCGCGCCCAAATCACCAACGCGCTGAGGTGTTTTTGACGGGTTTTTGGTGTTGATTGCGGCGCGGGTCACAACAAGACTAACGGGCATGGCTGCTCCCACCTCCACTACGCACCGGGCGTGGATCGACGACGCCGACTGTGGCCTCGACGAGTTCCGCGCGCTGGTCGCCACCCCGACCGACGCCGGCGACTACCCGCTCGCCAGTGACGTCCGCCAGGGCGTCCTGGTCTACTCCGCCCAAACCGTGGCCACCGCCGACCGCCGCGCCCTGCAGACCGAGTTGATCCACGCACTCGCCGACGGACCAGGAGTCGTGGTCTTCGAGGGCGCGTTCGACCACCCGACGGTGGACCGGGCCAGCGAGGCGTTCACCGCGCTCATCGAGGCGCAGCGCGCCGCGGGCTCCGCGGCCGGTGACCACTTCGGCAAGGCCGGCGTCAACGACCGCATCTGGAACGCCGCCCAGAAGCTGGCGCTGCACGATCCCGAGGTCTTCGCCGAGTACTACGCCAACGACGCACTCGCCCTCGTATGCGAGGCCTGGCTCGGCCCGCGCTACCAGGTCACCTCACAGGTCAACGTCGTCAATCCCGGTGGCGCCCCGCAGGTTCCGCACCGCGACTACCACCTCGGCTTCGTCGACGCCGATCAACTGGCGGCCTACCCCGCCCACATGCACCGCATGTCGGCCGTCCTGACCCTGCAGGGCGCCGTCGCGCACTGCGACATGCCGTTGGAGAGCGGCCCGACGATGCTGCTGCCCCACTCGCAGAAATTCGCGGGCGGTTACATCGCGTTCTACGGGCAGGAATTCGTCGACTTCTTCGCCACCCGCATGGTGCAGGTGCCGCTGCGCAAGGGCGACGCGGTGTTCTTCAACCCCGCACTGATGCACGGAGCGGGGGCGAACACCTCCACCGACATCCGCCGGATGGCCAACCTGCTGCAGATCTCGTCACCGTTCGGCCGGGCGATGGAGGCGATGGACCGCACCGCGATGATCCGCGCCACCTACCCGGCCCTGCTCGCCATGAAGGCCGCCGGGCGTTCCGACCGCGAGATCCGCAACTCGGTCAACGCGACGGCCGAGGGCTACGCCTTCCCCACCAACCTCGACCGGGACCAACCGATCGGCAGCCTCGCGCCGCCGAGCCAGGTCGACGTCGTACTGGCCGCACTGGCCTCTCGCCTCACCCCACGAGCATTCGACGAAGCACTCGCAGAACACACGACAAGGAGAAATGCATGACCACCCTCGGCGTAATCGGACTGGGCCGCATCGGCGCATTCCATACCGAAACCCTCAGCGGGCTAGCGGGTCTCGACGGGCTGGTGATCACCGACGAGCGCGGCGACGTCGCCGAGGCCGTCGCCGCCAAGCACGGCGCCAAGTACGTCGCGACCGTCGACGAGCTGCTGTCCTCCGGCGTCGACGGCGTGGTCGTCGCGGCCGCCACGCCTGCGCATGCCGAGCTGACCCTGGCCGCCGTCGCGCGGGGCATTCCCACGTTCTGCGAGAAGCCCATCGCCTCGACCGCCGTCGAGAGCGCCCGCGTCGCCGAGGCCATCCTGGCCTCCGGCGTGCCCGTGCAGGTCGGCTACCAACGCCGGTATGACGCGGCGTTCGCAGCGGCCAAGCGCGCCGTCGACGACGGGTCGCTCGGAAAGCTGCACACCGTGCGCAGCACCACGATGGACCCCGCTCCCCCGCCACTGGACTACATCAAGGGCTCGGGCGGCATCTTCCGCGACTGCGCGGTGCACGACTTCGACGTACTCAACTGGATCACCGGACAGCGCGCCGTCGAGGTCTACGCCACCGGAACCGTGCAGGGCGACCCGCTGTTCGCCGACTACGGCGACGTCGACACCGCCGCAGTGATCGTGAAGTTCGACGGCGGCGCGCTCGGCGTAGTGTCCAACGCCCGCTACAACGCGCGTGGTTACGACTGCCGCCTCGAGGTCCACGGGTTCGAGGACAGCGTCGCCGCCGGCTGGGATCAGGGTGTGCCGCTGCGAAACACCGATCCAGGCAACGACTTTCCGCAGGGCCCGGCCCACCACTTCTTCATGGACCGCTTCACCGAGGCGTTCCGCACCGAGCTGGCCGCGTTCGTCGAGGTGACGAAGGGCGGCCCGGTCCTGGGCGCGACGGTCGCCGACGCGGTCGAGGTCGCGTGGCTGGCCGAAGCCGCCACCGAATCCCTCAAGCGGGGCACGCCCGTCACGATCGCGGAGGTGCGCAACTCGTGAGTGCTCTCAAGATCGCGGGAGCCCCCATCTCCTGGGGTGTCTGCGAGGTGCCCGGCTGGGGCCACCAGTTGGACCCCGACCGGGTGCTGACCGAAATGCGCGGCGCCGGGCTGACGGCTACCGAACTCGGACCGGAGGGCTTCCTCCCGACCGACGCCGACGAACTGAAAGACGTTCTGCGAGAGAAGGATCTGGCCTGCGTCGGCGGCTTCGTGCCCGTCGTCCTGTTCGCCGACGACCACGACCCCGTCGACGACCTTGCCGGCCCACTCGAATCCCTGGTCGCCGCCGGAGCCGGCGTCGTGGTGCTCGCCGCGGCCACCGGAGCCGACGGTTACGACTCCCGGCCCGTGCTCGACGACGCCCAGTGGGCGAGGCTGGTCGCCAACCTGGACCGGTTGGCCGCCATCGTCGCCGAGCGGGGCCTGCTCGCCGTGCTGCATCCCCACGTCGGCACCATCGTCGAAACGCGCGCCGACGTCGACCGAGTGCTGCAGGGCTCGTCGATCAAGCTGTGCCTGGACACCGGTCATCTGCTGATCGGCGGCACCGACCCGCTCGAACTGGCGAAGGCCGTGCCGAACCGCATCGCCCACACCCACCTCAAGGACGTCGACGCCGCACTGGCGGCGAAGGTGCAGTCCGGTGAGCTGACCTACACCGAGGCCGTCAAGGCGGGCATGTACACCCCGCTCGGCACCGGCGACGTGGACGTGGCGGGCATCGTCTCGGTGCTGCGGGACAACGGTTTCGACGGTTGGTTCGTGCTGGAGCAGGACACGATCCTCGACGGCGAGCCGGCAGGCGAGGGTCCGGTGCGCGACGTCCTGGCGAGTGTGGC
Source organism: Mycobacterium sp. AT1 (assembly GCF_002043095.1). Classification (GTDB taxonomy): domain Bacteria; phylum Actinomycetota; class Actinomycetes; order Mycobacteriales; family Mycobacteriaceae; genus Mycobacterium. The sequence continues at coordinate 68,873 of NZ_MVOC01000017.1, read as the reverse complement.
ATACCTGAGGCAGATCACCGCGTGAGGATCGGGATTCTCGGAGCGTCGCGGATCGCCGAGGCCGCAATCGTCGGTCCCGCGGCGGAACTCGGCCACCGCCTGGTGGCCGTGGCCGCGCGGGACCAGTCACGGGCTGAGGTGTTCGCGAAGAAGTACGGCGTCGAGCGGGTGGTCGACGACTACCAGGCCGTGATCGACGACGCGGAGGTCGACGTCGTCTACAACCCCCTGGCGAACTCGCTGCACGCGCCGTGGAATCTCGCGGCGATCGCGGCGGGCAAACCGGTGTTGAGCGAAAAGCCCTTCGCCCGTGACGAAGCCGAGGCTCAGCGGGTAGCCGAGGCCGCCGACGCGGCGGGTGTGACGGTGCTCGAGGGCTTCCATTACTTCTTCCACCCGGTCACCCAGCGCGCGTTCGAGCTTGCCGGCGACGGCACCATCGGCACCGTCACCCACGTCGAGGTCAGGATGACGATGGAGCCGCCGGCCGACGACGATCCGCGCTGGTCCCTCGACCTGGCCGGCGGGGCGCTGATGGACCTGGGCTGTTACGGGCTGCACGTCATGCGCTCACTGGGTCGCCTCGCGGGTCCCGGCATCGAGGGCCGACCGTCGATCGTGCGGGCGCACGCCGAGCAGCGCACGCCTGGCGTCGACGCCTGGTGCGACGTCGAACTCGGCTTCCCTGGCGGCGCCACCGGGCTGACCGCGAATTCGATGGTGGGCGACCACCGTTCGTTCACGATCCACATCGCGGGGACGGCGGGCGACCTGCTGGTGCACGACTTCATCAGCCCGAGTACCGACGACCGGCTGACGATCACCACCGCCGCGGGCACCACGGTCGAACACCTCGGCACCAGAGCGTCCTACACGTACCAGTTGGAGGCGTTCGCCGCGCACGTCGAGCGGGGCACCGCGCTGCCGTTCGGCACGGCTGACGCGGTCGCCAACATGGCGTTCGTCGACGACGCGTACCGGGCGGCGTCGGTTTCCAGGTAGTCCACTACTCACGCCGACGACCCCTGCGGCGAGACAAAGTTGCGACGTCCGCTCACAACTCCACCACCGCCGAGGGGCTCTCCCATGAAGACCACGTCGAAGCTGTCGCAACTCGTTCCACTGTCCGCCGCGCTCGGGATCGTCGCCGGTGCGTTCCCGTCGCCCGCGGTCGCCGACCCCCTGCCGTACGGGCCGGACACCTGCGTCAGCGGGTACGTCTGGCGGGAGGCCCGCGTCGGCGACACGGTCTGCGTCACCCCGGCCACCCGGGACCAGGTCGCCCAGCAGAACGCCAACGCCGGGGCCAACAAGGACCCGAGTCAGGCTTCCGGCCCCGAATCCTGCTCCCAGGGCTACGTCTGGCGCGAGGCGTTCGACGGGGACACCGTCTGCGTCACCCCGGCGGTCCGGTCGGCGACCCTGGCCGACAACGCGGCCGCCGCGTCACGCAGGGCCTCCGGCTCGCAGGGCCCCGCCAGCACGCCGGGTCAGTCGACCGTCAGGTTCGAGGTCACCGGTCCCGGCGAGGTGTTCAGCATCGACACCGATCCGGCGGGCTCGTTGGTGGCGGACCACACGACTCTTCCGTTCTCACGCGTGATGAAGGTCGGGTCCGACGTGCAGTTGCTTCAGGTCGTCGCCGTCGGGCGGGACACCCCGGGGCCGGGGTGCCGGATCACCCTCGACGGCAAGGTAGTCGCCGAGGAACCCATTGGCGGCAACGCCCACTGCATCTTCAGTCGGCCGTAGGGGTGCGCGGCCGGGTGGCGGCGCGCTCGTGCCAGCGCAGGCGGAGCAGCAACACCCGGCGGTGCGCGCGGAACGACAGGCTCAACGGGTCACGCCAAGCCGCGGTGCGTACCGCTCGTTGGTGGTCGACGTCCATGTGTCGATTGTGCCGTCTCGGCGGTAATGATGCGTGGTGGCGCGGGTCACCGGAGGACGTCATGCCGATGAACGGTCGACCAACTCGGCCGAGCACTAGGCTGACTTCGTGAGTGACTTCGAACTGGCCGTCAGCGCCGAGATGGTGTTCACCGACCTTCCAATCGTCGAGCGGGTGCGCCGCATTCACGATCTCGGCTTCGCCGCGGAGATCTGGAGTTGGCACGACAAGGACTTGGCCGCACTGGCCGCGACGGGGGCCACGTTCACCTCCATGACGGGATACCTACACGGCGACCTGATCGACCCGCAGACGGCCGACGAGGTCATCAGGACGGCCGAGTTGAGCGTCAAGGCCGCTGAGACGCTTGGGGTTACCCGGCTCAACCTCCATACCGCCGAACTCGTCGACGGCTTGCCCGCCCGTCCCCGCCTGCGGGCCACCGGGGCGATGTGGGCCACCGCCGTGCGCACGCTCGAACGACTGGGCGAGTTGGGTGCGTCTGCGGGCGTGACGTTCTGCGTGGAGAACCTCAACACCGTCGTCGACCATCCGGGGGTGCCGTTGGCCCGCGCCAAGGACGTTCTCGCGCTGATCGAGGGCGTCGCCCATCCCAACGTCAAGATGATGCTCGACCTCTACCACGCACAGATCGGCGAGGGGAACCTCATCGAGCTGGTTCGCCGCTGCGGCAACGCCATTGGTGAGGTGCAGGTGGCCGACGTGCCGGGCAGGTGTCAGCCAGGGACCGGCGAGATCTACTATCCCGCCATCGCGAAGACGTTGCGGGACATGGGTTATCGCGGCACGGTCGGGCTGGAGGGCTACGCGTCGGGCGACGACGTCGACGCGCTCGAGGCGTTCCGGGCGGCGTTCACCGTCTAGCCGAATCGTTCGGCGAGGCGCTGCAACGTCGCGGTGATGCCGTCGGCGTTCTTCTTGTCGTAGCCGAACGCGGTGATCATCAAGGGCACCTTGGCGGTGCTGTAGTCGAAGGTCTCGGTGACCTCGGTGACCAGGCCGTCACCCTGGGTAGTCTCGGCCAACTCCCACCGCCACTTGTGCCCGAGCGGATGCTGCCACTCGACCACCCTGCCGTCGTCGACGTCGGTGACGGTCGAGACGATCTTGTAGGGCACGCCGTACTGCTTCATCCCCACGGTGAACTTGTCTCCGACCGCGAGGTGGTGCGGCCCCTTGACGTCCACGTCGCGGACCGTGCCCGAGCCGTCGAGTTCGGGATGGCGGTGCGGATCGGCCACGATGGCGAAGATCTCCGCCGCCGGGGCCTTTACCTGAACCCGGCGCGCCACCCGGCGTGGGCCTGCGTCGACTGTCGTCACTGTTGAAGTGGTCATGTCCGCCACATACCCCCATTGGTTCAAGGTGCAACACCCGTCTCGCACGTAACCTCGAAGGCGTGACCGATGCCGCCCACGGAGTGCCGACAAGTCTGCGGGAGCGTAAGCGGCTGCGCACCCGCCTTCAGCTCGTCGGAGCCGCCGTCGAGTTGAGCCGACGGCACGGCTTCGCCAATGCGACCGTCGAACAGATCGCCGCCGCAGTCGACGTCTCGCCGAGAACGTTCTCCCGCTACTTCCCGACCAAGGAAGCCGCGATCCTCTCGGTCATCCAGGACATGGCCGAGACCGCACTCGCCCACCTCGACGACGTGAATCCCGACGTGCCCCCACTCGACGCCCTGGTGCAGTCCCATCTGCGGATGCTGGACGACGTGCACGCTGGCAGACATGCCATTACCCCGAGCCTGCTGGCCGGAGCCTTGCTGGTCATCGGCGAGTCGGCCGCCCTTCGTCCGTTGGCCATCGGCACCACGCACCAGGGGCTGCTCGAGTCGGTCGCGCGCCGGATGGGCGTCGACCCCGAGGCCCGCGGACCCTGGCTGGTGATGCGGGTCTGGTTGTCGGCCTTGGCATGTGCGTCACGCGAGGTCGGGATGGAGGTCGCCCTCGGGCGGTGTGACGCCACCCTGACCGCGAAGGCCATGAGACAACGGGTGGTCGAGGTTCGTGCCGAACTGGCCGACCTCGTCCCAGCCGTGCCTGCGTTGCCAGGTCCGGGGAGCACAATGGATAGCGGTACTAGATAACGACGGCGGAAGGAACCGTCAATGGCCAGGACCGATGACGACGACACGTGGGACGTCAACGAAAGCGTCGGCGTCACGGCGCTCGGCGTCGCCGTCGACGACCCGTTCGCGCGACTGTTCCTGGACGCGGCCGGTGACGGCGTCTGGAAGATCTTCCTGAGCGACGAGCCCCCAGCCGAGCTGGCCGAAGTCGACACCGACTTCGGGAAGCGCACTGAGTCGATGAGGAGTTACATCGGCTCGCGCACCAAGTACTTCGACGAGTTCTTCCTCGATGCGGCCGCCGCCGGTGTGGGCCAGTCCGTCATCCCGGCAGCCGGGCTCGAACCCATCGCCCGGCTCGTCGACGTCGGCGAGTTGCTCTACGACGGAAAACGGACCGAGGTCACCGATTGGCTTGGCGCACATGGCTAGAAGGTCACGGCCATTGGCGCCGACGAGCTGATGGCGGGCTACGGCCGGACACTCCCGAGCGACGTCGACGCGCCCGTGCCTAACAGCGTGTTCGTCGAGGGTCGGCTCTGATGTAGCGGTCGTCGCTCAGCGCGACATTCCCAGCCTCCATCGACGACGAAACCGAGACATCCCATGGGTCAACGACACTCACGCCAAGAGGGCTCCCCTCGCCTCGACGAGACGGGCGTCTCGGGTCACCAGAGCGAGATCGAGGAACACCTGACCCGCACCGTCATGGAATCATTCGCCGGCTGCAACGACGAGCGACTGACGTTGCTGATGACGGCAATGGTCCGGCATCTGCACGCGTTCATCCGCGACGTCCGCCTCACCGAGGCCGAATGGACCACCGCGATCGAATTCCTCACCGAGGTCGGGCACATGACCGACGATCGTCGCCACGAGTTCATCCTGCTCTCCGACGTCCTGGGCGCCTCCATGCAGACCGTCAACGTCAACAACGTCGCCCACGGCAGTGCCACCGAAGCAACCGTGTTCGGCCCGTTCTTCACGAAGAACTCGCCGCGCATCGAACGGGGAGGCGACGTCTCCGGCGGGGCCGCCGGACAACCGTGCTGGGTGGAGGGAACCGTCGCCGACGTCGACGGGCAACCGATCCCCGACGCCCGAATAGAGGTGTGGGAGGCCGACGAGGACGGTTTCTACGACGTTCAGTACGACGACGACCGGGTCATGGCCAGAGCTCATCTGTTCAGCGACCACGACGGCCGATACCGCTTCTGGGCCCTCACCCCCACGCCGTACCCCATCCCCCATGACGGACCCGTGGGCCGCATGCTCAACGCCACCGGTCGCTCACCTATGCGCGCATCACATCTGCACTTCATGGTCGCCGCACCCGGCCACCGCACCCTGGTCACCCACATCTTCGTCGCCGGCGACGAATTCCTCGACCGAGACACCGTTTTCGGGGTCAAGGAATCGTTGATCACCGACTTCACCGAGCAACCCGCCGGCACCCCCACCCCCGACGGACGCGACCTCGCCCAGCCCTGGTCGCGTGCCCGCTTCGACATCGTCCTCGCCCCCGAGCGTTGAGACCCCGCCGTCCAATTGCGGCCGACGGGGTCCGGGGAGTGTCGAGGGTGCCGACCTACTTGCGGCCCAACTCGTGAGTCAGCGCCTCCAACTCGTCACCACCGGCCATTTCCTGCGTGAGGTGATCCAGCGTGATGTCGTCGTAGGCGCAGTCGAGTTTCTGGCGACCGCGGTTGAGCAACACGAAGTGGTCGCCCACCATGTGCGCGTGGTGGGGGTTGTGCGTGATGAAGACGACGCCGAAGCCGGCCTCCTTGGCCGCGGTGATGTACTTCAGCACGACCCCGGACTGCTTGACGCCCAGCGCCGCGGTGGGCTCGTCGAGAATCAACACCCGCGCCCCGAAGAACACCGCCCTGGCAATGGCGACGCACTGGCGCTGACCGCCCGACAACGAGCCGATCGGCGCGTCGACGTCGGGTAGTTCGATGCCCATCTTCGACAGCTCCGTCAGCGTGGTCGCCCGCATCGCGTTGGCGTCCAACGAGAACGGGAACGACTTCTTGCGGATCTCCTGGCCGAGGAAGAAGTTGCGCCACACCGGCATCAGCGGGACGACGGCCAGGTTCTGGTACACCGTGGCGATGCCCTTGGCCAACGCGTCGGCGGGTGAACCGAACTTGACAGACTCCCCGTCGACGATCAACTCGCCTTCGGTCTGCTGATGCAGTCCGGAGATGATCTTGATCAGCGTGGACTTGCCTGCGCCGTTGTCGCCGAGGATTCCGGTCACCTCGCCGGCGTGCACGCGTAGGCAGATGTCCTTGAGCGCGGTGATGTTGCCGTAGGACTTGCCGACGTTCTTTAGTTCGACCAGCGGCACCTTGCCACCGGAAGGTGCGTCGTGGCTTGGCTTCTCGACTGTGGTGGTCATGGGATCACTTCTTCGCTGCGTAGTTACGGAAGGCGTTGTTGGCGATCACCGCGAACAGCAGCATCGCGCCGAGGAAGAACTTGAACCAGTCCGGGTCCCACCCGGCGTAGACGATGCCCTGGTTCGTCATCCCGAAGATGAACGCACCGATGGCCGCGCCGATCGCCGTGCCGTAGCCACCGGTCAGCAGACAGCCGCCGATGACTGCGGCGATGATGTAGAAGAACTCGTTGCCGATGCCTTGGCCGGACTGCACCGTGTTGAACGCGAACAGCAGGTGCATGCCCACGAACCAGGCGCAGAACCCGACGAACATGAACAGCCCGATCTTGACCTTGGTGACCGGAACACCCACGGCGCGCGCACTGTCCGCGTCTCCGCCGACGGCGAAGATCCAGTTGCCGATCTTGGTCTTGAACAGCACCCACGTCGCCACCGCGGTGAAGATCAGCCACCACACCACGGTGATGCGGATGCCGACCCCGAACACGTTGAACGACGACGCGAAGACCTTCTGCGCCGAGGCGAAGCCGGACATGTCGCCGACGCTCTGGGTGGCCACCTGACCGGCGACCAGCTTGGTCACCGCGAGGTTGATGCCGGCCAGCATGAAGAACGAACTCAGCGTGATGAGGAAGCTGGGGATCTTCGTCTTCATCACCAGAAAGCCGTTGAGGAAGCCGACGCCCAGTGCGAGCGCCAGTGCCAGCGCCGCTCCCACCCAGAGATTCAGGTGCAGGTTGTAGGCCAGCATCGACGCGGCAAGCGAACTGAAGGTCACCGCCACACCCGCGGAGAGGTCGAACTCCCCGCCGATCATCAACACCGCCACGCCGCAGGCCATGATGCCGATCGTCGAGCTGGCATACAGCACCGTGGCCAAGGACGAGGCCTCGCGGAAGGGTGGCGCGACGACCAGGAAGAACACGAAGATGCCGATGGCACCGATACCGGCACCCATCTCGGGGCGGATCAGCAGTCGCTGCAGCCGATTTCGCTCCTTGACGCGTTCATCGCGTACGACCGCGTGGCCCCCCACGTTCAGGTCTGCTTGCATCGTCATGTCTGGCATCTCCGTTTCTAGCGAGTTCCGGCCTTGGCCAGCTCGGCGACGGCGTCGATGTTGCCTTGGTCGATGAAGGACGGTCCGGTCAGCGTCGGCTCACCGCCGCCGATCAGATTCTTGTTGGTGACGAACAGCCACAGCGAATCGATGGCGAGGTAGCCCTGGAGGTAGGGCTGCTGGTCGACCGCCCACTGCACCTGACCGCCCTTGATGGCGTCGACGAGTGCCGCGTTGGTGTCGAAGGTGACGATCTTGGCCGTGCTTCCGGCGTTGCCGACCGATTGGACCGCGGTCAGCGCGATGGGTGCGCCGAGCGCGACGATGTGGTCGACGGTCGGGTCCTGCTGCAGCTTCGCGGTGATCGTCGCCTCGACGGACGGCATGTCCTTGCTGTTGACGTTCAGAATCTCGGTCTGGCCCTTGAAGCCCTCCTTGACTCCGGCGCAGCGCGCTTCGAGGGCGACCTGGCCCTGCTCCTGGATCACGCAGACGACCTTCTTGGCGCCGTCGGCGTTGAGCTTCTCGCCGGCCGCGATTCCTGCCAGCCGCTCGTCCTGCCCGAAGTACTCCTGAACGCCCATCGACTTGAAGTTGTCGAAGCCGGAGTTGAACGCGACGACGGGAATTCCCTTGGCCTCGGCCGCCTTCACCGCAGGCGCCATGGCGTCGGGCTTGGCGAGCGTGACCGCGATGCCGTCCACTCCGCTGTCGATCGCGCTCTGGACGAGGTTGGCCTGGTTGGGCGCCTCGGGATCGTTGGAGTACCGGAGTTCGATGTTGTCCTTCTTCGCCGCGGCCTCGGCACCCTTGCGAATGAGGTCCCAGAAGGAGTCGCCGGGCACCTCGTGGGTGATCATCGCGACCGTCATGCGCGGCGTGTCGACGCTTCCGCCGCCACCCGAGCCCTCGCCCGACCCTTCGGGCTTGCCACCCGAGCTCGAACACGACACGAGCCCCAGGGCGATTACCCCGGCTCCAGCGGCGGCTGCCAGCCGAACAAACTTCATCGTTTCTCCTGTCTGCGGGTGCCGTGGGACACGGCCTTGAGACGATGTAATACGGGTCACAGCCGAAAGTCAACACTTTGTTCGGACATTAGGACTGCAGGTCATTTGACCGCTGGCGCGACGAAGTTAGCCAGCCGTCTTTGGAGGACGGCCGGCGTGCGGACGGTTAGCGGTCGACGAGCGTGGTCTCGAAGTAATACCGCGACGCGCGGTAGCAGTGGTCGCCGTACTCCACGGCTTTGCCCGAGTCGTCGAAGGCCGTCCGGCTCATGGACAGCAGTGGGGCACCGGCCTTCTCGGTCAACAGCCTGGCCTCGGTCCGCGTCGCGGGTCGGGCGCCGATGCGCTGCCTGGCAAGGCGAATGTGCACACCGCGGGCGCGCAACGCCTGATATAGGCCGCTGCGCTCCAGTTCGTCGGCCTCCGGGGCCAATTCGATCGGCAGGTAGTTGACCATCACCGCGAGCGGCTCGCCGTTGGCGCGCCGAAGTCGCTGGATGGTCACGATTTCGTGGCCGCTGGCGAGGCTGAGCTGAGTCGCGACCTCGTCCTCGGCCTGGCCGACCTGGTAGTCGAGCAGTTCAGTGGTGGGTTCCTGACCCGCTCGGGCGAGGTCGTCGTAGAGGCTGGTCAGCTCGACGCGACGGTGCACGGGATTCTGCACCACCTGGGTGCCAACGCCGCGCTTGCGCACCAAAAGGCCCTTGTCGACGATCTCCTGGATGGCGCGACGGGTCGTCGGCCGCGACAGGGTGAGACGCTTGGCGAGGTCGAGCTCGTTCTCGAACCGGTCGCCCGGCACCAGATGTCCGTCCCGGATGGCCGCCTCGATCGCCTGCGCCAGTTGGTAATACAGCGGAACGGGACTCGAGCGGTCGAGCTCTACCTCCAGGGGCACGTCGACTCCAATCTCGGGTGACCAGGCAAGACTGGGCCCAAGGGTAACACCGGCATGATCGCAAGTCCGAATGTCAGGACAAACTCTTGACAGACCGGAGTGACGGGGGGCACAGTCGTGGGGAGCCTCAGCCCATCCGACCCGGGAGCCGACTTGTCCACCTCAGAGCCGTTCGACGTGCTGGCCATCGGTCGCAGTGGCGTCGACATCTACCCCCTGCAGATCGGCGTCGGCCTCGAGGAGGTCGAGTCCTTCGGCAAGTTCCTCGGCGGCAGCGCCGCCAACGTGACGGTCGCCGCCGCCCGGCTCGGCAACCGCGCGGCGCTGATCTCCGGCGTCGGCAACGATCCCTTCGGCCGCTTCGTCCGCGCCGAGCTGGGTCGGCTCGGGGTCGACAACCGCTACGTCGCAACGCATGACGCCTTTCCCACCCCGGTCACCTTCTGCGAGATCTTTCCGCCGGACGACTTCCCGCTGTACTTCTACCGCAAGCCCAGCGCACCCGATCTGCAAGTCACCCCCGATGAGATCGACGCCGACGCCGTCCGATCGGCGCGGCTGTACTGGTCCACGGTCACGGGGCTTTCCGAAGAGCCGAGCCGCAGCGCGCACTTCGCCGCGTGGGAGGCCCGGAACCGGGCACCGCTGACGGTCCTCGACCTCGACTACCGACCGATGTTCTGGGAGAACGCCGCCGCCGCGACCGAGCAAGTGCAGCGCGCACTGCAGCACGTGAGCGTCGCCGTCGGCAACCGCGAAGAATGTGAGATCGCCGTCGGCGAGACCAACCCGCACAAGGCAGCCGACGCGCTACTCGACCTCGGCGTCGAATTGGCGATCGTCAAGCAGGGCCCCCGCGGCGTGCTCGGCAAGACCAGGCACTCGTCGGTCACCGTGCCGCCCAACGACGTCGACGTGGTCAACGGCCTCGGTGCCGGAGACAGCTTCGGCGGCAGCCTCATTCACGGTCTGCTGCACGACTGGCCGCTGGAGAAGACGCTGCGCTACGCGAACGCCGCCGGCGCCATCGTGGCGTCGCGGCTCGAGTGCTCGACCGCCATGCCCACCGCCGCCGAGGTCGCCGAGTTGGCCGAGAAGACCGCCGAGGACGCCGTCAATGTCTAGCGCTCTTTGTTCCGACTACGCCGCCGTCACCGACCTGCGCGCTGCCGACCCCGGCGCCGTCGCCCGCGCCTGGGACACCAGGACCACGCGCCCGACCATCCGTGGTGACGGTCGGCTGATGATCGTCGCCGCCGACCACCCCGCCCGCGGCGCATTGGCCGTTGGCAACCGCCCCACCGCGATGAACAGCCGCACCGATCTGCTGGACCGATTGCGCGCCGCGCTCGCCGAGCCCGGAGTCGACGGCGTCCTCGCGACCTCGGACATCCTAGACGACCTCCTGCTCCTTGGTGCCCTCGAGGACAAGGTGGTGTTCTCGTCGTTCAACCGCGGCGGCCTGGCCGGCGCCGCGTTCGAGCTCGACGACCGGATGACCGGCGCCACCGCCGAGTCCACCGCCGCCGCGAAGATGAACGGCGGAAAGATGTTGTGCCGCATCGCCCTCGACGATCCCGGCACCGTCGCGACCATGACGGCGTGCGCACGAGCCGTCGACGAGCTCGCCGCGCGAGGCCTCATCGCCATGCTCGAGCCGTTCATGTCCAGCCGCGTCAACGGCAAGGTCCACAACGACCTGAGCCCCGACGCCGTCATCAAGTCCGTGCACATCGGCCAGGGCCTCGGTTCGACGTCGGCATACACGTGGATGAAGCTGCCCGTGGTCCCCGAGATGGATCGCGTGATGGAGTCGACCACGATGCCGACGTTGCTGCTCGGCGGTGATCCCGCCGACCCCGACGAGGCGTTCGCGTCCTGGGAGAAGGCCCTCGGCCTGCCGTCGGTGCGCGGGCTCATCGTCGGCCGCACCCTGCTCTACCCCGCCGACGACGACGTGAGTTCCGCCGTGGCGACCGCCGTTTCGATGGTGAGGTAACCATGAACAGCAAGCTCTACATCCCGGCCCGCAGCGCCGAACTGCCCTATACGGTCGACGTCACCCCAAAGTCAGCGGGCTGGACCGAATCCTCCTTGCAGGTAATCGAACTGGACGACACCCAGTCCGCCGAGCTTCACACCGGCGGCACCGAGGTGATGATCCTTCCGCTGGCCGGCGGCGGCAGCGTCGAGTGCGACGGTGTGACGTTCGAACTGGCGAAACGCAACTCGGTCTTCGACGGCCCGTCCGACATGGTCTACCTCGGCATCGAGCAGGAGTATCGGATCACCGGCGAGGGCAGGTTCGCCATCTGCGGTGCCCGCGCGAACAGATCGTTCCCCAACCGCCGCGTGGCCGCCGCCGACGTGTCGGTCGAATTGCGGGGCGCGGGGAACTGCAGTCGGCAGGTGCACAACTTCGGCACCGCGGGCGTGTTCGAGGCCGACTCGCTGATCGCCTGCGAGGTCATCACCCCCGGCGGCAACTGGTCGAGCTACCCCGCCCACAAACACGACCAGAACACGCCGACCGAGTCCGAACTCGAGGAGATCTACTACTTCGAGATCGCGCCTGGCCCAGACGGTTCCAGAGGATTTGGCTACCACCGGGTGTACGGCACGCCGGACCGGCCGATCGAGGTGCTCGAAGAGGTCCGCACCGGTGACGTGGTGTTGGTGCCGCACGGCTATCACGGCCCGTCGGTCGCCGCCCCCGGCTACCACATGTACTACCTCAACGTGATGGCCGGACCGGGCGCCGAACGCGCCTGGAAGATCGTCGACGACCCCGAACACGCATGGCTCCGCGGCACTTGGGACGACCAGAGTGTCGACCCCCGCCTACCGCTGCACGCCCCGAAGGGAGCATGACCATGGTCTCCACCGCACCCAAACGAGCCGAGAAGATCGCCGACGGCGAGCCCACCGTACGACTCACCGTCGCGCAGGCCACCATTCGGTTCCTCGGCAACCAGTACGTCGAGCACGACGGCACCCGCACCAAGTTCTTCGCCGGAGCCTTCGGCATCTTCGGACACGGCAACGTCGCCGGCCTCGGACAGGCCCTGCTGCAGGACGAGCTCACGGCAATCGAGACGGGTACCGAACCCGGCCTGCGCTACGTACTGGCCCGCAACGAGCAGGCCATGGTGCACAGCGCCGTCGCCTACGCCCGGCAGAAGGACCGGCTGCAGACTTGGGCCATCACCGCCAGCGTCGGACCCGGCTCGACCAACATGCTGACCGGCGCCGCCCTGGCGACCATCAACCGGTTGCCCGTCCTACTGCTGCCCGCCGACACCTTCGCCACCAGGGCGAGTTCGCCTGTGCTGCAGGAACTCGAGCTGCCGTCCTCCGGGGACATCACCGTCAACGACGCGTTCAAGCCGCTGTCCCGGTATTTCGACCGGGTGTGGCGGCCCGAGCAACTGCCCGCCGCGCTGCTCGGCGCGATGCGGGTGCTCACCGATCCCGTCGAGACGGGCGCCGCCACGGTTTCAATCCCCCAGGACGTGCAGGCCGAGGCCCATGACTGGCCGGAGTCGCTGTTCGCCGAACGCACGTGGCACGTCTCGCGGCCGCTCCCAGAACGATCGGTGATCGCGCGGGCCGCCGAGGTCATCCGCGCGGCGAGGAAGCCGCTCATCGTCGCCGGCGGTGGCGTGATCTACTCCGACGCGTCCGACGCCCTTGCCGCGTTTTGCGAGAAGACGGGCATCCCCGTCGGTCAGAGCCAAGCGGGCAAGGGGGCACTCCCCTACGACCACCCCCAGTCGGTCGGCGCCATCGGCTCCACCGGCACCACCGCGGCCAATGCCCTGGCCACCGAGGCCGACGTCGTCATCGGAATCGGTACCCGCTACAGCGATTTCACCAGCGCCTCGCGGACCGCGTTCAACAACCCCGACGTGAAGTTCGTCAACGTCAACGTCGCGTCGATCGACTCCGTCAAGCAGGGTGGCGTCAGCGTCGTCTCCGACGCCCGCGAGGCCCTCGAGGCGCTCGGCGTCGCACTGGGCGACTACTCGGTGAACGACGAGTACCGCACGCGCACCGCCGATCTCGCGAAGGAATGGGACGACACCGTCTCCGCGGTGTACAAGCTCGACGACGACGTGGCGCTGAACCAAAACCAGGTGATCGGCCTGGTCAACACGTTGTCCGAGCCCCGCGACGTCGTGGTCTGCGCCGCCGGTTCGATGCCCGGCGATCTGCACAAGCTGTGGCGCACCAGGGATCGCAAGGGGTACCACGTCGAATACGGCTACTCCTGCATGGGTTACGAGATCGCCGGCGGCATCGGAGCCAAGATGGCCGAGCCGGACCGCGACGTGTTCGTCATGGTCGGCGACGGCTCCTACCTGATGATGGCCACCGAACTGGTCACCGCGGTGCAGGAGAACGTCAAGATCATCGTCGTGCTGGTGCAGAACCACGGCTTCGCGTCCATCGGCGGCCTTTCCGAGGCGCTCGGCTCTCAGCGCTTCGGCACGGCGTATCGCTACCGCAGCGGCGACGGTCGTCTCGACGGCGACAAGCTGCCGGTGGACCTGGCCGCCAACGCCGCCAGTCTCGGCGCCGACGTGATCCGCGTCGTCACCGCCGCCGAGTTCACCGACGCGGTCAAGGTCGCCAAGGCCAGCGACCGGACGACGGTGATCCACGTCGAGACCGACCCGCTGGTCTTCGCCCCGGACAGCGAATCGTGGTGGGACGTACCGGTATCGGAGACGTCCACGCTCGAGTCGACCAGGACCGCATACCAGACGTACTCGGACTGGAAGAAGATCCAGCGGCCGTTCGTCCGACCGTCTGGCAGCTGAGGGGCTCACCATGAAGATTGCACTCGACCCCACCCCGTTCCACCATGACTACGAGCTTCTCGAATTCCCGCGGGTAGTAGCCGAATTGGGCTTCGAACACCTGCAACTCACCCCGCATCGGGACTTCATCCCGTTCTACAACCACCCGCGGGCCGACGACGATCTGGTGGCCAAGTTCCGCAAGGCGTGCGAGCGCGCGAACGTGGGGATCGCCTCGGTCCTCCCGGTGCTGCGCTGGTCGGGCCCCGACGAGGACGCGCGGGAAGCGGCCGTCCGGAACTGGAAGCGCGTCATCCAGATCACCGTCGACCTCGGCGTCAACGTGATCAACACCGAATTCTCCGGCAGGCCGGAACGCGCCGAGGAATCCGAGCGGGCGTTCTTCCGGTCCATGGAGGAACTGATGCCGATCTTCGAGCGCGAGGGCATCGACGTCCGCATCGATCCGCACCCGGACGACTTCGTCGAGGACGGCTTGGAAGCGGTGCGCATCATCCGGGGCGTCAACTCCCCCAACCTCGGCATGGTCTTCGTCGCCTGCCACGCCTTTCACATGGGGGGCACTATGGGCTCGAACATGATTGACATCATGCGGGCCGCCGGCGACAAACTTCGGCTGGTCCACGTCGCCGACACCATGGACCACCATCGCAGCCACGGGCTTCGGTACATCACCAATCCCCCTGGCAACGCGGCCCGGGTGCACCAGCACCTCAAGATCGGCGACGGTGACGTCGACTGGGACGAGTTCTTCTCCGGGCTCGCCGAGATCGGGTTCTACGACCGTCCCGACACCGTGCTGGTGTCCTCGGTGTTCGCCGAGGACGAGAACGCACACGAGGTGTCGCGTTACCAGCTCGCCACCATGACCGACTACGTCGCCAAGTACACGCACTAGACCCAGATTTGGAGGATTCGGTGACCACACCACGCCTGGTGGCGACCGCGTGGACCAGCGCCGGCGACACCTCGCCGATGCGCACCCCCGCCACCAGCCCGGTGCCCATCGCCGAGCGCGTCAGGGCGATCGCCGACGCGGGGTTCTGCGGGTTCGGGCTGATCACCGACGACCTCGTCGCCATCCGTGACGCCATCGGCTTCGACGCGCTGAAGGGCGTGATCGCCGACGCGGGCCTGCCCCACGTCGAGATCGAACTGCTCGAGCGCTGGTGGATCCCGCGCGGCGCACCGGGGCACACCTACGACGTCCGCGACCTGCTGTTCGAGGCGGCCGACGTCCTACGTCCGGTGATGATCAAGATCGGCTCGGAGAACGGGCCGCCGACGACGGACCCACTCGCCCTCGCGGCACCCCTGCGGGAACTCGCCGAGCAGGCCGCGGACCACGGGACCAAGGTCGCCATCGAGACGATGCCCTTCTCGGCGATCGCCACGGTGCCGATGGGTGCCGAGATCGTCTCGGCAGCAGGCCATCCCGCGGCCGGACTGCTCGTCGACGCCTGGCACGTCTTCCGGGCCGACACGTCCTTGGCCGAGCTCCGCGCCGCACTGCGACCCGAGATGATCTTCGGCGTCGAACTCGACGACGCGGCACCAGAGATCGTCGGCACGTTGTTCGACGACACCGTCGACCATCGCGTGCTGTGCGGTGACGGGACCTTCGACCTCGTCGGTCTGGTGGCGACGTTGCGCGACCTGGAGTTCGACGGGCCGTGGGGTGTGGAGATCCTGTCGACGTCGTTTCGGGCGCTGCCGGTGCATCAGGCACTGCGGCTCGCGGCGGACTCGGCGCTGACCGTTCTGTAATTCCGCGACAATGGTCCCCATGCCATTCGCCGAACTGCACCTGCACCTCGAGGGCACCCTCGAACCGGAGACGATCCTGCGCCTCGCCGAGCGCAACCGGATCGACCTGCCCTATGCCGACGTCGACGAACTCTCGGCGCAGTACGACTTCGCGGATCTGCAGTCGTTCCTGAACCTGTACTACGCCAACATGGCCACCCTGCAGACCGCGGTGGACTTCGCCGAGATGACCGACGCGTACCTCGCAAGGGCCGCCCGCGCCGGTGTCCGCCACGCCGAGGTGTTCCTCGACCCCCAAGCCCACCTGAGCCGCGGGATCGCCCTTGAGGAGGTGATGGACGGCGTTTCGGCGGCGCTCGAATCCTCACTCGCCACCCACGGGGTCAGCAGCGGTCTGATCATCGCGATGCTGCGCGACCACAGCGCCCAGTCGGCCATGGACGTCCTCGATGGCGTTGTCGCACTTGGCAAGCCGATCCTCGGAATCGGACTGGACTCCGCCGAGGTGGGACATCCGCCGTCGAAGTTCGTCGACGTCTTCGCCAGGGCACGCGCAGAGGGGCTGCACCTGGTGGCGCACGCCGGTGAGGAAGGTCCGCCCGCCTACATCTGGGAGGCGTTGGATCTGCTCGGCGTCGAGCGGGTCGACCACGGCATCCGCTGCCTCGAGGACGACGCCCTCGTCGAGCGGTTGGTCAACGAGCAGACGCCGTTGACGGTGTGCCCCCTGTCCAACGTGCGACTGCGCGTCGTCGACGACATCGCCGACCACCCGCTGCCCGCCATGCTGCAGCGGGGGCTCAACGTCTCCGTCAACTCCGACGACCCCGCCTACTTCGGGGGTTATCTGGACGACAACGTGACAGCCGTCCGCGACGCGCTCGGTCTCGACCAGGCGGCGCTGACGACCCTGGCACGCAACTCCGTCACGGCCTCGTTCGCCGACGGTGCCCGCAAGGCCGAGTTACTCGCGGAGATCGCTAACGGCTAAACGGTCAGCACGTGGTGCCCGGCGCGGGCAGGGTGCGGTCGACGAGGTACTTGGTGGCGGCCTCGTCGACGCAGGACTCGCCTTCGAAGACGACCGTGTGTTGCGTGCCGTCATAGGTCAGCAGCCCGCCATGCAGTTCCTTGGCCAGGTCGACCCCCGCCTGATACGGGGTGGCCGGGTCGTGGGTCGTGGACACGACGAGGACCGGCGGCAGGCCGGGCGCGGCCGCCGCGTGCGGGGCGCTCGTCGACGGCACCGGCCAAAATGCGCAGTAGTCCATCGGCGCGTCGCCGGTGAACGGCCCAAAGGTCATGAACGGGGCGACTTTTCGCATCTGCCGGTCCTCCTCGACGAACTTCGCGCGGTCGGTGACGGGCGGCCGGTCGACGCACGTGATCGCGATCTGGGCGTCGCCGATGTTGCCGTAGTGGCCCTGCTCGTCGCGTTGGGAGTAGTCGTCGGCCAGCTCCAGCAGGGTGTCGCCGTGCCCTTTGGCCAGCTCGGTCAAGCCCTGGGTCAGGTGCTTCCACAGGGTCGGCGAGTACATCGCATTCATGGTGCCCGTGATCGCGTCGCCGTAACTCAGCCCCCGAGGATCCTGGGTCGGTGCGGCCTTCGCCACCAGAGGGTCGACCAGGTGGTGGTAGACGTCGACTGCCTTTGCCGGATCGGTGCCGAGCGGGCACGTGGCGCTCTCGGCGCAGTCCTTGGCATAGTCGTCGAACGCCTTCTGAAAGCCGGCCGCCTGGTCGACGTCGGATTGCATCGGATCGGCGTCCGGGTCTACGGCGCCGTCGAGGATCATCGCCCGCACCTTGTCCGGATACGCCTCGGCGTAGGCCGAGCCGATCAGGGTGCCGTAGGAATAGCCGATGTAGGTGAGTTTGTCGTCGCCGAGCGCGGCCCGCAGCGCATCGAGATCCTTGACGACACTGGCGGTTCCGACGTTGGCGAGGAATTCCTTGCCCATCCGGTCGACGCAGCGCTGCACGAACTTCTTCTCGGTGTCCTCGATGTGGGCGACGCCCGCGGGGCTGTAGTCGACCTGCGGGTCGGCGCGCGCGGCGTCGGCCTCGGCGTCGGAGTTGCAGCGCAGAGCCGGCGTCGACGAGCCAATCCCCCGTGGATCGAATCCGACCAGGTCGAAGCGCTGCCGGATCTCGGCGGGCAATGCGTCCACCGTGCCGATCGCCGCGTCGACCCCGGACCCGCCGGGACCACCGGGGTTGATCACCAGCGACCCGATCTTCTGCCCGGTCGCGGGAAAGCGGATCAACGCCAACGTGGCGCTGCCGGCGTCCGGCTTGGCGTAATCGACCGGCACGGTGAGCTTTCCGCACTGCGCACCGTCGGGCAGCTCCGCGTCGTCGCCTCCGGCCGCGACCTGACACGGCCCCCACTGCACGGTCTCACCCGCCTGTTCGGGACTGGCCTCCGACGTACCGCGGACCGTCCCACCGCAGCCGGCCGTCACCGCACTTATCACCGCGACCGCAGCCAGGACGAACAGTGACCGGCCAACGCCGCGATCTTGAATCCAGCTCATCGGCAACATGCTGCCATGGGGACCCTGGAACGTCGCTGAGCGCAGAAGCCTCACTTTGGCCGTGTTGTCGTCACCGCGTCGGGGTATCACCGGGGTGACCCGTCTGTGGACGAGAGGTCACGGTGGAGGAAACCGACCATGGGCGGCGGTTCGCCATCGAGAGCCATCAAAGGGTGGGCGACGTCTCGACGTGATGGGCCGGACCGATCAGAGGATGTGCGGCATGGGCGCATTGGGCCGCCCGTGTCTCTAGCGGAGGAAGAGCGTGTCGGCGAGCACGTAGGCCGCGACGACGAAGACGAGGTAAGCGAACCAACGCTGCAGCCGCTTGGTGTCGAGTTTGGTGCCGTAGTGGCCCGCGACCAGCGATCCGACGATGGCGGTACCCACGAATGCCGTGGTGATCGCCCAGTCGACGCCTGCCCCGCCGAGGTGGGAAACCACGGCGGCAGCGGAGTTGGCGACGATGATGAGCAGCGAGGTGCCGATGGCGACGGGCATCTGCACACCGAGCATCAAGACCAGCGCCGGAATGATCAAGAATCCGCCGCCGACACCGAACAACCCGGTGAGCAGGCCGACGACAAACCCGGCGGGGATCGACCGAGGTACGCAACGGCGCCAGTCGACGCCGCGGTCTCCAACGGTGCAAGCGGTGCCGGTGTCCCCGTTGTCCTGCAGCATCCGGACTCCGGCCATGACCATCACCAATGCGAAGCCGATCAGCAATGCTGACTGCGGCAGGTGCCTGCCGATCGCGGTGCCGAGAAATGTCGCCGGGATGCCGGTCACGGCGAAGATCGCAGCGAGTCGCCACTGGACTTGACGGGCAAGGACTTTCGGCAGTGCCCCGACGGCGGAGGCAATGCCGATCACGATGAGCGACATCGGAATCGCCTGGCTCAAGTCGAGGCCGAGAAGATAGACCAGCGCGGGCACGGCGAGGATCGATCCGCCGCCGCCAAGCAGGCCCAGCATCACCCCGATCACGGCGCCCAGGGCGAGGGCGATTCCGATGGTCACCGTCGATCCGACGCCGAGGTCTGTGTCAGTTCGTCGACGGCAGTGCGCAGCTTGGCCGACGCGTCGTCGGCGACCGCGCGCAGCCCCGGCTGATCGGCCACCTGCACCATCAGCTGCCGATCCACCTCGACAGCACGGTGCACGAGTGCCGGGTTACACGCGCCGAGGATTGGATAGTTCTCCATGTCCTCGTTCAGCTTGGCCTTCATCGTAGCCTTGACGTCGATCTCAGTGAGCACGCCAAAGCCCTGTCCTAGGAGTGCCTCTCGGCTCGTCGACGTGTTCACCACACCCGGCCCAGCCGGTCTTCCCGCACACCGCGGGCACGTCTTGGGGTAGCTCATTGGATTCGTCCTCGGGGCCGTAGAGCATCAGCGCTTGGTCGCGATCTTGGCCCGCACGTCGGCCATGTCGAGCGCCTTGATCTCGGCAATCAGATCCTCGAGGGCTGCCGCAGGCATCGCCCCGGGTTGGCGGTAGACGAGCACCCCGTCGCGAAACGCCATGATCGTCGGAATGGCCTGAATCTGCAGCGCCCCAGCAATTTCGGGCTCCGCCTCAGTGTCGATCTTGGCGTGTACGACGTCGGGATGCGACTTCGCGGAACGGTCGAACACCGGGGCAAAGGCGCGACATGGTCCACACCACGAAGCCCAGAAGTCGTCCACGACGACCGCGTTGTCGGCGACGGTGGATTCGAAGTTCGAACTGGTCAGGTTGATCGGCGACATTGTGGTGTCCTTTCGTCGTTGCTGCAGTGGAAAGCGAGGTACTGACCCGCGAGCATCGGGCGCGAGGTCCCCAGGTCACGGCGTGTGATTGCCTGTCGATTAGGCGTTTTGGACGGCGTCTTCCCAGGCGCGGTAGCCACCGAGGATGTCGCTGACGTCGGTGAAGCCGTGTTGGCGCAGCAGACTCGCCGCGACCGAGGACCGGTAGCCTCCGGCGCAGTACACAACGGTCGGTGCGGTCGGATCGAGTTCACCAAGCCGGGCGGGCAACTGGGCCACCGGGATCGAGATCGCGTTCGGGATGGCGCCGGTCTCGACCTCTCCGGGATTGCGGACGTCGACGATCTGCAGCGTGGTGATCTGCGCCGTACGTTCGTCAAAGGTCTTGGCAGTCAAGCGCGATGCCACCTGGACGTCATCGCGATTCTCGAACATCACCTCGTAGGGCTTGTCGAGGTAGCCGATGACCCGATCGAAGCCGATGCGGGCGAGCCGGTTCTTGCCTTCCAGTTCCCGGCCCGGCTCGGTGAAGAGCACGACGTCGACGTCGGACGGCAGAACGGATCCGGCGAATTCGGCGTAGCGCCCCTCGAGGCCGATGTTGATCGCGTGGCGCAGATGCCCGAGCGCGAACTCCTCGGGGCTGCGACCGTCAACCAGCACGGCTCCTCCCCTGATCGCACCGAGGACCTGGTCGTAGGTCATAGCCGGCGGCATTTTGGTCTCGTCGAGCAGTTCGCGGTCTTTGCGGTTGAGGATCGCGTCGTAGACGAAGTAGCCGGGCGCCGGCGGCTGCCCCTCGGTGACCAGCTTCATGAACGTCGCCTTGTCCGGTGCGCGCAGTGCGTAATTGGTGGCCTTCTGCTCACCGATGGTCGACCAGAGGTCGGTGGACAGGTTCTTGCCGCAGGCGGAACCGGCGCCGTGTGCCGGGTAGACCCTGGTGGCGTCGGGCAGGGTCATCAACTTGCCGTGCAGCGAGTCGTAGAGCTTGTCGGCGAGTTCTTCGCGGGTGAAGCCGACCGAGGCCAACAGATCGGGCCGGCCGACGTCGCCGATGAACAGAGCATCGCCGGTGAGCACGCCGTAGGGAATCTCGCCGTCGGCGTGTTCGTACACGACGATGCTCAGCGATTCCGGCGTGTGCCCCGGTGTGTGACGGAATTCCAGCGTCACCTCGCCCAGCGAATGGCGTTCGCCGTCGGCCACGCCCTTCGATTCGAATTCGGTATCGGCGACCGAGGAGAAGACGATCTTTGCGCCGGTTGCCTTGGCCAGCTCGAGGTGACCGGACAGGAAGTCCGCGTGAAAGTGCGTCTCGATCACCAGCTCGACGGTCAGGCCGAGCTTCTCGGCGTCGGCCAGATACTCGGACGCATCACGCTGCGGGTCGACAACCACTGCGCGCCCGGTGGTTTCGTCAGCGATCAGATACGACGCATGCGACAGACAATCCAAGTAGTACTGAATGAACTTCATGTCCTCAGTCCCCCTCATTCAATTCGGTAGTGCCATGCTGGCATATACCCCTATGGGTATGTCAACTACCCCCGGGGGTATTTTATTTCTCTGGATGCAATACCCTATGGGGTATATTGACAGCATGATCCGAACATACCCCCGGCAGTATTCGAGGCGTAGAGGATTTCGTCATCGCAGGCCAGCCCGAAGGGCCCTCACCGCCGCCGCGCGGCGCACAGGGTCTACTCGGCGGCGTCTACGGACCTGAGAACGTCCCACCCACCGAGGGCACCCATCGGATGCCGGTGCCGAAGATCGTCCCCGAGGGCCTGACCGCCGTTTCCTCGGCGATGCACCTCGCGCTGTACCCGAACTGGATTCGGTACGAGACTGCCGCGGGAATACCCCCGCGGGTACCATTGCTGGAACTCGCGAAAGGAGCGAATCCCATGGTAGGTGACGACGACAGCATCGCGGCGGTACTCAACCGGTTGCGGCGCGCACAAGGGCAGCTCTCCGGGGTCATTTCGATGATCGAGCAGGGCCGGGACTGTAAGGACGTGGTGACGCAACTGGCCGCAGTGTCCCGGGCTCTCGACAAGGCCGGGTTCAAGATCGTGGCCACCGGCTTACGAGAATGCATCACCGGCGAGGGCGCCGACGGCGCCAAGCCGATGACCGAGGCCGAACTCGAGAAGCTGTTCCTCGCGCTGGCCTGACGTCACGCGGCTGCAGCGCAACGGAAGCCGGCGCCCCCGCATCTCGCGGGGGCGCCGGCTTCCGTGCTGTGATCAGAGGATGTACAACATCTCCTGGTAGGTCGGCAGCGGCCAAAGATCGTCGGCCACGAGGCCTTCGAGCGTGTCGGCGGCCGCCCGGACCGCATCCATCAACCCCAGCAGGCTCTGTGCATGCGCGGCCTCCTCGGCGGCGGTGTCGCCACCGTGGGCGTCCATCGCCGTCTTGAGCGCCGCCAACGCAGCCGTGAGCTCCGAGATTGGCGTCGAGACCATCTGCAACAGGGTGGTGTCGGGCTCGACGCCCGCCGCCTTGAGCGTCGCCACGTTGGACGCCAGCTCGGTCTGATAGCGCACTGCCGCAGGCAGAATCACCGTCGAACCGATCTCCAACGTCAGCTTCGCCTCGACGTTGACCGTCAGCGCGTAGGTCTCGTAGCGGACCTCTTCGCGGCTGTGCAGCTCACGCGCGTTGAAGACGCCGTACTTCTCGAAGACCTCGATCGCCTCCGGCGTGCCCAGCTCCGGGATGGCGTCCAGCGTCGTCTTGAGGTTCGGCAGTCCGCGGGCCGCGGCCTCGGTCTGCCAGTTGTCGGAGTAGCCGTCGCCGTTGAAGACCACCGCGCCATGCTCGGTGATGATCTCGGTGAGCAGCTTCTGCACGGCCATGTCGAAGTCCTCGCCGTCGCCGACGGCCTTCTCCAGCCACGTCGCCATGTAGTCCAGCGAGTCGGCCATGATCGTGTTGAGGATGATCATCGGCACGTTGATCGTCTGTCCCGAGCCCGGCGCGCGGAACTCGAACCTGTTGCCGGTGAACGCAAACGGGCTGGTGCGGTTGCGGTCGCCCGGATCGGTCGGCAGCACCGGCAGCGTGTCGACGCCGATGATCATGGAGCCCTTGCCCTTCGACGACGTCGCCGCACCCTTGGCGATCTGGTCGAAGACGTCGGCGAGCTGGTCGCCGAGGAAGATCGAGATGATCGCCGGCGGGGCCTCGTTGGCGCCGAGGCGGTGGTCGTTGGTGGCCGAGGCCACCGACACCCGCAGCAGGCCAGCGAACTTGTGCACCGCGCGGATGACCGCGGCACAGAACACCAGGAACTGGGCGTTCTCGTGCGGGGTGTCACCCGGCACCAGCAGGCTGCCGAACTGCGAATTGCCCAGCGAGAAGTTGACGTGCTTGCCCGACCCGTTGACCCCGGCGAACGGCTTCTCGTGAAAGAGACATTCCATGCCGTGCTTCTTGGCGATGGACTTGAACGTCGTCATCAGCAGTTGCTGATGGTCCGCGGCGATGTTGGCCCGCTCGAACATCGGCGCAATCTCGAATTGTCCTGGCGCGACCTCGTTGTGGCGGGTCTTGGCCGGGATGCCGAGCTTGAACAGCTCACGCTCGGTGTCCATCATGAAGCCCAGCACCCGGTCGGGGATGGCGCCGAAGTAGTGGTCGTCGAATTCCTGCCCCTTGGGCGGCTTCGCGCCGAACAGGGTGCGACCCGCGTTGATCAGGTCGGGGCGGGCGAGGAAGAAGTGCCGGTCGACGAGGAAGTACTCCTGCTCGGGTCCGCAGAAGGACACGATGTGGTCGAAGTTCTCGTGGCCGAACAGCTTCAGGATGCGCTCGGCTTGGGTACCCATGGCCTGCTGGCTACGCAGTAGCGGCGTCTTGAAGTCCAGGGCCTCACCGGTCATCGAGACGAAGACCGTCGGGATGCACAACGTGTTGCCGTTGGCGTTCTCCAGGATGTACGCCGGGCTGGTGACGTCCCACCCGGTGTAGCCGCGCGCTTCGAAGGTGCTTCGCAGGCCGCCCGAGGGGAAGCTGGAGGCGTCGGGCTCACCCTGGATGAGGGTCTTGCCGGCGAACTCGGCGAGCGTTTGACCGTCACCGACGGGCTCGAGGAAGCTGTCGTGCTTCTCGGCGGTCAGCCCGGTCATCGGGTAGAAGACGTGCGCGTAGTGGGTGGCACCCTTGGACAGCGCCCAGTCCTTCATGACAGAGGCGACGGAGTCGGCGATGGCCGGGTCGAGCTTCGCGCCCTTCTCGATGGTCGCGACGACGGACTTGTACACCGACTTCGGCAGACGCAACCGCATCTCAGCCAGAGTGAAGACGTTGGCGCCCCAGATCTCACCAGGAGCCTCGGTGGGGTCGAAGCTGATCGCAGGAGGCACGTAGGCCTCGACGTTGTTGATCGCCTGCAGACGGACTGCGTTTCCGCTCAATGGAGTTCCTCTTCCCCGCGCTGGTCCGCAACTGGTTCGCGGACTGACCGGCTCACAGTAAGAACGCCTTGTTCCGGGATTGTTACGCAGGCGTCACCGGCAGAAGGCGGAGTTAGCAAATTTCCAGGGGTCGAACGTGGGCCGCATGGCGGTGCATCGTGCACGACGGTTCGACTGAGGTTCCCCCCGTCGCTTCGCTGCGGGCCTCCGGGTGCCCGATCTGATCCGCCGAGCGTAGGTCTGGTGGCGAAATTCTTACCGCTGGCCGCCAGGAGGCTCACACTCGGCGCGGGTGGGTAGGCCATCGGTATGAAGAAGCTCCTGGCATTGGCCTCGGCTGTCGCGTTGCTCGCCGGCTGCGGGGGCACCCCGCCCGCACCGACGGTCGCCGAGACCACGCCCACCACCACCGGTCTGCTGCCGACGGGGGTGCCCACCGAGGGCACCCGGCCTCCCGCGGATGCCCTGCCGCCGCCCGCGGAACCCGGTCGGGCGCCCGTGCCGGCCACCACCCCGCCCGGTCGCGTGGTTCCCGTCGGCGACTCCCCCGAGGGCGTCGTCGTCGACGCGGTCACCCGCACGGTCGCCGTCGCAACGCGCAACCCGTACGAGTTGGTGCTGATGAACGCCGACACCGGCGCCATCACGACGCGGGTTCCGCTGCCCGGCGCCGTGCGACACCTGCAACTGGCCAAACCCGGCGGACCCGTGCTGGTGCCCGTCGAGAGCGCCAACGCCCTCGTGCGCGTCGACCTGCCGGGCGGCACCGCCGAACCGCAGATCATCACCGGCACCGTTCCTCACGACGCGTCCGAGGCGCCGAACGGCAGCGTGTTCGTCGCCAACGAGCACGGCGGGACGACGACGGTCATCCGCGGCGACGACATCGTGAAGGTGTTCACCGACAGCGTGCAGCCCGCGGGCATGGCACCGGTCGGCAACCTGATGGGCATGCTCGACGTCCGCAAGAACGACCTCACCGTCTACGACGCCGACAAGCTGACGATCGTGGGCTCCACCCCGGCCGGTGCCGGCCCGACCCATTTGGTCGCAGACAAGCACGGTCGATACGTCGCGGCCGACACCCGCGGCAACGCGGTGCGCGTCTTCAGCACCGAGCCGAAGGAGGTGGCCAGCGTGCCGCAGGCCGGGGCTCCCTACGGCATCGCCTATGACGCGACGCGCGACCGGCTGTGGGTCGCGTCGTCGGCCACCAACGAGGTCGTCGGCTACGACATGGCCACCGACACTCCCCGCGAGGTCGCACGCCTCGAGACGGTCCAGAATCCGTACACGCTCGGGGTCGACGCCACCACCGGACGCTTGTTCGTCGCAGGCGTTTCCGGCGGCCTGGTACAGATCATGAATCCACCGGCCTAGATTGGAAACATGGGTATTCGGCGTCGGAGACGGGTCGTGACGTCAGCCGCGACATCGCGGTGAACTACGACGAACACTCGGTTGCCACCACCGGTGCGGAGCACGAGGCAGCCGGGATGAAGGCGGTGATGGTCTCGCTGCACCGCGGCGTGACGTCCATGGGTCCGCTGCGCACGGCCGCGGCGTTGGTCCGGCTGAATCAGCGCAAGGGATTCGACTGCCCGGGCTGCGCCTGGCCCGAGGAGCACGGCGGCCGCAAGTTCGCCGAGTTCTGCGAGAACGGCGCCAAGGCCGTCGCCGAAGAGGCGACCAAACGCGTGGTCACCCCCGACTTCTTCGCCCGGCATTCCATCGCCGACTTGGAGCAGCGTCCCGAATACTGGCTGAGCCAGCAGGGCAGGCTCACCCACCCGGTCATCCTGCGAGCCGGCGACGACCACTACCGCCCCATCAGCTGGGACCACGCCTACCACGTGATCGCCCAGCACCTCAACGCACTTGCCAGCCCCGACGAGGCGGTCTTCTACACCTCGGGGCGCACCAGCAACGAGGCCGCGTTCCTCTATCAACTGCTGGTCCGTAGCTTCGGCACCAACAACCTGCCGGACTGTTCGAACATGTGCCACGAGTCGTCCGGGACGTCGCTGACCGACTCGATCGGCATCGGCAAGGGATCGGTGACCGTCGAGGACCTCGAAGAGGCCGACGTCATCATCATCGCCGGGCAGAACCCCGGCACCAACCATCCGCGCATGCTGTCGGTGTTGGAGAAGGCAAAGGAGAAGGGCGCGAAGATCATTGCGATCAACCCGCTGCCCGAGGCCGGACTGATGCGCTTCAAGGACCCGCAGAAGGTGCACGGGGTGATCGGCCATGGCATCGGCATCGCCGACGAGTTCGTGCAGATCCGGCTGGGTGGCGACATGGCGCTGTTCGCCGGGCTGGGCCGGCTGCTGCTGGAGGCCGACGACCGGGCGCCCGGCACCGTGGTCGACCGCGCGTTCATCGCCGAGCACTGCGCCAACTTCGACGCCTACGAAGCGCAGACCAGGGCCGTCGACCTCGACACGGTGCTGGAGGCGACGGGCATCGACCGCAGCCAGCTGGACCGGCTCGCGCAGATGTTGATCGCCTCCGACCGCACGATCGCCTGTTGGGCGATGGGGCTGACGCAGCACCAGCACGCCGTTCCGATGATCTCCGAGCTGACCAACCTGTTGCTGATGCGCGGGATGATCGGCAAGCCGGGCGCGGGGGTGTGCCCTGTGCGCGGGCATTCCAACGTCCAGGGCGATCGCACCATGGGCATCTGGGAGAAGATGCCGGAAACCTTCCTGGAGGCACTGGATTCCGAGTTCGGCATCGTCAGCCCGCGCAAGCACGGCATGGACACCGTCGACGCCATCCGCGCCATGCGGGACGGTCACGCGTCGGTGTTCGTGGGAATGGGCGGAAACTTCGCGATGGCGACGCCCGACACCGCGGTGACCGAGGCCGCCCTGCGCAGTTGCTCGCTGACGGTACAGGTGTCGACGAAGCTGAACCGCAGCCACGTCGTACATGGCACCACGGCCCTCATCCTGCCGTCGCTCGGCCGCACCGACAAGGACTTGCAGTCCGGCACCAAACAGCAAGTCTCCGTTGAGGACTCGATGTCCATGGTGCACCTGTCCCGCGGCAGCCTGCAGCCGCCCGGCGAACACGTGCGCAGCGAAGTCGCCATCGTCAGCGAGCTGGCGCGCGCCGTGCTCGGCCCCGACCACCCCGTGCCCTGGGAGTCGTTCCGGGCCGACTACGACCGGGTCCGCGACGCCATCGCGGCGGTGGTGCCCGGCTGCGCGGACTACAACCGGAAAGTCCGCCAGCCCGACGGCTTTCAGCTTCCCAACCCGCCGCGCGACTCCCGCGAGTTCCCCACCACGACGGGCAAGGCCAACTTCGCGGTCAACCCGCTGGAGTGGATACCCGTGCCGGAAGGTCGGCTGATCCTGCAAACCCTGCGCAGCCACGACCAGTACAACACCACCATCTACGGTCTCGACGACCGTTACCGCGGTGTCAAGGGCGGCCGTCGGGTGATCTTCGTCAACCCGGCCGACGTGGTCTCGCTCGGGTTCTCCGACGGCGACCGCGTCGACCTGGTGTCCGAATACACCAACGCCGCAGGCGATCTCGAGGAACGTCGCGCCGAGGACTTCCTGATCGTGCCGTACTCCACGCCAGTCGGCAACGCGGCCGCCTACTATCCCGAGACCAACTCGCTGGTCGCGCTGGACCACGTGGCGGCCCGATCCAACACGCCGGTGTCCAAGGCCGTGCTGATCCGACTGGAGGCGCGCAGCAATGGGTAGGGTCACCGCCCGCCGTCGGGCCAGCCACCTCACCGCCGACGGTGCGACCGCCAGGCCCGAGACGCTTGCCGTCGAAGAGCCCATGGAGATTCGCGTCAACGGCACCGCGATCAGCGTGACGATGCGCACGCCAGGATCCGACGTCGAACTGGCACAAGGCTTCCTGCTGACCGAGGGTGTCATCGGTGCGCGCGCCGACATCCTCGCGGTCCAGTACTGCCGAGGTGCCGGCGAGGACGGCATGAACACCTACAACGTGCTCGACGTGACGCTGGGGGCCGACGTCCCGTCGCCCAGCCTCGACGTGACCCGAAACTTCTACACCACGTCGTCGTGTGGGGTGTGCGGCAAGGGCTCCATCGACGCCATCCGGCTCATCAGCCGCCACTCCCCCGGCGACGATCCCACCGTCGTCGCGTCGGAGACGTTGTCCGCCATGCCCACCCAACTTCGCAGTGCGCAGCGCATCTTCGCCACCACCGGTGGCTTGCACGGTGCCGCCCTGTTCGACGCCAACGGGACCATGCTCGTCGTCCGCGAGGACGTCGGCAGGCACAACGCCGTCGACAAGGTCATCGGGTGGGCGGTCGAGAACGACCGAATCCCGTTGACGGGCACGGTCTTACTGGTCAGCGGGCGAGCGTCGTTCGAGCTGACCCAAAAGGCCGTGATGGCAGGCATTCCCATCCTGGCCGCGGTCTCGGCCCCGTCGTCGCTCGCCGTCGACCTGGCCGCCCAGGCCGGCCTGACCCTGGTCGCGTTCCTGCGTGGCAGCTCGATGAACGTCTACACCCGCCAGGACCGCGTCAAGCACTGATCTCCACCCGATCTCCAGCCAGCCTTCAAGCTCCGGGGTCCCTCGTCGCGAAACATCGCACCGGTCGATGCACGCACTACTGGACGAGGGAGCCAACCATGGCCGAGATTCTGATCGCCGCATGCCCACACATCGGACACGTGTCCCCCCTGCTCAACGTGGCCCGCGGGCTGGTGAGTCGGGGGCACGCCGTCACCGTCCTCACCTCGGGACGGTTCGCGGACCAGGTACGGGCGACTGGGGCGACGGCGCGCGCGCTGCCCTTCGGCGCCGACCAGGGCGGTTCGCTCGACGACCTGCCCGGACGCGCCGAGACCTCGGGCGTGGACCGGCTCAACTTCGACATCGAACACATCTTCGTCCGACCCATGCCGCTTCAGGCCGCGGCTTTGGACGAACTGATCGCCGCCACTCGATTCGACGTGATCCTGACCGACGCCTTCTTCCTCGGCGTCCTGCCGATGCTGCTCGGCGACCCCGCCGCGCGGCCACCGGTGCTGAGCTACACGACGACGCCGCTGTTCCTCACCAGCCGGGACACCGCGCCGGGTGGCACCGGAATTCAGCCCCACATCGGAGCGACGGGACGGCTGCGCCACCGCGTGCTCAACGTGGTGGCGCAGAAGTACCTGCTGCGCCGTTCGCACCAGGCCGCCGCCACCATGCTCAAGGCGCTCGGACACCCGAAACTGCCTGTCTTCCTGCTTGATTCGGCCGTCCTCGCCGACCGCATGATCGTCCCCACGATCCCGGAGTTCGAATACCACCGCAGCGACCTGCCCGAGCACGTCCGCTTCGTCGGCGCGGTCAACCCGCTGCCCACCGACGGATTCGTCGCACCGCCCTGGTGGCGGGAGCTGGCCGCCGAACGTCCGATCGTCCACGTCACGCAGGGCACCGTCGACAACACCGATCTGAGCAGGCTGATCGAGCCCACCATCGAGGCGCTCGCCGACGAGGACGTCACCGTGGTGGTGACCACTGGCGGGCGCCCGGTCAGCGAGCTCCGGCATCCGTTGCCGCCGAACACCTTTGCTGCGGAATTCATCCCGCACGACGTCCTGCTGCCCTCGGTCGACGTCATGGTGACCAACGGCGGGTACGGGGCCGTGCAACGAGCCCTGACTGCCGGCGTGCCCCTCGTCGTGGCGGGCAACACCGAGGACAAGCCGGAGGTCGCGGCGCGCGTCGACTGGTTCGGCGTCGGGATCGACCTGCGCACCGGAGTGCCCACCCCCACCATGGTGAAGCGCGCGGTGCGCCAGATCGTCGGCGACGACAAGTATCGGAACGCGGCACGAAACCTGCAGTGCGCCCACGCCCGTCGGGACGGAGTCGCGGCGATCGCCGACCTGGTCGACGAGGTCGTCGCCGAGCGTCGTCTCAGCACCGCTGCGCACCCGTCGCATCTGTGATCCCCTTCAGACATGACCAGAGACGAGATAACCCAGCAGATCATCGCGGCGCGCCTCGCCAAGGGCCTGACGTGGCAGCAACTCGCCGACGCGGTCGACCGCCCGGTGGTGTGGACCACCGCGGCACTGCTCGGCCAGCACCCGATTCCGCCCGAGGTCGGCGGCGTCTTGGCGGGCCTGCTCGATCTCGACGACGCAGCGGTCAACGTGTTGGCGGCCGTCCCGATGCGCGGCGGATTCGACGCCGCGGTGCCCACCGACCCGACCGTCTACCGGTTCTACGAGGCGCTGTCGGTGTACGGCGGGGCGATCAAGGAGATCATCCACGAGCAGTTCGGCGACGGCATCATGAGCGCCATCAACTTCAGCGTGAACGTGGAGAAGAAGCCGCACCCCGGCGGGGATCGCGTCGTGGTGACGCTGGACGGGAAGTTCCTGTCCTACGAGTGGAACGCCGCCGAATAAACCCGCCGAGAATGCACTGAGGGTCGTGAATCACGTGGATTCACGACCCTCAGTGCAATCTCGAAGAGGTTAGGCGCTCTTCTCGCGCCGCTCGGCACGAGGTGGCTTGCGCGGCACGATGGTCGGCAAGACGTTGTCCTCGACGGTCTCCTTGGTCACGACGACCTTGGCGACGTCGTCGCGGCTGGGGATGTCGTACATCACCGGCAGCAGGACTTCCTCCATGATGGCGCGCAGACCACGGGCACCGGTTCCGCGGTGAATCGCCTGGTCGGCGATCGCGTCGAGGGCGTCCGGGGTGAATTCCAGCTCCACACCGTCCATCTCGAACAGCCGGTTGTACTGCTTGACCAAGGCGTTCTTGGGCTGCGACAGAATGGTGACCAAGGATTCCTTGTCCAGGTTGGTCACCGACGCGACCACCGGCAGACGGCCGATGAACTCCGGGATCAGACCGAACTTGATCAGATCCTCGGGCATGACCTCCGCGAAGTGGTCCTGCGTGTCGATCTCGGCCTTGCTGCGCACCTCGGCGCCGAAGCCCAGCCCACGCTTGCCGACGCGATCGGAGACGATGCGCTCCAGTCCCGCGAAGGCGCCCGCCACGATGAACAGCACGTTCGTGGTGTCGATCTGGATGAACTCCTGGTGCGGGTGCTTGCGACCGCCCTGCGGGGGCACCGACGCCTGCGTGCCCTCGAGGATCTTCAGCAGCGCCTGCTGAACGCCCTCACCGGAGACGTCGCGGGTGATCGACGGGTTCTCGCTCTTGCGGGCGATCTTGTCGACCTCGTCGATGTAGATGATGCCGGTCTCGGCGCGCTTGACGTCGTAGTCGGCGGCCTGGATGAGCTTCAGCAGGATGTTCTCGACGTCCTCGCCGACGTAACCGGCTTCGGTCAGTGCCGTCGCATCCGCGATGGCGAACGGGACGTTGAGCATCTTGGCCAGCGTCTGGGCCAGGTAGGTCTTGCCGCAGCCGGTGGGGCCGAGCATCAAGATGTTCGACTTGGCCAGCTCGACGGGCTCGGCGCGCGAGTCGCGCGACTTCTCCTGCGCCTGAATGCGCTTGTAGTGGTTGTAGACCGCGACAGCGAGGGTGCGCTTGGCGGTGTCCTGGCCGATGACGTAACCCTCGAGGAACTCGCGGATCTCGGCCGGCTTGGGAAGCTCGTCGAGTTTGACGTCGTCAGCGTCGGCCAGTTCTTCTTCGATGATCTCGTTGCAGAGGTCGATGCACTCGTCGCAGATGTACACGCCTGGGCCTGCGATGAGCTTCTTGACTTGCTTTTGGCTCTTTCCACAGAACGAGCACTTCAGCAGATCGCCGCCGTCTCCGATGCGCGCCATTGTTCCTGCGGCCCTACTTTCCTGATCGCCGTCGGTATGTCTCGGTGTGCAAGATCACCTCGGGGTTTCTCCCGACGCTACCCGTATGTTCCGGCGCCGTGCGACCGATAAAGCCGAATAGCGCCGTTGGTATTCATCTGTGTAGAGGGAGAACATATCCCCTGCCGTAGCCCTTGGTCCTCCGGAACGCACCTCGTGCCGTTGGCGTGTCGTCAACCCGATCGGTGAGGCGACGTTCCGAGTCCACGGTACGCGCGCCGGCGCGGTGCGATCCGAGGGAAAGTCGGACCGCACCGCGGCGTGCGTCAGGCTGGCTGTGCGGAGAGCTTGCGGTACGCCAGAACCGTGTCGATGATGCCGTATTCCTTGGCATCGGCGGCGGTGAGGATCTTGTCGCGGTCGGTGTCCTTGCGGATGACCGCGGCGTCCTTGCCCGTGTGACGGGCCAGCGTGGTGTCCATGAGGGTGCGCATGCGCTCGATCTCGGCGGCCTGGATCTCCAAGTCGGAGACCTGACCCTGGATCGCCCCACCGACGGCGGGCTGGTGAATCAGGATGCGCGCGTTGGGCAATGCCATCCGCTTGCCGGGCGTGCCGGCGGCGAGCAGCACGGCCGCGGCCGAGGCCGCCTGACCGAGGCACACCGTCTGGATGTCGGCGCGCACGTACTGCATGGTGTCGTAGATCGCCATCAGCGAGGTGAACGAACCACCGGGCGAGTTGATGTACATGGTGATGTCGCGGTCGGGATCAAGTGACTCCAGCACCAACAGCTGCGCCATGATGTCGTTCGCCGACGCGTCGTCGACCTGCACGCCGAGGAAGATGATGCGCTCCTCGAAGAGCTTGTTGTACGGGTTGGACTCCTTGACACCGAAGCTGGAGTGCTCGATGAACGACGGAAGGATGTAGCGCGCCTGAATCGGATTCACGGCTTCGCCGTGGGGCTGCGTCATGAGGCACTCCCGTTGAAGTTGGCGTGGGTGATGATGTGGTCGACGAAGCCGTACTCCAGCGCCTCGGGGGCGGTGAACCAGCGGTCGCGGTCCGCGTCGGTCTCGATGCGCTCGAGAGTCTGACCGGTGAACTCGGAGTTGAGCCGGTTCATTTCCTTCTTCGTCAACGCGAACTGCTCCGCCTGGATCGCGATGTCGGCGGCGCTGCCGCCGATGCCCGCGCTGGGCTGGTGCATCATGATCCGCGCGTGCGGCAGGGCGTAGCGCTTGCCCTTGGTGCCGGCGGCGAGCAGGAACTCGCCCATCGACGCGGCCAAACCCATGGCATAGGTGGCCACGTCACACGGTGCGAGCACCATCGTGTCGTAGATCGCCATGCCGGCGGTCACCGATCCGCCGGGCGAGTTGATGTAGAGGTTGATGTCCTTGCTGGGGTCCTCAGCGGCAAGCAGAAGGATCTGCGCGCACAGCCGGTTGGCGATGTCGTCGTCGACCTGGGTGCCCAGGAAGATGATCCGCTCGGCCAGCAACCGCTCATAGACGGAGTCGGTGAGGTTGAGCCCCGACGCGCCCGAACGCATGTCAGTCACGGCTGGAATACCTGCTTTCTCGAGTTTGCGTACTCGTTCACTGACACTAACCAAAGCTGCGCGGCGAGGACTCCCCAGACCGGGGTCGTTCGCTCACAGCGTCACTTCGGGGTTACTTGGACTCGTCGGCCTCGTCGGCTGCTTCGTCGACCTCGTCGTCCGACTCATCCTCGGCCTCGTCGGCGGCTTCGGCCCCGAGCGGGGTGGTCGGCCCGAAGAACTCGGTGGTGTCCACCTCGTTGCCCTCGGAGTCGGTGACGGACGCGCCGTGCACGACGGCGGCAATGGTCAGGCCACGGCGCACGTCGGCGAACATGGTGGGCAGCTGGTTGTTCTGCTGCAGCACCTGCAGGAGCTGCTGCGGCTCGATGCCGTACTGCCGCGACATGAGAACCAGACGCTCGGTGAGGTCGTTCTGACCGACCTGGATGTCGAGCTGGTCGGCGACGGCGTCCATCAACAGCTGGGTCTTGACGGCCTTCTCCGCATTCGAGCGGTTGTCGGCGTCGAACTCCTCGCGGGTGCTGCCCTCGGCCTCGAGCGCCTCGGCGAACTTCGCCTCGTCGTGGTCGAGGGCGTGGATCGCGTTGTGCACGGTGTCGTCGACCTGGGCCTGCACGATCGCCTCGGGCAGCGGGACCTCGACCTGCTCGAGCAGGGTCTCCAGCGCCTTGTCGCGGATCTGCTCGGCCTGACCGATGCGCTTGGCCTGCTTGACCTGGTCGACCAGGCTCGCCTTCAGCTCGTCGATGGTGTCGAATTCGCTTGCCAGCTGGGCGAACTCGTCGTCGGGCTCGGGAAGCTCGCGCTCCTTGATGGTGACGACCTTGACGGTGACCTCGGCATCTTCGTTGGCGTGCGTGCCCGCGACGAGCTTGGTGGTGAAGGTCTTGCTCTCGCCGGCCGAGAGGCCCTTGATCGCGTCGTCGAGACCCTCGATCAGGTTGCCCGATCCGATTTCGTGAGACAGACCCTCGGTCTTGGCTTCCTCGACGTCCTCGCCGTCGACGGTCGCCGACAGGTCGATGGAGACGAAGTCGCCGTCCTGGGCGGGACGGTCAACGCCGGTGAGCGTGCCGAAGCGGGCGCGCAGGTTCTGCAGTTCGGTGTCGACCTCTTCGTCGGTCACCTCGATGGCGTCGACGGTGAAGGCCAGCGCCGACAGGTCGGGCAGGGTGATCTCGGGCCGGACGTCGACCTCGGCGGTGAACGTCAGGTCGCCGCCGTACTCCTTGCTGGTGACCTCGATCTCGGGCTGCCCGAGTGGCTGGACCTCGGCGCTGGCGATGGCCTCGCTGTAGCGGGCCGGAACGGCCTCGCCGACGACCTGGTCGAGCATGGCCTGCTTGTCGATCTTCGACTCCAGCAGCTTCACGGGAACCTTGCCCGGGCGGAATCCTGGCATCCGGATGGTCCGGGCCAGCTCCTTGAATGCCTGGTCGAAGTCGGGCTGCAGTTCCGTGAACGGCACCTCCACGTTGATGCGAACCCTGGTCGGGCTCAACTTCTCGACGGTGCTCTTCACGGCGTTACTC
The DNA here is from genome assembly GCF_002043095.1 of Mycobacterium sp. AT1. GTDB lineage: Bacteria > Actinomycetota > Actinomycetes > Mycobacteriales > Mycobacteriaceae > Mycobacterium. Next base: position 33,348 of record NZ_MVOC01000017.1, on the reverse strand, counting down.
CTTGCATGTCTGTGTCTTCTTCGACGGGTGTCGACGTTCCGGTCGGGGTGACAGGATTTGAACCTGCGGCCTTCCGCTCCCAAAGCGGATGCGCTACCAAGCTGCGCTACACCCCGTGCTTCACCGCCGTCGGAATACTACGGGCTGGACTTGCGCGGGCATCAATTGGATTTGAATACGTCCTCGCCGGTACAGTCTCCCGTGCAGTGCTAACGCGGGCGTAGCTCAATGGTAGAGCCCTAGTCTTCCAAACTAGCTACGCGGGTTCGATTCCCGTCGCCCGCTCCACCAGGTACCAGCGCAGAGGCCGTCGAACGACAGTTCGGCGGCCTTCTCCGTATCCCGGCCATACCGCGGAACGGTCGATAAGAACTCCAACCCTGCGTTACCCCTGGGGCTCCAGTGACAGTCGAGACCAGTGTTGCGCGTAGGCCGCTCACGGCCACCCCACCGACAGCGCGTCGCCCATGACTCGAACAAGCGTTCGCATATCGTCGATGCTGTTGGTTCCGTTCAACCGGGAAGGGGCCGCGCACCTAGGAGTGACGAGATGAGCGAAGAAGCGGCACCCGACGAACCGCCTACGCAAGTCACCGACCAGCCGACCGAGTATAAGTACGACATCGCGGTGTCGTTCGCGGGCGAGCAGCGCGATTTCGTACAGGATGTGGTGCGCGGGCTTGGTTTGCCAAAGGACCGCGTACTTTACGACGCCGACTACAAGGCGGCGCTCTGGGGCGAAGAGTTAACAGAAGTGTTCACAACCCTGTATCGCGATGAGGCCCGATACGTTGTCATGTTCATCTCGCGCGAGTACGCCGAGAAGGAGTGGTGCGGCGTCGAGCGCAAGGCCGCGCTGCGCCGTCGCATGATGACTCAGGGCGCGTACATCCTTCCGGTGCGTCTTGACTCGACAAAGCTCGACGACGTCAAGGGGTTGCTGGGCACGATCGGAGATCTCGACGGACTGCGCGAAGGGGTTCCTGGTGTCATCGAGGCCATCCGCGAAAAGCTCGACGCCGTGATGATCAAGCAAACTGACCCGGCCGACGACGAGCCTCGATTCGGCGAAGTGCAGACATCTCAGGAGGGCCTCGTTGCGCTCCTGCAAGAGCGCCCGCATTCGTGGCGGTGGGCAGCGTTCGCGTCCGTCTTGGTCCAGCGACGGGAAGCGATGTCGATGGCAATGCGCGACCACCGTCTCGCCTTCGCGCACCCCACGGGTGAGCGGATCAGCACCTTCGAACAATTGCAGGAACTCGCAGCCAACACGATGTACGACGTCGAGCAAGTTGGCCAACAGATGAATGGCTTCCTGTTGACGGAGGCATTCCAATCAGTCTTCGGCACTGCCGACGATGAGACGGCTGCAGACCCCGATGGAATCGTCCACGCCGCAACAAGACTCATGGACTTTTACGATCGCTACCTTCAACTCGCGCAGCGGGTGCGCGGCGTTGCGGCACCGTCAAGGTTCATCAACGTTCTCGACACCGCCGCCCGTCTCGTCGATAAGCCCCTCCGCGGCATGGAAGACTTCATCGAGGAGTATCTCGAGCTGGTCGCGACGATGCCTGCCCGTCTTCTCGCGGCCGAAGGCAAGAACATCGATCAACCCGTCGAGATTCGGATCCACATGGACAACGAATTGCTCGAAGAGCTGGTTCGCCAGCTGAAGGACCTTGCAGAAACCGACGAGGGCTACTAGCTCCGCAGCCGGATCACGTTCCCGCCGCGGGCTTCTGACGCTGCGGTTGCATCGCTTCCGGAGCGGTCATCGAGTCGGACTTCTCGCCCTCCAGTAGGTGCGCACGGACTACGTCGCGCTCGGCTGTTGAGCAGTCTATTAACCGGATCACCTCGAAGATCGGCCTACCCGCCGCAATGCAGAAGAGCCCGACGTGCGACGGAGGCTGCGGACCACTCTCGCAGAACAGCTGACTCGTTGCCGAGCAACGAGAACCACGGGTTGAGATCGCCTTCGCGAACGTTGCGGACGCACGAGGGGCGTTTGCATCCAAATCGACCCTCGGCTCCCCTTCCTCTACCCAGACCCCAGCCAGGTCCGCCGCCTGCATTATCGCGACAGACCTGGCTTCGGTACGCCTTCGACTTAACGGTCTACGCCTTCGCACCGGCCAGCATGATAGAAGTGCGAGCTTCGCAAACCCGCGCTATAACCTGAGTCACCGGCGCGGACTAGAGTCGTCCACCGTGTTGCGTCTCACAGCCGCTTTGCCACGGACGGCAGAAGCAGCAGGTCGGACCACCACAAGCCTCACCAAAGGGAGCCTGCGGCTTGCTTATCTGCCTCATATGCACTTGGAGACTCGATGAAAGAAACAACCGTATCAGCGGGCTTGACGGGCGAGTACGTCGAGAATATCGCAGATCAATTTCTCAGCGATAGCGAGAAATTGACAGTAGACCTAACACTTCATCAGCCCAAGTCAACTCGAATCGGAGCTAGCGCACGAATGCTCGCCTTCGTCTCGCAACTAGACCGGCGAGGGCAACCACTACGCCTCCATATCCACACGGGCAATAAGGAAAGCGGGATTGGGCCAAGTACCTGGCATCGAAAATTTTTCACTGATGAATTATTGGGATATATCTTGGGACAATATTGCACAGATATTGTCACACAAAATGGCGAATCTGTATATGAACAGGTTCAATCGGCGCAGCGGAAGTCTCTTATTATCAAACGCGGTGAGATTTCCGCGGGCAATAGACTTTCTTGGGTCATTCGAGACGAGCGCCCAGAAGTTCGGCCCAGGCTACTGGACTATCTCCTCACGGGGCACAAACGAACTTTCGGAAAACAGCTCGAAAATATCATTACGAAGTCATTCAACATAAGCAGCGGTAATGATGAAGAGGCCTCATTCTTTTTAAGAAGTTACCTCTGGGAGGTACTCAAAAATACCGAAGTCCATGCCTCGTCGGTCGACGGCAAGCCAACAAATGGTCTTCGGTTCATCGAGGTTCGGCGCTATCAACTGCAGCAGTTGGCAGACGAGAGTTTAGCTGGATCAGAAAACTTTCAACTCGTCAGCTATCTCCATTTAATTCGGGAGAAATTTGGGAGCCCCAATTTAATTGAGATCACGGTCTCGGATCCCGGACCCGGAATAGCGGGAACAATGGCGGGCAATCAGAATATCTATTCAGATACGTTGAGCGAAGAGGAGGGCGCCACTCGAAAAGCATTCACTCGCCATGGGACATCTCGATCCCTCATTGACCCCGACGCTGGAGAGGGGCTCGATATCGCGCTTGAATCTTGCTACGTCTTGCATGGATTTATGGCGATTAGGACAGGCCGCCTAGAATTTACTAGACACTTCCTCGACGATACTTCGCAAGGGGACCGCGAACTCCATCTGAGAAAAGACCGACTGCTTCCGCATTTAGCAGGTACTTCAGTCACGATCTTGCTGCCGTGGGGGGTAGACGCGCGGCGCTCCGGAAGAGTCGAATTCTAGATGCAGCGCATTCACGTTGCAGACCACAAGGGATCCGTAGGAACAACCGCAATATCTTTTGGCACGGCGCCCCACGACCGAGCATTCGCCGAGATCATCTATGTTCCTATTTCCCGTCGACAAGACCTACGCAGCCTCGCAGGTCATATATACGAGCAACTGCCTGTCAACGCCCGACGCCTGTCACGCACTTTCGTACTTCGGGCACATCGCGATGAAGCTGATGCACTAACCCGTATACATAGCGAGGAGGTGGCTCGCCTAGAGCATCGATTCCAAGGGGCAAGTTTCTACATTTTGCACTTTTGTGATAATGACTACCAACTCACTGCAGTTGGCAGATCTAGCGCTATACCCGATAATGTTAAAGATAAACTTCTAGAAAGACTGCGGTCAGCTGAGTTACAGGTAATCGCGGCACAACCTGCTGCACTGTTGCCAGAAAGTTCCGCATTTCATTACAAGAGTCCTACCGGATATCACTACAGCGCCTTCCTACGGGTAGGAACCGCCTTGCAGAGTGCGCACGCGCTCGACGCCGCTTGCTTTTGGCTTGTGGAACAAGTTCTGCCCAACACCATCGTACTTCTAGATTCAGCCACTCTATTTGCCCTTGGACTCGGCCTATCTCAGTATCTGAGGGACCAAAAGTTTGAAGCGGCTCGATCCATCCTTGCTGTTGACGTCCTCAATGAGAGCACTCTTGAGTCACGCGATGAGCTATCTGCACGCCTACTTCGTGTTCGAGAGATTTCACGTCTCACAGAACTTCACACCTTATGCATTGGATCAGTAGTCAGTTCAGGACGTACGCTCGAACATCTCGCTACAGCCGCGCGAGACGCCCACATGACAGTCTCACTTGCTGCTCTTTACGGCGACCCAGGCAGAACCCTGCAAGATGTCGCCGTGCTCGCGCCGGCGCCCCATGGCGTAGAACCAATCTTGCCATGCATGCTGTGCAGTCAAGGAACATCGACGGTAATTCCGATAAGCGCTGCGAGCCTGCATATCGAGGTTACAGGGGCCGTAAGTCGTCACCGCTTAACGAAGACGCTTGCGAGCACGTCATCGGCATTCGTTAAAAAGTATGCGGGAACCGGTACGATTCTCGCCCACCAGCAGGAGATAGACGGGCATCGTCGCCATCACGCCGTCTCGATAGACGCGAGAGGAATGTTCAAAAGCAAAGATTTCCGAGCGGCCCTATCATCGAAACTCCATGATCTCTCCGAGTCCATCGATGTAATAATCTGTCCAGAGCATCGTGCTGCAGAGATGATGGCGGAGTTCGCGCGTAGTCAACTTGGTATAGATCCGATTCGTTGTGATGAAAATCGCTTTCATACACTAAGCGACTCAGACCGAGAACGAATTCGCGAATCGAAATCCCTTCTGATACTGGATGACGTTGTTATCAGTGGAGATCGCTTACGTGGCTATCGGCAGTATTTATTCGAGCTGGGACGCGAGACCGGAGACGTACACGCGCTCGTTGCTGTGTCCCGTCCGACTTCGAGCGACGATGCGCAGGCCATTCGCAACCTAGTCGACCAGATGACAACTGACGAACGATCGTTTCATGCGATCGAAGAGGTCATATTGCCAAATTGGGACGAAACAGAATGTCCATGGTGCCTTGAACATGAGGCACTCAGCAAATATGCTGGCATGGGTGATGACGGAGAATATAGCAACGACTTCGTTCAGCGATATGAAATACTGGATGCTCCCCATGAAGGATTGATCGAAAACCTGTTTTGGTCGGCGGACGATACCGCCCTTCCACTTGGCGCCAATTCGATTTTTGCACCGGCAGAGGCTACGGAGGCGGAACTCTTCTTCTCGGTCGCAAGCACTTTTCAGGAGATGCGGAGTCTAGGTCAGTTAGATGAAGACTATCGCCCTCCTGTATCCAAGATACTCACACCTGAATTTTGGATCCGCGGCCGCTTCTATGCGCCGGCCATAACTGCTGCAATTCTCCGCGCGGCTCGGCCCCACGATCTTTTGCCGCCACGCCCAAGCCAAAAAATGAAGTCAAATATAGCCGCTCGATTGAATGAGCACGGGTCGCACGGAATTAAATTTGAGATTTTGCTTGCGATCGCAAGGCAAAAGCTGCCTATACCTGATGCACTAGAAGAGATACTTGAGATTGATGATGATGCTGACGAGATTGGAATTGATTTTTTCCGATCCATGATTTTCGGAACATCTTTTTGAACGCCTCTTTGGGGTCGCAGGTGCCCCGATAGGCGTAGGCAACTCCTCCAAGGCCGCTCCATGACAGGCTTCTCGATAGAGGAAGCCGGTTTGACCCCAACGGCTAAGTCATCACCTGTTGACATGGTCCGCCTGCACGCTTACGGTCATGTCACCAATTGTTGACATAGCCGGCGAGGGAGCCCACCGTGAGCCGTTCACCACAGGTACGCACTGCCCCACGCTGGCTCGGCATTGCCGCCGCCGCCCTGACCGTTGCGTCGGTGACTACCGTCGCGGCACCGTTGGCGCCCAAAGACGTTCACGTCGTCCACGCCACCGAGGTGGCGCTGGCCGCCCGGTCGACCGGCCTCGCGGTGGCCGTCACGCCGCCACCGGTCAGCACCCTCTTCGACCCCGCCGTCACCCCGGTCTTGGCGAACCTGTCCACCGCGGTCTACCGCCAGCTGCTCCTGTCGTTTCGGGATCCGCAGCAGCAGGAGGTGATCGGCGACTTCTTCCACGGCGGAATTGCCGGCGTGTTGAAGAAGCAGGCGACGTCACGGCTCACGAGCCCCGACCAGACCCAGATCCTGAACGACTTCTTCGAAGGCGGGGTGTTCCAGTCGGAGGCCCACCGCTTCCTGCAACTGTTCACCGACCCCGACCAGCACCAGTTCATCAGCGACTTCGTCACCGGCGGCCTCATCCAGGTGGTCCGCAACCGGCTGCTCGACGCGACGGCCGATCCCGGCCAACGGGCCGCCATCATCGCGTTCTTCCCCGACGAGGTCACCGACTATCGCGGCGGACCCATCGCCGTCGTGCAGCGGCGGTTGATCGCCGCCGCCAAGGGAAATCCCGTCGTCATCGGCCTCGTGAACGGGATCTTCGAGAACCCCGTCGTCGTGGCGGTCCAGCACCTGATCGGGGGCGGGCCGCTGATCGGCACCCCGCTGCACGAGCTGCCGCCGATCACCCCGGACGCGGCGGTCGCCCCGCCGCACACCGCGACGGTCGCGAATACTTCCGTCGTCCAAGAGGTTTCCGAGACCCCGACGACCTCCGCGCGACACCGCGCACCCGAGCCAGTCGACGAAGAGACCGTCACCAAGCCCACCACCAAGCTCACGCCGACGGCCGACACCGAGAACAAAGCCGAGGCCACCACCGACGTCATGAAGACCGGCAACAAGGTCGAGCCGGCAGGCACCGAGGACGACACCCCGAAGCCCCATAAGAGCGACTCGGTGACGCCCACCCCCGCGGCAGACACGACACCGGCCGCCACCCCAGGCGACGACACGGGAAGCACGGGCAGCGAGGACGGCGACGCCGGGCCAGAATGACCAGGTGACTCCCGATCTCGCAGCCGCCTACCGCATCGTCGAGGCCGCGCACGCCGAGGCGGCCAGGCGATCGATCCTGGTGTCGGCGGCCGTCGTCGACTCGGGCGGTCACCTGGTGGCCTTCGGCCGAATGGACGGCGCCGAGATCGCCGGGCCGGTCCTTGCGGTCGACAAGGCCTACACGGCGGTCGCCAACAGCATCTCGACCGCCGAGCTCGCCGTCCTCGCCGCTCCCGGTGGCGAGCTGTTCGGCCTGCACGCCAACGGCGGTGGTCGGTTCGTCATATTCGGGGGCGGTGTGCCGATCACGTCGGGTGGCCGGATCGTCGGCGGGGTGGGCGTCAGCGGTGCCAGCGCCGAGGATGACGCCGCCTGCGCCGAGGCCGGACTGCGCGCATTCTGAGAATGCCCTCATCCGGCCCGGTTCGACACCGTTTCCTGTCGGTAGGCTGGGCGCCATGAACAGCTTTCTGCTGGTGCTCATCGTCGTTCTCATCGCCGTCATCGCCTTCGCCGTCATCGCCTCGTCGAAGGCGTCCGGCAAGCGCAACGCGGCATCGCTCGACGACGCCAAGGCCGACGCCCGGCGGACGATCGACCGCCTCGGCGGTCAGGTGATCAACCTGACCGGCACCGACGACGCCTCCAAGCAGGCGCTGGCCGACGCCTCCGAGCGCTTCACCGCGGCGGGATCTCAGATCGAGCAGGCCACCACCGCGAAGCAGGCGCAGCTCGCCAAGGAGAGCGCCATGGAGGGGCTGTACTACGTGCGCGCGGCCCGCGTCGCGATGAACATGGATCCCGGACCCGAGCTCGAGTCCTTGGCCGGCCAGAACTCGGCGGGCACCGTGACCGAAGCGCGCCGCGTCGAGTTCGAGGGCCGCGACATCGAGGCCTCGCCGTCGCCGTCCGAGCGCACCCCGAACTACTACCCGGGCGGCCGCGTCGCCGGGCGTCCCGTCCCCGCCGGCTGGTACTCCGAGCCGTGGTGGAAGCCCGCCCTGGTGGCAGGCGCCTGGGGCATGGGTTCGGTGCTGCTCTTCAGTGCGATGTTCTCCGGCATGGGCGGCGTCGGCTATGACGCGCAGGGCTTCGAGAACGGCTACGGCGACGGGTTCCAGGACGGCATGGACCAAGGCCAGCTCGACGGCGGCGGCGACCAGATGGGCCAGGACTACGGCGACACCGGTGGCGGCGACGGCGGCGGCTGGGGTGGCGACTCCGGCGGAGGCTGGGGCGGCGGTGACTCCGGTGGCTGGGGCGGCGACTTCGGCGGCGGTGGCGACTTTGGCGGCGGAGACTTCGGCGGCTTCTAGGTAGCGAGCACTGCGCGCTGAAGTAGATATCGCCCGTGACATCAACTCCGGGAGCGGGTCTGGGCCGGCGCTAGCCCGCCCTTCTCAGACGAACCCGAACTAGAAGCGACTCTCGAGCCGCGCCGACACTCCGGCCTCTTGGAGGTCGAGCCGGTCGAGCATGGCTCGGGCCGCTTCGTCTTCGATCAGGCCCTCGTCGCGCTCGGCGATCAGGGCGGCCCGTTGCGCTTGCAGCACTTGCAGATACAGCGCTCCGAAGACCTCCGCGCGCAAGGTGTGGGTCGCCGGATCGGGCATCTCGTCGGCGTCCTGTGAGTGCCTGGCGATGGTGTTGCGAATCTCGGCGAGCACCCGCGGATCGAGGCCGTCTGGCGGGTTTGCCCTGAACTCGGCGAGCACCCCGTCGGCCGCCTCGTGCACCACGCGCTCGGCCTTGAGGGTCTGTTCCCGCTCATAGTCCGACGCGCCCGCCGACAGGTTCAACCGGCTGATGAGCGGCGGCAGGGTACTGCCCTGAATCAACAGCGTGCCGACGCTGACCACGAACGCGATGGCCTGAATCGTGGCGCGTTCGGGGAACGGCTCCCCCGCCGCCGTCGTCACCGGAATCGCCGCGGCAGCGGCCAACGTCACCACCCCGCGCATGCCGGTCCAGGAGACCACCACGTTCTCCTTCCAGCTCAACGACCGGCGGTCGATGACCGACCGCCACTTGCCGGGCGGCTTTCCACGGCGACGGGTGCCGAGGGCTCCTCGCCCGCCAGCCGCCGGGACGGGCACGCTCAGCTTGCTCTCCACGTGGCTTGACAGCTTGCTGCGACCGAACATGACCAGCACCGACAGCGGCCGGATCAGCATCACGATGACCAGCACGATCAGCGAGGCGACCGCCACCTCGCCCAGCGACTCGTGGGCCTCGCGGAGGTCCTCGAGCACGAATCGCAGGTGCAGACCGATGTAGGCAAAGACGAAGGCCTCCAACAGCACGTCGACCGAGTTCCAGACGTAGCGTTCCTGCAGCCGGGTCTGGTAGCCCGCGCCGAGGGTTCCGTTGCCGACGACGAAGCCGGCGACGACGACCGCCAGGACGCCCGAGGCGTGCAACTCCTCGGCCGCGATGAAGGCCGCGAACGGCACTACCAGACCCTGAACCGTCTCCAAGCCCGGGTTGTTCAGTCGCTTGCGGATCCACAGCGTCACCAACCCCAGTGCGGCGCCGACGATCGGGCCCAGGACCGCGCTGTAACCGAAGAGCAGGAAGGGGTTCTCGATGAAGGTGTGGCTGCCCGCGACCTGAGCCACCGCGATGGTGAACAACGTCAGCGCTGCGGCGTCGTTGATCAGGCTTTCACCGGTCAGGATGGCCATCACCTTCTTCGGCAACCCCAATTTGCGGCCCACCGCGACGGCGGTGACGGCGTCCGGCGGGGCGACGATCGCGCCGAGGATCAGGGCCGTGCCGAACGTCAGCGGCACGACGACGAGCCACGAGGACACCGCCGCCACGGTGAAGGCGGTGACCACGACCAGGCCGACGCCAAGACCGAGGATCGGTCGGATATTGCGCAGGAACGTCGGGAACGAGAAGTTCAGCGCCGCCGAGTAGAGCAGCGGCGGCAGCACCACCGTCAGCAGGATGTGGGAGTCGAGTTCGGGCGCCTCGAAGCCTGGGACGAACGAGGCCGCGATCCCGATGACGACGATGATCAGCGCGGGTTCTAGACCCCGGTGGTGGGCGATGGCGGTGACGACGATCGCCCCGACGACGACGAGGAGGAGTTCCACCCGCCGATTGTCCCGTCAAACGCCAGGGCGCGCCCACCCAGCCTTCGCGCTACACCTGACAGCTGGGGCACCAGAACAAATTGCGGGCCTCCATCACCTCGGTGCGAATCGGCGTCCCGCACACTCGGCACGGCTCCCCCGTCCGCCGATAGACGTAGCTCCGCGGTCGGCCGCGAAGTCCTGGCAGGCCCTTGTCGTCCTCGGGCCGGACGGTGATGATCTTGCCGCGGCTCACGCCGACCTTCATCAGGGCGACGAGGTCGGTCCACGCGCCGTCGAACTCCTCCTCGGTGAGAAGGGTGCCGGGACGGTGCGGCTCGATGCGGTGCCGAAAGAGCAACTCGCTGCGGTAGACGTTGCCCACTCCGGCGATGACCTTCTGGTCCATCAGGAGGGCGCCGATCGCCCTGCGGGACTTGCTGATTCGCACCCACGCGCGAGAGGCGTCGGCGGTGCGACGCAGCGGATCGGGCCCGAGCCGCGCGACGATGTCGTCGACCTCGACCTGGTGGATGACCTCGCACACGGTGGGACCCCTCAGGTCGGTGCCGTACTCGGCGCCGACCATCCGCATCCGCACCTGCCCCACCGGGTCGAGCAGGGGCAGGGGGTGCTCGGTGAACTTGCCGTAGAGCCCGAGGTGGACGTGCACGACCGCGCCACCCTCGTAGTGGTGGAACAGGTGCTTGCCCCACGCGTCGGCGGTGAGCAACACCCGTCCGCTGACCGCTTCTGCGGAGTCGGCGAAGCGGCCCTGTGGACTGGTCACCACGACGGGCGCGTTGCCGAAACGCTTCTGATGCAGGCGGGCCAGCCGATGGAGGGTGTGCCCCTCGGGCATGCCCTAGGCGCCCGGGACGGGTGGCGCGACGTGCGTCTGCTCGTACTCGGACATGATGTCGATGCGACGCTGGTGGCGCGGCGCGTCCGACCACGCGGTGGTCAGGAACGCGTCGACGAACGTTAGGGCGTCGGCGACGGTGTGCATCCGGCCGCCGATGCTCATCACCTGGGCGTTGTTGTGCTGACGCGCCAGGGACGCCGTCTCGACGCTCCAGGCCAGGGCGCAGCGGATGCCGGGCACCTTGTTGGCGGCCATCTGCTCGCCGTTGCCGGAACCGCCGATGACGATGCCGAGGCTCTCCGGGTCGGCGAGGGTCCGCTCCGCCGCCGCGATGCAGAAGGCCGGGTAGTCGTCCTCGGCGTCGTAGGCAAACGCACCGCAGTCGACGGGCTCGTGGCCGCTCGACTCAAGGTGCTCGACGATGGCCTGCTTGAGTTCGTATCCGGCATGGTCAGAGCCGAGGTAGACGCGCATGGCGGACACCTTAACCGGCCCGTCCGCGCCCTGGCTTCTCGCCTACCTCACTCTCAGCCCGTCGAGCAGCACGCTCAGCAGGCGCGGTGTGCGCTCGTCCCACTCGTCACGCTCGACGTGGGCGAGGAACCACGACAGCAGGATGACGTCGCGGGCGTCGACGTCGCCGCGAAGCACGCCCTGTTCGCGGCCCGCGTCGAGGAGCGCGGAGAGCGCCCCGGCAAGCTTGCCCGGCGTCTGGGCCGAGATGTCTTGCCACACCGAGGCTTCCACGGCAGCGATCACTCCGAGCTTGACCCGGGCGTACTCCGCGAGCTGGGCGAACCACCTCTGGAGGGCGACGTCGGGTCCGCACTCCACGAGCAGCGAATGCGCCAGCGCGACGAGATCGTCGATCTCTTGGTCGTAGAGGGCGCGGATCAGCTCGTCGCGGGTGGCGAAGTGGCGGTAGAGCGTGCCCTGCCCCACCCCGGCCCGCCGCGCGACGAGGCTGAGTTTGAGCTCGCCCGGTTCGGCGACCAGCTCCCGAGCGGCGTCGATGATCATCGCGCGATTGCGCGCCGCGTCACTGCGTTCGGCCATACCGCCCCCTTGCAAGTGGACAAACTGTCCGCTTAACTCAAAGCGGACAGTTCGTCCGATTCACTTCAGGAGGTTAGTCATGGGCCCACTCGAGGACAAGGTCATCGCCATCACCGGCGCCAGCAGCGGCATCGGCGCGGCCACCGCCCGCCGACTCGCGGCCGCGGGCGCCGCGGTGGTTCTTGGGGCCCGTCGCACCGACCACCTCGACTCACTGGCGTCGCAGATCCGGGACGCGGGCGGTCGGGCGACTACGGTCACCGTCGACGTCACCCGCGCCGAGGACCTCCAGCTGCTCACCGAGACCGCCGTCTCCACCTACGGCCGGCTCGACGTCTTGGTCAGCAGCGCAGGCATCGGCCCCATCTCCCCCATGGCCGCCCGCCGACGCTCGGACTGGAACGCGATGATCGACGTCAACCTGCGCGGGGTCCTGAACGGCATCGACGCCGCCCTGCCGATCTTCGAGCGCCAGCGCCGTGGCCACTTCGTCACCATCGTCTCCACGGCCGGACTGAAGATCGTCCCGACGATGGCGGTGTACGCGGCGACCAAGAACGCCGTCCGAACCATGCTGGAGGGGCTGCGGCAGGAGTCCACCGACGGCACGCTGAAGACGACGGCGATCTCACCGGGAATGACACGGACCGAGTTCGCCGACACCATCACCGATCCGGCCATCCGCGCCGAAATCAGCCGCGGCATGGCGGAATTCGCACTCGACCCCGACGCGGTGGCCAGAGCCGTTCAGTTCGTCGTCGACCAACCCTGGGAGGTCGAGATCGGCGAATTGTCGATCCGACCAACGAGCCAGGGGTAACTAGCCGACGGTGATGGCGTCGAGTCGTTCCTTGATGAAGTCCGACGTGGTGACGGGCGTCAGCCCCTCGACCCTGCCGATAGGCGGCGCGAGCGGCGTGACGAGCGCGTCGTGGTTGGCCTCGTAGAAGTAGATGAGCGACACCAGGTCTTCCTCAGGAGCCTCGGGCTGCGGCGGCAGCACGCGGTGCCTGCCCGACGGCCAGCGCCGACCGCTCCAGTACTCCAGCAGGTCGCCGATGTTCACCGTCAGCGCCTCGGGGTCATACGGGGCGTCCTCCCACCCGCCGACCTCCGAATACACCTGCAGCCCACCGGCTCCCGGCTCGCGATCCAGAACCGTGACGGTGCCGAAGTCGGTGTGGGGGCCGATGCGGAACTGCCCGGGTTCCGGCTCGCCGACGACGCTGACGGGCGGGTAGTGGTTGATGTTCATCGTCCACGTGGGCCGATCCGCCAGCGCCGCCCAGGGGTTGGCTGGCAGCCCCAACGCGTGGGCGAACAGCGCCAACAGGTCGTCGGAGAGGCGACGCACCGCGTCGGTGTACTCCGTGACCAGCGCCTGCCATCCCGGCGCCTCGGCCGGCCATACGTTGGGCGCGAACCAGATTCGGTCGACGTCCGCGTCCCCCGTCGCGGTCTCGGCGCCCAGGCTGAAACTCTCCTTGAGGTCGGGTGGCGTCTCGGTCCCCTCGGAGTAACCGTTGGCCTCGGCACCCGGTCCGATCCAGCCGTGCCCACCGACCGGCACGCTGTACCGCTGTTTGGTCTGCAACGGCTGGGCGAAGAAGTCGCGACTGGCCTTGCGCACCGCGGCAGCGAGATCCGGGTCGACGCCGTGCCCGGTGACCAGGATGAATCCCGCCTGTTGCAGGCTCTGGTCGACCTCCGCGGCAACGGCGGCGGCGGCGGACCCGCCGGCACGCCAACGCGAGATGTCAACCGTGGCAATCACGCTCATTCTCCGATGTCCTCCAGCCATAGTTCCGGTCGTGCTTCGATGAAGTCGGTCATCATCTGGATGCACCGCTCGTCGGAGAGCACGGTGACGTCGACCCCGTTCTCGGCCAACCAGTCGTGGCCGCCGCTGAAGGTCTTGGCCTCGCCGACGACGATCGCGCCGATGTTGAACTGCCGCACCAGGCCGCTGCAGTACCAGCACGGCGACAGCGTCGTGACCATGATGGTCGACCGGTAGTTTCGTTGCCTGCCAGCGGCCCGGAACGCGTCGGTCTCACCGTGCACCGACGGGTCGTCGTCCTGCACTCGCCGGTTGTGACCGCTGCCGAGCAGCACACCGTCCTGGCTGAACAGTGCGGCCCCGATGGGAATTCCGCCCTCCGACAATCCCTTTCGGGCCTCCTCTACGGCGACGTCGAGCATGTCCTCAGGGGTCATACCGCCAGACGTTCCGCGGAGATCTTGGATTTGCATGCCACCAGGTATACGCCGCCTGCAATCAGGAATCCCACGAAGAACGTGATGTCGCCCAGCTGAGGAGCTCCCCTTGCGATGAACCCGACGAACTTCTCCTGGTTGGAAAAGAGCAGAACCGACACGACGAGGCCGATGGCGAACGACGCCAGGCCGCCCCAGTTCGCGTAGGACCGGTCGTAGAGGAAGCCGGCGATCGCCTGCCCCCGCCGCAGGTACTGGTCGGCGAACACCACCCCGAGCCACGGCCCGATCCAGTACGCGATGATCAACAGGAATGCCTCGTAGCTCGCGGCGGCGTCGGGCAGCGCCCACCAGGCCACCAGGAACCCGGCCACCCCGAAGAACACCGTCACCAACGCACGGGCGATGTGGGCGGGCAGCTTCACGCCGATCGTCACGAAGGCCATTGCGCCGGAGTAGATGTTGATCGAGTTGGCGGCGATCGCACCGATCGCGATGGCCAGCAGCGTCGCCTTGGCGATCGGAGAGGCCAGCTCACCGACGAAGGCCTCCGTCGGATTCTCCGACAGCGCAGGGCCGATGGTGACCGATGCCGCGCCGACGATCTCCAGCACCACGCACGACAGGAAGAGACCGGCAGAGGCGAAGAACCCGGTCCGTGCCGTCGACACGGTCGAGGGAAGGTAGCGGGTGTAGTCCGCCGCATACGGCGTCCACCCCGCGGCGTAGCCGAACGCGGTCCCGACGGTGAGCAGGAACCCGCCCATCGAGCCGTCGCCGACGAAGGGTTCCAGGGCGGGCGCGCCGAAGTTGGACTTGGTGAGGATCGCGACCGAGGCGACCGCGAAGATCACGGCCAGCACCGGGAACGACCACCGTTCGAAGGCCTGCACCAGGTTGTGGCCGAAGAACGCGAAGCCGGTCTGGACGAGCACGATGACGATCAGTCCGACCAGCGGTCCGATGCCGAACAGGGCGGCCAAGGCGTAGGCCCCGCTGACGCTGTTGGTCGCGAACCAGCCCACCCCCGCCGTCACCGACATCAGAACGGCGGGCAGACCGTTGCCCTTGAAACCGAAGGGCAAGCGCCCCAACACCATCTGCGGCACTCCGTGCAAGGGACCGCGCGCCGAGAGGAAGTAGTGCGCGAGCGCGCCGAGGCCGGTGCCGATGACGATGCCCGTGACGGCCTGCCAGAAGCTCATGCCGTACACGGAGACGGCGAGCACCCCGACGAAGATCGTCGCGAATTCGAGGTTGGGCGACGTCCACGTCCAGAACAACTGGCTTGGCTTGCCGTGGCGGTCGGCCTCGGCGATGAATTCGTTGCCGCCGGGCTCGACCGCGACGATCTTGTTGCGGTAGGAGCCGTCGGTGGTGGGCTCGGCCGTCGTCATGAATGCACCGTCATGGGCACAGCGTCGCCCGAGGTGCGCATCGCCGCAACTCGACGCGGTGTCGTCCGCCGACGCAACGGCAACGAATAACCACCATGACTTCGTCGACCCCGCGCCTCCCGGCCGTCCGCGCCGCAACCGCGGGGGTGCTCGCCGTCCTCGCCGCGCTCGGGGCGGGGCACCTCGTCGCGGGATTGCTGCTGACGCCAGCGGCGTCACCCTTCTTCGCGGTCGGGAACGCCGCCGTCGACCGGACGCCCGCGGCGGTCAAGGACTTCGCGATCAAGAACTTCGGCACCAACGACAAGCCGGCACTGCTGATCGGCATGGCCGTGGTGCTGGTGCTCGTCGGCGTGATCGTGGGACTGGCGTCACGGCGCAGCGCGATTCCCGGTCTCGTCGCCATCGTGGCCATCGGCGTGGTCGGTGCGCTGGCTGTCGGTGAGCAGTCGACCGGCGTCGTCGGGTTGGTGGCGCCCGCCGCCGCGCTGGTTGCCGGGGTCGGCGTGTTCTGGTGGCTGCACGGCCGCGCGCGACCACCCGCCACCGACGACGCCGCACCACGAAAGACGTTGGAGCGACGCCGTTTCCTGCTGAGTTCCGTCGTCGCGGCGGTGGGCGCCGTCGTCGCCGGTGCCGGCGGTGTCGCCTTGGCGCGTCGGGTCGACGTAACCGCGTCACGACAGCGGGTCGGCGAGTTGGTGCCGACGACACCGGCACCGCCCATCCCCCCGGGAGCCGCGTTCCCCGAACTGGGCACACCGCCGTTCCTCACGCCCGCAGCGGACTTCTACCGGATCGACGTCAACCTCGAGGTGCCGCAGTTGCGCGCCGAGGACGCCACGCTGCGCATCACCGGCCTGGTCGACGAGCCCTTGGAGTTCACCTTCGACGAGATCCGAGCCATGCCGCTGGTGGAGCAGACGATCACGATGACGTGCGTGTCCAACGAGGTCGGCGGTCCGTACGTCTCGACGGCCAACTTCATCGGGGTGCCCCTGCTGGACCTGCTGGATCGGGCAGGCATCCAGAGTGGGGCCCAGCAGGTGGTCGGCCATTCGGTCGACGGCTTCACCCTCGGCACGCCGCTGGACATGCTCCGCGCGACCGGCAAGCAGGCGATGCTGGCGATCGGCATGAACGGCGAGGCGCTGCTACCCGAGCACGGCTTCCCGATGCGGACCGTCGTGCCCGGGCTCTACGGGTACGTGTCAGCCACCAAGTGGCTGACCGAACTGGAACTGGCCACCTACGACGTCAAGCCCTACTGGGTCGAACGCGGCTGGGACGGCCAACCGCCGGGCGTCGTGCCGATCAAGATCTCCTCGCGCATCGACGCACCGACGGCCTTCCAGCAGCTGTCCGGTCCCCTGGTCACCGTCGCGGGCACGGCGTGGGCGCAGGGCCGGGGCATCAGCCGCGTCGAGGTGCGGGTCGACGGGGGCGACTGGCAGCAGGCCGAACTGGCCACCGAGGTCAACCGCAACACCTGGCGGATGTTCAAGCTCACGACGACCCTGCCGCCCGGCCAGCACACCGTGACGTCACGCGCCTACGACGGCGACGGCGTGATGCAGGCCGAGGAACGCCTGCGGCTGATCAACCCCGGCCCGGTGCCGGACGGCGCGACGGGCTGGCAGTCGATGATCTTCACCGTCACCTGACCAACCCCGTCTGACGCCCGTCGCGGTCAGGTCAGTCGAACTCGGGTGACTCGTGGCGCGAGCGCTTCAGCTCGAAGAAGTGCGGATACGCGGCGAAGATCACCGAGGCGTCCCACAGCTTGCCGGCCTCCTCGCCACGCGGGATGCGCGAGAGCACCGGCCCGAAGAACGCGACACCGTTGACGTGAATCGTGGGCGTGCCGACGTCGTCGCCGACCGCGTCCATACCCGCGTGATGGCTCTTGCGGAGCGCCTCGTCGAACTTGTCGCTGGTGGCCGCCTCGGCCAGCTCGGCGGGCAACCCGACCTCCTCGAGCGACTCGGCGATGACCCGCTCGAAGTCGGGGTCGGTCTCGCGGTAGCCCTGGTTGTGGATCTTGGTGCCCATCGCGGTGTACAGCGGGCTGAGAATCTCACTGCCCTTGGCCTGTTCGGCCGCGATCGCGACACGCACCGGGCCCCAGGCCTTCTTCATCATCTCTTGGTACTCGTCGGGCAGGTCGCGTCCCTCGTTGAGCACCGCGAGGCTCATCACGTGGAATTCGACCTCGATGTCGCGGACCTGCTGAACTTCGAGGATCCAGCGTGACGTGATCCAGCACCAGGGGCACAGGGGGTCGAACCAAAAACCGGCGACATCCTTCTTGGCCATCATCGAATCCTCTCGGCAGTCGTACGGGTCAGATCTGGGCACAGCACCGTTTGGCACAACTATGCACGCACTGCCCGTGTTCCCGAACTACGTCTAGGCTTGGCCGACGTGGCACTTCCCAACCTCACTCGCGACCAGGCGGCCGAGCGCGCGGCGCTCGTCACCGTTGACAACTACCGGATCGTGCTCGATCTGACCGACGGCGCAGGCGCGCCCGGCGAGAACACCTTCCGGTCGACGACGACCATCACCTTCGACGCCCTCGCCGGCTCGGACACCGTGGTCGACGTGGCGGCTGGAACCGTCCGCAGCGCGACGCTCAACGGTGAGGCGATCGACGTGTCCGGCTACGACGAGTCCACGGGCGTCCCGTTGGTCGGCTTGGCCGAGCACAACGTCGTCGTCGTCGAGGCCGACTGCCGCTACTCCAACACCGGCGAAGGCCTGCACCGGTTCGTCGACCCGGTCGACGACGAGGTGTACCTGTACTCGCAGTTCGAGACCGCCGACGCCAAGCGGATGTTCGCGTGCTTCGACCAGCCGGATCTGAAGGCCACCTTCGACGTGTCGGTGACCGCGCCCGCGCACTGGCAGGTCATCTCCAACGGCGCGACGGTCTCGGTAGACGATGGCGTGCACACCTTCGAGACCACGCCGCGGATGAGCACCTACCTCGTCGCTCTCATCGCCGGTCCGTACGCCCGCTGGGACGACGTGTACTCCGACGAGCACGGTGAGATCCCGCTCGGCATCTTCTGCCGTGGCTCGCTGGCCGAGTACATGGACGCCGAGCGCCTGTTCACCGAGACCAAGCAGGGCTTTGGCTTCTACCACCAGAACTTCGGCGTGCCATACGCATTCGGCAAGTACGACCAGCTGTTCGTCCCGGAGTTCAACGCCGGCGCCATGGAGAACGCCGGCGCCGTGACGTTCCTCGAGGACTACGTCTTCCGGTCGAAGGTGACGCGCTACAGCTACGAACGCCGCGCCGAGACGGTGCTGCACGAGATGGCACACATGTGGTTCGGCGACCTGGTCACCATGCAGTGGTGGGACGACCTCTGGCTCAACGAGTCCTTCGCCACCTTCGCCTCGGTGCTGTGCCAAAGCGAGGCAACCGAATACAAGGCCGCGTGGACGACGTTCGCCAACGTCGAGAAGTCGTGGGCCTACCGGCAGGACCAGTTGCCGTCGACCCATCCGGTCGCCGCGGACATCCCGGATCTGCACGCCGTCGAGGTCAACTTCGACGGCATCACCTACGCCAAGGGCGCCAGCGTCCTCAAGCAACTCGTCGCCTACGTCGGCCTCGAGGCGTTCCTGGCCGGCTTACGGGACTACTTCCGCGACCACGCCTTCGCCAACGCCACGTTCGGGGATCTGCTTGGGGCGCTGGAGAAGTCGTCCGGTCGCGACCTGTCGCACTGGGGTCGTCAGTGGCTCAAGACCACGGGCCTGAACACGTTGCGGGCCAACTTCGACGTCGACGGTGACGGCACGTTCACCCGCTTCGCGATCGACCAGAGCGGCGCGGCACCCGGTGCTGGCGAGACCCGCGTCCACCGCCTGGCCGTCGGCATCTACGACGACGACGGCTCGGGCAAGCTGGTGCGCACCCACCGCGAGGAACTCGACGTCGAGGGCACGAGCACCGACGTGCCCGCCCTGCAGGGCGTGTCCCGGGGCCAGCTGATCCTGGTCAACGACGACGACCTGACGTACTGCTCGCTGCGGTTGGACCCCGTCTCGCTGCAGACGGTGTTGACGCGCGTCGCCGACATCGCCGACTCCCTCCCCCGCACGCTGGCGTGGTCGGCGGCCTGGGAGATGACGCGCGAGGCCGAGATGAAGGCCCGCGACTTCGTCGAACTGGTCAAGGGCGGCGTGCACGCCGAGACCGAAGTGGGTGTGGCACAACGCCTCCTTCTGCAGGCGCAAACGGCCCTGAACGCCTACGCCGATCCTGACTGGGCATGCTCGCAGGGCTGGCCTGCGTTCGCCGACCGCCTTCTGGAGCTGGCACGCGCCGCCGAGGCGGGCTCGGACTTCCAGCTGGCTTACGTCAACGCCCTGTGCACCTCGGCGTTGTCGCTGCGGCACACGGCGGTGCTGGCGGCGCTCCTGGACACCGACCCCGCGGACCTGGAGCTGCCGGGCCTGACCATAGACACCGACCTGAGGTGGCGCATCGTGACCGCGCTGGCTGCCGGCGGCGACGTCGACGAGCACGGCACCGACACCCCGTTCATCGACGCGGAGGCACAGCGCGACCCCACCGCCGCCGGACGGCGCAACGCGGCAGCGGCTTCGGCCGCCCGCCCGCAAGCGGCCGTGAAGGAGGCGGCGTGGCAGCAGGTCATCGAGGACGACACGCTGGCCAACATCACCACCAGGGCGATCGTGGGCGGTTTCGTCCAGCCCGGCCAGGCCGCGCTGCTGAAGCCGTTCGGTCAGAAGTACTTCGACGCGATCCTCGGGGTGTGGGAGCGACGCTCCAGCGAGGTGGCCCAAACGGTCGTCATCGGCCTGTACCCGTCGTCGGACGTCAGCCAGGAAGGCCTGGACGCGGCCGACCGCTTCCTGGCCGGTGAGATTCCGCCGGCACTGCGCCGGTTGGTGATCGAGGGCCGGGCCGGCGTCGAGCGGGCACTGAGGGCGCGCGCGTTCGACGCGTCCTAACCGGCCCATTTCCGGCGAGCGTGCTCCCCGCACGCGGGGTACCCCAGTCTGCGGGCAACACGCCGCGTCGGTGCCGCAGTTCGCGCACGCTCGCGCCTGATGATGTTGCGATGGCGGGTACCAACAGCCGGAGGGCGCGGGCAGCGCGCAGGCGCACGCGGCGCGTGAAGGCCGTCGTCAACGACCTGACCACCGAGGAATGGGCGGCGATCAGGGCCCTGTGGGACGGCTGCGCCTACTGCGGGGTCTCCGATCGTCCGCTGCAGCGCGACTGCGTCATGGCCATCTCCCGCGGCGGGCGGTACACCCTCGACAACGTGGTGCCCGCATGCGCGGCGTGCAACGCCAGCAAGTGCAACGACGAAGTGACCGCATGGCTGCGCCGCAAACGGCTCGACGAGCGGACCTTCCTCGAGCGGTACGTCCGCATCCGAGCCCAGCTCGTGGGCTGTGCAGCAAACCTAACCCCGGACGACGTCAACTCGATCTAGCGGCTCGACGCTCGGCGTCGACGTCCACTCCAAGTCCCACGGTGAGCGCAAAATCACACGTCGGAGCTTGATTTACCTGGATTTAACATGGACGATTAGAGGGCCAGCCAGCGGGGCGATCCCCGTGTTGGCGGCCTCATAGCAACCCTTGCCCTGTGATCCAGGGCACAACGAAGGAGCACCACCATGCCATTCCCACGTCTTCGTGCCGAGCTGACCCGCTCGATGAACCGTCGTCGCCTCTACGCACGGATCAACGCACTGCCCGATTCGACCGTCCGTGAAGAGCTGCTCGCCATCGCGCAGCGCTACGACGAGAACAACTGACGCAGACAGACGTAAAAGCCGGTGACCAGAAGGTCACCGGCTTCGTCGTTTTCTGGGGGTGTTAGCGGGGTGAGACGCCGGCGCTGAGAACGCGCACAGCGCTGATGAGCCCGTCGATCAAGTTGCCTTCGCGGAACGACGCGGCAGCCGCCGAGACGCCGAGCGGGGCCGCCTCCTCGATGCCACGGCCCTTCACCTCGGATCCGTAGACCACTTCGATGGCCTTCTGGTTCGGGGAGACGGCCAGCAGCACGGCGTTGTCCGGCGTCGGCACCTTGGCCAGGATCTCGCGCGCGGTGGCCGCGGTGTCCGCACCGAGACCGCCCACGTAGACCGCGAAGCGGGCCTTGGCCGCCCGTGAGCCGTATTTCAAGGCATCGTCCAGGACGACGAGGTCCTTGACGGGGAACGGGTAGTGCACCGACAGCTCACCGGGCTCGGTGACGCCGGAGATGCGGCCGCTCGAGGTGTAGGCGTAGCCGTAGGGCAGTACCTCGGACTCCCGCTTCGCGACCTCGGTCGAATGATCGCTACCACTTGCCACTTGCGCCACCCCCCACCGTCAGATGCGATCCGTGGCCGTGATCGGCCGGTTCGTCGGAGGCCCACAGAATCGGCTCGTGGGTCCACTCGTCGGTCAACGTGTACGTCGCTGGGTGCGGGCCCTTGCGCCGGAAGATCAAGGCAGCCAGAACCAGGGCCAGTAGCAGCGGGACCCCGCCGAGCAGCGAATGCGTAAGTGCTGTGCTCACGTCGCAAACCGTATCTCAATACTCACGCGCGAACCCACTAGGGCTGCCCACTCAGGCCGCTCCCTCACCCAGATACCGCACCCACGCCGGATCGAGCTCCTTGATCGACGACAAGAGTCGCCAATGCTGGCCCTTCGGCGGAAGCGGTGTCGAACGAAGCGTCCAGCCGAGTTCGGTGAGCAGCCGGTCCGCCTTCTTGTGGTTGCAACCTGCGCAAGCTGCCACGCAGTTCTCCCACGAGTGCGCGCCACCGCGGCTACGCGGCACCACGTGGTCGACGGTGTCGGCCTTGGATCCGCAGTACGCGCATCGGAAGCGGTCACGGTGCATGAGGGCCGCCCTGGTCATCGGCACCCGCGCCCGGTACGGCACTCGGACGAAGGACCGCAGGCGAATCACCGATGGCACCGTGATCGCGCGCGTTGCCGAGTGGATCACCGGACCGCCCGGGTCGGCGTGGACCACGTCGGCCTTGCCGCACAGCAGCATGACCACGGCGCGACGGGCAGGCAGCGCGGCAAGCGGCTCGTACGTCGAATTCAGCAAGAGCACCCTGCGACGGCCCCACACGCTGCAGTCGGTGGCCGGTGGCCGCGCCTCGACACCGGGAAGGGGCAAGGTCTGCGCAGCAAGCACCGAGGCGCCAGTTGAACTCGCCGCGGTCAGATGCCCGCGGCTCTTCCTTCGCTGCGACATAGGTCCTCCGAGAGATAGTGCACCACGGATCGCCGCCGATCGCACGGCAATTTGGGCGGTGTTCGCAGGTCACTCCAATGAACATCCGGTGACGGCGCCGTGCTGGTCCCCCGTCGCCGACGCTCCCGCGGCGGGAAGGGACAATGGACGACGTGACGGAACAACCCACGTCGTTCTACGACGAAGTCGGCGGCGCCGAGACGTTCCGAGCCATCGTGTCGACGTTTTACCAACTGGTCCGCGAGGACGAGATTCTGCGACCGCTGTACCCCGAGGACGATCTCGACGGCGCCGAGGAACGACTGCGGATGTTCCTCGAGCAGTACTGGGGCGGCCCGCGTACCTACTCCGACCTGAGGGGGCATCCCCGGCTGCGGATGCGGCACGCTCCGTTCAAGGTGGGCCCGCTGGAACGCGACGCCTGGCTGCGCTGCATGCACACCGCCGTCGCCGAGGTGGACTCGCGGACCCTCGACGACGCGCACCGCCAGGTGCTGCTGAACTACTTGGAGATGGCGGCGCAGTCGATGGTCAACTCGCCGTTCTAACGCAGGACGACGGCCGGGTCGCCGCGGCGACGGTAGACGGTTCCGAAGCGGGCGTCGACCCGCAACCAGGTCGGTAGGACGCGCACCCGCACCACCTCGTCGGCCGCCACGGACTCGGGGGCGAACTGGTCGGCGGTCGCCGACTGCGGCAGGAAACCCATTGCGGTCAAGGCGAATACGCATCGCATCGGGATGCCGACGCTGACGTCACCGGAGCTGACGGCCACGACTTCCTGATCCAGCAACGACGCCGGCGGACCGTGGGCACTGCCGTACTCCTTGGCCAACGCCACACCGCGCTGCGCGAGGTCGAGCACGGCCCGGGCCGGCACGTCGTCCAGGTGCACGAATCCCGATTCCGGCGGCAGCATCCCGCGCCACGCGGAGTCCATTGCAAAACCGGGGTCGACGAAACCCGACTGGTCCATCGACGGAAGCGCCGACGCCAATGCGTCCGCACCGACGGACAGGTCCGCCGGGTTCACGCGGCCAGCGACCACTCGGCTCGCAAGGACGTCGAAACCCGTTGCCAGCCAAGCGACGACCTGCCCGCCCGACCGCTGCCGCAGCCGGATGACGCTGGAGTCGTCGAGCCGTATCGCCCGGTCGACGAAGGTCGCCAGGTCTTCGCGGTGCGCGACGTCGTCGAGCCACAGGCCACGTTCACTCGTGCTCATCGGGCCACTCTGCTCTTCGCGCAAGCGCTCATCGCTGGTAGCGCTGGAGATAGTCCCGATGGTGCGGCGCCAACCGGACCAGCCGCTGCTCCGCGATGTGGAACGCGGCCAGCTGCGATTCGCCGATGACCGCAGGCTTGGAGTCGGGGTCGGCCAGCGCAGACCGCACCTCGTACCCGAGGGTGAAGTCGACCGCGCGCAAGCGCTTGACCCATATCGTCACCTGCAGAGGCGAATCCGCGAGCCGCAGCTGCCCCTTGTAGATCACGCGCACCTCGGCGATGAGCAGGCCGATGGTGTCGAAGTCGTCGGCGAACGGCTCGGTGAGGAACGGCACGCGCGCCTCTTCGAGGATCGTCACCATGGTGCCGTGGTTGACGTGCTGGTACATGTCGATGTCACTCCAGCGCACTGGCACTGGAGAAACCCATCTTTCGGTCACCCGGTCGATCCCGTTCCGCTCGTCCTGGTCATGCTGCGGAGCTGACGCGCCGCCACCGACAACGTCGCCAGATCCTTCTCGCCGTCTTCGTTGATCTCACTGAGCGTGCGCCGAGCCCGCCCCAGCCGTGAGCTGTTGGACAGCTCCCACTCCTCGATCTTCTGCTCGCCCGTCTCGTCGGGTTCACCGACGGCGAGGACGTCGAAGGTCAGCGCCCGAAGCGAGCCGTAGATGTCGTCGCGAATCGCCAAGCGCGCCAAGGAATGCCAGCGATCGTCGCGAGACAGTCGCGAGATTGCGGTGAGCAGGGGGTCGATGCCCAGGTGATCCATCAACGTGAAGTACGTGTCGGCTACCTCGACGGCGTCCCGCTCGACGATGTCGGAGATGTCGATGACGTCGAGCAGGCTGTACTGGTACAGCCCGGTCGCGACCATCATGGCCAGTTCCTTCGACACGCCCTGGGCCATGAAGTCACCCGAGTCCTTGGCCACGATGGCGCGATCGTCGCCGCGCAGCCACTCCGACATCCGCGGCGTCAGGTCCGCCACCTTCGCCGCGAACCGGTTGACCTCGGCACCCACCGCCAACGGCTGCGGGCGGTAGTTGAGCAACCAGCGTCCGGCGCGGTCGATCAGGCGACGTAGGTCGAGCGTCATCCGGTCGGTGACGGCGACGGCCACCCCGGCGTCACCCGCCGCCCTGATCTGTCGCCACACCTCGCCAACCTGGAAGATCTCGTCGGTCGCCACGTAAGCGCGCACCGCGTCGACCGGTCCGACGCCGACGTCCTCGGCGACGCGGTAGGCATAGCTGATCCCGGCGGTGTCGACGAGGTCGTTGACGAGCATCGTCGTGACGATCTCCCGACGGAGCTGATGGGTGCGGATCTCGGAGCCGAACCTGTCCCGAAGCTGGTGCGGGAAGTACTCGGGCAACCGGGCCGCGAAGACCTCCTGGTCGGGCAGCTCGCTACCGAGGAGCTGGTCCTTGAGTGCCAACTTTACGTAGGCCATCAGCGTGGACAGCTCGGGCGAGGTCAGACCTAGCCCCGCCTCGACGCGCCTGCGAACCTCCTTGTCCGTCGGCAGCGCCTCCAGCTCGCGATTGAGGCCCCGCTCGGCGACCAGACCCTTGATCTGGCGGGCGTGCACGTTGAGCAGACCCGCCGCGTTGGCCCGGCTGGTGCCCATCAGATCGTTCTGAGCGGCGTTGTCCTGCAACACGAGTGCCCCGACCTCGTCGGTCATCGACATCAGCAGCGGAGTGCGCTCCTCGGCGGTCACCTGGCCACCGGTGACGAGCGAGTCGACGAGGATCTTGATGTTGACCTCGTGGTCGGAGCAGTCGACGCCAGCGGAGTTGTCGAGCGCGTCGGTGTTGACGTGCCCGCCGTTGAGTTCGAACTCGATGCGACCGCGCTGCGTCACGCCGAGGTTGCCACCTTCGCCGATCACCTTGGCGCGCATCTGATTTGCGTTGACCCGGACGGCGTCGTTGGCTCGGTCGCCGACGTCGGCGTCGGATTCGGACTCGGCCTTGACGTAGGTGCCGATGCCGCCGTTCCAGAACAGGTCGACCGGCGCCTGCAGGATCGACTTCATCAATGCGGGCGGCGTCATCTCCTCGACGCCGTCGTCGAGACCCAACGCCTCGCGAACCTGGGGGCTGATCGGGATCGACTTGTGTTCCCTGCTGTACACACCGCCGCCCTCACTGATCAGGCTGCGGTCGTAGTCGTCCCAACTGGAGCGCGGCAACGCGAACATCCGCTCCCGTTCGGCCCACGAGGTCGCCGCGTCGGGGTTCGGGTCGAAGAACACGTGGCGGTGGTCGAACGCGGCGACGAGGCGAATGTGCTTGGACAGCAACATGCCGTTGCCGAACACGTCACCGCTCATGTCGCCGACCCCGACGACCGTGAAGTCCTCGGTCTGGGTGTCGACGCCCATCTCGCGGAAGTGCCTCTTCACCGACTCCCACGCGCCCTTGGCGGTGATGCCCATCGCCTTGTGGTCGTAACCCACCGACCCGCCGGAGGCGAACGCGTCACCGAGCCAGAATCCGTAGGACTTGGCGACGTCGTTGGCGATGTCGGAGAACGTCGCGGTGCCCTTGTCGGCGGCGACGACCAGATAGGCGTCGTCGCCGTCACGCCGCACCACACCCGCGGGGGTGGTGACGGCGCCGGTGGCCGTGTCGACGTTGTCGGTGACGTCCAGCAGGCCGGAGATGAACAGCCGGTAGCAGGCGACGCCCTCGTTGCGGAAGGTCTCGCGGTCGGCGGCGGCGTCACCGGTGGGCGCCGGCGGGTTCTTCACCACGAAGCCGCCCTTGGCGCCGACGGGCACGATGACCGCGTTCTTGACGGCCTGCGCCTTGACCAGGCCGAGGATCTCGGTGCGGAAATCCTCGCGGCGGTCCGACCAGCGGAGGCCGCCGCGGGCGACGTTTCCGAATCGCAGGTGAACGCCCTCGACCCGAGGTGAGTACACGAAGATCTCGTATCTCGGTCGCGGCAAGGGCAATTCGTCGATGAGTCCCGGATTCACCTTGATCGACAGCACGTCCTGGCTGCGCGCGGAGGCCGGGCTGGTGACGAAGTAGTTGGTGCGCAGCGTCGCCTGGATCATCGAGGCGAACGCCCGCAGCACCCGGTCGGTGTCGAGGCTCACCAGTGCGTCGATGCCGACCGCGACCGCGTTCGCCGCCGCCGACGCGTCGCGCTTCTTCTCCCCCGACTCCGACTGCGCGTCGTCCGGATCGAAGAGCGCCTCGAACAGCTCGACGAGGGCGCGGGCCGTCGCCGGGTTGTCGTTGACGACCGTCTCGATGTGGGACTGACTGTAGGGAAACCCTGCCTGCCGCAAGTACTTTGCGTAGCTGCGGAGCACGGTGACCTGCTGCCAGGTCAGCCCGGCGCGCATGACCAGTTCGTTGAAGCGGTCGATCTCCACCCGGCCGTGCCAGATCGCGGTGACCGTGTCGGCGAATCGCATGGCGGTGGCTTCGCGTTCGACGGCGTCGTCGTCCTCGCGGATCGACTTCTGCGGCGAGATCTTGAACTGATAGATCCACACCGGCATGCCGTCGGCACGGTTGACGTAGAACGGTCGCTCCTCGAGCACGACGACGCCCATGCACTGCAGCATCGGCAGCAGCACGCTCAGCGACGCCGATCGGCCGGCGAGGTACCAGGTGAGGTTGGCGGGCTGCCCCTCCCCGCCGTCGGCGAAGACGAGCTTGACCGAATTATCCTGCAGCTGTTCGATGATCGCGATGTCACCGATCGCGTCGTGCGGGGTGAACGCCTGCCGGTAGACCTCGGGAAACGCCGCCGCGTAGTGCTCGGCGTCGGCGCGGGAAATCGCGCCCGTCGGGACCGCCCCCATCAACCGGTCGCCCCAGGTGCGGGCCGCCTCGGTCAGCAGATTCTGGATCCTGGTCTCGGCCTCCAAGGACGTGTCAACGTCCTCGGGCTTGCTGTCGTCGGGCAGCCGAACGGTGAAGTGCACCACCGCCCAAGGTGATTCACTGACCCGCGCGGTGTACTCGAGGCTTTCGCCACCCAGCTCGCGGACGAGGATGTCCTGCATCTCCAGGCGGACCACCGTCGTGTACCGATCACGCGGCAGATACACCAGGCAGGACACGAAGTGGGACAGCTGGTCGGTCCGCAAGAACAGCAGCGCACGGCGGCGCGAGCCGAGGTCGACCACCGCGTTGGCCATGTCCAGCAGTTGCTGAGCACTGAGCGAGAACAACTCCGAACGTGGGATCGTCTGGATGATGTCCAGCGTCAGCGGACCCGGGTGGCTGTTGTCGCCGTGTGACAGCGCCAACGCCTCCCGGACGCGACGCGAGATCAGTGGAATCTCGAGGACGTTCGAATTCGACGCGGCCACGGTGAACAGCCCGACGAAGCGATGCTCGACGGCGGCGTCCTCGCCGGGCAGCGTCTCGCGGACCACCACGATGTGGGGGTGGGCGCCGTAGCGCAGGTAGCTCGGCATGGTCGCCTGGGCCAGCACCAACAGGTCGTCCTGGTCGGTCAGCTGCGGCAACACGTCGGTGCGCAGCCGCAGTACGCCGAGGCGGCTGGCCGGATCGACGGTGGCCGTCCCGTCCTCCACCGAGCAGCGCTGGTAACCCAGCAGCACGAAGTGCCCGTCGGCGAGCCAACGCAACAGCGCTGCCACGTCGCGACGGTCATACGACGGGAAGTGGCCCTTGCGGTCGGAGTCCAGCTGGCTGGCCAACACGACCAACGCGGCGTCCAGCGCCGCCGAGTCGAGTTCCACCTGCCGGGCGTCGTCAAGCACCCTTGGCAGAAGCTTGACGGCCTCGGCGACGGCCTTGGGATCCGCGGTGGGCGAGAGCTGGACGTGAATCCAGGTCTCGTCGACGCCGTCCCTTGGGGCGTCGGGCGCGTTCACGGGGTGGACGTCCACCAGTCCCCCCGCTGGATCGCGGCGGACGCGGAACACCGGGTTCATGATCGCGGTGTACGCGACGCCGAGACGGTGCAGGAGCACCGTCACGGTGTCGGTCAGCATCGCGCTCTGGTCGGTGACGATCTGGATCGCGGGGCCGATTCCGCTGGGGTCGTCGGACGCGTGCACCACGACCTTCGTGTCGCCGGTGGCGCGCTGATGCCCGACCATCTCGTGGGCCGCGAGCAGTGCCGGGGACACGGTCCCGGCGGCGGCGACCGGCATCGTCAGCGCGGCGTCGGCGGCGGGCACGTCACCCTGCGGGCTTTGGTGGGTCGCGACGTACGCCTCGGCGATGGAACTGCCGGGAGCCGTGTCGATCACCGTCGATCCGTCGCTGCGTTGTCTTCCTGGAACACCAGGATTCACCGTCGTCATACCGAACGCTCCTGCCTCACGCGCGTGCCGTCCGCCGTTGGATGTGGTCGCCGAAGCGGCCAAGTGGCCCGCGGTTCGACACTAGTTGCCCGTCGTGTCGACGCGGTTCAACCCCGTCAGATCAGTCGCGGGTCAGCCTGCGGTGAGTAACCCGGTGCGGGCGAGCAGCATCCGCTCCCAACCGCGAGAGCTTGTTCTCCTCGTAACCGCCGAAGTTGCCCTCGAACCAGAACCACTTGGCCTCGTTGTCGTCGTCGCCCTCCCACGCCAGGATGTGGGTGCAGGTGCGGTCGAGGAACCAGCGGTCGTGCGAAATGACCACCGCGCACCCGGGGAACTGCTGAAGCGCGTTCTCCAGCGAGCTCAGGGTCTCGATGTCCAGGTCGTTGGTCGGCTCGTCGAGCAGGATCAGGTTGCCGCCCTCCTTGAGGGTCAGCGCGAGGTTCAGCCGGTTGCGCTCACCACCGGAGAGCACCCCGGCCGGCTTCTGCTGATCGGGGCCCTTGAAGCCGAACGCGGACACGTAGGCACGCGACGGCACCTCGTTCTGCCCGACCTCGATGTAGTCGAGTCCGTCGGAGACGACCTCCCAGACGTTCTTCTTCGGGTCGATACCGCCGCGGTTCTGGTCGACGTAGCTGAGCTTGACGGTCTCGCCGACCTTGACGACGCCGCTGTCGGCCTCCTCGAGACCGACGATGGTCTTGAACAGCGTGGTCTTGCCGACACCGTTGGGCCCGATGACGCCGACGATGCCGTTGCGCGGCAGCGTGAAGGACAGATCCTTGATCAGGATGCGGCCGTCGAAGCCCTTGTCGAGGTGGTCCACCTCCACGACGATGTTGCCCAACCGCGGGCCCGTCGGGATCTGGATCTCCTCGAAGTCGAGCTTGCGCGTCTTCTCCGCCTCGGAGGCCATCTCCTCGTATCGGCTCAGGCGCGCCTTGTTCTTGGCTTGGCGGGCCTTGGCGCCGGAGCGTACCCACGCCAACTCCTCGACCAACCGCTTCTGCAGCTTCTGGTCCTTGCGACCCTGGACGGCGAGGCGCTCGGCCTTCTTCTCCAGGTAGGTCGAATAGTTGCCCTCGTAGGGGTAGGCACGGCCGCGGTCCAGCTCGAGGATCCACTCCGCGACGTTGTCGAGGAAGTACCGATCGTGCGTGACGGCGAGGATGGCGCCCTTGTAGTCGGCGAGGTGCCGCTCCAGCCACAGCACGCTTTCGGCGTCGAGGTGGTTGGTGGGCTCGTCGAGCAGGAGCAGGTCGGGCTCGGACAGCAACAGCTTGCAGAGCGCGACGCGGCGCTTCTCACCACCGGAGAGGTGGGTGACCGGCTCGTCGGGCGGCGGACAACGCAGCGCGTCCATCGCCTGCTCGAGCTTGGAGTCCAGATCCCACGCGTCGGCCGCGTCGAGCTCCTCCTGCAGCTGGCCCATCTCCTCCATGAGCTCGTCGGTGTAGTCGGTGGCCATCAGCTCGGCCACCTCGTTGTACCGAGCGAGCTTCGCCTTGATCGGCACGCCCTCCTCGACGTTCTCGCGAACGGTCTTGGACTCGTCGAGTTGCGGCTCCTGCATGAGGATGCCGACGGAGGCCCCGGTGGCGAGGAACGCGTCACCGTTGTTGGCCTTGTCCAAGCCGGCCATGATCTTCAGGACGCTCGACTTACCAGCACCGTTGGGACCGACGACGCCGATCTTGGCTCCGGGGAGGAAGTTCAGCGTGACGTCGTCCAAGATGACCTTGTCACCGTGCGCCTTGCGGACCTTCTTCATCGTGTAGATGAACTCAGCCATGCTTTGGGTAGTGCCTTTCCGGTCTGCGGGTATCGCTCAGCCAACCATCCTAGGCGCGACGGCTTACGGCTACGCCGTCAGTGGCAGGGCCTCGCCCTCGATCGCACCCTCGTCGGCGTCGGAGGGGTCCTCGTCGGTCGTCGCCTCGGCGCTGGGCTCCACCTCGTCCTCCGTGCGCTTGCGTTGCTCGATGCGCACGGTGGCGCGAGTCAGATCGGGCCCGACGGCGGTGGCTCGAACCTCGACCGACGATCGCCGGTTGCCCTCCTTGTCGTCGTACTCGCTGGTGTAGACGGTGCCCACCACGACCACCGGGTCCCCCTTGATCAGCACCCCACTGACGCCGTCGACCACCCGGCCCCAGCAGTTGACGTTGACGAACAGGGAGTTGCCCGGCTCCCAGTTGCCTTCGGGCGTGCGACGGCGCGAGTTGCTGGCGACGCGGAACTTGTACACCTGCTGATCGCCGACGCGACGGAGGATCGGATCGGTGACGATGGTGCCGACCATGTGGAACGGGGTCTCGAACATTGCGCTTCCCTTCATCGGTTCTTCCTTCGGCAGCCCGTGTCGTGCTGCCCGAGACCATTGACCGTCCGACCCCCGACACCGGGTGCTGACGACGGGCGAGTGGCCGGGTGCCCTGTGGATGAAGTGCGGACTGTGGATGAAGGGACTCGCAGCCGCGACGCGCCAGTCCGGGCGAACGCACCACGCACCACGCAC